>VXUA01000012.1 GCA_009837185.1 Gammaproteobacteria bacterium | reverse complement strand
CAGAGGGAATCTACCAACTTACGGAGATGAGGTACATCTTCGATAATCGTCGAGAGGACGTTAGACTGGGTGCTCGGAGCTTTCTTGGATTGCTTTGGAGTATGCAGCAGTCTTCCATGAAGCGAGCGGGCTCGGCGTTTATGCCTGGCTCCGAAATGGCTCAAATTTCAAACTGAGCCACTACCGAATACTGGCTGGTCAGAAGATTGAGACTGGGTGTTGTTGAGTATTCGGAACGATACTGTTTACCTTAGTGATCGACGAAATCTTTGCAACAGTTCAATCGTGAAAGACGTATACAGATACTCGCGTGGCATATGAGCTTAAACTAGCTAGGATCAACTCTACAAATGGACAATTTCAATCGATTCTACCGCGTCATATTCGTTGTAGCACTGGCCATTCTGTTCTTATTTACTCGTCCACACAACTTGAATGTCTCCGCGGAGAGTCCCGTGCTAAAGCTAGCTTCACAGGAGGCTGCAACAGTGTTGTACGAACTGATGCAGCGGTTAAAAAGCACCGAACTGATCAATGGAGACTTGACTCACGAGCGATTGAATCTTGTGATCGCCCCAAGACCGCGTTGGCGAACAAAGGAATTTATCACCTTAGACCCATATACCCCACGCTATAAACAGTTTTTCGAAAACGTAACAGAGCTCAAATATCCAATTCCGAACACTGTGGAGCTATATGAACTAAACGAGAAAAAAGCACGTTCGTATTTCGAGGTCAGGAATCGGTGGTGAGATGGTTCAGTACAGTAGAAACCAATACGGATGTGTGTGCTCTTAGGTTTGAACACGACTCTTTGAAAGAGTATCAGTTAGAGACCTTTTCTAGTATTAACGAAGCACAGGCTGCAGATTTTTTGGTAACTCATAAAGGTCATTGTGGGACCTGTTCTTCGCTTAGCAATCTAGCCATCTACCTCAAAAATCGTGATCTAACAACAGTAGTCAGATCGTGTGGGCGCAAACGGAATGCAAAAAAAATCAAAACTTGCTTAATGAACGATGTAGGATTTGATGAACCTTGCGCCGAAACATGGACGTACAACATCCTCCACACGACCGACCATTGCAAATCAATCTGTATCAAACACTATGGGTTTTGGAACGTACTTCGGGGCAAAATGGATTTATCTCACACCGACGAACAAGGGAATCTAAATCCATGTTTACAGTGCGATGAGAATACGTCAGGACCCGGTTTCAAATATGTAGCAGGTAGGACGAGGAGAAATTCTGGAATAATCTCGGCTATTCACCGGCAGCCCGAAGAAATCTCTTTCGTGGATCATTCCCTGTATTTTGAGAAAGAATAATCGTGTCGCAGAGTGTCGTGATTTGAGCGTAATTTGAGGATAGAATTACAAGGAGTGTGTGGTCCATTCCGTTATTACTAGCCGCGAGGTCTAGAGCATCGATTGGTATTTGAAACCTTGTTCATTAAACCTCATTTTTAAATCTCCAATGACTAGATTGAAACGTTCGCACAGATTCCGCGCATGTAGTAGTTTTCTGTTGGCGTTTTTTTGTGTTTGTTTTCTGACCGGCTGTGTTGCTAATATCGTCGCAAACTTTCGGGGTTTCGGCGATCCTAGCACGTCTGTACCAATTTTCGAACCCGATTTAGGCAATCCAAAGCATGCTCCTCTTATAACTTCGACGATACAGGATCTCATTGAGTTTTCAGATCAACGAATCGGTGCAGTAACTACTACCGGCTCATTGATTTTTGATGCTCAATGGGAAGTTTCAGAATCGGCTTTGTTTTCAAAGACCTACCTCGACGTTGCAATTCTTCAAACACACGAAACCTCATGGATCTATGCAGAGGCTCATCCGGTTAAGAGCGAAACCGAAGATTGGTATACCCGCGACTATCACATATATAAATTTGGAGCTACGACACCAACATACACCTATAGTTGTAGTAGGTCCCCTGCGTACCCGTTTAAAGGCCGACCAGTAGTCAATCTGTCTGGTGATGGTACTTTCGTCGTTGTTATTCCGTGCGAGCGCGCGAATAGAACAAACTTTCTCGCGTTTCTAGATCTCACCAACGATACCTTACGAACGTTAGAAGTACCGTTTTATCCCGTAGTATTTGTCGTGGGAGACTCCTCATCGGGTAGGCAAAGTGTGATTGTTTTAGCGGACTACCCACGGATAAACATTCACGATATTGACAACGTTTCGCCAGAAGGTCGAAAACTCGATTTACAGAGGTACAAACAAGTAGTTTATACCATTGAAGAGACGCTTACAGGAGAATTAACCGGAAAACTCAGTGACGAAATTCCAAAATTCTACTCATTGACTTACCATGAAATTCCAGCACTTGTTAATAGGGTTGTGTTAGATCACGACAGTGAGTTCTTATTTAACGATAAGCTCTACCCAAGGTACGCTCTCTTTCAGTGGCGATTCGATGGAACATTGAAGAATTGGTGGTATTTCGATCTACCTGCAAACTTTCGATCGACTTCGCATTGGCTTAATGACAAGGGGAATTTCAACGTAGAACGAGCACCCGCGTCAATTGCCGTGCTAAGCGGCTGGGGACATTGGTGTCAATGGAACCCCTGCCAAGATGCTATTCTTCTACTCGGAGCTGACGGTACGTATAAGCTCATCGACATAACGACTAAACACATCGATGCCCTGTTACTAACAAGTCGAAATACTCTACTTGCGACTAGAGAGGGAGAAATTCACGAGTACGATCTTACGTCCGTGCAACAGAATGTGGCTTGGAGAAATTCTGTCGTGCTAGCAGAGCACTTGGACTGGATTTCACAAAGATCTGGAATGTCTCTTGAACACTTGAGGGAACTATATTGGGCTCCAAACGAACAAGATCTTGAATCGGTTGAAACGGTGCGATCGTAGATTTGCGGTTGCTACTAATTGCTGCAGGTTGTATCGTTGTTTTGTCGGGTTGCTCAGGCACAAGCTTTCGTCCCGCGTCGTACGCAGAGTTTGCGACGATTGTTGTGCCTGATCTAGGCTGACGAAATTAAGTGGAAGCGGACCAATCTTCTATCTTTGTAGTAGAAGCAGTGTGTTGATGTTGAACTCTCGCCACGATCGCGTTTTTCTCGCGCCGGTAGTACATTACTTGCAAAAGTATCGCTACGAAAATATTCCGCATATCGATCCACACCATGTCCAAGATACCGAAAAACCGGTTTTAAATAGAAGAATCAAACCGATGCTCACGAGGATTTGCACACCGATTACTCTGCGTACAAATGTCAAGTTTGAGTCAACCAAGAGTTGCTCAATCATACTGTGCTTTGCTTTTCTGGCTTCGGTCAAGTTTTCTCTTACATGTCTTTGTCGTGATTGTAATAGGTGGTCGTTGTAGCGCAATCTAAACGCACATACTTGGTCGTGCATGCGATCGTTCGCGTAACTCTACAAATAGTGGTGGATTCTGTCTAATGCTTGTTGAGCTACTTTCCGAATCTCGGAATCGGTTAGGTGATCGACATAAGCGTGAATGTTGGACATTGTGATCGAAAGTAGTTTTTTTAGCTCCTCCGAAGGTTTCCGACTATCAAAAGTCTCGTCAGTCAATTTCGGTAGTAGAAGGAGCACGTTTTGCATTCGCGTGTTTGTCTGCTCGATTGGTTCGATAGCATTGAACAATACATGATATGTACCAATATGTGCCTTGGTTGTAAAGCCGTCCAACTTGATGAGTTCTTCGATGATGGGATCTTCGGGGCACACTTGCTCAATCTGTTCGCATAAAGCTTTCACATTGTGGATTTGTTTGTAGTTAATTCCTCTTGTACTCATTAATCCCTTTACAAGGAACTCGGCAGCGTCCGCGGAGTGTTTGGTTGAGGCGTTATGGTGCTTGAGCCCGTTTTCCCGTACAAAGTTTGAATAACTGAGAAAACCGTGTACTTCACCTAGTACATTGCTTAAAAACAATTCCGCAGAGGGATAGTTAGGTTTCAATTTCTTTTCACTCCTCGGTTTTATTGGCGTTCCAAATAAAGCTACTCCCTGTTCAACTACAGCAGACAATACACTGCCACCGTACTGAGACTCAGACTCAATTTGAGCTACAGACTCACACAGCGCATGAATTGGAGCATCGTCATAGTCTTGAGGTAGGTTGCGACAAATTGCGTCCTCGTCTGGATTGTCGGAACTTGTAAGAATGACAATATCCCAATCACTGTATTGTTCTGCTAAGTTCTTCGCGCGCGACCCATAGAGTGCCAACCCTATAACATCGGAGGGTCTATTGTCCCACCAACTCTGGAGTAAAGACCGAATCGGTAACAGGTGGTTGTGGCGAGTTGAGTCAAATGCTTGCATGAGCACGCTACGAATTCAATTTACTTGAGACTTGAATCAATTTTCTTTAACGATCTTTGAAACTCTTGCTTCAACGAAGGATCTTGTAGCTCACGAGTGCTTTCTTGGAGTATGACTAGAACATCCAAGATTTCTGCGTGAATATCTTCGTCAAGCTCACCATCTTCGAAACACTCTGCTACCAAAACTGGGAGAAGTGAGAGCACTCTACACACTCTTTCTGTAGTTTTGGTCAGAGCTTCTAAGGGCCGGCGAATCGATTGATACGGACCTTTGTGGGCTTGAGTCGTAAATCCATCCAATTTGCGTAATTCTTTTACGATTAAGTCTTTTGGCCGCTCTTGTTCGAGTTGGTCGCATAAGCCCGCTACATCGTGTATGAATCGATAGTTGACTCCACGTATGCTTAGAAATCCCTTAACTAGATGTTCGGCCGCATCGCGGAGTACGCGGTAGCATGATTATTGTGAGTTTTTCGTTTTGAATGACGGACATTGGCCCCGAGTAAGAACGCAGCTAATGCTTCTAAAGTTGCAACGATTGATGTTGCCGCAGCAATGTAGCTAGGTTTCATATCTAAGCTCTCCGTTGTGGGGATTGGTTCTCCGAACAGTGCGATGCCCTGATGAACGATTGCTGACATAACGTTCCCCCCATACTCTGCTTCTGCACGCACAGTGTCGATAGATTCGCAAAGCGCATGAATGGGGGCGTTCTCGCAGGCGCGAGGAAGCTCACGACAAATCACTTGTGGGTCAAAATTTTCCGTTTGGGTAAGAATTGCAATATCCCAATCACTGTGGTGTTCGGCACAGTTCTTTGCCCGCGACCCGTAGAGTGTGAGCCCAACAACGCCTGACGGTCTGCTGTCCCACCAATTCTTAAGTAAAGTATGTATTGGTGCGAGATGGCTATGGTGCGTTGAATCAAAGGCTTGCATAGGATCGCAGGAACGACGGTTTAGTTGAAACGGGAAAAAAACATGTCTAATGACTTCTGGAACAGTTGTTTGAGTTTCGGATCCACTAAGTTCGTTGTACTCTCTTGTAGCGCAGACAATTTGCCATTTATGATGGCATACATTTCCTTTGAAGTTTTAGGTTCGGAGAATATTTCTGAAGCAAGCATCGGTAGGAGGTCGAGGACGCGGAGTACTCTTTCGGTCGTCTTTCTGAGTGACTCCATTGGGAGGACCAGTGAACGGTACGGTCCTTTGTGTCCTTTTGTAGTGAAACCATCTAACTTGCGAAGCTTGCTAACCAGCGGGTCATTTGGAAATTCAGCGGCAAATTGCGTACAAAGATTTTTTACGTTGTGGGTGTGGAGATAGTTGATTCCTCGGGCACTCATGAACGATTTCACTAGATATTCTGCTGCATTTGCTGAACAAGAAGTAGCCGTGTTATCGAAGGTTTTTTTCTCTCGAAAACGAACATTTGCTTCAACAAGAAAAAGTAATAGTGCGTCCATAGCCGAACCAAATAATGATTGTGCATGCGGAAAACTGGGATGTTTAATAGTATCCTCCTCAAACGGTACAGTCGCGCCAAACAGTGAAACGCCTTGCTCAGCAATCGCGGACATGAGACTGCCTCCATATTTAGCTTCAGACTTCACATACTCTATGGACTCACAAAGCGCATGGATTGGAGCATCGGCATAGTCTCGAGGTAGATTCCGACAAATTGCGTCCTCATCCGGATTTTCGGAGTTAGTGAAAATGACAATATCCCAATCACTGTATTGTTCTGCGCAGTTCTTCGCGCGCGACCCATAGAGCGCCAACCCTATAACATCGGAGGGCCTATTGTCCCACCAACTCTGGAGTAATGCCCGAATTGGTAACAGGTGGTTGTGGCGAGCTGAATCAAATGCTTGCATAGAACCCCAAGTATATGTGCACTTATTCGAAGAACTCAGTTATTTCACTAAGAGTGCTTTGAAATCGTTTCTGTAATTGAGTATCCTCTAATTCACTAGTACTTTTTTGTAGAACCAATAACTTATCAGATATCGTGTTCTTAGTGTCCATTGGCGCATCGCGCCCAGCAAAGATTTCAATCGCTAGTCGAGGGAGCAGTGCTAAAACTCTGTAGATTCTCTCGGTCGTCTTTTCCAACGATTCAGATGGAAGGTGAAGTAGTCGGTACGGCCCGGTATGTCCTTTGGCGGTAAAGCCGTCCAATTCTTGAAATTGTTTAAGTAATGGATCGTCGGGGATCTCCTCTTCAATTTGAGCACAAAGCGCTTTCACATCGTGAACGTAGAAATAGTTGATTCCCCGGACGCACATGAACGATTTGACAAGATACTCTGCTGCGTGTGCAGAGTGAGTAGTCGCGTCTTTGTCGCGAGACTTTTTCTTCAGGAATCGAATGTTTGCTTCGGACAGGAAACCCTTTAACGCTTCCAGTGTGGAAGAAAATAGTGTTTCCGCCAAAGAGTAACTAGGGTGTTTAATGGTATCCTCCTGGAACGGTACGGTCATCCCGAACAGAGATACACCTTGTTCTGCAATGGCAGACATAACGCTCCCCCCGTACTCGGCTTCCGACTTCACAGTGGCTATTGATTCGCAGAGAGCATGGATTGGCGCTTTGTCGTAAACTCGTGGGAGGTCGCGACAAATTGCGTCCTCATCAGGGTTATCGGAGCTAGTGAAAATGACAATGTCCCAATCACTGTATTGTTCTGCACAGTTCTTCGCGCGCGATCCATACAGTGCCAACCCTATCACATCGGACGGTCTATTGTCCCACCAAGGTTTTAAGCACTCCCTGAAAGGCAGTAAGTCAGTGTGAGATTTTGGGTCGAAAGCGAACATTGTTTAATAGTGACATTAATATGTTTATTTTAACAGTATTTTGCAAAAAATTTACGACAAATACCCATCGTTTTTGTTTAAGAAAGGAATGAATTTACGGCGAGGCTAGCGTGTATAATTTTTGTAAACGCCTACCTTCCCTTCTGCCATCGAAAAGTCGCATTGACAATCCCGTTATCCAGCTATTCAGCAGCCGCTGAAAACCCAATCCTTTGCGACTTAAACCAAGAACAACTGAAAGCAGTTACTGCTCCGATTTCTAATTTGCTGGTGCTCGCGGGTGCTGGCTCAGGAAAGACGCGAGTACTCGTACACAGATTGGCGTGGTTGATTGACCACTACCACGTAAACCCACACGAAATACTGGCGATGACATTCACCAACAAAGCAGCGGGTGAAATGAAGCGACGTACCGCGAAATTGCTCAATGTTTCAGTCAAGTCGATGTGGATTGGGACCTTCCATTCCATGGCATATCGACTATTGCGGCAGCATCACCGGGAAGCTGGCCTACCAGAGAACTTTGAAATTCTCGACGCTGATGATCAGATTCGTATGGTCAGAAGAATCATACGCCAGATGGAACTCACGGAACACACTAACGATGCTCGTGAGATGGCTCAGTACATCAATCGCTGGAAAGACGACGGGTTGCGTCCGCAGGATCTAGAAAACACGATTCACGCTCGTAAGCGAACGCCGTATCAAATATACATCAAATACCAAGAAATTTGTGAAAAACACGGACTGGTAGACTTCGGCGACCTCCTGTTGCGTTCGCATGAGTTATGGCTCAATCACAAGGATATTTTGGAGCAATATCGATCTCGATTTCGGCACATCTTGATCGATGAGTTTCAAGATACAAATCTCATTCAGTATGCATGGTTAACAATGGTCGCTGGAACCCAGAATAGGGTTATGGTCGTGGGCGATGACGACCAGTCTATTTACGGCTGGCGAGGTGCACAGATCACGAACATCCGGCGGTTCGCGAGCGAATACCCAAATGTTCAGACTATCAAATTGGAACAAAACTATCGTTCCACTCAAATTATCTTGAATGCAGCTAACGCGGTTATAAAGAACAATCCTTCCAGACTTGGAAAGACGTTGTGGACACAAGCAGACGAAGGGGAAAAGATTAAGGGTTTCAAAGCTGCGAACGGGTTTGACGAAGCCGACTTCGTTGCACAAACGTGTGAACATCTCCTTGAGACCAAAGGTTACTCACCAAACCAAGTCGCAGTGCTATACCGCAACAACTCCCAGTCGCGAATAATCGAACAGATATTTAATCAGCGGGCCATGCTGTTCATCATTCATGGCGGTACTCGGTTTTACGATCGTTTGGAGGTGCGTAATGCACTCGCGTATATGCGATTGATTCAAAATCCGCACGCAAACGCGGCATTTGAGCGCGTCGTAAACGTACCGTCTCGAGGTATTGGTTCTCGAACCCTAGAGACAATACGCACAACAGCTACTCAGAACAACATCTCCAACTGGGACGCGGCAAAACATACACTTGAAAACAATCTCTTACCTACGCGCGCAGACCGAGCTGTAAGAACTTTCATCGCATTGATTGAAAAACTCACCAAGCAAAGTCAGGGTAAATCATTAGCCGACGTCGCGAATGTTGCTGTTCGATCATCTGGTCTGTACGCGTTCCATGAGTCCGAAAGTGGTGAACTCGCGCGAATGCGAACGGAAAACTTGGATGAACTCCTCATTGCATGTGCGCAATTTGCTACTTTCGATGCCGACATCGATCAAGAGGAAGTCGATTCGGACTCCGTCCTGCGAGATTTCTTAGATCGCGCTACGCTTGATGCCGGTGACTATCGAAATGACGATAACGACGCGATCAATCTAATGACGTTACATTCCGCTAAAGGGTTGGAATTTCCAGTTGTTTTCGTAACCGGACTGGAGGAAGACTTATTTCCACATTATTTAGTGAAGAACGATCCCGATCGCGAGGAAGAGGAACGAAGGTTAGCCTATGTAGGTATCACACGCGCGATGCAACGACTGTACGTCACCTTCGCAGACACGCGTGCGACGAGTTTCCAACAACGCGAGACCAAACGCACACCGTCTCGGTATCTTCGTGAAATACCCGCACAATATCTATCTTGGGTAGGCGACAATCCCTATGAAAAGGAACGACCATTAACGTGCGATGACTTGTATGTCCGTTCTCCGATTTATTTGAACAATACTGCACAGTATTACGGAAATTCTCGCATCACTCACAAGAAGCTCGGTCCAGGAAGGGTGATGAATACCCGAGGAGAGTCTGATTCCAAGCAAGTGGAGATTGAATTTAGCGACGGATCACGTAAATGGTTTCTCGCAAGTTCGCCATTTTTGGTCCAAGAGTAACTCTGCTCCTTCCCGTCTCGTTATCAACAACGCGCTACCCTTTAGAGTCGTATTTGTAGACGACTTGCGGTTACTTACACATCATAGGAGGTAAATACGGTGAACACAGACACAAATAAAAATTCGATGCGTACCACGCACGCCGCTTTGCTCGTGATCGTACTTTCGGTGTTTTTTTGTGCAATTGGGGTGGCTGTCGGTTACGCACTTGGTGGTAAGACATCAGAAACTACTTCAGTTGGTGAAAGTCCGTCTACTGCTATTTCAGAGGAAGTCTTTGAATGGAAGATGGTTACAAGTTGGCCCAAAAATTTACCCGCAATAGGAGTCGCACCTGAGCGATTCGCGGAATTGGTAGATACCATGTCCAATGGCCGATTGAAGATTAAGGTCTACGGAGCAAACGAGTATGTTCCTGCGGACGAAGTGTTTGATGCGGTATCAAACGGCTCAGCGCAAATGGGTCACGGCGCGGCATACTATTGGGTGGGTAAAGCACCAGCAGCCGTGCTATTCACGACGATCCCTTTCGGGATGACGGCGCAGGAAATGAATGCTTGGATTGCTTATGGTGGCGGGTTGGAGTTGTGGCGTGAACTGTATGAACCATTTGACGTGATCCCAATGGCTTGTGGCAACTCGGGCGTACAGATGGGTGGTTGGTTCAATGTCGAAATCAATACGCTAGACGATCTCAAGGGTCTCGTTATGCGTATACCTGGCTTGGCGGGCGAAGTTATGCAACGGGCCGGTGCGGCTCCAACAACCATGCCAGCATCCGAAATCTATACCGCCTTACAGAGTGGCACTATTGATGCTACCGAATGGGTAGGTCCATATAACGACTTAGCATTAGGACTTCATGACATTGCTAAATACTACTACTATCCCGGTTGGCACGAACCAGGTGCGACGATTGAGCTTATAGTCAATGAGCAAGCTTTCGAAGAACTACCGACTGATTTACAGAAGATCGTCGAAGTGGCATCGCGTGCGATTAATCAGGATATGCTTGATGAATTTATAGCTCGCAACAACGCAGCGCTAAAGACCTTGGTGGAGGAACACAATGTTGAATTGCGACGCTTACCGGATGAAGTGTTACTTAAGCTGAAGGAAATCTCCGAGGAAGTGTTGGATGAACTAGCTAATAAAGATCCTTTAGCCAAACGGATAGTTACTTCCTATCGTGAGTTTCAGACCGAAGTCAGTCAATGGACCGCAATTGCTGAAGAGGCGTACTTTCACGCGCGGGACCTATGAGGGGAGCGTGTTGATCAATTTCTCTAGAGTTTAGTAGCTCAGCTTTATCGCAAACTAGGCAACCAAGTAGCGAGCTGAGGTACGAACGCAAGCAACAGTAGCACTAGGAGTTGCAGCGCGACAAAGGGGATCACGCCACGGTAAATGTCAACCGTTTGAATGCTGGTTGGCGCGACCCCGCGTAGATAGAACAACGCGAATCCAAACGGCGGCGTCAAAAACGAAGTTTGTAGGTTCACGGCAATCATTACACCTAACCAAACAGGATCAATCCCCGTCGCCAGCAATGCAGGACCTACTATTGGGATTACGACATAGGTTATCTCGATAAAGTCCAGTACGAAACCTAGCAAAAATATTGTTACCATCACAATCAGCATCGCGGTTAACGCGCCACCTGGAAGATTGTTAAAGAACTGTGTGATTAACTCGTCCCCACCATAACCGCGAAAAACTAGAGCGAAGAACGATGCACCGATGAGAATGAAGAACACCATCGAAGTGGTTTTGAGCGTCGAGAGTGCTATCTCTTGTAAGACTTTCACGTTCACGGTCTGGTAAGCGAAGGCGAGAATCAGAGCACCAACCGCGCCTACTCCTGAAGCTTCAGTTGGAGTTGCAAGTCCCAACAGTATTGATCCCAGGACTGCGATGATCAACAGGATTGGGGGCACTAAACTAAGTAACGATCTAACGTCTAGTGGAGCAGACGTGGTTGTGCTTTTGGGTGCTTGATTTGGGTATATAAACGACTTCAGTACTACGTATCCGGCATATAGCAACACCAGGATCATTCCCGGGAGTAGCGCGCCGGCGAACAGGTCGCCGACTGAGACTGTTTTGGGCGAAAAAATACCCTGCTGTAGCTGTGCTTGCTGGTACGCATTGGTCAGTACGTCGCCGATTAAGACCAGAGCAATTGACGGCGGAATAATCTGTCCGAGTGTTCCTGTAGCCGCGATAGTCCCGGTTGCCAGACCGTGGTTATACCCTTGCTGAATCATCAATGGCAACGACAGTAAAGCCAGTGTAACCACGGTTGCTCCAACGATCCCGGTACTAGCAGCCATTAACATTCCCACGAGCACAACCGCTAACCCTAGTCCTCCAGGAAGATTTCCAACCAATCGCGACATCGTCTGGAGAAGATCGCGCGCGATGTTGGTCTTTTCAAGTGTGACTCCCATCAAGATGAACAGCGGAACCGCGATCAACACTTCATTCGTCATGGTTCCAAACATTCGATTTGGTAAGAAACCTAGATCCCCTGGTAGGAACACCCCGAACGCTATCCCGCCAAACGCAAAGAGTAAGGACACTCCTGCGAGCACCAAGGCGACCGGATATCCTGAAAGTAAAAACACGAAAACGACGACGAACATCAAGAGGGGGATTAGTTCCACACTAACTACCTCTGATCTCGTTGAAGTATCCACGGAGGTCTAGCAGAGACTGCAGAACCAGAAGTAACGCCGATACCGGTATAACCGTCTTCAGCAAGTAAACAGCAGGAATACCGCGGACTTCTGCGGAACGCTCCAAAATCTTCCACGAATCAAGTACATAGTCCAGGCTTCCGATACCGATCGTACAGGCGACTGGTATGAGAAAGACGAGGTGTCCTAGTAAGTTGACGAGGGCTCGTTTCTTGTCGTCTAGGCGGCTGTAAAGCAAGTCTACGCGAACGTGAGCGTCATGTTTCAGAGTGTAGGAGAGTCCAAACATGAACACAAGCGCGTGCATGTAAGCTACGAGTTCTTGAGGGAATACCGTACCGACTTCGAAGACGTATCGCATTATGACTACGACTACTGTGAAACCAGCCATCGCAAACACTAACCACGATACGCAACGACCAAGAAACTCCAACGACTTTTCCATCAGTTGCCGGCGAGCACAGTGGACTAGAAAAAGTGGATGCTTGGTGGATACTCGGAAACTACGCCAAGGAAGAGGACGAAGCCAACCCACGCGTTATTTTTAAACGCGACAAAAATCTTCTCTCTATCTCGACCGAAAATCAAAAACCACTGATATACGAAGAGTCCGCTTGCAACTAGGACACCAACCCAATAAAACCATCGAAATCCCGCGACCAACCCAATAAGAACCGCGAGCATCACTACAGCGACATCAAGTACAACTACGGCTAATATATCGAACCTTCCGAAGAAAATAGCGGTGGACTTCAATCCGAGCTTAAGATCATCGTTCCGATCGACCATTGCGTATTGAGTGTCATACGCAACAATCCACAATACACTCAATAAAAATAGTAACCAGACTTCAGCGGTAACATAGCGGACGGCAGCAGTGCTTGCCATAAGGATTCCCCAACTAAACACGAAACCAAGTACTACTTGAGGTACAGGGATCACTCGTTTCATCAGAGGATAAATCCATGCAAGTGGTATAGCAATGAGGGCTAGAATCCGTGTCGTCCCATTGAGAAAGAGTATGAGCAGGCCGCCTAAGGCAATTAACACGGCCACGCAGATCAATGCTTGCATTACAGTTAAACGACCTTCGGCTAAAGGACGTTTTTTAGTCCGCGCCACGTGTTGATCAAACTCACGATCCAGGATATCGTTGATAACGCAGCCCATCGCGCGCGCAATGAAGGTACCCACGATGAAAATGGCACAAAGATGAAGTTTTGGAAAGCCATGGGAGGCGAGCCACAACGCGGTCAGGGTAGGCCACAATAGTAAAAACGTACCGATGGGTCTATCAAGACGCATGAGTTCCCAGTATGCTCGGAACGGCTCATTCACTGGTTCAATTCTCGACATAAGTACACACTGAAGTGTATCATTTTGTGCACTTTAGCAAATGACTTTCAAATTCAATCACTAGTTCATGCGAAAATGGCAATGCATAGTATGCGGGTGGATTTATGACGAAGCCCTCGGATTTGAGGAAGAAGGAATACTTCCTGGAACTTCCTGGACTGATGTGCCGAGTGAGTTTTGTTGTCCCGAATGCGGCGTGGGCAAGGAAGATTTCGAAATGATTGAGGTTTGAAGGACATCACACTGACGCGTAATCGCTCTCAAGAGGGGACCAAGTATCGATTATCTCGCCTGCTAATTCAGGATTTTTCGATATCAGCTGAGACCCAACGTTATTAACTTCTTCGATTAGATCGCGGTCATCGGCGAGACTAGCCACTCTGAAGTTTTCGGTTCCTGATTGTTTGGTGCCGAAGACTTCTCCCCAGCCACGTAATTGCAGGTCTAAGTCTGCAAGTTTGAAACCATCTTGGCTCTCACGTAAGTGGACTAACCGTTGACGCTGAGTGTCTGACAGGGGGATAGAGTAATTTAGCATACAGTAGCTAGCCGTCGCGCCGCGCCCAACCCGTCCACGTAATTGATGCAGTTGCGCCAGACCCATGTTGCTGGCATTGTCTATAACGATGAGTGTTGCGTTGGGTACATCGACCCCAACTTCAATAACGGTAGTTGCGACGAGTACATCGACATTTCCGTCTCGAAAATCACTCATTGCTGAATGTTTTTCTTGTGCTTTCATCTGACCGTGAACATGGCCGACACGGACATCGGGTATTTTTTCCGCGAGTTCTTTGAACACATCTTCAGTCCCAATGAGCTCTTGTTCGTCATTCTCGCTCTCTGCAATTGCCGCGCACACCCAATATGCCTGGTGACCTCGCTCAACACGCCTGCGAACTGCTTCGATTACTTCTGCACGATGCTTCTCGCTATGCAACGTGGTTGTAATGGACTGGCGTCCCGGTGGTAACTCGGTGATCCTCGATACATCCATATCGGCAAAAAGGTACAACGCCAACGTACGGGGAATGGGAGTCGCGGTCATGATCAGCTGATGCGGTAAGTTTCCCTTATCTCGTAACAACATTCGTTGATGGACGCCAAACCGCTGTTGTTCGTCAATGATTGTGAGACCTAAACATTTAAAGTGGATCGAATCTTGAAATAATGCGTGCGTTCCGACGACAACGAGATCATCGCCTGAAGTGATGGCTTTCTGTCGAGCACGCCGCGTTGGCGCGGGCATTCGACCTGTAACTAATCCAACTCTGATTCCCAAAGGATCCAACCATTCTGACAGAGTTTGGTAATGTTGTTCCGCAAGCAGTTCAGTCGGTGCCATAAATGCGGTTTGTACTCCGTTTTCGGCAGCACGTAAGATGCAGAGCGTAGCCACTACCGTCTTTCCTGAACCAACATCGCCTTGCAACAGTCTCAGCATCGGCCGTGTCGAGTTCATATCTTCTAAGATTTCTCGAGCAGCTGTTTCTTGAGACTCAGTGAGTTGAAAACCCAAAGAATCGATGAAATCACGGATCAGTCTTGTCTTTCGCTCCAAAATACGGGTGGTAAACGTCTTGTGCTGTAGTCGACGACGTTGTTGCAACAAGTAGTACGCGAGTAACTCATCAAACGCAACTCTGCGTCGAGGAATCTGTCGTCTCTCTTCGTCAGTGGTAACACCGGGGTCGTGGCAACTTTGGATTGCTTCAGCTAAGGTCATATCGAAGTGATTGAACTTCGGTAGCAAATTGACTTCTTGTATTGTTTTCTGTATTAACGTTCGGATGTGTTTACTCGTTAGTCCCCTCGTCGCGTAATACACTGGAACAAATTCTGGTTCTGGCGGCCCGGGATCTGAACTGAATGTTTTGAAATCAGGATGGACCATCGATTTGTGTCGATAATCCCCCCATAGCTGGCCGTAAGCTCGAACCCATACACCCTTTTGGAAAACAGCAATCCAACGTGGGCGGTAGTTAAAGAAGCGTAGGGTGAGCACACCACCACTGTCATCGGAAAGTTCGACTTGCGCGCTAGAACGGCCTTTCCCTTGCTTCAGAACCAAATCCTGCACAACTCCTTGAACATAGTAGAACTCGTTGGGTCGACGCAACTCATTCAGCGGAGTAACCACGCTGCGGTCCTCATACCTGTGAGGTAAGTGCAGAACTAAATCTAATTTAGTCCGGATATTTAGTCGAGCAAGTTTTTTGGCGGTATCAGAACCTACTCCGCGAATTGAGGAGACGGGTTCGGAAGGCATGGTTTAGTTGGGTATCGTTGCGATTACATCCAGCTCAATAGATGCACCCCGCGGTAACGCGGCGACGCCGACTGCGGCGCGAGCAGGGAACGGAGAACTAAATTTCTCGCTCATTATCGCATTGACTTGTTCAAAGTTACTCAGGTCGGTGAGATAGACAGTGAGTTTCACGACATCGCGCAGCGAGCAGTTCGCGGCTTTTAAAACGGCTTCAACGTTTTTAAACACCTGCTTCACTTCATCTCGAAATTTTCCGTCAACTAGATCCATAGTTGTAGGATTTAGTGCGATCTGTCCAGCGAGGAAGAGTAAATTCCCAGCCCGAACCGCGTGAGAATAGGGTCCTATGACATCAGGCGCGTTCGCGGCATGAATATGTTTATTGGACGACATTTAATCAATCCTTATTCGGTGAATCGCTGGACATTGGAAGTTTCACTCCGGTTGTCCAGATTTCTTATGATGCGTTTTAGATGTTTTACGTCGGTAACTGAGAGATGCATACGAATCGTCGATAGCTGTGGGGAGCGCTCGGTGACATCGATCATGCTAATCCCAGCCCCGAGTCTGTTAACCGCGCTTGCGATCGATGCAATGAGACCCATTTGCGGTACGACATCGATACGCAATTTCGTTGAAAACTCACCAGTTGGTTCCTCACCCCATTTCACTGGTACTTTGGTACTAGGATCGCGAACGTTTCTCATGTTACCGCATCTCACGCGATGAATAACTAGACCTTCACCCTGCGAGATGTGGCCAACAATACTGTCTCCAGGAATTGGTCCGCAACAGCGACCGTAACGTACTCCTAGATGTTGTTTATGATGGACGACGACAGGTCCGCTTTGTTCAAGGTTTATCGAATCATGATCTTCAACATCTTCGTCAAGTAACCTTTGCGCGACCTGATAAGCGGGTAAGTTTCCGCGACCCACTTCTTCAAATAGTTCATTCATTCGGCGTACGCGGAATTCTTTAAAGGTTCTGCGTAAGCGTCTGAAGTCTAGCTCGGAAACTGATGTCCCGGCGGCGGCTAACGTTCGATCTAGCAAGGTTTTGCCGAGCATAATGGCTTCTTGTTGGCCACGCTGGCGAAGTTGTTCTCTAATGGCGGAGCGTGCTTTTGCAGTTTGCACAAAATTCAGCCACTCCGGGTCCGGATGAGCTTCTGAAGCAGTGACGATATTTACGGTCTGACCGGACTCGAGAACTGTAGATAGCGGTACGACCCTACCGTCTACACGACACGCAACGCATGAATCTCCCACTTCAGTGTGAATGGCATATGCGAAATCAATGGCGCAAGATCCAAGTGGTAATGTGACGATTTTCGCCTGCGGCGTGAAAACGTAGACTTCATCTGGGAAGAGATCGGTCTTAAGGTTTTCTAGAAACTGTGCGGCATCGCCGCCAGGTTGAAGACTGAGTAAGTGCTGTATCCATTCGCGAAATCCGCTGGATGACGGTCCGACCGGTTCAGCCGTGAGTTGTTCTGCAGGACGATTTCTCCAACCCGCAACAAATCCAAAACTTGCAATTTCGTGCATGGTCTTCGTTCGTATTAGCAATTTCAAGGTAACTGAGCTAGTGGGTCGGGGACCAACTAAGGTGGTGTGAAGCGATTGATATCCATTCTTCTTCGGGATGGCGACGTAGTCCTTGAAAGCGCCAAGTTTGGGTTTGTAAATACTGTGTGCGATCCCTAGAGCTCGGTAGCATTCATCAGCTGAGTCGACAACAACACGAAATACAAACCGACCCATGTACTCTTCCTTGGACATACGGTGTCCTTTGAGTGATTGGTACAGTGAATAGGGATCCGGTTTGAGATATTCGATGTCTGCTTTGAGTTTCCCTTCCTTGAAAGCTGCCTTTAGTTTGTCTTGCACTGAAGTGATTAAGTCAATATCAGGCTTTCTGATACGCGTGGTGTATCGTTCCAAACGGTCCGCGCGCAACGGATACATCGCTTCAAAGGACAAACGCTCAAGTTCTTCTTTGATGGTGTATATTCCCATTCGTTGCGCAAGAGGGACATAAAGGTCCATCGTCTCTTTAGCAATGCGCTTCCGAGCTTTTCGAGACATAACACCGATGGTGCGCATGTTGTGTAATCGGTCTGCCAGTTTCACCAGTATCACTCGAATGTCTCGAGCCATAGCTAACGCCATCTTGTAGAAATTGCGAGCTTGGGCTTCGGCCCGACTATCAAACAAGTGAGAGAGTTTGGAGACTCCATCGACAATGTCGGCAATTGGATCGCCAAACGTTCTCGCCAGAGTTGCTTTGGTCTCATTTGTGTCCTCAATGACATCGTGTAACAACGCAGCACAAATTGTCTGGTGGTCCAGCCGCAGTTGGGCAAGAATTCGGGCAACAGCTAAGGGGTGGGTGATGTAGGAGTGGCCCGTCCGTCGTTGCTGTCCGGTATGTGCCTTCTTCGCATAATCGAAGGCTTTCTCGACCAAATCCAGTTGATTGGGTGTCAGGTATTCAAAAAGGTAGCCCTTTTTGATTCCCGATACTGGGGCGGCTAGTTCTTCTTGTCTAGCGCGCTTTTCTAGTTCAGTCTGAAAATAGGATTCAGGCGTCGCGGGGCGGTGCTTCATCTCCAAGTCCCGACCGCGATCGGTGTTGCTTGAGGTGGAATTGGAACTCATCTTCGTCGTCCTTGTCTAAGATTTCACTCGAAATAAGCCCATCAGCAATCTCACGCAACGCGATAACGGTATTTTTATCGTTCTCGCGCGCGACGAGCGGGTCTGCGCTCAACAGCGATAACTGTCGAGCCCGCTTAGTTGCTAAGGTCACCAGTTCAAAACGATTGTTTACGTGTTCTAAACAATCCTCGACGGTTACTCGAGCCATAGAGTTAATGTTCCTGTAAAGTTGTGACGTACAAGGGAATGATTTTATAGTGATGGCATGATTATTGCAATAAAAAAAGATCGTCCACACTTAAAAAGATTGAGCTCTATACCTCTATCAGACAATAATCGTTTAGGAAGTTCCGGGCAACATTGATAAAATTTACGTTGCATTGAACTCTTCCGTGCTTGCACCTCTCCAATTAACCAGGACAGGAGCGACAGCCTTTTACGTTGTTAACGACGATTAACCCACATACTTTCGTATAACGAGGTAAGTGTCAAGCGACCATAAGGAACGTGAAATTCGTTTGCTAAAATCAGAACAGTTTAAATTGGTACCCCTTTGATGAAAAAACTTTTAGTTGTCGCGCTGTTGTCGATTGGTCTTTCAGTAAGTGCCGAAGATCTTCAACAAATTTATGAATTAGCCGTCGAGAACGATACTCAGTTCGCACAGGCAAAGATACAACGAAAGATCGCCGGCGAGCAAGCGAGGCAGAGTCTAGCCAGCTTGCTACCCACAGTAAACATGTCCTTGAGTGGAGGTAATCGAAGTACTTCTAAATTCCGGCGTACCTATCCCAGCGAACTTCTGAACGACCCATCAGGGCGATTCTTAGGGGCCAATCCGGAGACAAACGAAGTGTGGACTGTAAACGAAGCCCGCGAAGAATTTCCATCGGGTTATTCGGTTAGTTTATCGCAAGTGCTGTTCAGTATCCCGACGTTCATATCGTATCGAAATTCAAGGTTGAGTTTTCAAGGCGCTAAGGAGTCCTTTGCATCCCAAGAACAGAATCTGATCATTCGGGTCGTACGAGCATACTTCGATGTCTTACAGGCTAGAGATTCATTAGACAATGCTCTCGCACGTCGAGAGTCTAATGAGCGACAGTTACAACAAACTAAGCAACGGTACGATGTTGGACTCACAGCGATAACAGATGTTTTGAACGCCCAAGCCTCCTTTGACAATCTAGAAGTCGGTCTCAACCAGAGTCGCAATCGGCTTGATACGACATTCTTAACTCTGGAACGAATAACGGGACAACCCATTCAACAACTCTCGCGCTTGTCAGAGAACTATCCGATCGAAAATCCCAATCCCAACGATGAAGAATTCTGGGTCAACTATGCGCTTCAAAATAACCCAGGGGTATTAAGCGCGGAACGCAATTATCGTATGGCACGATGGAATCACTGGAACACTTTATTAAATTACTTTTCCGTGCCATCCGTCAGCCTAAGCATGAATTACTCGTATCGGGAGAGTCCGATTAATGATCCTTTTACTGGGTTGGATACAGGGTATGACTTGATTAGTGAATCGCTTGGCAGGAGCTACGGTTTTAACATTGGATTTTCGGTTGCAGGTGGCCGACGGATCTCGCAAAACAGGGTGAGTGCTTTGAGTCGAGAACAATCCCGCTTGAATGTGATTAATCAAAGACTAACCATAGAAGAACAAGTTCGAGCACTATTTCGCAATGTGGTTCAAACCGTGTTACAAATCGATGCTTTAGAGCGCTCTCTTGAATCTAACCGTGCGTCATTAGATGCCACGGAAAAAGGCTACGAAGTCGGCACTCGAAACATCATTGAAGTACTCAACGCGCAGAATGCGTTGTTCTCCGCGGAGTTGAACTTACGAAATACGGTTCACACTTATATCACACAGATGTTGCAATTAAAACAGACTGTGGGCTTGTTGAATCCCAACGATCTCTCGGAGTTGAACAAATATATGGATCACGAGAATGTCGTGACTCCAGTAAACACAATGAGCGGGAAGTAGTCCGAACTGTCTCTTATTCGCTAAATAAGTTAGTCAAGCCAACTATTTACTAGCGTACAGATTCGTTTCAGCGCGCCTTGATTTTCTTGTACGACCGTGCGCGCACCGTCGTAACAACGCGCTCGTGCATCGGAATCTTGGAGGAAGTAGAGTACTTTACTGGAGATTTCGTCGGCGTTATTTACCAGGAATAAGCAGTCTCTATCGGCAAACCGAGCACACACTTCAGCAAAGTTGTGGCGATTCGGTCCCATCAAGATAGGTAGCCCGAAAAACGCCGGTTCTATGGGATTGTGACCACCGGTTTGTTGCAGACTTCCACCAACGAAAGCAACAGATGCGCATTGGTATAACGGGAACAAAACACCCATTCGATCGACGACGATCACATCGGAGTGATGATCGAAGTCATTGAGTAAGCACGCACGCAATCCGCGCGAGTCACACAAAGTCAGAATTTCTTGGACTCGCTTTACGTGTCTGGGCACTAAGATCAGCTTTGTGTTCGGAGACTGATCCAGAACGGACCGGTGAGCCTCTAGTACAACTTCTTCTTCGGGATGATGCGTGCTTCCGGCGATCCAAATTCGAGTGCCAGAGTCTTGAAGTCTTTTCAATTCGTTCAAGTCGTCGGGTAAGCTAGCGTTTTGGTCGTTGAGGTCAAATTTAACGTTGCCAGTTACAACCACCCTCTCCTTCGATAAACCTAGGGTTTGAAACCGTTCTGCAGTATCCAGATATTGACTCGCAACCATTCGTATGTTCTGAAGCATTAACTCCGTTAGATCTCTCAAACGCGCGTATCCTGAAGTCGATTTATCAGAGAGCCTAGCATTCAATAGAAACACTGGCGTATCTCGTCTCGCGGTGCGATTGACTAGGTTTGGCCACAATTCTGTTTCCATGAGAAATAGTGCTTTGGGTTGAGTCTTTGTCAAAAAACGATTCACACAAGAGGGTACATCGTATGGGACGTAGCAGAGATCGACTCGAGATCCTAAACGTTTTTTAATTGCTTCGTAGCCAGTCGGTGTCGTCGTCGTCGCAAGTACGTGCTCTGTGGGTCGGCTCTGTAATATCGCTTCAATAATTGGGATGGCCGCGATCGCTTCCCCAGCAGACACCGTATGGAACCAAAGACTGCCAATTCTTATCTCTGTCGGTACGAATCCAAATCGTTCCCGCTTCCGCTCACGGTATGCTTTCTCCTTTATGCCACGAGAGAGGAGATAGCAAAAGAAAATGGGGAGACTGAGACGAGATACTACGGCGTAGAGAAAACGAACCACGATTGGAATATATCTGAAATCACCCTACTTGAAAAATTGTTTGTCGTTCATATATACCGGCTATCGAACAATTAAGACCCAAAAAAATAACAAAACAAACTAGGAGACAAAAATAATGAAAATAGTTGATCGAAATCCCGTAGTCTCTTTTGCTCAAGCGTTGCAACGAGACCTCGACAACGGTATTTGGAATACATTCCCGCGGTTCGTAAACCGCACCGACGATAGTTGGGTGCCTTCAATGGACATTCATGAAGAGTCGGACAAGTTTGTTATTACCGCGGATTTACCAGGTTTAACCTCGGATGACATTGAAATCTTCGTTGAGCATGACCGTGTGACCATTAAGGGCGAACGTAAGCTTGAGCGGCGAGTAGAAGATAAGGATTTTGGTCGTTTTGAGCGTGTAGAAGGTTCGTTCCAGCGCAGCTTCAAGTTACCAGACAACGCCGATTTGGATCAAGTAAGCGCATCGAATCGCGATGGAGTTCTGGAAATCGTCATCAAAAAACAAGAAACAATCGCGTCTCGGCGCATCAAAGTCGAGAGCTAAGCTTTAGCGTAATAGAACATTCAACCATAGAATGGCGGCACTCTTCAAGAGTACCGCCATTTTTTATAGTCCGTCGGGACCGCAATCCTCTTTCAGATAGCGTAGCATTTCACCGTAGAACTTCACTCGATGTCTGTAGTTGAGAGTACTGAAGAAGTGCGCGGCGTTTTCTAATTCAAGGTACTGGTATTCTTTATCGTACTTATCAAGTTGACGACGGTATTTTGTGCTGTGGTCGAGAGATACTCTAGCATCTGCTGTGCCGTGAACTATCAGGAGTGGAATATTCACTTTTTCGGCTTCTTTAATCGGTGAAACTGCGGTCAACCAGGTACCGAATTGCTCCTTTTTTTGTGCTCCCTGCACCCTGTAGCGATAGAAATTGATCTGCATAAGCGGATCGGAAACCGCAGCGCCCGCAATTGCGCACTGGTAAATTTGGGGTTCTCGAATAGCAGCGACTAATGCAGCATATCCACCGTAGGACCAACCAAACATTGCTAATCGATCCTTGTCAGCTAATCCCTTATCGACAAGATACAGTGCTCCAGTGTCCTTGTCAGTTTGCATCAATCGCCCAGCTTGGCTCTCATCACCTTCAAAAGCGGCTTTATAGAAGTCGAGCCCGTAATTATGAGACCCTCGGTATTGAGGCTGCAAAACCAAGTATCCATGATTGGCTAACATTTGAGCCCAAGGATCGTAAGATACCGTTTCAGTGACCATCGGACCACCATGTGGTAATACGACGAGAGGAAACGGGGGGTCGCCCTGTGGTATGGTTACGTAACCGTAGATTTTTCTACCGTCTGTCGACGTCCAGTTGTGGTATTCAACGTCTGCTAGTCGATCACTATCAATCTCAGGCGCGATACTCCCGAGAACTCTTAACTTCCCCTTGTGGAGCCAATAATAGGTACCTGGATCTCGTGGTCCTTGATTGAAGATGACAAATGTTTGGCCATCGGTTGAGCGACTAATAATGTCGAGGTTAGCTGAATTCTGCACTTCGCGTTTCAGCTGATGGTAAATCCCGCCTTCAACCTCGTCCATGAAAATTCGCGTTCGCTCGCCCGCAAAAAATTCTATTCCTGTAACTTCTCCAAGTTGTTCCCATTCGTTTGTGTGAAAGACTGGTGACAGATCGTCTACTGGAATAGGATCAGGCTCATCATCGGAAGTGCGGAAAATTGGTTGGGCAAATCGCTTGTTTGCCATGTCGTACGACCAAAATCCTTCTCTGTCATGTCCATTGTGAGCAATGACAAAGACATGGTCCTTAGCACTAGGATCGACACCGACGGGATCAAAGCTTTCATAGGAGTCAATGTGTTGTCGATAATATTCAGTCCACTTCGTGGAGCCTTCGGAGCGAAAGTAATAAACTAGTTCTTCGTTGTTCTCGTCAAAACCGAGCGAGCGGACTGGATTTCCTAATCGATCAAACGCGAGCGCGAACTGTGAAGGCTTGGCGCGAATTACTAATTTCTTTTGTTTGGTTTTCAGATCGAGTTTATAAAACGCGAGCGGGCGATATGCAGACGCCATTCGCGTACCGCTACCGACGTTTCCCTCTTGGACCGAAATCATGATCTTGTCTGGTTCGAGCGGTAACACGTGCGCAAGCCCGGCAATACTCTCATCAAAAGTCTGCATGGTTTTGTCAATCACATTAACTAAAGCAATTTTGCCTGCGAAAACACCTTGATTAAATCCTTGAGTCTGTCGACGAACTTGTGCTCTTAACGCCATGACGAGCGATGTGGGGCTAATCCAGCGATACGTCTGAATTTGCATGTTATCTGCTTTTTGTCGGTGTATGAGGTCCATCTCCTCGCCACTCTCACCGGTAATATCGAACACGAGGATCACCGGGCCGTCAACACTGCTCTCATCTTCAAAACTGATATAACTCAGATACTTCCCATCCGGTGAAACCCTTACTGTAGACATCCCTGGATTTGCAGCCCAGACCTCTGGAGGATAAGGTTCGACGTTCTCGGAAGTTTCTACTGGTTCATCTGCGTCCTGCGCGAAAAAGGAAATCGCCAAAAAAACTATTACTATCGCAGGGATATCTCTTATTGCTCTGAATTTCATACTACTTGCCCTCTACTCTCGACAGTTCAATGGAAGAAACTAGTCTCCCAATGTGGGGTAAACTTGAAAAGTTACCTAATTTTAAGATATGTATGCCCACCGGGTAAACAGATTTATTAAATACTGCATTAGATACAAGATTTGCATTAAATTTGAACCAACGGCAATGCGATACATTGCTGATTTGGATTGGGGTGTCAAAGCAATTGATCTTACTGTTCGACATTACCCCTTAACACACACAATTTGCTTCAACGTGTGAACTATTTCCACTAGATCTTGTTGCGCTTCCATAACCTTATCGATGTCTTTGTATGCTGCCGGAAGTTCGTCCACGACGTTGTGATCTTTTCGGCACTCGACTCCTATTGTTTGTGCTCGCAGGTCCGCGGCAGAGTACCGTTTCTTTGCCTCCGTTCGGGATAGCGCACGCCCTGCTCCGTGCGAACAACTTTGCAACGAATGTTTACTACCCTTGCCACGAACGATATAAGACTTTGCACCCATTGATCCTGGAATGATGCCGACGTCTCCCCGCCGCGCACGGAGCGCGCCCTTGCGAGTAACCCACATGTTCTTACCGTGGTGTCGTTCATTTGCCACGTAATTGTGATGGCACTCAATTACTTCGCTCACGATTTCTACTTGTGAAAGATGTTGTCGAATAGCACTGACAGTACGATTCATCATGATTTTTCGGTTCAAAAACGCAAAACGCTGCGCCCAATCAACAGCCATAATGTAGTCGGAGAAGTGCTTATTGCCTTCTTGTAGGTAGGCAAGATTGCGATCTGGAAGATTGATTTCATGACGACGCATGTCTTGTTTAGCGAGTTCGATAAATTTCATGCCAATACGATTCCCGATTCCGCGCGAACCACTATGGAGCATTACCCATACAGTGTCTTCCTCATCCAAGCACACTTCGATAAAGTGATTACCAGTACCCAGAGTTCCGAGATGAGAAATGTGGTTTGCTCTCTTCAAATCAGGATGGCGATCGAGCAGTCTGTTAAATCCCTTTTCAAGCTGTGAATGCCAATGACTGTACACTTCCTCCGGGATTTCCTTACTCCACCCACCAATATCGCGGGAACGCTTCCCTCCGCTGGTTCTCCCGTGTGGAACATTTCTTTCAATGCTTCCACGCAAGGGTGCGAGCGAGTCCGGCAAGTCAGACGCCGATAGGTTGGTCTCAGCGGCCGTCATACCGCAACCGATATCGACACCCACGGCCGCAGGTATGATGGCATCTGTAGTACCGATAACGGAACCAACTGTAGCTCCAATTCCCACGTGGGCGTCTGGCATGAGAGCAATGTTCTGCACGATCGGTAGTTCTGACGTTAGTCGAACCTGTTCAATCGCGCCCGCTTCTATCGGTACGATCTCGTTACCGCGAAAATCGCGGTTGAAGATTTGAACTTTCTCGTTGGTAATCATCTTTCAATTCGACTAGCTAATGATATAGCGATGTGCCAACGGTTTCAGTTTGTACCGAGCAAAAAAAATCTCGAGGCGCGAAGTACCTCGAGACTTTTTCGTGTAAGAGATTAGTTTTCGAAATAGTTCTTAAAAGATTCCACCGATTCGATAAGTGAAACTCAGAAACGCTGCCCGACCGAGGATATCGTACCCCACACCGATTGGTACGTTACTTCTTGAGAACACTTCAGAACCATCAACAAACGGTGGTTCTACGTCAAAGATATTGCGGATACCAGCGTTGACGTAATAGTCTTGTCGAGCCATTGAAAAGGAAATCGAATGTACCCAATAGAAATCGGCAGACCCGATGTCCCGACACAGGACATAGTCATCGTCCGAAAACAGGCCCGATACTCTTGGATCAATATCAGATTCGTCTCGAGGCCCGAGGCACGTGTCCGCACTGCGACGAAAGACTGATCCCGGTAAATCTTCGAAATCATCGTGTTGGCCTTGCCGTCCAAGCACTCTGACATTCCAACTCAAACGCATTTGGTTAAATTGCGCTCGGAATGTTAGTCTATGTTGATATCGGGGGTAGTACCATTCCGATACATCCTCATCGCGCGTCTCGATTGCTGTAATCGTAATATCGGATCGTTCTAACAACTTGTGAGTGATCAAATCGACGCCGAATGTTACGGGCCGATCAAAGATTGTGAAGGTATCCGAATAGGCAATGTTCAAATCAATCCCGCGTACTCTTTCGTTGTCGCGATTGATAAATCCTTGGTGGATATAGTTCATACGAGGATCATCACCCTCGTCGCGCGTGATCCGTTGACAATAAGGACTATTACCTGTTTCGCTGTTATAGCAATCGAAAACGATGAATCCAGCCGAAGGCTCAATGATCGTGTCATCGATACTCAAGTCGTATACGGTCCCGCCAATCGCCAAGTCGAACGCGTTGGTGAAAGGTTGTTCGAAGCTAAAGCCCCAAGTTTCAGACTTTGACGTTTCTGGCAAGAGATCAAGCGCTCCACCGGCTGCTATTTCTACTGAGTAAGAGGTGAACCCACGCATGACAAACGGATCAGCACCGTTGTTACGACAGTTTTCTAAAACATGTGGTTCTCGGCGATCTTGATCAGGCAGATACTCTTCTGTAAGTGGGTCGATTGCTGCAGTTGGAATTACGCAGGGATCAAATACACTCAAGAAACCCGTCTGTGCTCGAAGGAATAACTCCCGCAAATTCGGAGCTCGGAAAGACGTGCCCTTCGTGCCTCGAATCAGCAGTGAAGAAATGGGTCGCCATGCGACCTTAGTTGAGTACGTCCAAGCGTCTCCCGAATACTCTTCGTCGGTATATCGCGTCGACAGGTTCACCGTCAATTCATTTGCAAAGTTCATATTTCCGATTAAGGGAAATTCAATTTCGCCAAAAGCTTCTTGTACGGTCTTTGAACCTGCCGCGCCTTGGTCAGCTGAAAAGTGGATGAATTTGCCGTCTGCGGCAACTTGGTTCGGAATCGAATCGATTTCATCTTTCCTCCACTCCGCACCAAAACCGGCAGCAACTGTCCCACCTTGAAGGTCGTAGAGGTTTCCAGTCATGTAGTACGACACTAACGTCTGTTCAATAGTCGTATCAAATTCACGAGTTACGAACAAGTAATTTCGCTCCGCCTGCGTTGCAAAAGCTCCTTGATGATCAAAGTCCATAACACTTGGTGCGAACAAGTTGACAGGGACGCAGCCGGCCATATCGTCGGGGTCAATAGGTGCGCCCGGAGCAGCGTCGCAAGGAATGCCTTGGAGCGAGAAATTACCAAGTGCAAACGCCATTCGGTCTTCGTGTATTCCTTCACGGTAAGTACTACCGGTAGAATCGGTATAAGAAATGAAGAATTCGCCGGTCCAACCACGTCGAGCTCCCCAAGTGAGCCAAGGCATGTCAAAACGTAATCCACCAACCAAGCGGGTTTGCGCAACGTCGACCGTGGTGATGTTTCGATCTCCTTCAATGATAACAACGGGTCGCGCTGCGAGAGGACCTAGGGGGCCTCGAGATTGGTCACACGAACCACCGGGACCAGGATCGCAACCAAATGCTTCTATAACCATGTCTCGAAATGATTGTTTCGCAAAAAACTCGTTGATTGCTAAACCACAGTCTACACCCTCTCCAAGGGGGTTGCATGGGTTGAACGGATTTAAAGCATTTACTGTCGGGAATACTGGGTAGCCACCACCGTTGTGTTCAGATTCTCGTGAACCGTAGGTAAACTCGTAGAACGGCGTTACGTTGGCGGCGCCGTCAAAGGTGTACTCGCCATAGGACATGAAGTTCATGCGACGAAATTCTGGGTACAGAGTGGCAAACTGCTCATTTGCGTCGGGTGCATGGTCTCGCCAGGTTACGTCGTTGTAACCGTCACCATCTTCGTCGGTCCAGAACCATCGTCCGCCTAATCGAATTCGCGATATCGAGAAATCTTTCCAACCACCGTTCGATCGGCCTGGAGTATAGAACAAGGGGCCAAATGGTACGGAGGTCACCCAAGCACCTTGGAGGCCGGAGTAGCCACAGTCATCCCACTTCATACCGTAGTGGTACTTAAACCACAGACTCGCTTTACGCACGACGCCGTTCTCATCAATTTCTGCGTCGTGAGAACAACCTTCGTAATGGGGAGAATCTGCACGCGTCACGGCTTCACTGAAATCGTAATTAAAGGCCAGACCATAAAAGCCGCGATCGAAATTCTGGCCCCATTTCAGGGCTAAGTTGTTGCTAGACTTACCGCTAAACTGGTCCATGTCCGCAAAAAGGTTGACTTCGAGTCCGTCAAAGTGTTTTACAAGAATAACGTTTACTACGCCAGCAACAGCATCGGATCCGTACACGGAACTGGCACCGTCCAGTAGCAGTTCATATTGCTGCACTAACGCGCCAGGTATCAGATTAAGATCTGGTGTGCTCGGCGCGCCTTCAACACCAGCAGGTGCCAACCGGCGTCCATTAATCAGAACTAGAGATCTTGAAGCTCCCAGCCCTCGCAACGAAATCGTTGAAGCGGCAGGACCGTTATCCAAGACATAGCCCGTATAGGTTAAGTCGATTTGCTGACCTTGTGCTTGAGTTGCTTTCTGAAGGATCTCCGCAGTATCTAACAGACCAGCTTCGCGCTCAACTTCCGTATCGATGATTTGAAGCGGAGAAATGTTGTTGTACGTAGTTCGGATGAGTCTCGAACCCGTTACGGTTACTTCCTCCATTGGTTCGTCTGCTAATGTGGATTCCTCTTCTTCAGTTTGCTCTTCATCATCATCGTCGTCATCGTCATCTTGGGCAAATGCCAGAGTCGCAAACGGCAAACTGAGCAGTGTCAGAAACCAAATGATGGTGGGTATTAATCTCTTTTGTCGAAACATGACCTATTGTTCCTCATTAAAACTTAGTAGCCAGTCGAGCACTGGCATACATGAATTCTCCTCGACACACATTTCTGTAGCCAGAAATGTACATTCAAGTTTGACTCTTGATCTGGTAGCCCAAATGGCACCGTTCGAGAGTCGCACGTTCAACTTGCTCACCCTTAATCCAATCGAATATCGGGCCAACTTCGTTCTTAGTGGACGAAGTCGCTCGCGCATCATGCGTGCATAGTGTAGGAATATTTTACCCTTTTTCCACTGAGAAAAGCATTACTCAACTTGTGTTTGTTGCAACAAGTAGTCTTGGTACCGCAAACTGAGAGTGTCAAAGTGTTTTGGAAAATCGTCTGGGGTGAAGTAATGTGGCACTTCAGTCGTAGACCACTCGAAACCCAATCGTTTCGGAGCGGTGATTCATGGTTACCTTACGACCAAATATAGTCTGGCTTGTCACGACGCCTGGTAGTATCCAGTTGCCACCCTGAACCCACATCGTAATCGCGCCGCGATCAACTGTTACGGAACGCGTCCATTCCGACACGTTTCCAGCGAGGTGGCGGATACCGGTAGATGTTTGATCGAGGTTCTCACTATCGCAGACCACTAGTTTTCCGTTCTCGTCATCTCCGGTGGCTGCGAACCCGGTCTCGTATCGATCTCCCCAAGGATAAAGTAGTCCTTCGGGTCCCGAAGCGACTGCGCGCCACTCTTCGGCAGTGGGCAGGCGTCCACCAGACCAGCGGGCGAACGCGTCGGCGGACCACCAACTGACACCCGTGACCGGATACTCTGGATTTTGTTGTTGAGCGTCCCAGTTCAGCGGTACATAGGAGTGTCCAGACGGTTCATCACTATTTCGATATAGCCCCATGTTTACAAGTGGATCTCTGAGAAACTCGGCATAGTCTTCTCGGCTCACCTCACATCGGTCTACACGTATTTGTTGCGCGAACTGCTTTGTTGATCGCACGAGTTTTTGAATGGGGATTTCAGCGTTTTCGGGAATCTTGGTGACAAAATGCGTGACGATCGCATCTGGTGTAATTCCTACTTGATATACTCCGCCCCGAATCGTTGTAGTACGACCAAGGAATGCGTCCCATGGGAGAATTCGCCACGGAGGTTCGTCGTAAACACAACGGAAGCCCAAGTGATGGCTTTGAACGTCCGGGCTGATTTCAAGCCATGCGGCACTTAGCGCGTAGAGTTCTCGAGCTCGGGTGCGCACCGTAGGAGCACCGTGTACCGGTATGTAGCCCTCCCGACTGAGCAACGCCGGAGCTGAGGTTCCGGAGGTCCACTCCATGACGTTGTTGGCTAGGTCTTGCACACCGTTTGGAGTGTCGGACTCAGGAAATTTGCCGCAGGTTTGTTGTGCGTTCCGATCGGGTTCCATGTACGGCCACGGGGTGCTACGCCAGTCATTTCCCCAAGGATAAAGTCGTCCTTCCGAACCGCGCGCGGCGATCTCTAATTCTTCAGAAGTGGGCAAACGTCCGCCAATTTCAGCGCAGTATTGTGTTGCGCCAGCATGGGTGACTCCACTGGCCGGGGAGTTGAGGCGACCGGCAGTACGATGGCCAGTTGACAATGACCAGAGCCATTGAGGAGGCTCGTCTAGTCCGCCCGTGTAGATTGGCGTGTACCAACGCACGAAGCGTTCGTAATTTTCTTGTGTTACTTCACAGTTATCGATACGAAATGTATCAACCGCGACGGTTCGTTGTGGTCGTTGTAAGCGTAGTCTCAGTTCACTATTCAGAGCACCCTTCTCCAGTGCTTCAAGGACTCTGTCATCAATGTATTGAGCAGTGTCGTTATCGCTAAGCTTGAGTCCTAAGGAGACTCGATGGGCATCGATATCGGTTCGCCCAATATTGAGTAGAGTGACTGTCAGCAGAGCGAAAATCAGTAGTGCAAGCACTACGATTGGAATCCGCCATGACATCAGGCGCGACGCAATCCTGGTCGCCAGAAAATCAAAATTGCTCCTACTACGAGCGCGAGTAGAACATACAACGTAACTAACCAAGTCTTCACACCAAAGAACCAACCCTCGGTAGCAGGGGTTACTTCTTGAGCACCAACGTAAATTCTGTTGCTGTCCGCTTCAATCGAGAGTAATCCGTATTCGTCGATTGAGCCATACACAAATCCAACAATAATGTCATTCAGTGTCATAGAAACATAAGCAACAGCTCGCCAAGAAAGTTCTGAAGTTGGAGTGTCTGATTCAGGCATGAGTAATACGGATCCGCGGTGCAGATCAACTTGGAGGCCTTCCCATACATCCGGATACTTGTTCAAACTCAGTCTGAGAAAAGCTGCTTGTGCAGACAATTCTGTTTGCGATTCGTCAGTCAGTACTTCGACATCATAAAGCAAGCGGTTCGGTACGACTCTAATCTGTGCGTAGTCAAGATCTTCAACTGTGCTGAGGTTTACCTCCAAAGGTTCGAGAGGTGTGTCTTCATCAACTGTTCCCGAATAGGTTAGCAAACTCTGCAGTAAGCTCTCTACGATTGCGTAGTCCTCATCTGATAGCGCATCGATGCGCTCCACATTGTTGGTTAGTGCCATCATGTAGTCTTGAATCAGTCTAGTAGGTGGTTGATCGTCGTCCAACATGTTCTGTATGTCGATCAAGAAGATCAGGACTGCATAGAGAATCTGATCAGGGTCGGGTAACTCAAGAGGGATCCCCTCCCCACTTTGGTTCTGCGAATCTGGGTCGGCGAGCCTGATGCTAAATGTATCGTTCTCCACAGGTTGGGAAAAGTTGCTATTTGAGTTGGACTGACCCGGAGATGCCGATCCTTGGGTCGGCTGACGAGCAGTTGGAAAACTGCCCATGGCACTGGGATCGAAACGATCAACGGGCGCGCCTTGACCCAGGCTAGTTCCTTCCGGAACATCGGGATTGGTAACTGTTGCATTGTTGGTCGGTTCGGATAGCTCACCGGTCGTTCCATCTTCTGGCGGCCAGCTTGGGGTCGTTTCGTCGTCCGATTGGTCTGGGTCGTTCGTATTGCCGCCTATCCATCCTTCTAATTCAGGTAATCCGGGCAGTTCTGCCAAATTTGCTCCTTCCAGCTTCGCACAGTCTTCGAAGCTTACACCGGGTGGACAATCCGCAGCGGATCCTGTGCCCGCGAGTCCCCCAGAACCACCAACAAAATGCCAATGCCAAATATTCAAGCCATGGTCCTTGAGAATTGACATCACTAGATAGTAGGTACCTACATCGTAGATATCTCCTCGAATGGACCGGCGCGCAGATTCATTGATCTCTTCCAAGAAAAGGTCTAGGGTATTCGGTTTTTCTAAGAGTTGTTCGCGCGTCCAAACAGTACCTGAATAGGGATCGCGGACCAATGTTCGATGAAACTCCAACACCGGCATGACTTCGGGGTGCCAGATTTGATCAATCTCCGCAGTCTCGTAATCGTGAAGTTGCGCGGGTGAGCTCGCTGCCAGTCGATTCAAGACCAAGGAGGTACTAAACTCCCGTGTCATTACGGTGGCAATTTCTTGAACTTTTTCGGTATACCGTTCTTCCTTCTCCGCACGCACTGCAATACTGATCACAATTACGATAATCAACACTGCAACCCCGTTTGCGAGAATGTCGACCAAAGCGATCCCGGCAAAATTTGGAATACGAGCGGCGGGTGAACTCATAAGCTACGATCCGCGTGTTCTTTGATATATTCAGGGATTTCGTCAAGCATCACGGACTTGAGGAATTCATTGTCAGTGATGACCCAACCGATGCTTATGGTTTGACTGGGCCACATGGATCTGAGGCAGTTTCTAGCTTCGGCCATCGTTGGAACGCTGCCTTCCGTAATAAAAAACAGGAGTTGATCACCCTGTTGACGGTAGACTCGTTCTGCGTAGTTGCGATATGCACTGTTTGCATCGCAAATCGCGCCTCGATCGACACCTTCAGCAGTCTCAACGATGCGTATCGACTCTGGAAACACAATGATCGAATACCCAGAGCTACCGTCTTCACGCTCGATCCGAAAGGTGCCTTCTTCAGCACTTTCTTTTAGCCGTTCTCGTATCGCGGCTTGAGAGACTACGTTCACCACCAACAAGAAAACTAGCATCAGCGCAAACATGCCTCCAAACACCGCCATCATCGGCGCACTATTTTCTTCCTGTTGTTCACTACCAGGTCTGACGTTTGACGCGTCTGAACTACTCGAACTGCTAGAGTCAATAAACACGTATATTGTCGCGGAGGTATCTTTCCAAAATCGTCAGTGTGCGTTCCTCTCCACGTTGTACCAACGCGAGAACGAGTGCTAGGCCAACACTCAGGGACAGTGCAATCAATGTGGTATCGAACGCAATCCCAAGTGGTGCGATCGCGTCGCCAAGTTCCGTCGAGAGGCCGCCAAGTCCACTGTCTGAGGCAATGATACGCCGAATTCCGTCCGCGGCGAGCGAGATACCTAGTACGGTACCTATAAAACCGAGAACAGGAGTCGCGTAATTTATATAACGCGGGAGGAGATAAGATTCGATGTGGCGTCGCCATAGGAAATTGAGCTGGTCTTCTATTCGAGTCGCATCCTTGACCACGTTGCGAACTCGATCAATGTTGGAATTCACTTTCACCGGAGTGCCGCGTCCCCACTGTGTTACCGACCAGCGCAAATACATGGCGTTCCACCACTTGCTAAGAAGCAACAGAATACCCCAGAAAAACATGAACAGAGTTAATGGCGGGATAATTCCGCGATCAAGGAATCGATTAGTGATGGCATTGGTATTTTCATAAGTAGCACCTAACCATTCAAGAGCTAGCATTGAGCCAGTACATAGGACTAATGCGCTAACCATCGTTAGATAGATACTCGGTCCCCCGAGGAATTTAGCTAACCATTCCAAAGCGTCGGACTGATTGATGGCAGCGGCAGCAATCCATAACCCGCTTATATACAATGCAATCGCAGCCACGAACATAGGGGTCAAACGCGTCGTCCACGCACTACTCTCGCCTTCAAAAATGATCTCGTAACCAGGGATTGCAAAAGTCAACGCGACGACGGTAAGACCGAACATTCCAACATAACTCAAGGTTTGAAGAAGGACTCGCTTAGATTTTTGCCAGAAGTGAATCCCGCCAACGGTCCCAACTAACAGTACGATGGGAACAAAGGCGTACAAAATTGGCCACTCCAATGCATGCATCACGTTAAATGAAACAACGCTGAGTAAAAGTAGATACAGAATAGCGGCTATGACCACACGGTCTCCTTAGATATGTAGGGGGTCAAAAGGTGATGATAAAAATGCAATATTAAGCAAGTTGGAATATGACACGCTAGATACGATGAAAGTTCAAAACCAACTTGGCTCAATTTGTTTACAGTATATTGGCGGTTCAAAGCCGTACTGAAGCTTTGAAAGAACCTAGGTTGTATACGTACAACGCTTTCACGTACAGCGGTATTCTCTGTAAACTTACGACTACCTGACTTTGGTACGACGAGACTCAACACCGTGTTATACCCTAAACATCCCGATGCATATCCTGTGGTGTATCGCCCAGAAACAGATATCCATCTACCGCGAAAACCCGACAATCGGATGCGGTACATGTATTTTAAGACGATTGCGAAAGGGGGGACCTGTATTATCAGCTCTTGTCGCGATCTCCACCTACGCCGGACGATATGCCACAAAGCCCTAAGAAAGGAGCTGCAGTCCGATCCCATTGAACAAGCTCGGTTCCTCCGCGAGGCACGCGTAACCGCGATGTTGCAACACCCCAACACGATCCCCACCTATGAACTGGGTCGGGACGCAAAAGGGCACTACTATTTCACGATGAAACTCGTTCATGGGGTCACGCTCCGTGAAGTCCTAGATAAGTGCAAAGCAAAAAAGACTCACAATGTTGGAAAGTTCGATTTATTTCGACTAGTAGACGTGTTGTCTCAAGTTGGACATTGTTTACACTACGCGCACACTCACGGGGTGGTGCATCGCGATATCAAACCAGAAAACGTCTTGGTTGGCGACTTCGATGAAGTAATGGTTTTGGATTGGGGGATGGCGAAAGTGTGGGACGATGATGCGCGCGAGAATCCGTTACCAGAAGACCTCGACCCGCACTGGAAGTTACAGAAAATCGACGCTACCGATGAATCGATTCCTTTAACTCGCCGAGCCCCTGTTCAAGGAACTCCGCCCTACATGTCGCCGGAACAACTTGAAAATCCTCACGATGTCGACCACCGGACTGATGTGTATAGCTTAGGTACGTTAATTTTTGAAGTACTAACGTTGCAACGCATGATTGAGGGCGACGACGTTCTCACGGTGATTGAGAACATCAAGAACAAAGCGCAACCTCGCCCTTCAGAACGCGCGCCAAGTATGAATGTACCGGAAGTGCTGGAACGTATTTGTCTCAAATGTACCAATTTTGATCGCGAGCAGCGATACGAATCGATGGAAACAGTGATCAATGAATTTGAAACGTGGATGCGTCCGAACTAAATTACGAGACGTAGAGTATTACTCTTTATTGAAAAAATGGCAAAGTAACCATCGTCAACGCAGTACAGAAATCGTACAATGCTCGGTGTAAATACGGCTGTAGGACAAACCAGGTCTCTGACATCAATCGGGACTCGGTTTGGACTTGTGGTTCAATCTAAAGGAGAATTTCTTGAACGTCAAAATTAAATATTGCACTTCCTGAGGCTACGAACCAAAAGCGGCTAGTTTAGCTGCTAAGTTTGAGCAACAACTTAGTGCAACTGTAAAGATTATTCCCGGTGGTGGCGGGATATTTGATGTCACCGTCGACGGGAAACTCGTGTATTCCAAACATCAAACCGGCGAGTTTCCAAACGAAGATCAGTTAATCAATAGCTTGACGACATAGCACCACGCGACCTTCTTTTTAGGTTTCCAAACAGACTGTTCGCGCGCTCAATTCTCCTTAGACTGCCAGAACGGAGTGCCGATGACCGGCGTCGAAGCGACCGCGGTTTCTCGTTCTGAAATTGCACCCGAAAGGTACGCCAATCTTCCCGCTACCGACGCGTGTTGCATTGCTTTTGCCATCTGCGTCGGGTCATCGCACCGTGCAATAGACGTGTTCAGCAGAACACCATCGAATCCGAGTTCCATGACTTGTGCGACGTGAGAAGGTAAACCAATACCAGCATCGACCACTAGGCTGATATCAGGTAATCGTTCCCTTAACGTTTTTAGCGCGTAAGGATTTAACAAACCCTTACCGGTACCGATGGGTGCCCCCCACGGCATTATGACTTGACAACCATAATCTCGGAGACGCTTACACACGACGAGATCCTCGGTGGTGTAAGCAAAGACTTTAAAACCTTCGTTTTGAAGTTGTTCGGTGGCGACCAGTAACTCTAGGGTATTTGGTTGGAGGTTGTAATCATCGCCTGTGATTTCGAGTTTGATCCAATTTGTTTGAAACAACTCTTGCGCCATGTGTGCTAGGGTCACCGCTTCCTTTGCGTTGCGACATCCTGCTGTGTTCGGCAGTACGTGACGATTTAATTCTCGGAGTTGTTGCCACCACTTTTGACCACCACCCGAAGTAGGTGCTTGGCGACGAAGACTCGTTGTTAAGACTTGTGCGCCGGAAGCTTCGATGGCTTCTTGTATGATCGCGGGCGATGGGTATTGCGCGGTCCCAAGAAACAGTCGACTCTGTAATTCAACGTCGTATACCTTCCACGAGTCGGACAACTGTCTAACCTCCAAACATCGCGGCTAGGACGTCTAGCGAGTCCTGTTCATCGACGATGCAATCGTCCCACTGTGCTCGAGGAATGACCTCTAAGTTGCGCGCCACAACGATGTCTTCTGGTTGATAACCGAGTTCTACCAATATTTCACGGAGATTAGAAGTATCCACATCTACTTGTTCACCGTTGACTAGGATGCGCATCGTTGCTCAACTAAAGCAGTCGCTTGTTGTACGATTGCCGGGGCGATCGCAAAACCGCAGCGATACAGCCCGTTAACTCTTAAAACTTGGTCGTCCCAATAGATTCGGGGGTTATTGTCTGGATAAGCGGGGCGTAATGCGCTCGACAGTTCCGAGATTTCCGCTTCTTCAAAACCAGTGCTAATAACGTACGCGGTCGACAACAGTTCTAAGGCACTGCGAACAGTCACTTTACCTTCATACTCACTCTCAATTTGAGTAGCGCCGAGCACGTATTGGTGATTGGGTCGGGGCGCGACATAGAGTGGATATTTTGGGTGTAGTAGACGGATCGGTCGCGTCAAGTTTACTTCGGGCGCGTAGAGTCGCAAGATTTCTCCTCGTACTCCTCTAATATTGGGATCGTTCGAGCCAGCACCGCGACAATCGATGACAATGTCCCCACTTAGATCTTTGGTTTCCACTGGGGTCTCGTAGGAAATCGTCCCACATACCTGTTCCAAAGACTGAAGCAACGCTCGATTGTCGAGCCAACCCTCGTCTTCTAAGAATACGCCGCTCTGAAAATGAGGTGCCAGGTCGGGCTCTAAAGATGTTAGTTCTTTTTGACCCAGTACACGAACTCCAGGTACTTCTCGGCGATTCATTACTTTAATGAATTGAGCTAACAACGCGGCATCGTTTGGATGAGCAGTAACGATCGAGCCGTCAAGGGCGTAAGGTACCTTGAGTTCTTCGAGCCAGTCGGGCCAAAGTTTCAAGCTCTGTTTTGCTAAGCTTAGGATTAGCGCGTCCGATTCAGTTCTTTCACTCGGAGCAGCAAGGATTGCTGCGGCTACATGCGCAGCGCTTCGCGGGTTGTCTGCAGATGCACGTTCGTAGAGCAGGACTTGTGCACCTTGTTGGGTGTAGTGCCAGCCGAGTAATCGACCTAAGAGACCCGCTCCAGCAATCTCGACACGCAAGTCCTCAGACCTTGGTGTAGATTTCGCTACCGTTTTCACGAAATTCGCGTGCTTTTTCGGCCATTTCGGCTTCTATGTCGATCATGCGTACGGTGTCTTCTTGCACGCCCGCGGCTTCACGAATCTCTTGACTAATTTTCATCGAACAGAATTTCGGTCCACACATTGAACAAAAGTGCGCTACTTTGGCGGAATCCTTTGGCAATGTTTCGTCATGGAATTCTTGAGCTTTATCGGGATCTAGACCTAGGTTGAACTGATCTTCCCAGCGGAATTCAAAGCGTGCTTTGGACAACGCATTGTCTCTAATTTGCGCGCCCGGGTGTCCTTTGGCTAAATCGGCTGCATGTGCAGCGATCTTGTACGTGATGATACCGTCGCGTACGTCTACCTTGTTGGGTAGCCCAAGATGTTCTTTAGGAGTAACATAGCAGAGCATCGCACAACCGTACCACCCGATCATGGCCGCGCCGATCGCGGAAGTAATGTGATCGTATCCTGGTGCAATATCCGTAGTGAGGGGTCCCAGTGTGTAGAACGGGGCTTCGGCACAAGCCTTCAACTGCTTTTCCATATTCACTTTGATCAATTGCATCGGAACATGTCCCGGTCCTTCGATCATGGTTTGGACGTCATGTTTCCACGCAATCTGCGTAAGTTCACCCAGCGTTCGGAGTTCTGCAAACTGAGCCTCGTCATTCGCATCAGCGATTGATCCAGGTCGTAGCCCATCGCCGAGAGAAAAAGAAACGTCGTAAGCTTTCATGATCTCACAGATGTCTTCAAAGTGTGTATAGAGGAAGCTATCTTTGTGGTGCGCTAGACACCATTTTGCCATGATTGAGCCGCCACGACTCACTATACCTGTGGTCCTTCGCGCCGTGAGCGGCACGAACGGAAGCCGAACCCCTGCATGTATGGTGAAGTAGTCAACACCTTGTTCAGCTTGTTCAATCAGCGTGTCGCGAAAGAGTTCCCACGTGAGATCTTCAGCGATACCGTTAGCCTTTTCCAATGCTTGATAGATAGGCACTGTCCCGATTGGTACGGGAGAATTGCGAATAATCCATTCACGTGTTTCGTGAATGTTCTTACCCGTGGACAAGTCCATCACAGTATCTGCGCCCCAGCGCGTCGCCCAGACCATCTTTTCGACTTCTTCTTCGATGCTGGAAGTTACCGCGGAATTCCCGATATTGCCGTTAATTTTTACCAGAAAATTGCGTCCGATAATCATCGGTTCGCTTTCGGGGTGGTTAATGTTCGCGGGGATTATCGCGCGTCCTAGGGCAACTTCTTCGCGAACAAATTCGGGTGAGATTTCCGCTGGTATTGACGCACCAAAATCTTGACCCGGGTGTTGGTCCGTGTGATACTTCGCGTTCGTACGAGCGAGATTCTCTCGGATCGCGATGTATTCCATCTCTGGAGTCACAATGCCTTTTCGAGCGTAATGCATTTGTGTGACGTTGACACCTGTCTTTGCGCGTCTTGGAGTGTTACGAGCACGAAATCTAAATTGACCTAATCGTTCTTCACGCGATCGTTCTCTCGCAAACGAGGAACTAAAGTCGTCAAGTAATTCGGTATCCGCACGTGCTTCGATCCATGATTCACGCAATCGAGGAATGCCAGATCGCACGTCGATTGGAATATCAGGATCAGTGTACGGGCCGGAGGTGTCGTAGACGCGAACCGCGGGATTGATCTCAAAACCTGACGTTCCGTCCGGGCCGTTTCCTTGTATTGGGGTTGGAGACAGAGATACCTCGCGCATTCCCACACGAAGGTCTTCTGTTTCAATATATACCTTTTTGGAGCTTGGGAGCGGGCGTAGCATCGCTTCATCCAATGAAGCTATTTCTGAAAGTAGCTTGCGTTCAGTCATTTTGTTGGATCTGGATTAGTAATTTATCGAGTATATTGTCAGAGGGGTTAATTTCGTTACTAGTATAACGCGACTAACACGGTCTCTGTTTTTAGTCTGTCTGATTAATCTCAGCTGGTGCCAACGCGAGGCGGTGGGATATTAAATCTCCGCAATGTCGACGCCATTGTGGGTACGTTCAAGCGAATTCGCTCATTGTTGAGTAGCATTGAGAAGATGAAACCCATACACAGGAATGCTATTCCAATGAGGAAACAGTAAATAACGGTTTTATTCGGATAGTTGTCTTTCAGATAGCCTACATACAGTGGTCCAAGAACCCCAGCACACGACCACGCTGTCAGGATGATTCCGTAGAGGGCAGACATTTTCTTGAAACCGAATACGTCAAGCACAAACGGCGGCATTACCGCAAAACCACCACCGAAGCAGAGCATGACGTAGCAAACCAAAATCGAGAAGATCAATGGATCACGCTCGGTCATGAGAATTCCGAACACCACGGTCTGACTCGCGAGCAAGATGCGGAACACCATGACGTGTCCAAGACGATCCGACAAGAGCCCCCACAATAGTCGTCCAAGTCCGTTGCAGACGGAGCTCGCAGCAATCAAATAGGCACCGTACCTTGCTAGTCGTTCTGGATCGATATTAGCGTCGTTTAGCTGCCAAACGTCTTGAAGCAACGGCGACTGAAAGCTAATAACCGAAATACCTGCTGCGATGTTGAAAAAGAAGATGAGCCACATGACAATGAACTCACGAGACTGCAAACATCGTCGTACATATTGTTCTTGTTGTTCTTCGATACTTGCCACGTGTTGTGCGGCCGCAGCAGTCGTACTCTTTGGATTGGTAACGAAAAAACTGGATGGAATTAAAACGCAAGCGAAGAACACGCCAAGATACAGAAACGTCGAAGTGAGATCTTGTTTGGTTACCGTGAGCAGTATCGGTGCTAAAACTACACTGAGGAACATCGCGCCTAAGCCAAAACCCATGACGACCAACCCGGTAGAGAGTCCTTTAGAACCGGGGAACCAGTTCGCGATAGTAGCGACAGGTACGACGTAACCAAATCCCAGACCTGTCCCACCAATGAACCCGTAACCAAACCAAAAGAGCAACAAGTTTTCTGTGTGCAATGCCCAAGCGGCGATCACATATCCCAGACTGAATAGAGTTGATCCCGCTAGTGCTAGCTTACGAGGGCCTATTTTGGGCAACATGATTCCAGCCCAAGCCGCGGAGATTCCGAGCGTGAAGATCGTTATACCGAAAGATAGCGATGTATCCGCATATGACCAGCCGACATAGTCAACTAATAACACCTGAAAGAAACTCCAAGCGTATACAGTACCGAAGCAGAGATGTAACAGGATGCATAGCATCCCACGAAACAACCCCGGTAGGTTCTTTGCGATTTCGGGCACTAGCTTTGCCTCAAAGTGCTAAACAAACTGAGCTCTACTTCGCTTCGATTCCGGAACGGTTTGGATCTGCTACCAAAGCAAAATACTGATACAACCTCGCTAAGTCGCCAGCCTCGTCTTTACGCACCAGTAACTTTTCGTTTTGTGGCTCATCCACATTTTCTTTTTTCGCAAGAGCGACAGCGTAATGTAGCAGTTGTTGAATCGGCCGCGCAGCAAGATTTACCAAGAACAGTCCTAAGACAATAGCAACAAGGAACGTGATTGCTAGAGGCCAAACTTGATTACCCATAGCACTTTGAATCAGCAAAGAAACATCATCTTGATCTATTAAGATGTGTACGTTACCACCCACCCCGGCAAGGATTGGGTGACTTACTTCAAAGAAGTCGCCCTTTCCCTTAAGGGTGCGTTCAATAAGACCTTCGGTGGGTTCACTGCTGGAAATCTCTTCTGGAATATTCGGCACAAAGGTATGCGCGATTATCTCGTTGTGCTCGTCCGTAATGTAGATGTAGCCATTTGATCCGAGTAGTGGTAGCATTTGATCAATCCGCGATTGTAAAGTCGAAAGATCACTGTTCAGCAAGATATCGACGTTGCTGTCAGCGATGGCTTTTGCAATGTTTTGGCTGTTCTCTCGGGTTTCTCGAGTGAGGTCTCGATCAATGGCTGTGAGTGTTACGATTGCATTAGCAAATCCAAGTATGCCAAACAAGCCGATAACACCGAATATCGTCCACTGGAACAGTCGTGTAATCTTTATCATGAGCCTGCCGCCTCAGTCCATGCATTGGAGGCGGCCGTCCATTCATTCAGCGGGACGAAGCTGCCGTTCTCCACAATCGTGTAATACACTCGATCAAGACCTTGTCGACGATCTTCGTTGAACGAGACCGTTTCCCCAATACCAAGATCTAAGTCTTGGATAGTGAATACCGCATCTTCTATTCCTTCACGAGTGGGTTCCGGTCCGATTCGGGTAAGAATTTCAGTCATCAATTTCGCGTTGAGAAAACCCTCTAAACTCACGAAGCTTCGATCAAACGTTTTGTATTCTTCATCTTTTGAAGTAACGTGCGAAGGTGCACTCGGCGCGTTCTTGGTCATAAACTCGTCGTACTGCTGAACTCCTTCGAGAGACAAATCGTTATAGCTTGGGACAACCTGGGAATTGACCAAGAATTGACTGTATTGTTCTGGGTTGTCGTGAGTGTCCGTGATGAGCTTAAGTAAGTTTTCACTACCTACGAAGGAGAGATTAGCAATTGGTACTTGTAGCCCACCATCGACAGCATCTCGTAAGAACGCCGCGCACGCAGCGTACGCACCGATACAGACAATCGCATCCGGTTTATCGCGCATGAACCATTCGACTTGCTCTTTTAAGCTCGCGGTATATTGAGTTCCACGAGTGTAGGTGGCTTCGCCGACCATTTTGAGGTTATGTTTGGAAAGTGCTTCTCGACATCCTGCCCAACCACTACGACCATACGCATCAGCTTGATAAAACACGCCAATTTTTTCACGCCCCACTTTGACGAAATTTTCGACCAGTCCACCAGTTTCTTGACGGTAGCTAGCGCGCAAGTTAAACGCGAACGGCCCATACGGAAGTTGCCGTTGAGGCTGAGCCCCAGTGAACGGAAAGAACAGCAGGAAACTTTCTTCTTGGAACTTCTTCAATAATGGTAAGACTCTGGTGACCGTCGGTGTACCTACATACCCAAAGAGCGCAAAGACTTTATCGTCCCGCATCAATTTTGTGGTGTTGTTCACTGCGGGGTCGGGTTGATAACCGTCATCGTACAGCGTTAAAGTAATTTCACGACCGTGAACACCGCCTTTCGAGTTTACATCCTGAAAGTACGCCATCGCACCCCGATATAACTCAATCCCGAGACCGCGCGAAGGTCCCGTGAACGCCGCTGAGGTACCGAGAACGATTTGCGAATCGCTCACGCCATTGACAAATTCAGAATTAGAGGATTGCGTATTAGAAGACATTTGAGAGAGTTCCTGTGCTCCGAGTTTATTTGCGCCGAGAGCGAGGACTAGAGGAGTCGCTGCTAATCCTTTGACTATTGTTCGACGTGTTGGATTGGTAAAACGATCGGTTTTCTTGGTTTTCATTGGACTTCAGTTCCGACGAAGGCCTACTTTGGTGATTTCGTGCAATGAGCTGCCTGTGCCAAACTCCAGGACGCCAAAAAGATATTGGTTGTATGTTTGAGGTAGTTGCATGCGCCTAAAGAAAAATCTGTTTACGATTTTAATTTAACGGCTTGATTGTAACCTGTTGCTCGCAATTCCTTTTTTACCAACGTCACGGTTAGTCAGGAAATATCTGTCGTCTAGTCCCCTGTCGATCGAGATTCTTGGAGCGGATTTGCCAGGGCGAAACACGCTAAATATTTTTTTATTGCTTCGACAGGATCTCGAGCTTTTAAAACAGAAGACAGTACAGCAATGCCATACACGTGCTGTTGTTTACATGCATCAACGTTGCTATAGTCAATGCCACCTAGTGCATAGACCGGCACAGAGCTTTGCACAACCAACGCACGAAGCCGCGACAATCCGAGCGGCGTACCAGCTTTCCACTGAGGACGAAAAACCGGAGCAACCACAATGGAATGTGCACCGAGTGGTTCGAGGAAATCGAGCTCCGAAGTCGCGTGAATCGCGACTGATACCCAGCTAAGTTTCTCGGTGTACATCGAAGGAGTCTTAAGTCGACTCTGAGGTAGGTGAACTCCGTCATATCCAAGCTCTGCAGCCACTTCAGCGTCGCCATTGAGTAATGTTCGCACCGTCGATGGCAGCATCGATTTCGCTAGTTCGGCCAATTCATGGTACTGAGTAGGAGACTGATTCTTGATACGGACTTGTACAGCAAGTTCATTGTTCCAATCTTTGTTACTAATCGTTTGTAGTGCCTCACACCATCGCTCGGTAGACCCACAAAATTGATAGTCGCAAATCAACATGACATGTGGTAACGAAGACACGAGAGTCATGCGCCTAGAGCTTTCATAAATTCTTGAGTCTGTTTGGCTGGATCGTTACTACAGACAATGGCTGAGAGTACCGCGACTCCCGCAACGCCTGTTGCGAGGACATCGTCAATGTATTCCAATGTGATGTTCCCGATCGCGATGACGTCAACAGGGCTAGCCTGACAAAGCTCGGTCAATGCGTTAAGTCCTAAAGTCGGTGCTGGATTTGCTTTTGAGTTTGTATCAAACACAGGTCCAACTCCCAAGTAATTGAAATGTCGAGCCCACCTTAGGGAAAAACTTTCGGGATGGTTTAGCGTGCCACCGATAATGCGTTCCGGACCCAATATTTGACGCGCGATTTCGACGGGCAGGTCGTTTTCTCCGAGATGAACTCCACAATCACCAATCGCGAAGGCTACATCTGCGCGATCGTTTACGATTAGTCGAGTGGCGGTCGATTGTCGGCAAATTTGATGGAGTTCCCGAGCGGTTGAGAGTAGTTCCTGGGTCTCTTTGGGTCGTTTCTCCCGAAACTGTAGGAAATCTGCTCCAGCTTCAGTGATTCTTTGGGCTAGTTCTTCGTGGGTGAAGCGTTGCTGGAGCGATTCGTCTGTGATCACATGTAGTACCGGTCGAGTCATAGTTCGCTAGCGGCGACTTGATGGTTCAAAAGCCAAAAGTCTGACTCAACCCGATAGGCATTCGCAATCGCCAAAGTTATGAAGCGTTTAGCGTTCTGTATAGCATCATATAGAGTCAAGTGAGAGGCAAGTCCGCAGGCGATCGCAGACGCGTAAGTGCACCCGGTACCCCGCGGCGAGCGATCCGCAATGTATCTGCCATGTATGTAATACGGCACGCCTTTGGTGTGTGAATCAAGAAATACGTCCATACCAGGGTCGCTTTCAGCATGACCACAGGTGATCAAGACGGCTCGACAGCCCAGTTTTAGAATCTCACTACCTGCAGCAATAATCTCCTCCAGGGTGTTTATGTTTCGGCCTGTTAGGCGTTCAGCTTCAGAAATGTTTGGAGTCACGACTGTCGCCAGAGGAAAGAGTTGTTGTACCATCGCTTGAATCGACTCTTCTTGGACAAGTAGCTCGCCGCTCGAAGCACATATGACCGGATCGAGAACGTAAGGAAGAGGTTTGGATTGATTTTTCAAGGCCTTCGCAAGCACTTGAATGCTAACAGCATTCGGAAGCATTCCACTTTTTGCTGCGCCGATTTTGAAGGTAGAAAAGACGGCGTCTAATTGAGCTTGGACAGTTGTTTCATCGCTGCGTGTGATATGCTGCAAGCCACGTTTATCTTGAGCAGTTATTGCTGTAATAACGCTTAGCGCATGGTGTCCCAAAGCTTCTATGCAAGAAACGTCTGCTTGATTGCCGGCCCCACCCGAGGAATCCGAGCCCGCGATTGAGACAATAAACGCCATAATAGTGTTCTCGTATAGATACCGATTCGTGTGCAACCGAAACAACCAACGAGTTGTGCGTGATTGAGATAGCCAATCGGATACATAAATTCTATGACTGACCGTTTCCACAATGAATTCCCTCCTACATCACTTGAAGCGCGTGATTTGCGTTTTGTATTTCACCCAACAACTAATCTAGCGGAGTTTCACGAAACAGGACCCTTAATCCGACAGCGTGCGAAGGGTGTTTACATCTGGGATGCAACCGGAAAACAATACATAGAGGGAATGGCGGGGCTCTGGTGCTCTGCTCTGGGATATGGTGTCGAAGAATTGGTCTCTGTCGCAGAGGAACAGATGCGAACGTTATCGTATGCACAGTTGTTCGCAGGTGTAACAAACGAACCAAGCGTTTTACTTGCAGAAAAACTGAGCGCGATTGTCCCAATCGACAACGGGCGAGTTTTTTTTGGACAATCAGGATCGGACGCGAACGACACCCAACTCAAACTGTTGTGGCTGTATCACAACGTGATCGGGAAACCCGAAAAGAAAAAAGTGATTTCACGTTGGGGCGCTTACCATGGGGTAACACTTGGTGCTGGCAGTTTGACGGGATTGCCTGCGTTCCATAAGAATTTTGATCTCCCAATTCCTGGAATCTTGCATACGAGTAATCCTCATCACTACCGATTTGCCGAAGCGGGTGAGAGCAAAGAGGAATTTAGCTCGCGTCTTGCTAACGAATTGGAAGAATTGATTCTAAAAGAAGGCTCAGGATCCATAGCAGCCTTCATTGCCGAGCCGGTAATGGGTGCAGGCGGAGTCATTGTTCCACCCGAGGGATATTTCGCGAAGATACAGGAAGTATTAGACCGCTATGACATTCTGTTCATTGACGATGAGGTAATCTGCGGGTTTGGAAGAACAGGAAATCCATTCGGCTGCCAAACCATGGATATCAGACCAACGACAGTGAGTCTGGCCAAGGCACTGTCGAGCGCATATCTACCGATCAGCGCGGTGGTCGTGCCTGACTTCATTTACGAATCGATAAAGGAAGCAACGCGTACCTCTGGTATGTTCGCCCATGGCTTTACCTATACCGGGCATCCTGTGTGTGCAGCAGTAGCTCTTCGAAACATCGAGATTATGGAGAGATTAGACTTGTTTCAATCGGTTAAACGTAAGGCCGAAGCCTTTCAGAAAAGACTGCGGGCATTTAAAGACCTGCCGCTCGTCGGTGAGGCGCGTGGCATTGGTCTAATAGGTGCGATTGAACTCGTCAAAAACAAAGAAACGAAAGAATCGTTTCCGAAAGTCGCAAAAGTTGGTATTTACTGCATGGAAAGGTGTTTGCACCACGGCCTAGTAGTCCGAGCCCTCGGAGATGTTGTCTGTTTTTGCCCGCCGCTAGTGATCACGGACGGACAAATTGACGAGTTATTTACTAAGTTCGAAAGAGCGCTACTCGAAACTATCGAAAAATTCGCAGAGACGTAGTTAGAACCTACCGTAGGGGCAGGCTCTAACTCAATTCAACTACTTCTCTTTAGTTTGTTGCTTCGGTTTCTTCCGCGTACATCTCGTGATCGATAACTTGGACAAATTCAGGATAGGTCTCCATGCCTAATTCAGTGACGTCTTGTCCCAATTCTTCGGTTTCCGCGCTGATTCTCAAGCCAAAGATCAGATCGATGAGATACCAAGCGATCCAGGAAAATGTGAATGTAAACGCGCCCACAACAACGATGCCTACAAACTGAACCCAGAGAGAGGAATCTGCGTTGGTGAAGCAGACCGCCATCGTTCCCCAGATACCGGCAACTAAATGCGCTGGGATTGCGGAAACCACGTCGTCAATTTTGATAGCATCGAACAGGCGCATGGTGATGAGACACAACAGGCCACCGACTGCGCCGATTACGATGGCCAGCCAGATCATGTCGTGAAAATCAGGTGCGGCAGTTATCGAAACGAGGCCGGCTATCGCACCGTTCAATACGGCAAGAAGGCTCATTCGTCCTAGAATTACTTTCGACAGTGCCATGACGGTCAAGACCCCAGCGGCACCGGCCATCACTGTGTTGGCAATAACGTCGCTCATGATGGTCGCGTTAGCTGGGCTATCCATTGCTAACACTGAGCCACCATTGAATCCCATCCAGCCTAACCAGAGGATCAAAACTCCTAAAGTCACTAGGGGCACATTCGACGGTGGGGTCGGATGGACTGTTCCGTTTTTTCTAAACTTACCGATTCTTGGTCCAACAATCAGAACTCCCGCAAGTGCCGCCCAACCTCCAGTAGAGTGTACGATGGTTGAACCGGCGAAGTCAATAAAGCCGTGTTTTTCAGTAAGTTCAGCAAGGAAACCTCCTCCCCAGGTCATTGCGCCTACCACGGGGTAGATGAAGCTGACTAATATGAAGATAAACGCAAAAAACGACCACAATCGGACTCGTTCGGCTAGAGCGCCTGAAACAATTGAAGCCGTGGTTGCGACGAACACCATTTGAAAGAACCAATCGGACATGGTCGCGTAGCCATTCGACACAACCTCAGCACTCGATGCCCCATCCGTAATATGCGCGATTTCAGCTGCTGACGGCCCATGACCGAAGCCGGTCGTGAAAGGTCTACCGATAAATTGCGTTACGTCGGTGTACATCAAGTCATAGCCGATGATGTAATAAGTGATGCACGCAATGGAGAACAGACCGAGGTTTTTTAAACAAATAACTGATGCATTTTTGGTTCGTACGGTACCGGATTCAAGCATGGTGAAACCAGCACACATCCACATTACCAATACACCCCATATCAGGAATGAAAATGAGTTTAAAACGTATCCCAAATTTTGGTCAGCTGATATGGGCAACGCGACGAGACAGAGCACACCGGTCAAAGTAAGAACTCTGAGCGTGGTCTTGTTCGGTAGCATATTGCGAAAAGTAGGAAACATGGACGAACATCCTCCAGGGATTCAATCTAATTGAACGGTCGCGATGGCGACACAGCGAGACGATCGCCACCTGTAGGCCGTAGCTAAACGAAGACCGATGATTCGTCTCTGGTAACAAAACGAATCTATGAGTCATAACAACTAAATTCTAACTAAGTCAAAAGTCATTTGTTCAAGGACACTGTGACGCAAAAAACCGCTATCGGACAGAGCTGCAAATCGGCAGGAAGTCAATGGAGTTTACTTCCTTTGAATGGACGAGTGCATCCAGCAGAAGTCAAGCCGTGTATCAGGTGCGCTTCAAGACCTATGTTTCAGACGTTTCAACTAAAATGTACTCTTTGATCAGTTAAAACACTGTCTAATATGAAAAAAGCAGGAAAAATTATCGCTGCAATCTTCGCTTCTATTTGTATAGTAGTGTCGATTGTTACAGTTGGCGTTGCGTTCTTTGCTAAGATTGCTCAAGAGGATCCAGAGGCGTTTACGGAAGAGTTCTATAAGTCGTCGTCGTCGTTCGACAATATGTCAGAGAGTGAACGCGAAATTGCCGAAGAGACCATGGAAGATATATTAAACTGGATTTTAAATTTAGATCATGGGAAGGTACTATCTCAAGGTATTGTCGGAGCGATATTGTCGATCATCATTCTGGTTACGGTGTTAATGAATTTGCCAAATATGCCGATTGTTACGCCAGCCATCGCGTGTGGTGCTTCCCTAGTTGGTGCAATTTATTGTGGTTGGTTAATACTGATTTTCATGGTGATTACACTCTTTGCAAGTGGTCTAGTGCTGCTTGCGAATATGCAAAACGAGAAGACTAATTGAAGCACTATGAGTCTGTGGAACACTTCGGTGCCCCAAGACTCGATAGAAGTATTTGCTTTGCTCGAGACTACTAGTACTACTCCCCTCTGTCTATCTTGATACATGTGGCCTGATTCCACAGAATAATGTGGTATGTGTGCAAGATCGACGTATTTCGAGGTACCTGCGAACCCGCTTGAGTTTCGATTATTCGCCCTTAGATAGTTAACTGATACAAGATGCATACATTGTTCTGCTTTAGGCGGAACTTTTTGGCGAATTAGCACTCATAGACAGAGAGTGCTAAATAAATATAATGTTTAATGTATTTGCAAAGAAATCAAGTTTATAAATGAGTTCTAGCGTCATTCCTATCAATCAATTATCGCCGGGTAGCGACCTTCGGTCCTACATACATTCTGTTAACGCGTTTCCGATCCTAACCGCGGATGAGGAACAGAATTTAGCGCGCCGGTTTTATGATGATGGGGACTTGGAAGCAGCTCGAGAGTTGATTCTCAGCCACTTGCGATTTGTAGTACACATTGCCCGTACCTACCGCGGCTATGGTTTGGCAGATGCCGATTTGATCCAAGAAGGAAATATCGGGCTCATGAAAGCAGTGAAACGCTTCGACCCGAATGTTGGCGTACGACTCGTTTCGTTTGCAGTTCATTGGATTCGCGCAGAAATTCATGAATTCATTATTAAGAACTGGCGTATCGTCAAAATTGCTACTACTAAAGCGCAACGCAAGTTGTTCTTCAAATTGCGCGATGCGAAGAAAGGTCATACTGGATGGCTTACGCGGAAGGAAACAGAAGCCATTGCCGAGGATTTTGGTGTTCGTACCGAAGACGTGTCGCAAATGGAAGGCAGGATGTCTTCACCCGATGTCAATTTTGACACTTCTGTGTCAGATGATGACGAGTCGCCGTCTTGGTCCCCCGCGCAGTCCTTTGTTGATGAGACTCCCATCGCTGAGGTTGTTCTTGAGAAGGAAGATTGGGACACGCAACAACACGAACGTCTCTATAAAGCTATTCAAACACTTGACGAAAGGAGTCGAGTCGTTTTGATGGAACGCTGGTTGTCCGAGCCGAAGGCAACGTTGCAAGAGCTTGCCTCGAAGTTTGGTGTGTCTGCAGAGCGCATTCGCCAACTGGAATCAGTAGCAATGGAAAAAATCCGAGGGCATTTACTCGTCGCGTAATTCACTCGCGCGAAGTACCATCAGCAGTGGAATCCGATTCCACTCACACCTACAACCAACGACAACTTTATGTTCGACGTAGCTCGCGCATGTCGAAAGCACAAGCTCAAGGATACGCGAACCTACCCGAATATCGTTTAGCACCAAAGGATATTCGAGAGTTTTTCACGGCAGAAACAGAAATAGTTTTTGTCGAAATTGGTTTCGGCAATGGCGAAGTAATTGCACAAATAGCTACACAAAATCCAACCTGGCAATGTTTAGGGATTGACGTCTATCGGCCAGGTATCGGTGCTCTCGTCAATCGATGTGAGCGCGCGGAACTGAGAAATGTACGAATAGTTGAGGACGAAGCGACGACCGTACTAGCACTGATTCCGGATCACAGGATCGATCTTCTATATGTTTTGTTTCCTGATCCGTGGCCGAAACAGAGACACCATCGACGAAGATTGGTTAATGCGGAATTTGCTGCGCTCGCACATCGCAAAATATCAGCTAGTGGTATTGTTTATATCGCTACAGATGCGGGAGACTACGCTAAGCAAATTCAAAATACTATGATTGATTTGTTCTACAGAATTGACATTGATCAGATAGAACCGATCCCCCAATCTCGATATCGACAAAAAGCACTAGCGGCCGGAGTGTCGATTTGGGATTTCGCGTACAAGCAGGATCGTACTGAAGCTCAAAAAGCGAAACTTTAGAAGGCTAAAGAACTTACTTGCCGCAAAGGGAGAGCGGTGATTAACTCAGTAAGGGGATAGGATTGCGTGCCCGGATAAATCACCCAAAGGTGTTCAAGATCTAAATCTCCGATGGCGATGTGCATAGATTTCGAAGTTCGAGGCTTATCCACACACTTAAACTCGAAGCCCCAACGCTTACCATCGCGAAGTAGTAACAGGTCAAGTTCGGTTCCACGCTGAGTGCGATAAAAATAAGATTCGTGAGCACCGTGTGCAGCTAAAGTTTGCTCGAGCGCAAATCCTTCCCAGCTCGCGCCGAAACTAGGATGCGCCGAGAGTTCAGAAAAGCTAGTCAGACCCAAGAGATAGTGGTGGATTCCACTATCGCGGAGATATATCTTTGGACTCTTAATTAACCGCTTTCCAAGAATGTCTAACCAAGCTGGAAGCGAGCGAATCATCAATGAGCCTAACAGAACGTCTCGAAAACGATTGACTATTCGATCCCGAATTCCCAACGAGCCACCAATTTCGGATGCGTTCCAAGTGTATCCGTGGCGATAGGCAAGCATCACTATGAAACGTTCCACCAAAGCAGGACTAGCTCGTGGATCTATGGACAAGACGTCGCGTTCCAAGAACGATCGTAAGTAAGAATCCAGCCAACGACGGGCAGCGTCGTCATCTTTGGACAGGTAACTACGAGGGAATCCTCCACGGAACCACAATCTATTTTGGTTGTTATACCCGATTTCATCCAACGAGAAACCGCTCGCGTCGATAAATCGAACCGTTCGAGAGAGCGATTCAGACACTCCGTGTATTAAATCGGGAGAAGTACTACCGAATAGGAGGAGTCGAACTTGTCGATTTGGGTCCTCACCTATGCGTTTCAGAATAGCTAAGAGTTCTGGTTGCCTTCGAACGTCATCGATGATCACTAGCCCTGTACTATTCCTAAGTACAAATTCTGGTGCGGAGGATAGAGCCCTTTGAGCTTTCTGCGATTCTAAGTCAAATAGCGTAGTTGAATCCGTAGTCTGCGAAGCGACTTGGCGAGCGAGTGTGGTTTTACCAACTTGTCGAGCCCCAAGTACTACGACTACAGGGAAGATATCCAGTTCTTGTTGAATACATTGCAATAGGTTCGTCCGTGGTACGAGTGCTGGTATAGTTTGTAGGTTATTTATCATATTAAGTTGAATTACCTACAATTATAAGAAAATAGCACTGTCTTGCACATACAACACACAGTCGTTTATCGTTTAACAATCGGAAAACACTCACGAATGGCAATTGGTCAAGAATGACGCAGTGTTCTAACTATTACAGAGCGACACGGACTATGTCAAGTCTTTGCTTATCATGTTGGTTTTGACAGGAGGTTTATAAAAGGACATGGATGACCGCACTAACGCGCGCATAAGAACTTGGCTGTGCTCAATTCGTGAACAGCTCCAAGTATTCAAAAAATCCCTATCTCTCCACGTCGTGGTGAATCCATTAGGAAAATCGATAGATTTGAGCAGGGTTTTGGCTTTCGTTCTTGTTTCTGGTTCCCTTTGTGCGACGAGCTCAGCTATATCCGGAGACTTTTATTTTCGTGGCGGAGCGGCTCACGAGTGCTTTGACGACACAGTCTTTATGGACACCTATTGTCCTAGTGGTACGCCCGCAGCGTTGTACGGGTGCGGCACCGGGGGCGATGGCTTTCCGTATAGGTCGAAGGGGAGCTTCGACCGGTTTCAATCGATTGAAATCGGATTGGGTCTATCGACTCTTAGCAACCTACGCGTTGAGTTCTTACTCGACTACCAGACTTCTGCCGTTTTCAACGGAAACACCAATTTTCTTGCCACGGGATCGCAGCAATCAGTCGTGGCGGAGTTATCCACGTTCGCTACATCCTTTGTTGGTTATCTTGACTTTCCGAATCTGAGCTTACCAGGTCCGAGGAACGCAATGCCCTATATCGGTGCTGGATTTGGGTATTCGCGCAATCGAATTGGGACGACGACAATGACGTTTCCGGTAACCACTACTACAGTACCCGGTGCTAGCGAAACGAGTCTCACGTGGTTGGTGTCCGTCGGAGTGACTATGGAATTGAGTACGCGCACCAAGTTAGATTTGGGTGTGCGATTTATGGATCGGAGTAGACTTCGAACCGGTCTCGGTGAAGGTGTAGTCACATGGAGAAACTTTGCTCGCGGTCCGTTGCCGCTCGATCTAGGGCGGACGGAAGCGAAACTTCGAGGGCTCAGCCTGCGATTGTCGTTGCTATATTCGCTCTAACACAATCTCTCTCGCTTGAGAGTTCTTGGAAACACCACTGCGCTTAAGTGATCTCAATTGATGGCCGTGGTATAGGCGATGACTACCGGTTGATCGGTGGATAAGGTGATTGTCCCCAATCTTGATCGGGATAGCCCAACATGAGCACGGCAAAACATGGAACGGCTTTCGCTAATATCATTGAACCATTGCGGACTTGATCGCGATTCACAGATCCTTTGTAGGTCGCAAGTCCGTGGATGAGTTGGTTTCGAAGCACGTAGAGTAGATCAAAAATACAGTTTAACGCGTGGTTTATATCACCATTGGCGGTCAACCCTATTGAAATAGTCTTGGTCACGTTTTTGCGTTTCTCCTCCCACGCGGCATCCGTTTGATTCCTCGTGTCCTGATCAAGGTCGTATTTCCAATAAATACCGTACACGTATCGCGTATGGAGTAAAGGCGAGATGTTCGGACCGTAAATTGGCTGTAGTGTGTTGCGGATAGATTGGTTGTAGTCTAACCTAGTAATCTTCTCGAGGTAATCTTTGAACAACGCGGGTTGGTTCTCGGTCTCGGATGTCGCGTACATCGAATTGAACGCAACCCAATGAAAAATGAACGAGGTGTCAAAGTCTTCTGCCGCGTGTTCATTTGCAGCTTTTTCTAGCCAACTTAGGCAGCGTCGTAATCTCAGCTGATTGTCAGACGAGAGTTCCTCATGTCGCTCGCGATACATTGCATAAAGATCTGAGGACTCAATGCTCGTTGCAGCGTTCGCGACTCGCATATTGACTAAGTCAAAGTCTCAGTTTCTAGATTACTTTCTAGCTTGGGAATGAAAAGCGCGCTTGCTCTCGCACTCCGCCCGACGGCCATCGTTCGGTGATCGTCTTACGCCGAGTGTAGAACCGAACTGCGTCGGGTCCGTAGGCGTAGAGATCTCCGAATAACGATCGCTTCCAGCCACCAAAGCTATGAACCGCAGCAGGAACGGGCAAAGGAACGTTGATCCCCACCATTCCAACTTTGATATTTTCGGCAAAAAAGCGGGCCGCTTCGCCATCACGGGTAAAGATACACGTGCCGTTCCCGTACGGATGTTCGTCGACTATGGCCATTGCTTCTTCTTGCGTTTGCGCACGCACGACACATAGAACAGGTCCGAAAATTTCGTCTTGGTAAATACGCATTTTTGGACTAACGCGGTCGAATAAACACGGTCCCAAGAAGTGTCCGTTTTCGTGCCCGCTAACTGTGAGATTACGCCCATCCACGACTAATTCAGCACCTTCTTCAACTCCAATTTCTATGTAATCTCGTACTCGGTTTAAGTGTCTTTCAGAGATGAGAGGACCCATATCGCTGTCAGAACTAAACCCGCTGTCTACGGTCAAGTTATTTAAACCTTGTTGAAGATTGGAGATGAACTCAGATGCCGTTTCTTCTCCTACACATACGACGACGGAAATCGCCATGCATCTTTCACCGCACGAACCGTAAGCAGCACCTAGAGTAGCATTAGCTGCTTGATCCATATCCGCATCGGGCATGACAATGGCATGGTTCTTCGCGCCACCCAGAGCTTGGACACGTTTGCCATTTTTGGTACCTGTCACATACACGTGTTCCGCGACTGGGGTTGAACCGACAAAGCTAATACTTTGAACGATTGGGTTCGCTAGTAGCGCATCCACTGCTTCGCGGTCCCCGTTAACGATGTTGAACACGCCGTCGGGTAGACCTGCGTCTAAAAGTAAGTTCGCGCAAAACATCGAAGCCGAAGGATCAAGTTCGGAAGGTTTCAATACGAATGCGTTTCCGCAAGCAATAGCAATGGGATACATCCACATTGGCACCATCGCTGGGAAATTAAATGGGGTGATTCCTGCCGAGACGCCAAGAGGTTGAAATTGAGACCAGCTGTCGATATTCGTACCTACGCTCGGGGTGTGCACACCTTTAAGAAGTTCAGGGATTCCACAGGCATATTCAACAACTTCGATACCACGTTGCAATTCTCCTCTTGCGTCTTCTAAAGTTTTACCGTGTTCTTGAGTGATGAGTTTGCAGATTTCATCTGCATTGTCTTCCAAGAGCTGCTTAAACTTGAACATAACGCGAGCGCGTTTCAAAGGAGTGGTCTCTCGCCACTCTGGAAAGGCTTGTTGCGCGATATTGACCGCTTCATCCACAGTGTCGCTGTCCGCCAGTTCCGCGACTCGGATTGTACTGCCAGTCGCTGGGTCTTCGATTGGTAAGGTGCGACCTGAACGGTGTATTACCTTACCACCAATGAAATGGCCTATAGTTGCTGTTGCGGTGCTCTGTGTGAGTTCTCGTTGATACATCGGTTCTTCCCCTCTGCGTGAATTCCACGTTGTGGTCTATCTTTCAAGACTTGCACGCGGTTCACGACATTGTTCAGTAATCCTTAAATTGTAACCAGTGCCGGACGGACGATTTGCGAGCTTTCACGAGCCTCCGCGGGACTGTTTGAGTTTCGTTAGTGTGTCAGAAATTGTGCAACGACACTGTCGAGCTGTGAATATCCCAAAGGAGTCAGCTGAATCCTTCCTTTTTCCATCAGTCCCCAAGAGCGTAGCCTTTGCAGTTGTGGTTCGATTAGACTGAGAGGTAATTCGGTTTGGTCGGTAAAACTTGCGTCGGGGACTCCTGTAGTGAGGCGTAGAGCATTCATCATATACTCCACCGGTAGCTCATCGCGTTCGATTACCGTTGCTGTACCATCCACGCCGTTCAAATAAGAACTTGGCATTTTCGGTTTTCTAGTTCTGAGAAATTTCTCATCGCGCCTTATCTTGCCGTGGGCACCAGCTCCTATACCAATGTAACTGCCGAAAGTCCAATAGTTGTGGTTGTGAGCGCAAATGTGCCGATCCTTTGCATAAGCTGATACTTCATAACGCTGATAACCCGATTCGGTGAGCAATTCAACTCCTCGAGTACTCAGCTCAATTCGATCGTTGAGTGGTGGTAGCTTTGGAGGATGTTTACCGAACACCGTATTCGGTTCCAAGGTCAGTTCATACCAAGAAATGTGTTGGGGTTGGAGCGCGATTGCGGTTTTCAAGTCGTGTAGCGCGTCTTCGATTGATTGCTCAGGAAGCCCATACATCAAGTCTAAATTGACACTTGAAAAGCCAGCTTCCAGAGCTCGCAGGCAAGCAGTTTGCGCCTCTTTCGCATCGTGAATTCGTCCTAACACGGGTAAATACTTGTCGTTGAAAGATTGAATACCCAAGGACAAACGATTGATACCTGCATCTCGATATTCGTTGAAATCACGGTGTTCAAGCGTACCAGGATTAGCTTCCATGGTAACTTCTGTTACATTAGCAAGTTCGGGGCGAGCAAGAATTTTGGCAAAAGATTGTGGCGCAAACAAGCTGGGAGTACCGCCACCGAAGTACACCGTAGCGATCGGATCGGTGCCGCGTTGCAGCTCTTCTTCGAAATCTTCAATTAGGCGGGCGACGTATCGTTTCTCGTCAAAGCCGGAGTCCTTCTCGTGCGAATTAAAGTCACAATAAGGACACTTCTTAATGCACCAAGGAATGTGTATGTATAGCCCGCTCATTTACGGTAGAGACCATGTTGAGGTCTTACAGTAGCGAATCGATTTCCTGTGTAGCGGGCTGAAGACTTCTGGGCGATGTCTAGGAGCGATCTTTTAATCGGTCGGAGAGCAGGTGCACGAGATTCCTAGCGGCTTTGGCCCGATGACTATCCCGATTCTTGACGCTTGGACTGAGTTCGGCAACAGTGAGGGCTGAGTCAAGAGGAAGAAACAGCGGGTCGTATCCGAAACCGCTATCACCGCGAGGGCTTTCGATGATCGAGCCTTGCCAACTACCCTCTGCAATAATTGGTCTCGCATCATCAGCATGCTCCAAGTAGACCAGAATGGCGACAAAGCTGGCTTTCACAGGTTCGTCGGCGTTTCTTTTCGCCTTGACTCGTTCTAGTAGCAGGTTGTTGTTTTCCTCGTCCGTGGCGTACTCGCCTGCGTAGCGGCTCGAATGAACCCCAGGATTGCCATTTAGCACGTCAACAATTAGTCCAGAATCATCCGCGATCGCAGGAACTCCGGCACGCTGGCTAGCGTATCGAGCTTTTATCACCGCATTTTCTACGAATGTCTTCCCAGTTTCCGACACTGCCGCTTGTGACCAGTTGGTCAATGGTAGAAATTCAAAAGGTAATTCGCTCAATGTAGATTGCAGCTCCAGAAACTTGTGCTGGTTGTGAGTAGCGATTACAACCCTAGACTTTTCATCTGTTTGGATGCGATTTGACATTAAGCTACTTGTTTCACAAATACGGGCGCAATAAAAACAGTATGAAAGACAGTCCCACCATAGCGAGCATAGGAGAAAAGTCAAACCCCGCCGCAGCTGGTAATACCTTTCGAAGAGGTCTTAAGACAGGTTCCGTTAATACCCGGGCGAGTTCGGTTGCTGGCGAGTACACGTTCGGCGCGACCCAACTCATGATCACAGTCAACAGAATGGACCCGATGAATATCCAGCATACGTATTTGATCGCCATTACAAAGCTACTAACGAGAAGTAAATGGAACTGTCCGGCTTTAACCAAGTCTGGGTTACTCAGGTAGCGGACAATGAAGAAGGTTATTAGAACAACAAGTCCAGAACTGAAATCGATGAGACGGTGCTTGGGCAAAAAACGGCGTAGCGGTTGCAAAATCGGATTGGTGACTCTCGCAAACCCTTGCACAAGCGGGTTGTACATATTAGCGCCGGCCAGTTGGAACAAGAATCTGAGCAAGCACAGAATGCCGAACAATCTCAAGACGACTATGAGAATAAGAATAACGGTCACGGCGACTAAAACTCTTCGGTGATTTTGACAGACCGAGCGCAAGCTTTTTCAATCGCTGTAGCGATCGAAGCCTGGACGTTTTCATTGTCGAGCGAATTCATGGCGGCTATTGTAGTTCCTCCGGGGGTCTCTGCTTGTTCCTTCAATGTTTGTGGTGCTTGCTTTGTTTCCCGCACCATATTAGCCGCGCCGTATGCCGTTTCGACGACGAGTTGTTCAGCTGTGGCACGATCGAGCGCTAAATTACACCCTGCTTGTATCATTGCTTCCATTATGTAAAAAAAGTACGCTGGCCCGCTTCCTGAAAGCGCGGTGACAGCATGCAATTGGTCCTCTGACGAGAGCCAAACCACTTTTCCGAATGACTGCATTATCTTGGTTACGAGCTCTTTCTGCTCTGCAACGACATAAGCATTGGCAAAGATTCCAGCGACTCCGGCACCAATCACCGATGGCGTATTCGGCATACACCGTACAACTGGTGCATTGGGGGGAAGCCACTTTTCTAATCGATCTAATGGAACACCCGCCGCGACAGAAATAATGAGTTTTCCGTCAAGTTGTTCCGTACATTCATTTAGAGCTGTTTGCACATCATGAGGTTTCACAACTAGGAAAACTATATCCGCCTTTCGTACAGCTACGGAGTTGTCATTCGTGGCGATCGTATTTGTCTTCGAGAACTGTTCTAATTTATTGAGATTGGGATCTGCGACGATTAGAGATGTGTCGAGAATGTCTGCCTTCATGATTCCATGAGCAATGGCTGATCCCATGTGCCCACAACCCAACACTGCAACGCGCGAGGTCAAATTCTTGGTCCAAAGAGCGCAGTCCCAATTCGGATCATCGTCGCCCCCTCTTCGATTGCAATGACGTAATCTCCTGACATCCCCATGGACAACGTATCCCAGTGTGTTGAAGTATTAGTCTGTAATTTTTCAAATAATTCTCGCATCTGTCGAAAGGAATCTCTTGTCGTTTCCTGATGAGCATCTGGGTTTGGTATAGCCATTAACCCTCGTACCTGAAGCTGTGGAAATTCTTGCAGTTGGTCAACCAATTCAGGAACTTGGTCCATCGATACACCCGCTTTCGTAGGTTCCTCGTCTATATTGACTTGTATGCAGACATTCAATGCAGTGGTCGAAAATTCTCCTCGAGCGTCAGCCAACCGCTTACCAATGTGGACGCGGTCAATGGATTGAATCCAGTCAAAATGTTGTGCTAGCCGTTTGGTTTTGTTTGATTGAACAACTCCAACGTAGTGCCAAGTGCACCCCGCGGATGCAAGCGAGTCTAATTTAGGCAATGCCTCCGCGACATAACTTTCTCCGAAATCGCGAAAGCCTTGATTCATTAAGGCGCGAATGTCAGCGACGGTCTTTTGTTTACTCACCGCAAGGATCTTGATTTGCACAGGATCGCGACCAACTCGAAGCGCAGTGTTGCGGACTTCATCGACAACTCGACGAGTCCGCTCTGCAAAACTTAAGGTCGGAATTGCAACTTCCGGGGAAGAATCGAACACAACTGACTTAACGACGAGAAACGATTAACTCGTGCAACCAAGTTTCACCGATCGCGACCGCGGCGAGCGCATGATCCGCGTTTTGTGTACCCTCGCGTTGAGCCGCTTCGTAGGAACTCAAGCGTTCGTCGACGAAGTGTACAGGCAACCGAAATCGTTTTTCAAGAAACTGTCCAAATTTGCGCGCGGCTTTTGACATCTTGGACTCGCTGTCATCCATGTTCAAAGGTAGCCCAACGACTAAGTCCGTTGGCTGCCACGCGTCAATTAAAAAATCTAATTGATCGATGTTGAGTTTTCCGTGGTTCGCGGAAAGAGTGCACTTTGGACCGACGATTCGCGAGGTCACTTCCACGCTAGCGACACCTATGTGCTTCATCCCAAAATCGAACGACAAAGCACCCTTCCGGCGGCGCATTTATGCGTCGCCTCCATGGAACACAAACTTGTCAAAATCCATATTAAGCTGATCGGAAAGTTTTTGTAATCGACTTTCAAACGGTTCGTCGAATAAAATTTGTCGGTCGGCTGGGCAGGCAACCCAAGCATTGTCTTCAAGTTCACTTTCAAGTTGCCCAGGACCCCAACCTGCGTATCCCAAGAGAAACAGGTATTCTTGAGGGCCTTTGCCCTCCGCGATAGCCTTTAAGGTTTCGTAGACACCACCGTGACTTTCTTGCATGGTAACAGAGATGTCTTCAGTAACCTTAAATGTTTCGTCAGTACTGAACTCACTGGTATGAATCATACTTGGGAAGGTGCGACTCACAGGACCGCCTTCGAGCATCATGCCTTTGACTTCAAGTTTGGTCTTGAGCTCAACGCGAACGAGGACGTCCTTCAGCGAGACTGGTGTCGGTCGATTGACAATAAAACCCATCGCGCCCTCTTGGTCGTGTTTAACGAGGAGTGTAACCGAATCTTCAAAGTAAGAGTCTGTTTGGATGGGGAGTGCGAGTAAGAAATGGTTTACGAGAGAATCAACGTCCATTCAGTAATGATATATTTATGAGTTTAAGATCGGCGCGAAGTAGAAAATTTTTTGGAACTTGACCTTCATGCTAAGGTCGTACATTGGTGCAAATTTGAGCACAATGTCCGAATAGATTTTGCACGAAGGAAGGGACTTCCTTAGTTCTAATTGAACGGGATAGATCCCGAAGGAACGGTTGGCTAATATTCGGCAACTCGTTCTAATGCGACGCAGAAATCTAAAGCGCCGTACATCCGTACGTAAAAAGAATCATGGCAACCACACCCAATAACAATAAGCATTCATACCACAGTTTGTGGACCATAACGCGTGGGCATCGGACGCTGTACGCGCTTGCTACACTGTGCTCGACACTTGCTATCGTTGGTTTGATGGCAGTCCCAGTGATCGCGATGTTCGCTATTGACGTGGTTGAAAATCAGGATTTTGGGTACTCAAACAAATTTCTACTCCAATTAGCAAATCACTTCGGAGCGGCGACGCCTTTCACGAGCTATTTGCTGGTCTCGGCGATCATTGGCGTGATTATTACGATTATTGCGAGCGTCTTGCAATTTTGTCGAGGGCGGTTCTCCGCGGTAGCGTCCGAAGGGTTCGCCCGAAAATTACGAGAAGCACTCTACGACCACACAAATCACGCACAAGCCAAGTTCTTTGATCACGAAGAGGTCGGAGACTTGGTACAACGTTGCACATCAGATGTGGAAACCTTAAGACAGTTCATGCACAACGATGTCGACGCGCTCGCGCGGGCGTTACTCTTGGTTTTTGTGATGGTCCCAATCTTGCTGTGGCGTCATGCTACTCTGACGCTCTACAGTGTAATGCTCCTACCAATTATTGTTGCTGGCGGTATTTTCTTCTTTCGGTTCGTAGCCAAGTTGTTCAAAGACGCAGATGAAGCTGAAGGCACGCTCACCGCGGTACTGCAAGAAAATCTCACCGGTATTCGCGTCGTGCAGGCTTTCGCGCGCGAAGACTTTGAATACCAACGTTTTGATCGCGAGAATAAGAACTTTCGGGATAAATACATTCGCATGACGAATTATGAATCCTGGTATTGGGGAATAAGTGACTTCGTGTGTGCCGTGCAGATAGGCATCGTTACTATCGGCAGCGGCTATCTACTCTCGTTGGGACAACTAACGACTGGGGAGTTGTTTGTGTTCATCACCCTTTCAAGTATTGTGGTGTGGAGAATTCGCCAATTAATAGATGTTGTTGAGCACGCCGGCAAGACTCTTGTGTCCCTAGGACGGGTTAAGTACCTTCTAAATGCCGAGCAAGAGCCCGTTCAGCAGCAACCGAAAGAACCACGCACTCAGGGACAAATCGTCTTTGCAAACGTATCGCTTGCTTACAACGATACTGCAGAACATCTCAAAAGTATTGATTTAACGATCGAACCGGGAGAGAAGATAGGGATTGTTGGTCCGCCTGGATCCGGCAAATCAACTCTCATTCGTGCGCTGTTGCGTTTTTATCCCATTAAGTGTGGAAGCATTTCATTGGATGGGAAGGACATTCATGCTTTTGACGTGGATTGGTTGCGTCAGCAGATTGCTTGTGTGCTTCAAGAACCGTTTCTCTTTTCACGTACGGTACGGGAAAACTTGTTATTAGGAAAACGCGATGCCAGCGATGAAGAACTCGTGGATGCGACACGAAAAGCACTAATGCACGAAACCATAAAAGGCTTTCCGAACGGATATCACACTCGTATCGGGGAACGTGGTGTGAACCTATCGGGAGGACAACGTCAACGCTTGGCTCTAGCCCGCGCGCTGGTTTCTAAAGCACCTGCCTTAATCCTCGACGATGTGCTGTCCGGTGTGGATACTCATACTGAGAATCAGATCCTCGCGAATCTAGCGACCAAAGAACACCAACCTACCACCATCATCGTTGCCCACCGATTAACGACGATTCGTAATGTTGATCGTATCGTCGTTATGGAACACGGTCAAATCGTGCAAGTCGGTACTCACAACCAACTGTTTTCCGTGCCGGGTCCTTATCGCGAATTGTGCGATATCCAAGGGTTACTCGACGAAACTATTCAATACGAAACGGAGCTTGCTGCGAATGGCTGAGAGTACTTCTGCAGACTCTGTAGAACTGAAGGACGAGTTTCAAGACACTGAGAAAGCGCAGATGGAATTCCGTCTCTGGCGCAGGCTGTTCGGCTACATCCTAAGGTACAAACTGCATTTGTCGATCATTGCATTTTGCGGGGCGGTCACCGGGGCGACAGAAATGTTTCCTGGTTTGATCGTTATCGGAATGGTCGGAGACATACAAGCGAATGGTTCCGATGCTAACCTCACTTTGTGGGCGATACTGATTTTGTTAACTGGGTTACTAGCTAGTGCAGTAGTCAGCGGCTTTGTGATGTATGTCTGCAAAGTTCGCTCGAACTCGAGCTATACCATTCGCGATGATGCGTTTCGCAACATTCAGCAGCAGGCTTTTCGGTTTTTCGATCGTCGTCCAGTAGGTTGGTTAATGTCGCGGTTGATGTCGGATTGTGAACGCCTGTCGAATATCTTGACCTGGGCATTTCTCGATTTCATGTGGGGTACCACGATGATGCTGTCGTTTGCGATTGTGATGCTCGTGTTGAACTGGAAACTAGCCTTGTTCGCCTTCGTATTTATTCCCATTATTGCTTGGATCACAGTGAAACTCAGAAGATCTATATTAAGAACTGCTCGGGAAGTACGCGCAACAAACTCATTTCTCACAGGCACGATCAATGAGAGCATCATGGGCGTACTCACGAGCAAGTCGTTCGTCCAGCAAGAGAACCATCTCAAAGATCTCCAACAAACAACTAACAAACTCTATAACTCCTCTGTCGAAAACCTAACACGGTCGGCCGTCTACGTCCCCATTGTGATGACTACGGGGAGTATGATCACTGGCATCACCCTAGCCGTCGGTGGCATAGAAGTCGTACAGGGAGTCTTCGCAGTCACGGTGTTTCTCGCGTTCATGATGTGGGTACGGTACTTCTTAGAACCAGCTATGGAAATGGCAGCTTGGTTCACTGAAATGCAAACCGCACAAGCCTCCGCGGAACGTGTTCTAGCAGTAATGGACGCTCAACCTGATATTGTCTCACGATCAAACAGCACATACGCAACACCTAAAGAAATTTCGTCCGTCCAAGTCAGAAATTTAGGCTTTGCCTACGACTCTGGGGTACCGGTATTGCACGACATCAACTTAAGAATCAATGCCGGTGAGTCATTGGCTATAGTGGGTCCAACAGGAGGTGGGAAAACCACTTTAGTAAATCTTCTGTGCCGTTTTTACGAACCTACTTTTGGGATTGTCGAAGTGAACGGCATAGACTACCGCGAGTTTCCGCTCAATTGGTATCGCTCTCAACTCGGGGTAGTGTTACAACACCCACACGTGTTTTCGGGACCCATTCTTGAAAACATTCGCTACGGTCGAATAGAAGCCACCGATGAGGAGGTAGTAGCTTCGGCTTGCTTAGCTGGAGCGCACGATTTCATTGAGGCAATGGAAGATGGATACCAGACCAATGCAGGAGCTGGTGGTAGCAGGTTATCCGCTGGTCAGAAACAACTGGTTTCGATAGCGCGTGCACTACTTTCGGACCCGCAGGTATTGGTTTTCGACGAAGCTACAAGTTCGGTCGATACAGATACCGAACAGCACATTCAACAAGGTATTGAACAACTACTTCGCGAGCGTATTTGTTTTATCATCGCACATCGTTTATCCACAATAAGAAACGTCGACAAGATTGCGTTCGTTGAGTCCGGTCGCATTGTCGAATTCGGTCCGCACGTTGAATTGCTTCGACAGGGCGGACTGTACGCGAAAATGTATCAACAACAAAGTATGCGCGAAGCTGTTAGAGTGAGTTTTGAGTTAGCAGAGCGAGCTAGCAATGAATAATCTATCGAGTGAGATTTGGAAGTACAGAATCCTTGTACCACATTTGAGACATTGATCAATCCAAAAAAGGAATAGCAATATGAAGAAGTCGACCCTTACATCAATCTTGATATGGTCGGTTTGCCTCGTCTCTGGTATCGTTAATGCCAGTGTTTTCAATGGTGTATATATCAGCACGAGCCTGGGCTTAGCCGCTACTTCGAGTTTTGATTATCTCGGGTCATCAACAGATCAAGGAAGTGTTTGTGACCCAATCATAAATCCCATTGAGGAATCCAGACGGATTGCGGGTTGTCCCACCGAAGGAACAGGATGGTTGACCAACTTTGATAACGGAGCAGGTATTGCAAGTACTGTCATCCTTGGACGCAACCTTGAAGGAACTGGGCTGTGGAAGAAATGGTCAATAGAAGTTGAATTCTCGTACGGCGAATCTACTTTGGATCAAACTCAGTCGATCAAAAGTCGCTCGGGAGTCGCACGAGACAAGCTGAGCAACGAGATTTATAGAGCTCAAGAACACATCGGAAAAATCACATCACATTCGTTGTTCGCAAACCTAAGGTACAACTTTCGATCAGGAAGTAAAACACGGTCCTTTCTTGGAGTGGGGTTTGGTCTCATAAAAACTTCAATATACGGAGGCAGGATTTGGGTTCGAAATAACGACTGGACTCGAATTAGTACCGGCAGTACTTTACCAAACTCGGAAGAGGTCAGAAGGAATCTAGCTGGTACAACTAGTTCAGTGCACGAAACTCTTAGCGACTCATCACCGACGTTTCAATTTTTTGCTGGGATAGAGCTAAAAATTAATGACTCGATGTTAATTGGTTTCCGTGGGAAATTCTTGCAGGTGGATACTTTTGAGACAACCGGCGGCTTGGATGTGCTCCGAAGTCATGAGGTTCCCGTAGGGTATGCCAGTACAAGAGAAGTGGTCTCGCTAAGAGTTCTCAAGGGAGAGATAACGCTTACCTTCCTTCTATGAGTTGAGAGAGTCTAATCACTTCGAGACTACGATCCACTCTGATAATAAATCGAGTGAATCAATCGAAGAGCTCGAAGAAACTGTTTTTGCTCAAGAGCAACCTACATTCGGATGCGAACGTTTTACTTCTGAGAATCCCGCTCTGTCGTAGTATGTGGTACTAGCTAAACCAACCTCTCGAGACGTTGTTCTACGCTTGCCCATCATTTTGACAGACACGCCTCTTACCGGTTAATCAACCTTTTACTGCCCGCTGAGCGACTCATGAAAGAAGTCGTCAATTAAGGCTTGTCTGACGTACTAAACTGGCGACTGTCGACAGGCTATAACAACACATAAGAATAATAATATAACTATTGACATACCAGAATCAAATTGTATAATATCATTGTAAACACTAAGTTTTTTTCAACCCAAATTTTTTCAACTCCTCTAAACGAACAGGACAATTGACTTGAAGTATCGCGAAATCGATGAACTCCTCCGCAACCATGACCTTCCGACAAACGAAAAGCACCAGCTAATCAGCCGTTTAATGGCAATGATTCAGCAGTATGAAACCCAACCACAAAACCGCGATGAACGAGGCGTACGACACGGACTTCGAAGACGTGAACGGACCACAATAAAACACATTGGTAGTGCGCTCCGACTAAGACGAAAACATCCTGATCCGCAAGTTCAGCACGAAGCCACGAAACTCTTGCGATCTATTCCTCATAACAATTTCTCGCTACTATCCATTCGGGCTTCAATGTTCATGGGTAGAGTCCGAAAGGCGTCCTGGCGGTTAAATGAACAGAAACGACAAGCAAAGGGTCGCGAGATTGTGGTTTCAAAGTTTATAACACTCTTAGAGGTTCGATCGCTGAGTTTGTTGTTGAAGGTAGGCAAGCAGCTCAGTTTGTGTGTGAGAAAAGTAGATGCCGCTCGCGACTATCTTAACGAAGTATTCGAAGGATCCGAGGAATTGTGGGTAGTGCAACTGAAGGGACAAATAGCAGGACTCTTGCAAGTCTCTAACCGAAGGAGACGTCGAACTTCTGCGAATGAAACCCAGAGAATTCTTGAACAATGTAGTAGCTCCCATAATGATCCACTCAAGTTAACCCGAACAAAAGCATTGAAAGTTTTGAAACTTCTTCACATTGATCGTGTAAACGCCGAGACGTTTACTCAAGTTGGAGCGTATCCAATTTTCTTGCGTGAAGACATTGACCATTCGGTACCTGAGCCGATATCCGTGGGTAACGAACTCCATTTTGTTTGGAGGAACAGAGACTCCATCGCGATTGCAACATTGGAGAAAAAACAGTACAAAAATGAAAAGGCTATCTCTTCAAGTATGAAGTGGTCATATTTGTGCATGCAGGGGAAGAACAAGTGGGAGGACATGGACTATATGGCAAATCATCTGAATATAGGTGAAGTCCTCCACCTAGTGCTCAGCACACCTAATTTTTATCAAGCTACTTTAAAATTCGAAGACTCACGGCAATAAGAATTGAGTACCCTAATCTCGATTGTGCGCTGTTTGAAATTCGGGAGAATTTGCGACACAATCCTGCCCTATCTTGCGACCTCTCGAATAGCGTGTTGAGCAAATTACGCCCCAAAATCATACTAGAAAACTAAAAATAAGAGGTCGAAATAATATATCCTATACCGGTGTGAAATCGAAACCATATTTTAAATATTTAATAAATATAGCATAAACAAACTTTTTTGTCCAAAATTGGTAAACTACTCCCGTTCAAATCGGAATATATAGGGAGTTCGCAGATTTTTCATGACGTGCGGACGTGTCAATTCAGTTTGTATTCAAGATTTGGCGACTGCCTACTCCGATCGCGGCGCATCTCGTGTACTGAGTCAACACAGTCTGGGCAGCTGTCTCAAAGATAGAAAAGAAAACGAACTCAACTGATTCCTAGTTTGTAAGACACTGCGTCTCAATTGAACTGTTTTCTTATTGCTACAAGAACACCGCTAGAGTACTTCAAGCATTTGAAAAAGAAGCTATCTGAGAGCACTCGTAGTGGGGGAATCTCCATTCAATCAATGAAAAACACCTGAAATTTACTACGATCGTACAAGAACGAAATTATGAAACGTCATGAAATCGATAATCTCATCGGCAACTATGATGTTTTATTAAAAGACAGGCAAGTCCTCATAGATTGTTTGAGAAACGCAATTGATCGCTTCAAAACCCAACCACAAAATCGTGATGGTCGTGGAATCAAACATTGTGTACGTAAGCGTCTATGCAAATCTGTAAGAAGACTCGGATTTTTGCTACACCTAAGTAGCGAACATCCTGACCCTCAAATACGGTATAGAGTAAACAAGCTACTGCGATCTATTCCTCACCACAACGGGTTCAGCACTCTGGAGCGACAGACTGCTTCACTCGTTGCTAAAGCTCTTGAAGCGTCGCGGCGACTTCAGTTACAAGCAGATGGTCGCACTATAGCAGTTACAAGGTCTCTACAACTTGAGGAAGTCCGAACGTGTTCGATGCTGCAACAAGTGGGAGCTCATCTGCGTTTGTGTGTTCGTCATCCGTCTGAAGCCCACAGACATTTTGACCAAGTACTCTATGGCAAAATGGAGCTGTGGGTGGTCAAGCGTGCGGAGAAAATCGTTGGTCTGATGAGAGTCGACATTGAATACAAACGAGACGACTGGGGATATGTCGGTGAGCCTCCTCACGAACCTAGTGATTACTCGAGACAAATTGCTGATTGTGAGAGCTTCGACAATAAAGATTTGCGTTTGAGTCACAGAATCGCTTTAGAAATCGTGAAATGTCTTCAAATCGATCAGGTGTATGCTTGGACATTTTCGCAGATTGGAGCATATCCTATGTTTCTTCTTGAGGAAATCAAACAACCCATACCAGAACCATTATTTGACGGAACCGAATGGCATTATGTTTGGCGCACGACATATCACATGGTAATCGCAAGTGCCAAGAAGAAATTAGCCGAGCTCAACCGATTTAACTATTCGAAAATGAAATGGAGCTATTTTCAGTCGGAACCAAACAATGATTGGGCTGATCCTTGTTTATCAAACTACCTACACACAGGAGACCTTCTCAAGCTGATCTTGAACTGTCCTAACATGAATCGAATAACCAATGACATTCGAGGTGATGTAGAAGACTTAGAAGTTGCTTCAGAATGGATTTAACCACCGCGCGGAACTCGAAAGGCGAATAGCAACTAAAATCCGTTTAAGTTGTCTACGTCACAACAAGGAGGGCTCAATGGCAAATTTTGAACTCAACTCAAAGTGCAGCGTCAAGCACCATCCACTAGTTGGCATTTGTTCGATATTGGGTGTTTGTCTACTCTTACAAACTGGATGTAGCCGCGGTCCGAATCCTGTAGCTCTCGAATTTGACATTGAAGAGGATACCTCAGCATCGATCATTCTTACAACTACTGAAACTTCTGACCGTGAAGTTTCCTACCAAATCTCGACATTTCCTGAACACGGGTCAATTAGTGGTACACCACCGAATATTTACTACTCTCCACCCGCAAATTACTTTGGCAGCGATGAGTTCGAGTATGTAACTCTGCGTAGAAATGGTCGTGTTTCCAAACCCGCTACAGTAAAAATAGACATTGCCGCGGTTAATGATCCCCCTGTCGCCGAGCCCATTCAAGCAGCAACGGGGGTTAATATGGTGGTACTGATTGATCCGCAAGCGATTGATGTAGACGGACAAGTTGTTGACTATCAAATCGCGACCCCGCCTGGTTACGGTAAAGTCGAGTTAAATGGCGCGAAGTTACGATATACCCCCAGTACCGGATTTTTAGGCAACGATAGTTTCGAATATGTCGCGATTGATGAGTCTGGATTGCGTTCGGCTAATGCTAGAGTGACTGTGCGAGTTAGTTTACGTCCCCAAGAACAGGTATCAGTGGACGAAGACTCAGACGCGAGTGAAACTGTAACTGCTCAGAGTGCTCAATCCGAGCCAGTAACGACCACACCAGAAGATATTGCTTCAACCAACGTACCCGATAACTCTCTTCCTGTAGTAGAAGGCCTGGATGTAGTAATGCTTGAGGATTCTGATACTCACGTAGAGCTTAAAGCCACTGATACAGATGGAACGATCTCGCGATTCGGCATCACGACGTTACCTGCATATGGCACACTCAGTGGATCAGGATCAAAACGAACTTACAAACCGTCTAAGGACTTTTTCGGTACAGATTCGTTTGCTTACGTCGCAATAGACGATCAAGGTGGCGTTTCACAACCCGCCGTAGTGTCCATTACCGTTGATTCAGTCAATGACCGACCTACCGCGGATTCCTCGAGTTGGGTTACCGTCGAAGACAGCACCGGCATTTACATTGACCTACGAGCGCAAGATCCCGACGGTTCTATCGTGTCTTACACCATCGTACAATCTCCGTCGCATGGCAGAGTCGACGATATTGGAAGTGGTCGTTGGCTCTACACTCCTAAGGAAAACTTCTCTGGCTATGACTCGTTCCAATGGGTGGCGATCGATGATGAGGGCGATCGAAGTCTCGAAGCAACAACAACCGTCACCGTCACCGAACAACCCGATCCACCGACGATTCGATTGCGAAAGACTCAATTCGAGACGACGGTAGGTACGCAACTAGACATTGATGTCAGAGTATCCGACCCCGAAAACGATATTGACCGATTTGAAATTAGACAAACGGCGCGCGCAAATGGAAGATTTCATCCCAATAGCGGTACGATGGATGAGCTAGATTTTTTGCGTTTCGAAGCAACGAAGCGGGGGATTAGTACCTACCGCATAGAAGTACGTGATCGATCGGGGTTGAGCGCGTTCGCGACATTCACAATCGAAGTAATTAACACCCCACCGGTCGTGCGGTTGCCAACACCCAGCTATGATCGCTCAGCCGGGGTCGTGAATTTCACGTTACGAGTTCGTGATCCAGATGGTACGATTCAGAGTTTCGTGATTCAAACCATCGACAACCGTCGAGCCGATAGCATTAAAGTGAACGGGACAAGTGTCACGGATGCCATATCGTTCACTACTGGAGGTGCATGCGAAACTGAGGATGGTGCGTGGTGTAATCTGAACGTGGTGTATAAGCCTGACGTAATTGACGGACATTCGCGCCGTATTCGAGTGTACGCAATTGACGACGAGGGAGCTTCTTCGCCAAAAGACTTTATCAGAATCGAGACCAGACAGCTTCAAGTTGCGCGTCAACTCGTGATCGACGATGATGATGACGACGAGCATTGGCAATCGCCTAATCCTCGCGTTCCATCCCGCACTCCGTCAACACCATCCGACCCACCGTCGCGACCGCCGAACGACACTAGCAAAACTACACCACCTGCTCCGACGCCACCGCCAGAAACCGTCGAGCCCGAAGATGATGATGACGACAGTTCATCCGTACAGGACTCTGACGAAGTGATTGTTGATCGGGTCGACAAAGAAGAGACGAAGAAAGTCACTAATCCAAACCGAGAAGTGCCCCGAGTACGTAATTAAGGCATCATCGGACGCTTTCTAGCAGTACTAGGCTGAATAAAAAAGCCGTCTTCAAGACGGCATTTCTTTTCTTTTGGTTGGTCTAGAGCGACCGATACATTGCGCTTGAGCTAGGCACCCAACGTCGTAACACCGCTCTACAACAAAAGATTTTTGTCTAGTATCAAACTTTACCTGTTCGTCATTAGAAGCGGTATCGAAAAATTGTATTAACCGTCTGAGCTTCGGCATCTCCGTTATACTGCGTTACTGAAAATTCAAGCGAAGCTTTCTCATTGATATGAAGCATTACACCGCCGGAAAGAAACAGATCGGTACCACTATCTTCGCACGCTACGAAACCACAGAGATCAACCTCATTTACTGAAACCCGTTCAGAATCGACCGAATAATTAAATATCCCACCTCTCCAGACACCGGAAATTTGGTTGTTGAATGGAAGCGTAAGCGTACCGGCTAAGGAGATGTAAGTGTTTCCAACAGTCGATATGTCATAAACGCTCACCGGCACACCCAGGCGATTGAGTATGGAGTCCGGGCTAAGTTCGGGTGCAAAATCAACGAAACCCTCAACACCAAAACGTTCACTGAATTGCCAACCTAGCCCGCCGCGAAAACCAGCCCCGTCGCCGACGCCGGTTGCGAGATCCTCATCAAAATTGACAAAACCTCCAAGTACATACAATTGCGTCTGTTGCGCCGAGCATGGGGTAGCAACAACGAAAAGGGAGAAGAGAAGGGCTGCAAATTTCATAGGAAATTACCTCGCGTCATGTAGCTTGAAAGAGGATTGTTGAATCCGATCATTGTACAAACAGATCGTTTTAGGTAAGGGGTGGCTCACACCTTCTAAACCAAGACCTTTCTTACCAATGTTAAGTTCAATTAGATGTCGGGAGCACAACCATCACGTCGCTCGAATAGTCCCCCCTTGTTCCGTCGATCGTAACGTTGAAGACCAATCGATAGTCCCGCGCGTCGGGAGGATTGTACGGACACAATTCATTGGTAGTTCGAGTCTCGCCGTCAACATCGGTCCAAGACTCACCAAGAGAATTGCGGACCTGCCAAGCAGAGCTATGCACCGTGTACGAGACATCCCCAATCTGGCGATTGTCGAATGCTTCACACTCGGTTATCGAAAGAGTGTCTAACTGTATCGAATTTGGTTCTACGTTCATTGCCACTAACCGCACCAAGTATTGGTCGTATAGTTCAAACGTCGGTCTCTCAAGTGAATCGTTAGCACCAGTCACACGTTCAAATCGATGAATCGAATCTCTCCAATCTTCGACGACTAAGTACGAGTACTGACCATTCTGCGTGCTCACTCCAAACATATCTACTGTTTCGTCGAATCGTGGTAGTTGGTTTCCATATCGGTCCGGTTGTTCGTCCGAGGACCAGTCGGATATATAAAGTTCTCTTGTGGATTCGTCGAAAGTAACCACATAGTTCATGGAGGGCACTTCATAGAACGGGAAGCGTCGGTAGCGACAGAAAACTTCGATTGTAGGATATTCGGTTCTGTGAACGCTGTTGACAAGACAATCCCGGGAGTCCCAACCACCTGGACGTCGAATATGTGATGGGAAGAATTGAAACGATTCAATATAGTAGTCGGCGATCGCAGCTATTGGTGTTGGGTTGGGGCGGTCAGTCGTAAGGTCAAACACGGCGACTGCCGGACTATTCCGACCGACTGCGAACAAAAAATCACCACTCGCGTCAAGCGTTATGCTTGCACCGTCGAATCGATTGGAGTTTTCACTGAGTCCTGTACTAGTTAACCAAGATGCGTGCGTGATTGTGGATGGGCTACTGAGCAAGCCGGTTTCGTTGTCTATCGGAATTGTAAATATCCGATCGTCAGAGAGACCATACAGATAGTCGTGGAGCGGGTCAAAGGTTACTGACGTCAAACCTTCCAATTCGAAGATCTGCGTTTTTAAATCATGGGGTGCGAATGAGGCGGTCGCCACTTGGATAAGAGTCAATTCACAGGGAGCATCAACGCGGTAGGCTGCAATTGTGCCTTCTCCAATCTTGTAGACATACTGACCCGTACCATCATGCAAAACCTGGGTCGGAGTTTCTCGGAAGTCACTTGCTACGCTACAGTTGGAAACAGCCCGATCAGTCTGATCTAGTCCCTCGAACAATACAAAGCCAGTGTCTAACGGCGCGTACAACGCTTCACGAGCCGCATTCCAACCTACTACCGAAAGGGTGGGGACGTCAAGAGCTTCTCCGTCAGCGTCTTCATATGGGATCGATTCGACGACATCGAGGTCGCCACTAGTCTCATCGTCTTCCCCCGAGATTTGAAGTACGAGCATTTCGTCCTCGACGGTGATAAGCAGGTGGTCGAGATTCTTACCAACGATTGTGCCTGCTGTCGGATCAATCAATTCTTCAATGTTGTTCCCGGTTGGACTGCCAATTTCGTAATAGTCCCGGCTGCTCGTTATCCACGAAGGAATACGCGCTTCTTCCCAAAAGATGTCGACTTCAGTTTGTCTTGTCGAAAACTCCGTCGTATTACTGCGCATTGCAACCTGCACCAGATACTCGGTCCCTGCTTCCGGTTTAAAGATCGCCTCTGGTCTACCACTGATAATAAACGACCGATCCGTTGAAGCTACGAGATCCCACGGCTCATCGTCGTCATCACGTCTGTGAATGGCAAGGAAATACTGATCGGTAGAACTGAATAGATTCGCGTCCTCCCATGTTTCAGTTGAAAACTTCACCCAACCATTAAAACCTCCAACAGGAGTCCACGATCCCCAACCAGATGAACGAACTCCTGCAGATGTAAGGCCGTTAGCGCGCGATTCGTCGGGTGTTGTTGTGGCGTATCTCAACGCCATGCTCGCAGAACCGGTCGTACCGCTCATCGCAAGTGGCGTACTAATTTGGTCATATTCTGGAGTCGGTCCCCATAGGAATGAATTGCCAGAAACGTCGAAAGAATACTCTAATCCACTATTTCGATGGACCACAATGTAATATGTCGTGCCACTAGTCGCGTCAAGAACAAATTCCGGTCCGGTTTCAAGATGAGTCAGAGTACTGAGTGTGGAACCGACAAATGCACTAAGAGTATCGATTTGCGCCTCAGAGATGCGAAATGTGAATTTACCCGTACTGGGAGCTTCCCACGCCCACCAAAGCGAGTGAGAAGTTGTATCAGCTGGTTCGCCTACTTCGATTGTGCGAGCAACTCCAGCACATTGAGTACACTTTAATCTGCTTCCCTGCGCCCCAGAAATTTCAATCGCATCGGAGAACAGATCGTTACTCATCAGCTCGGAATTCGATGCTTCTTCCCAAGTCAACTCATAGGACCCTTGAAAGTTGTTAGATTGCACATTGGAACTGACACAGATTTTGTACTCCTGGTCGGCTGCCACAGGTACATCAGCATTGTAATAGGAAGGATCTGAAACTAAACGAAGATTGTCGACGGAATCTCCAAGAAAGACAAGCACCTGCGGTGTGTTGTTTGAATAAGGAGCGTCTGCTTCAAACGACCAAATACCATCCGAGGGCGCAGTCCAAGTAAACCACGTCGTGCCGACGGACACGTGCCCACCAGGTTCCCCTTGTTCAACTGTTGCGTATGCATTATTACCTGTTGCTTCGCCACTTTCACCTGTGAGTGCGATACTATCGGCAAAGTCGTCGTTAACCGGTTTCGTGTCAAACTTTTGCCAAGAAAACTGTAGTTCTGGGACACGTCTGCTCCAGTAGGTGTTTACCCTCAAATAGTAATCTGTATTAGGTTCGACATAAAACTCATGCTGGCGGGTGTACCACATATTTCCCGCGGCAGGTTCAAACAAGTTGTCTGCTGAGATTAGTTGGAAAGTCACATTCGCGTTAATCGGATTTTGGCCGGTGACTTGAACACCGTACTTTGCAGCAGTATCTGATGCGAGTTTGTACCATGCACTGCGAGATTGGGCATATCCTTGTGTGAAAAAGATTAGTTGAAGAAAGTCCCACCCTGGGCGGTTGTTGTAGAATTCGTCCAGCACTTCCATGTCAATATAGAGTTCGCCAGGATGGCGGGCTCCCACTGCTAAATCAACAGATTCGGTACCTGAATCGCCTACCAACTCGATTGCACTGGTCGCATAATTGTTTGAAATAGCCTGTGAAAGGAAAGGCAACTCTTGACCATCGACGATTACGTCAATTGCGTCTACGTCGGCATTCGCATTCGTACTCGTTACAGCCGCATAAAGCTGGTGGCTACCAGTCTTCACAGCTGGTGGGAATACCAAAGTAACTTTCTGATCCTCACTGGATACGATTTCGCCCAAGAACAGAGGATTACCTATAAAAATCCCAGTTAGGTCTTGAACGGTTCCATCCTCTCGCGTGATTTGACTCCCAGGTTGCCATAACGACTCTTCAGTTTCGTACCAGTAGTCACAATCACCGGTTCCCTGGTTGCGACACGCGATATATAGCGCGACACCTCCCGCAACAAATTCGTCGGTGGAAACGGTGAGTTCAAGTTGCGGTCTTCTAGTATTAGCAGTATTTAAGGTATCCGATTCGAGCTCAATGTCTAGTTGTGGGGTAGACTTCCCGATGAACATCCACGAAACTGCTATGCGCGGCGCGAACTGATAAACGTTGTGAGGTATTACCGTAATTCGCTTAGTTCCGGGTTCGGGGTTTGCAATGATGAGATATTCCAAGTTATCGACACGAGAGCTCGAGACATGTTCGCCACATTCAGTAACATCACAGTCTTCGTCAGGACCAAGATACAGATCAAGATCTGCCATCACAGCAGAGCCAACGTTGTCGTTCGGTGGTTCGTCCCAAGTCAATACGATGTCGAGACGATCTGTGTCGTCCGGTACTTCGATTTCGATGTAGGCGTATTCGTCATTTTCGATTTCACTCACAGCGCTGTGACTTGACCATTCCCCGTTCTCATCGTTTGTGATAGCAGTTCTCGCCGAAACTGAGCCCATTCCATATTGGTTGTTGACCTCTCCGGTACCGTGTGAATTCGTTCTTGGAGCGAAGGCTTCTGAGTCAAAATATGCATCTGGTTTAATCGAGGTAGCCATGAGTTGTGCCCGCACCAGTGCGGGGTTAGTTTTGAATCCGTCGTTTGTTCCCATGAGTAGAGTCGCGATACCAGCAACTGCGGGTGAAGACATACTCGTACCACTTTTAGCTACATAACCCGATTTCGCACCGTTGCCGTCCGCGGCGAGCACTATATCTCCAGACATACCCACTTTGGGTAACATTCGCCCGTCGGTTGCCGGACCGAAGCTACTGTCATAATGAGCAAACAACGTATCGGTCAACCACGCTACCGAGAGCGCGTTTTTTGCAGAGCCGTATTGAGAGTAACCAGCTCTACGTGAATTGCCTTGAGAAACGACATACAGTTGGTCGTGATTCCAGACCGCCCAGTCTAGTTTAGTCGCACCGATATGATACCCAGTGTCTGCACTAATGCTACTTAGGCTCATATTGATCACATTGGGTTTCATAGCTGCCGATTCCGTCCCGTCCCATTCGCAAGAGGATTCTTGGGTAAAGTAATCCATGGCGTTGAGAATGGAAGTAGTCCTTGCGCCACGACGAATAGGGTCCTTGGTAAAAACCTTGGCAAATCGAATGTGTCTCACACCCGGTGCATAGCCCGCTCGACTTCGGTTGTCTACTCCAGAGCCAGCCAAAATGCTCGTCACGTGGGTACCGTGCCCGGCTACATCGACCCAAAGGTCATCGGTGTCTAGTTGTCCCGAAATCAATGTTTGAAAACTCTGGCCACAAATGCTACTTCCGGGGATACGTCGGGAAGCGGAAATATCGGGGTGAGATAGATTTAATCCAGTGTCCATGACCCCGATGGTGATGTTCTGCCCTGCGATCCCTGTAAACCTGCCATTCGCTCCAGTGTGTGTTCTAAGCCCATCGGCACCAGACACAGGCACTGCAGAGTCAAGGGTCAGTTCTAGTGTTCCAACGGGTTCGACGGCTTGCACAAAGTCCCATTCGGCGAGGTCAATTAACTTTCCATAGGGAACGGAAGCTACGAGAACTCGAATCGCTGGGTCCCAGTGTTCGATCGTTGCGCCGAGATTCTCGATTTCGCTTTGCCAGTGGGAGAGGTTAGAAGTGGTCATGAGCGTAATAAACACATCTTTGGTCTCAGAGCCAACGCTAGCGTAAATTTCCTCTCGAAAGTTGGGTCCGACTTTTTCGCTAATCGGTTTATTCCCTAGCGCAAGAACTGCCTCACGTGCTAGCAGCTTCTTCAAACTTTCAGTATTACGAGGTAGTTGAACGCGCCGATATTCACTACCGCCGTCATATATTTCGACTCTAAGCGATTTGAAGATATCACGTTCCACGGTGTGTAAAAGATTAGGATTGAGTTGAACCCACGCATAGAAATAGTCGCGTTTGGAACTCTCTTTGGAGTCCGGAAACGAGATGGTAGAAGCGTCCTTGGTGAACCATGAGAGGCTGGGATGAGAGCTAAGATCCACCGAAGGTGGCTTTGCAAGCTTGCCTTTTTTCATTTCACCGCGAAAGTCGGTGAGCTCAAAGGTCTTCACTCCTACATTGGGCAATTCCTTACTTTCGTTCGACACACGATTTGAACTTCCAGCTGGAACTAACTTGGGAACTTCTTCCGTGAAGTGCTGAGACTCGCCAGTTTGACTTGTACTTCCGGATTGTGAGTGTGCTACATTTGGTGTGGAAGCGCGTTCAGATTCATTATTTGATATCTCCTGAGGGTGCTCAGGCTTTAACATCACTTGACGCACAAACACACTGAGGCAAACCAAACCCACAAGGGCAAAGCAAGAAATGGCGACACGAATACGTTGCATCGAAAGATATCCTCCTTAGATTGGGAACTTAAAGTATTGGACGGTTTCTCTAAACCTATTATGGCAAGAACTAAGTAAGAAAGTTCTACAAATGGTCACTATTTTGTTGATATCTCAAGAATCTAAGTTACAGAGTAAAAAAAAGAGATTGTGACTCATTCGAATATAAGTTACTTGAAAAACAGTGTACTAGACACTGACGAACTGCCGTCGATCATAGATCTTCATCAGAACCCGTGTGCGATATCTTCCGCTCGGCAATATGCTCTCCAGTCGCATTCAGAAGGCAGACTTGATGCTCCGATTTTCCCCAGTCTAAACCCTCGTACCATTGCAATTCCATCGTAAAACTCCAAAATAATCCCTTACATAGTCAATTCGGTATATTGCAATGCTGACCTTTCCCTGTACAGGCGTTCTAAGACGCAAACAATCTACTGGGTCTCCATTGCAATGGTGCGTTGCCGTGGCACAATTCCCAAAATGGTGATCAAAGGTCACTAGGGACAGTTAGGTAGCTCACGGCCGCACACCGAATTGCTTTTCCTCACCTTTCGACAAGTTACGCTAAATGGTACAGGGGACAGGTTTTCAAACACATTTTGATCATTGCGCGTCACCGTTCGAGGTCGAATAGTGATGTTGCTGACCATTCTTGTGTTGGTTGCTCACGTA
>VXUA01000015.1 GCA_009837185.1 Gammaproteobacteria bacterium | reverse complement strand
TGGAGCGTCAACACGTAGCACAACTACGATTTGTGTAGTTTTGTATATAAGTCCCATAAATATTCTTCAAGCTCGTCCGGATTCAAGTCCTTTTGGAGAATGGTGCTTTCGCGATCAACGAGGTAGCTCTTAGGAACGAACTGAACTCCATAGGCCTTTGCTGTTTCTCCGTCCCATCCGTCCATCTCACCAACGTCGATTCATGGTAGATCCTGTTCTTCTGAACGCTTGCTCCCAGTCATGGAAATTATCGTCAATCGAAACAGACTCTATCTCGAAACCGTTTTTGTTATAGAGTGAAAGCAAGTCTTTCAACTCTGGAATAGTAGCAATACATGGAGCACACCATGATGCGCAGAATCCGACGTCGAAAGGCTCATGAAGATGAAAAAGAGCGTCAAATCCTGGCTCTTCAATGATTGTTTCAGCTACCAGAACTAACGAGTCAAGCTGTGAGAAGTCATTCAGTCCATCATTAACCAGCACATTCCAAGCAGTAATTGGATCGTCTGCGAACTCGATTGCTTTTGAATCACTTTCAAAGTGTGTCGCAAAGTCAGAATGACCCAATTGCTTAGCAATTGCATTCAGTTGTGCCTCGGTTAAGTCGTCTCTCACGCTCACGATTGACCTGAAGACGGTTAAACGCTCGTTTCGGTTCAGTGTCGCAGCCGTCGCAATAGCCTCGTCCAAGTTCAAAACGCATCATTCAGAGAAAATCCCCTTCAAGAACGGGTCACGCTCTTGATCGCCGAGTTCGTCAAATTTAGCTAGTGCTGCTTGAGGATCAATTAAGACAAACCGACCCGCTATCGCAAATATTGTTTCGTCTCTAAGGTCGATTTTTTTTGGTCATTAGTAGAAACTTGCTAAATCAGCCACTTTGAGCGCTATTTCTGGTTGCTTGATGTCGAACTGCCCGATTTCATACCAATCCAAATCTGCAACAGCACCCCAAAAAAGATTGATTAAATAGAGTTAATGTGTTCCAGTTGCAAAGAGTGAGTTACTAAGACTTCTTTTATTCATGTTTCTTTTGAGGATAACCTTATGATGAACGCTCAAAACAGATTGATCGGTGCCGTTTGTGCATTGTTGCGCATTGTTTCGAGTTTGCCGATTAGTGGATCAGGAGAACGAGATCTTAACGACGACCGGTTTCTCAGTAATCGCTTCGATTGGGATTGAAGGTTACAATCCTGAGACTGGTAAGCCCGATACAGTAAAAGGTTTTTTCAATGTGCAATGTAAAGTTGATTACGTTCCTAATGGCTTGAGCTGGTTCGTAGATTTGGAGCTTATATCGCCGAGTAACAGGAAAAAGCAAGGAGGAATAACTGACTCGATCACTACTAAAGATTGGGGTCACCAGGAAACTGTACGCCTAGATTACGAAGACGGTTACTTGAAGTTCACTTATGAGCTCCAAATAGTTGACCGCCAAGACAATGAAAATGTGAAAGTTGAGTAGATAGATCACTACGCTGAATTGGATATACATTACTAAGCTATCCAATGCTACTTTGTGATCCAAGTGTGTAACACAAACACTCGCGCCACAAGCCTCGCATCACTTGTGTCTAACTTCCTAAAATGGTTTTCGAATGACGGGTATTTGCGTTGTTAGTCGTTCGAGTTTGTTCGCATCGTCATCTGTGAGGAACTCCCGAGTACTTTTGATCTGTTGTTCACTTAAATGTTCGCCATTTGGGTCATTCAGCAGAAGGCATAATGCAGCTTTCGATTTAGTATCGTCAGCCGGCAACTGGTCAATGGAATTAAACAAGTCAATCGGGTCAGACACTGCCCAACTAGTAAAGACTTTGCCTGAGTATCTATCCTTACAGTAATCGGGAATCTGTTGCAAAAGTTTTAGGGCTTTTTCTGTCTGATTTTGTCTTATTAGTTCAGAGCCTATACGACTATATGCTTCGCTTTTCGTGGGACCGTCTCGAACTGCAGGCATGTATTCGAGAGCTCTGTCAATGTCGGTCGAAGCAAGCTGATGGATAATTAGAGCTTCCGGACCCGTATCACTTGCATCCAAAGGTTGCTCAAGTGCTACTTCCATAGCACGGTCTACATCATGTAGTGCAAGAGGAACCAACACACGGTTTAGCAATTGTGAACGTTGAGCTTCCAAATCAGGGTCGTTCAACACCCAATCGAGTGTCGCTTCCATATCTCGCAAAAACCAAAGATCAATGACCTGGCGTGCAGCTTTGATCTTCAGAGCTCCGTCTTCCATACTAGATACAGTCTCTGCAGCTTCTTTCGGAACACGCCTTGCGATGCTGGATATTGCTTCCAGGGTTGCCGTGTCTTTCAACTCTTTTGGTAGTGAACTTAGATTTTCTAGGAGTGTGCGAGTATGGAACACCGCCCACGTTTTCACTAAACTTTCTACTAACGCTTCTCGCACGTCCTCATTCGATACCGTCGCCATAGCCTCGAGCGCGCTTTGAGGATCGGTTTTCGCCCACTCTTTGACCACGGTGAGTTTAGAATCGTGATAGGGATCGATATCCAGACTCAATGAATAGGCAAACGCCTCACTGGGGTTCTTTTGCGCTACTTTCTTTAGCACTGCGGTTGAGATCACAGATCTCGTTTCAGAGTTGCTGAGTGATGTGCGAATCTGATCTAATGCACTTAGTCCGTTTTTCTCTACCCAGATTCGAGCAATTTGAATGAGTGTCTCGAGCTGTTCTGGGTCATTCTGTGCTTCCTTGACTATTTCGTTCCAAACCTTCTCTGGTTTATTGATCGATTGAGTCAATCGCTCAAGATTAATCAGATTATTTGCAAATTGTTCGTGGCCAAGTCGTCGCGCAATTTCGCGACGTTTTCGATCGGAGAGATCGATCCGTTCCACTAGGATGCCTTCCGACGCGGCGAGCCGTTCTGATCTATCAAGACTCACCGCATGTGAAACCGCGTCATCCAAATTTAGTTGTGCCCATTCACTAAAGATAGCGGTCATCAAGTAATCAGAAAGTGGGGAATTGAATTCCTTTGCAAGCGTTACGGCGTGTGTGGGGTCGTATTGAACAAGTCTCTGAAGAATGAGTTCTTGTGTGTGTGTTCGTGCTTGGGGATCGAGTTGCTTTGACTGCTCCCACATATCGAGTACTTGATTTTCGTCAGCGTAATTCAGGGCATTGAGTAAAGCTGTATTTCGCGCAAGTGGACCTCTCAATTTCACAATTTCGTTGAGGGTGTCAATCTCTGGTTGGGGGACACTAGTGGCCAAAGTTTTCAACTCATCTGACTCTCCATCAGAAACACCAGATCTACCAATTGAACCGCTGTTTGAAATTACGTTGTTTCTGAAGTTGCTAGCATCTTGCTTTGAATCAGAAAAATGAAAGAACGTAGCAGACGCGACCACTCCTACAATAAACACGAAAACCAAGACCAAGTAGTAGATTGGCCTTCCAACTACAAAAGATTTCATCTCACTACCTTCCGATAATATTTTTTTGATTATATTTCCGTATCTATCCTATCGGTGAATTCGATGTTGGTTCAGAACATACGAGAGTTTGGATTTCGGGAGCGTCGGATCCACAAACGATTTACGCAGATGATATTTGAAGGGTACCACTGGCAAGAGAGTCTGAGCACGCTCAAAGGGACACTTTTTTAGTCTCTTATTGATCAAAACTCCGCAGTTGTTCCTTTTAGTGAATGTATCGGTCGTGATTGGGTTTTGGAGTCGAACTGGCATCTGACGCTGAGGATTGATGGAGTTCAGGAAGTACTAGTTGACGCTTTTGATCACTTCGTTCTGAGCTCGAATTTGGTAGAGGTCCACCAATTCTCGTTGCAATTGGGTACAGTCACTCACGTCGGTAGCATGGTCGGTACAAATACGAACCCGTGCCATACTAGTCCTCAAACCATAGATCTACAAGCACCCTTGGGACGCTTTGCTCGTGAATTGACGATCCCTTAATGCGAGCTCAGATGTTAAAAGATGCGCGAAAGTTTGTTCGATCTGACTATGGTCGAGAAGACCGTCCTCTACTCACCCTTACCAATCGTCCCCAAAATCATATATAGAGCGAATGTAGTCTAGTTGTTCCTGAGTGAACCCGTCTATAGGTCTGTAGCGCAATGCGCGTGCTGCCGCTGTTCTCAATTTTGGTTCGAAACTATCCATCCGGTCAAATAGATCAACAGCGTTATAGTCCCTCCAACTACGGAAAAACCAATACCAACTTACTTCCACTCCAGAGCTATCTTCGTATTGGTGTAAGAACTCCATTCCGCGTTCAACTTCGCCACTTTCCGCTAGTGCTTGTGCTACCGTGTTGGTAGCCCGCGTTTTGACAGATAGACTGACTAAAGGTAAAACTTCAATAGCAGATTCAACGTTACTTTCCGCGAGTGCCCCCATGATCCAACCCTCAACGCGCTCCGGGTCTTCCTGAAGTTTCGCGAGCCGAAGTGCGCGTTTTGGATCTTCTCGACCCAGTGCACCAAAGGCCGTTCTCATTATGTACATTTTGTTAGACGGGGACCGGCCCGGGTTATAGGTCGCAACATTGTCCATTTCTGAAGCAGACAAGACCCAATCGAGGGCCGCCGAAGGATCCAACGCTGACCACCGTCTTATAACTGTCTGTAGTGTTGCATCGTTGCGCGCACCATATGGAGCCAAAGATTGAATTAATTCAATCGTTCGTTCCGGATCTGTGGCTACCAGTGCTGTTAATGCGTGCTCACACGCTTCAGGCTGTAATTTGTGTGGTATCTGTGCAATTTCAGCGAGTACCGTTTCGGGGTAGGCTTCCGCCCAAGAACGAACGAGCAGGTGTTGCACTCTGTCGGCCATGTATGCCTGTTCTCGCGGCGAGACCGAATTTTGGTCTTGCAATCGACCCGTCCCCTCCACTTGATCGCGTATTTGTGTGGAACCACTTTGAATGTACTGCCAAGTGTTTTGTGGATCATTTTTGACAAGCTCACGCAAAACCACATCGAAAATGTATGTATGACCGACGATGCGAAATCCGACGTCGAAAGGCTCATGAAGATGAAAAAGAGCGTCTAATCCTTGCTCTTCAATTAGTGTTTCGGCGACCAGAACCAACGTGTCAAGCTGTGAGAAGTCGTCCAATCCGTCATTGATTAGCACGTTCCATGCGGTCTTTGGATCGTCAGCAAACTCGATCGCTTTTGAATCACTCTCAAAGTATGAAGCAAAGTCAGAATGACCCAGTTTACGAGCAATTTCGTTATGTTGAGCTTCCGTTAGATCGTCCCTCACTTTCAAGATAACCAAGAGTGTGGATAAACGCTCGCGTCTGTTCAGTTTCGTCGCTGCAGTGATTGCTTCATCCAAGTTCGAAACACACCACTCGGAGAATATCCCCCTTAAAAACGGGTCTCGTTCTTGATCGCCGAGTTCTTCGAATTTAGCAAGTGCTGCTTCTGGATCGATTACGGCAAACCGACCCGCTATCGCAAATATAGTTTCGTCTCTAACACTACCCAGTTCACTACTTCGAGATTCTTCCAACAACGCCAATAACTCTTCTTCATTCGCTTTGGTTAATGCTTCGAAGAGTGCGGCGTTATGAACGAAGATGTCCGCATGAGCACCCAACAATGAATTCGCCTTGTTCGAACCCTCTTGAAGATCATGATCGGATGGATTGGAATTGGTAGTTTGAGCAGCAGATTCATCTGCAAGTGCGATCAATGGAAGCAGTGCGAGGGCACCTATGATGGTGATGAGGCGCAACTTTCCATACCTAGCAGCAAGTCTGTGTATTTCAAAATTCATCAGGTACTTCGCTATGCATGCTCTGCTGTCTTCAATTTCAAAGCTGCTGTCGTCATTTGTTATTCCACCCAGTCTGAAGGTAGAACCATTTGATCTAGGTCGATCAAACCTTTTTCATCTTGCAGCTGTAGCTCTAACAGATGCATATTCTCGGTTATTGGGTACTCGCTCAGCAACTTTTCGGCGTCCTTGATAGATTCTTCTGACAAAGTGGGTCTGGACTTATGTCGATTGATAAGTGTTCGCGCGGCCATGGATCGGAGCAGGGGCGAAGTTAACGATTGCAACGAATCGAACAGTTGCTGTGGGTCGCGCGATGCCCAAAGACCAAATACGCCGCTGAAATAACTCGCAGGGCCTGTAATTATCATGCTAGGATCTGGTGTTGGAATGTTGGCTCCTAACTCTATTGCCGCATAAGGTTCTCCTGCCTCTACGAGCCTCCATCCAAGATCCTTAATCGCGAAATGTGTCTCGTTTTTGTCCAGCATCGGAAGGCGGCTGATCGCTTCATCAAGCCTTCCCATTTGCGCGAGTTTTTCTACTATGTCGTACTTTGCTTCTGAAAAGAACCTGATGTATGTACTGCGAATTTCACTCGAGAGTTCTAGTGCTCTTTCAATGTCATTTGCTACGACATTCCTGAAGAGACTCCTTATCAAGCTCTTTCGTAATTCTGGTTTCGAGCCGGCATAGGAAAGTGACCATTCGAGCGCGGCTTCTGGATCTGCCTGGGACCACTGTTCTGCGATGATTGCGGGTAACAATGTTTTAGTGCTAAGAAACTCATTGGCTCGTTCGAGATTCTTAATTGCCTCCTGTGGTGAGACATAGGCAAGGTGCGTAAACGCAATTTCCAGCGCGTCCGCTCGTGTAAACTGAGGTACTAATTCAAGCTTATTCAGCATTCCGCGAGGATCAGACTCCGCCCAGGTGGTGGATGCTATTCTCTCTAGATGAGTATGAATTGGATCATCCGACCAACTTGCTATTTCATTGAGCGCGAGTTCGGGATTGACTCGTGCTGCAACCATAGCGAGTGCTGCAGGGAGTTGACCTCGATCCTCTTTCGATAGGTTTCGAACATAGTCAAACGCTTCCTCCAGTTCACCACCTACTACTTCTTCAATGACTTTGCTTAGAGCAAGGTGATCGTTCTCGTGTGGAAATACGGTGGCCGCCCGTGAGAGGACATCAAGTCCTTCGTCTTCCTTCCAAGTAGATGCAACAAGCTGAAACAAGTCGAGCTGCTCTGCATCCCCGACGTTGTCGTTGACGATTACATCCCAGGCAGCACTTGGGTTTTCGAGAAGCTTGTGAGCTTGGTTCGCACTGATCTGGAGCAACGCGAATTCCTCAAGTCCCAACTCTTGGGCAATATCGAGAAGAATCGAGCTTGAAAGATCTTCCCGAGTAGAAAGAATTGCTTCGAGAGCTGCGCGTCGCTCGGTACCGATCAGGGACTTTGCTCCTTCGATGGCTTGCTTGAGATTTGTTATAGACCAATCATGGAACAGTCGCTTTAGGAGCGGTATTCGTCGGATTTTTGAAACATCGGTGATCCAATCTAATGCTTGGTTCGGATCAACTGTGGCGATCTTTCGGAGGATTGTGGTTTGAAAGTTTGAACGAATACTCGCACGTTCGATGCTTTCGGTAAGGCGCAACAAATTGACGAGATCACTTTCATTTACATCGGCGAGATATGCGTACAAGGAGGCGGTACGCTGAAAGTTGCTTTCGATCTTGACTAACTCATCTAGTGCCTCTGCGGGTGTCAGATGATCTAGATTTGTTTGGCTACTTTGCTCTAGTCCTAGAGCATTCAAAGCATTTGTATTTAGTGTACCAAACTTGTTGTCTTGGCCATTCGCTTTGGAACTGAAGTGTAGGTAGAGAAAAACTGAAGCAGTTACCAAGACCATTGACGTACCACCAACGATGAACCATTGGAATTTCCTAAGTTTTTTCATTTTCGCAGTCGAATGATGTACGTCCTTGGGGTCTCACACAGTTTCGTGGCTTTGAGTGCTAGTTCCGTCGAATCTGCTCGACTTGATTCTGCGAACTGCACGCGAGCGGTCAGTCTTGTTTCTCGTGTCGCATTGTTCAGTAACATTGTTCGGTTAGAAATAATCCTCGGATAGTTTTCCATTCGAAACGCACTCTGTGCCAACGCGCTGTCAAAAATGATCGCAGCCGCTGTCTCCCCCAGGACCGCTACTATAGCTTCAAGCGACTGTCTGCTTTCATTTCCTTGGTCAATTCGATCGTTGACACCTAGTTCTTCACACCCCGAACTTAACTCTTCAAAAAGCTAGTGATCACGTGCAGGATCTATCAAAATTCCTTCCACTTTAAATTGTTCACACTGCTTATTAATCCATCGGAATTCCAGCACTTCTTCCCACAGCTGGTAAGTGCGTTGTTTTCGTTCCTCCTTCGGTAGAAAGTCGATAGTTTCGAGTCGCAAGTCAAGTTGGGAATACATTTAGTCAACTACCGCAAGTCGCCACGTGCTTGAAAACCAGTGGCCTTTGCTAAGATGTCGCGCTCTTCTGTCAGTCGAGCATTCTCACGGCGCAAGGCGCGCTCGCGCTCCCGCCAACCCAACGGACCTTCCTGCCCTTCTTTCACCCAATTCCGGACCGTTTGATCAGCTAAACCAAATTCCTTCGCCACCGACGTGATCGAACGCCCTGATTTCACTAACGCGACAATCTGTTCTCGATACTCCAAAGAGTAGTGTTTTCTTGCCATAATATGGACTCCTCAACATTTTCTAATTGTAGGTGTCCATCAAACTGAGGCAACTTCACACTAGAATGTACCTGTTGAGAGGAACTTTTAGAAGTTCTATTAAATCTCCAACAAATTCTATAAGGAATCACTAATATGACCAACAACTCTGCAAATCCACAGCTAACGAAAGAAGCCGAAAGAACCTTTGACACTCAATGGAGTTGTTGTACATTCCGACCCATTTGGACATCTGGTAGACGTGTCTCTATTATCCCTGTCCTGTTGTGCCTTAACTTCTTGTTCCTCACTATCTTTGCAATCAATGCCAACGGGGCGAGCGATCATGACCATCTTGCTATTGATGCAGCGCAACAAACCGTTTCAAAATTTTTTCAAAAAGGAACAGGCGTTACTGTAAGTGACATTGAAGGTCCGATACTAAACCTGTTTCCTGCTAGCATTGTAAACAAAATGAATAGTGCCGAAATCGCTCATTTAGCAGATGTTTACAGTGGAAGAATAAGAGATCTTTTACCTGAAAAGCTACCCAACGGCGAAGACAGGACAGATGTGATGAATCACGCTAGAGACTTGTTCGATCACATTCTAACATACGATCACCTGTATCGATGAGAATTAAATTATTCGGTATAGCCTGCGGTATAGGATTCGTCGGTGGGCTACTGACTAGCCTGATAATCGCACTAGTGGTCGGCCCGTACAGCCCCACACAAAACACACACTTGCGTGGTGGTCAGATCACTTCTAATTCTATAGTTCAAACTGGTACGGAGTATGGTTTCCGAGAAATTCTCGCAATTGAAAGTCCCTTACTTCGTAGCTTTGAGTTGCAAAATCATTTAGTCGATAAAAGCGTTCGGTATTCATTGGATTTGCTCAACGAAACCAACGAATTAGAGCACTTTAGTACCGTTGTAGATATCCAAGAATTTCTGATTGAACACATCGCCCATATCGATCCGAAAAAAGCCCTTCAGTCGGTATGGAACTTCAAACCGAATCGGAGGTGTCGATTATTGACAATAGTGTTTTCAGAATGGACCTCCAGAGACACACTTCAAGCACTACAAAAGGCAACAACACTTTTCAGTTCTTCTCGAAAATGTGCTCTTGAGGCAATTCTAGAAATTCACTCAGATTCAAGTGAATTACTTGATATTGCGAATTCAATTGGAATCACACACGAGATTGAGTTATTGTTAGGTGAGTTGGAAGCAACGAAATTATTGAGTGAACCATCCAAAGCTTTAGACTTAGTGTTTCACGACTCTTTGGACGATGGGGAACAAGAGGAATTAATCGTCTCGATCACCAACCATTGGATTGCTACAGAGGGCACAGAAGTTTTTCCGGATTTTTTGCAAATGATCAAAGAAAGGTTTGAGGCGACACCAGAGAGGAATTTCGAATCAAAGAAATTACTTAGTCTATTAGTTGAGAGAGTCTCAGCCTACGATCCTAGTTACATGTGGGAAGTTTTAATGCTTGAATCCGATGCCATTCAACTTCAATTTGCATCCGCGGTACTAAAGAGCTGGAGTAAACAAGACCTTCAAAAAACATTCAAAACTCTTGAAAAATTTGGGGACCCCGAGTTACAAGATCGTATTTATCGGTCATTAGTCACCAATTGGGCATCAACTGAACCGAAACGAGTACTTAATGAAATCCACATGGTTCGACCAGAACATCGTCCTAACACGATTGCTGTGGCTGTGCGTGCAGTTTTTCGTCAGTATGGTGTAGAAGAAGCTCTCAACAGCCTGACGTCCCTGGAGGAACAAGGAGAAAACGTATCACAAGCTACGATGTCATTTAGTCGAGACTGGGCAAAACGCGATCCAAACGCAACTATTAATTGGATTTTGAAAACCAAAAAAGAGGATAAAATTGAAAGATTTCACTTATTGAGAGAAAATCTTCCATCACTTACCGCAGTTAACCCTGCGCGAGCATTTGAAATCGCAATAGAAAATTCGAGTATAAATATTTCTAAAACATTTTCTCTCGAGATTAAGGTTCTTGAATCAATAGCGGAGCACCACGATTTCGAAACTTTGACAGATTTCACAGCCAAAGTTAGTGAATCAGTCGATCCGTACACTTTTACAGTAGTGTGTAACAAATTAATCTCACACCATTCATTCGCTGAAGCCCTGAGGTTTGGAACATTGATACCAGAAGACTTACAACATAACTACTATGGGGATTTGACCTTCGTTTGGTTCACTGAAAAACCAGAATCACTGGCTGCACATTTATTAGATTTTTCTACTAATTATGCCAAAATCGTAGCACAGCGAGCGTTAGAGATTAACAAACGACGGCAGTACTTGAGTGCAGAAGAAGTGTTACAACTGGAAAGTCTCGTTAACACAAATCATTCAGAGGATGAATCTTAGATCCGTTGAGCAAAAGGTAACTTCTAGTGCCAAGACTGCCATCATTGGCCTCGGTCTGGTACTTGGGGTAGCCATTGGTGTAGGGGTCTCTTTCGTAGCTCTGAAATTCACTGACTGGACCAAATTGACTCACAACCAAGAGGCTGCTCTCAAAGAACTATCGGGCGATCATCGCGACATCGGATCGAGTCTCACATCTTCGGAAGTGATTCCACTCCTCCAATCCGTTCTTGGAATGAGTGCAGATTCTGTCTCGATCCTCGAGCAATTCGATCAACAGCAACTACTTTCCCTTGCAGACTTAATCTCGACGACAGAACAATCGAATGTTTCCATTCCAGATTACGCGAAGCCAAGACTAATAGTCTCTGAACTAGTACGATTTGACCCACAACTAACCTTAGAGTTAATAGAGTATTTGCCGGTCTTTGATCAGGCGGAAGCTGTCCAAGTTGTCTTTGCCACTTGGTCTTTTTCGGATTTACCTGCTGCTTTTCAAGCGGTTAAATCGGTGAATGCTTCAATGTGGAGCGTTGCCGTACGAACAATGCTTGAAACTCGTGCTGATGAGTTCAAAAGAATTGAAGAATATGCAGAGGCGCTAGGTTATTCAAAACAATTTGAAGACATCGTACAAGCGGAAGAAACGCAGAGAGTAATGTCGTCAGATCCTTTTGCAGCCTGGCATATGATCACTCAAGACGCTGTACCTGATCACGAACAGATAGAGCTGTTAAGGGATGTAGTGAGTACACTGATGTACCAGAACGGATTGGAAGTATTAGATCAAATCTTCGAATCTCGACACCGATTAGAGTCTAACCTACTGGATTCACTTTTGCACGAGCTGGTGCAGCATCAACCGCAAGATTTCTTTCAACATGCGTTGACTTTACCAAGAGACAAACAATCTTGGTTGCTCCCTATCGTTTTTGCGGCATGGTCCGATAGCAATCCACAAGAGGCTCTTGGTGCCCTTGATCGAATTGAACGATACAATGTCAGCACAATACGTTCGGGTCTCATTTATGATTGGGCAAGAAGTGAGCCACTTAAGTTGTTGGCGGCGCTAAAGACTCTTTCCCCTGCCCAGCGAAGTACGGCTGCAACATCTGCTCTGACTCAGATTACAGAACACAACCCGCAAATAGCTCAAGAAATTTTGTTCAATTGGTCTGATGTGTTCGGAGTGAGACTTAAGGACTTACAAGTTTCATTTGTTCAAAATTGGGCGCGCCAGAGTCCAGAAGAAACTCATCGATGGATAAAAGAAAATATCCCTACCAACCAAGAGGAACATGCTTATATGTTATCCATCGTTCTCTCGCATCTTTCGGAGGAAGAACCAGAGAAAGCTATATCTATTGCGCTTTCCCAACCCGAAACTTCACACTATGTTCAAGGGCAATATTTTGACAGTTTGGTTTCCTCGCTAGGTGCAAACGGTCATATCGATTTAGTAATCTCGATACTTGATCAAATTCCAGAGAAAGCACTGGGAGGCACAGTGAATGAGATAACTAGAAATTTAGTACACGAAGGACGTTGGGATGAAGCGATTCAACAGGGTTCCACGGTTGCCGAAAGTGAACGTATGTGGTACTTTGACCGATTGGGATTTCACGGTAGTCGCGAAAACGTTCAAGAGTTACTCGATCGCCTTGATTCCTTACCGTCTGATGACGTTCGTTCAGTTGTCGTACGAAGAATTTTGTCCACACATCAGTTGTTCGGAAATCTATTGACCGATAGTCAACGGACAGATCTAGAATCGTTATCTGATCAATTGCCTGAAGTAGAATGGTCAGCTTGGTGACATAAGTCGGTGGAGTTATCACATGTTCGTGGAAACCCTAAGTAAATAGTTTGGGTGCCACGATCAGCAGTCAAGACCTCAACCCGTTCCACTCATTGCGCCTCTCGAAAATAACGAGATTCATAGTCGACAGGTGTGAGCTGCCCCAACGAGCAAACACATCCAAAACAATCGCTAAGTACAACACGCCTTCCACAGTCGGAACGTAAGGAGAGGAGTACTGCAACCCACACTCACATGGCTTGATCTCACCGCGAGAGATCGCGACCGAATGCAGAAACTACTGAACTTGTTCAATGAACAAGGTACAGTAGATGAAATGGGTCTGGGTTTGATTCGTTCTGCCAACAAGGATGCGAGTCCCTGGCAATATGAAGCTATTTAGCGACCAAATCGATCAAACATCCGATAGCATCACCGTTTCGATTTGCTAGAGTTTCTCCGAAGAGTAGAGTCCTTTGCCGTCAATTGGGTCCCTCGGTACAAGATTTTTGAGAACCCACAACATAAGGCAATGATGAATTTCGTTATGCAGTTTTCAGATCATGAGTACAATATGTTAGTTCCGACAATATACATTTAATTGGACTCTGACCGTTCTTTGATTCTGCTCCTAGAATTGAAGAAATCGACAAATTTAAATGATCGCTAGTTGGTTGATGGGGGACCCTTGTATGGATGTACGACGGTATTATGAATTCAAACATGCTTGTTATCCAATAGACTGATTCCGCTACTGGTTCTTCTCCCATTTCAAAAATTCTTAGAAAAGTACATAACTTTGTTGATCAAACACGTAATAGGCAAGATTGTTCAATCCTTTAGGTATCCATCGCTTATCAGCATCAATTACGTCGAGTACGAAGCGTGGTCAGTTTCTAACCATGACACACCAAGATCTTGCTTACTTAAGCAAAAAATATGTACAATTGTTCGATAAAATAGCTAATTCATTTCATATACATAATATCATCATACTGAAGAAGCGAAACTAATGCGAATTAAAGCACACAAACCAACGAACATCGTACCTGACTCTTTTCTTGGTAGTGGTGTTGTCCAAAAAGGTAAAAGTTTTTTAGATACTTTCGAGGAAACTCTTTCAGTATTGGAACAACACATGGGCATACCGTACTACGCGGAGAGAGGATTCATACTCTATCATGGTTCTTGCACGGATCTGTTAGAGTCATTGTCGTGTTCAACGCCATTGGTCGACTTAGTGATCACGTCTCCGCCGTACAACATCGGAAAAGAATATGAAAAGTGCTTGGAGATTAACGAGTACATAGATTGGTGTACTTCGTGGATGAGAATGATTTACGAAGTATCAAAGGCACAATCTACTTTTTGGTTGAATCTTGGATATTTGGAAGTGCCTGACGATGGACTGTGCGTTCCTATACCCTATTTACTCTGGAATAAGTCGCCATTCTATATGATTCAAGAGCTAGTATGGAATTATGGTGCTGGTGTTCAAACTAAGAAACGGCTTTGTCCGCGAAATGAGAAGTGGTTGTTCTACGTCAAGGATCGCCATAACTATACGTTTCATCTGGATGAAATTCGTGATAAGAACGTGATGTATCCAAACCAAAAAAAGAACGGTAAATTAAGAAATAATCCGAATGGGAAAAATCCTTCCGATGTGTGGGCAATACCAAAAGTCACGTCCGGCAGTAACCGTTGTTCCAGGGAAAGAGTCGAGCATCCCGCACAATTCCCATTGGCTGTCGTAGAGAGACTTGTCAAGGTTAGTTCTAACCCTAATGAGGTTGTTCTTGATCCGTTTTCTGGTTCCAGCACCACGGGTATAGCAGCGCATGCTTTCGGAAGAGTATTTGTGGGAATAGAAGTTGAGAAGAAATACTGTGACCTTTCGATCACTAGGTTTGAAAAATATTTAAAGTATCGGTCAGACAGAGATCAAAACAAGACAATATTTGATGAGTAAAACCTCATTTACAGATGTCATAGCAAACCATGCAGACCTGTTCCGTCTGTAGAACTATCGAGATTACCAAACAGGTCCGGCGTGAGTTTCCACCATTCTTATGCAACTCCAGTCCTGCTACGCGTTTGAGTTCCCAACGGGTCAGTTTGATCAGTGACGTACCACTCTATGAAGTCTTGGACGACAATCTGGGCTTATGACAAGAGTTTGGTATACAAAAGCTTTAATTTGTACTGATAAGTTTCGGGTGCAAGATTCGACTGTTGTCCGGTTGCGGCTTTTTGCCCTCGCCAATCGGTGGCATCCAACCATCCAAAACGGATTAAATTTATTCGAGGAGTTCTCTTCGACTCGTCAAATTTCTCGAAATTTACGGTTAAGTAGTATCCGTCCTTAGATTTACGGGACCCACTAGCTTTCTGAGCATAACTTCTATTTCCAAAAACTCTAGTTGGATGAGAAGAGGTTTTGATTTCGAAACTGTACTTTGGCATGGTGAGATGCATACAGTCCTTATCCGTTTTAGTTGCTTCTTTTTTCCAAATTTCTTTGTATCGAGTCTCTAACTCCAAAGGTACTAGTTCATGCAAGAGAAACCCCATGATCTGGGGCTTTGGAAATATATCGACTCCGATTCTAAATCCAGAGCTGCCGAACTTTGAAGCGAATATTGACTTCCAAGCCGACAACACGATTTCGACAAGCTCAGCTTCGGTTAACGGATGTTCTTCAATTAAACTCTGAGTAATTTGATACCATCTTGTCGGAGGCGAGTCTTTATAAGGCGAGATTTGATCCATTGAATAATGTCTTGCTAACAAAATTACTGGGAATATTCTAGATAGAAAATTTCGTAGTTTCTGAACTTGACGTTAGAGTTCTTCGGCGATTCAAAGTAGTTGAAAACACTTGTGATCATGTTTTTTACCGCGTTCAAAAGAGAGCAGTGTATCAAGCAACGGTGCTGTTAATTAGTCTAGTGGGAGTAGAAAGTATGCTTCAACAGCGCTTGTGCTCACCGTGCTAAGTGAGTTCAGTTTAGAATCTAAGGCGCGAGATTTCTAAGTGCGAATCAACCAAAATTTGATAGCCGAAAAACAGAGAATCATCTTGGTACCAATAGGAGCAACGAACAGATTGCTGAACTTGTCGAACAAACCACAGACCTAGAACCGCGATCGAATCGCACTTTCATACAAACCATCCTTATCGGGGAGTTTGCTCGAAGAGACTCAAATCTTGCATTGGAGCAGGTATGGAAGTTTCCAACACTCCATTGGAAGGACCTAATCGCAGTTGTGTTTAGTGAATGGTCCCTAAACAACTTGGAAGAATCTTTCGCTGCCAGTATGGACTTGAACGCTACCCTTCGCGAAACTGCCGTCCGTTCGATGTTGAATACACAGGCCCATTTTTCGAATGATTTTTGGTTGACATTAGCGAATGAACACGACTATCAAGAGTCAATGCTTGCATTACTTCGCGAACGTGAAGCGATAGCACTCTTAGATACGCCGATGGATGCGTTTCAACGAGTAATTCAGGACGACGTTGATGACGAGTTACAGTATGATTTGCTTGAGAAGATTGCAAGAACTATGATTCAGAAGAACGGAAATGAAAGTTTCGATTCTTTGTTTGAATACAGTATTTGGTGGTTCCAAGACCTCTTGGCGGAGGAAGTGGAATCTAACCCCGCAGAGGTATTTTCCGTAGTTCAATCACTACCACCAGATTCTCGACATTCGGTTCTCTTAACATTGGTGGATGCTTGGGTTCGCTTAGATCCCAGAACTGCGTACGAAGCGATTTCAAGTCTTGAAGAGTACACTGAAAGGTCATACTATTTTCAGATTTTTCGGGTATGGGCGGAAGTTGATCCAGAAGGATTGCTCTCGCGTGTAGATTCTTTTCCTCGTAGTGAACGACAAGCGGCAGCAAATTCTGGAATCGGTGAATTAGCCAAGAACTCACCAGAAGAAGCGGCGATGAGAACGTTTGAATATGAATCAGTTATTGGTATCGACACCTCGGATTTACGAGAGAGAGTGATTCGAGAATGGGCTGCAAGCGATCCAAACGCAACCATGAACTGGGTTGTCGAAAACACTTTGAAGGATACTAGGGAGCAAGCATGGTTGCTCTATACTGGATTACAGGAATTCGTCAAGACTGATCCGGAAGCAGCACTAGAGCTAGCTTTGTCTCAGGGACCAGAGTCCGTTTACGTGGAGCGAGGACTCGCAAAACGCGTAGTTAGCGATGTGGTAGAAGCGGGTGAATTGGACTTAGCCATGGCTGTATTGGATCGTATTCCGGAAAATGCGCGGTTCGAATCCTTCACTTCGGTTGGTAGTGCTTTGGCGGTAGAACATCGATGGCAAGAGGCGATCGAACTGATAGACGATTTTTCTGACGAAGACCAGGTTAGTTATTTCAATTCTTTAACTTATTTCGCCATGCGTAATGATCTCTTTAAGTTACTCGAGACGGTACCGAAATTGCCTTCTGAAAAAATTCGGAGACAGGTAGCTCAAGCAATGTTAGCGAATCAAGAACAATTCGGTGATTTCTTAACTGAAGAACAAGTCAGTTACCTGCAGCGATTCATGGATCAGAACGAATAAGCTAACGACAACAATTGAAACTAGCGTGGCTGTTCACACGCCCCAAACTTGCACGCATACAACCATTCCGATAACTTGTTAGGTGAAGTTGGTTGAGGAAAGATGCCAATAGAGAAGAAGATTAGAGTGAGTGATAGTAGGAGACTCGTCTCACTAGTACATTTTTCCTATTGGTTGGGATGCCGACCGTCGCCGAGACAGAGATAATCGAATTTCATCAGAAATTCCACGCTTAAACATGTTGCTTGATATGCGTCTGACTCCCAGCACACTTATGAACATGACTACGACGATCGCTACATAAATAGGTAGACCAGGTAGTGCCCCCGATCTCGCGACCATAACAAAGGGAGTACTCAGCGGGAAAAAACTGATGGTGTTTTGTAATACCGGAGTAGGAATTAATGGTACTGCCATCGCAATAGGCACGAAAACAATTGAGATGCCGAGGATGAACATAGTAAACGCACTGATTGCATTATTGACCGTACTAAATAACGAGGTGAAAGCAATCAAGAAATATCCGTAGAAAGCATACAGCAACAAATAAAAGAGAGCAAAGTTCGCTACTATTCCAGGTTGAACGATAACATCAACGAATGGAGCAATGGTCTCTAATAAGTTCTTGTTAGCGAACAAAAGGAGGAACGGAAACGAGACTGCCCACACTAACATCACTGTCAATGAAGTCATCGCGGTTCCCCATAACTTACCATCCAACAGGTGAATCGTACTCACACTAGCCAGCAAACTATCTACCAGTTTGCTAGATTTCTCGTCGCAAGTATTCGATATCAAACGACCAAGCGAAGCTATCAGCGTAAGTAACAGTAAAAATGGGAGCCCCATAAAAATCAGACGTTGAAACTCTTTTGGAACGTCCATAGTATCTGACATTTCGAATACTACGTCTCCTTCAATCGCCGGCTCTTGATATATCAGGAGATGGCGCGTTACCGGTTCGATTCCTTCTCCTTCAAGACGATGTTTCCGAACCACATTTGATGCAACGCTTCGATACCAGTTTACGAGATTCAACAATTCATTTCTCGAAGAGTCGGTCAAAGTCACAAACGCAACGTCTACCACGTTCTCTCCAAAATTTTTGGGAATCACGAAATATCCTGCGACTTGTTTTGTTTCAAGAAGCAACCGAATGGATCTTTCGGTATTGTCAGTAGGCGTTATTTCTTCAAAAAAGTTCTGAGACAGAGTAGGTGTCGTTGCCCCGAGAACGGTTCGAAATTTCTCCCACAATTCGAGAATTTGTTCGGCTAACGACGAGAGTTCGCTTGCTTCCTCCATCTCCGCCGTTGGTAAATTTCTTAACACTTGATCGATAAAGAGTACTCTTGGTGATTCAAGACGATACTGTCTGAAATTTTCGAGAACGCTAACGAGCTGTGGTAGTTCATCATCATCGCTGATTTCGTTTAAGCGGGCGGAGTAATCATGGAATTCCTCATCGTCCATATCGAGTATTGAAGATAGAAATGTGAATTGGTCATTCCTTTCAATCTCTACTCGAATTTCCTGTCCGAAGTCTTCGCTCAAGTCCAACACGGAATACTGCTGAATTATTCTGTCTCCGGTGTCTTCTTCCTCAAACTGGTTTTTAATGACGCTCTGCCAGCTTTTCACGTTTTCGTCAGCTAGCCAAGTCTCCTTGGGGTTTTCACTGATCAGCCATTGAAAAATGCTAAAAAGCACAAATACGAGCAATGGTGTAAGACAGGTAGCATACCAAAATATTGGAGTTGTAACCGAGGTCACCCACTCGTTATGCATCACCACCCAAACAGATTTAAAATTCTTGACTCTCACAATAGAAATTTTCAGTATCTGAAGAGCGACTTGCTCTCAACGTTTTTGAATGGCGAATGCGATGAACAAATTCGTTCTCTTTAAGAAACACAGTTCATTTCGGTCTTCTCCGCGTCAGTCTGAATATCTTTCCAAGGCTGGTGGGAGTTTGCTCAAGCAATATACCATTGGTGAATAGAGTCTTGGCGAACTTACGTACGACAAAAACACAAAGCAGCATTAAGACGACGATTGCTACATATGTGGGCCATGTCGGTAGCGAGTCAGCTCGCGCAATCATAACGTAGGGTGTGAACATCGGTACGAAACTAAGAATTTCCGCTAAGGTCCCATTCGGCTTTGTTAGGACAAAATACAAGACTGGCCACACCGAGAAAGTGTAGAAGAAACGAACAGGATAGAGGGTCATCATCGTTTCTTTCGTATTGTGGCAGAGAGACCCTAGCGCAATTTCAATATAGCCGTAGAACGCCATTCCTAAAAGTAGAAACACAAACCAGTTGATTACTTTAATTGGATTTAAGAGTGCGGCTAAGAACTCTGAAACATAATCTAAATACAGGGCGATTGCTCCAAAAATCGGACCCATAACCAGACAACAGGCAGTGATGCCAATTAACGCGGCGATCGCACTTGCGAGCAATTTCCCATCCAATACTCGCGTGGCATCAACGCTTGACACAAGCAACTCGCCGAGACGATTGGACTTTTCTTCGATAGTGCTTGTGAGTGCCATGTTGCTCGTACCCGAGAGCACGAAAATGAAAAGAATCACAAGCACAAGTGACACCGTCAGGTACAAGTTCGTATCTTGAACCGGGGTTGAAATTGAGGTACTCTCAGTTGAGTTCACGGTGAGACTTGGCTTAATTCTCTCGATTGAAATGTTGATTCCTTTCATCAACGTCGGTCGCCGCGTGGGGTCAATTTGAACGGCTTCAAGGTGGTATTGTCTCATCGCTCTGGGAACGATGTCCGAGAACCAATTCTTTAACGCTTCGATTTTCTCACTGAGCCTCATCGATGCCGGTTTTTTGCGGACGAACTTAATCGGTTCATCGGTGGTGAGTAAATCTATTGGGATTACAAAATAGCCTTCAATCGATCCATTCTCCACCCAATCATCCAACGAAACTGATAGGCCTTCAGACCAATAGATCTCCTCAAATAACCCCGTATTTGTAGCCCAGTCGCGTAGCTTAGTCGATGAATCTTCATTTTCTAGTTCCCACTTCTGCAAATCTGTGACTGTCTGATAAAACCAAGGCCCACCCGACAGGGTTTCTGCAATAATCTCGAAGCGAATGTGTTTGTATAAAACACCGGTTTGATCCTCGATCGAGAACCGAACAGGATCCCCCCAGAACAGTTCTCGCACCAATTCCTTGTTCGAGTCCGACATTACTTCAAACTGCCATGCTGATTCATCCACTTCTTCATCAACAACACTAAATGATTTTTCAATCACAACCGATGCGAATGGCATTCCAATCAAAATTGGAGCAGCAATTGATAAGATCCAGAATGACTTTGTTCGGAGTACCGATAACACTTCTCGTTGTGTCACTGTCCATGTCTCGTTCCAATTAGCTCGCATGATTTAGTTTGAAGTTGTGTGAGTACTTTCGTTTAGTTGCTTTAGGATATGTTGTAGTACCATGTTCTATAGCATAGTCGCTTCCAAGATCTAACGATAACTGTTAACCCAAAGTTGTATGCACGCGGTGAGGTTGTAGAACCCATCCAACAGGTAGTATAAAGTTCCTCGGCTCACTTTCGGGGGCGTGCTAAAGCGTTGTCAAGGCGATGATGGTTAACGCGCGGATTAAAAGTCAGAAATGTCTGTCAAAACTACGTACTCATGACACTCAGCTAGTTCAACAGCTCACTTTCTGTAATCGAACCAAGTCAATTTTTGAAATAAAGAGTCGCTGGACCCACTTGAGAATCTGTATGAATAAACCTTATTCTCGTTGGTAGAGAGTCGAAGATTTACGGGACCCACTAGATTTCTGAGCATAACTTCTATTTCCAAAAACTCTAGTTGGATGAGAAGAGGTTTTGATTTCGAAACTGTACTTTGGCATGGTGAGATGCATACAGTCCTTATCCGTTTTAGTTGCTTCTTTTTTCCAAATTTCTTTGTATCGAGTCTCTAACTCCAAAGGTACTAGTTCATGCAAGAGAAACCCCATGATCTGGGGCTTTGGAAATATATCGACTCCGATTCTAAATCCACAGTCCGCGCGACGAACGTACCTCGCGTACAATAGGTATTAACTCGTAGTGTTCATCTACATACCTATGATCAATGAGACTGTCGGACTCCTGACCTGAGAAGTACGAATGCTTTGCTAGTGTGGAGCGACTTTTTTTCTTTACACCAATATTCATCACACACCTTTTAGTAGATTAATATGAACATCCCAATATTTCCGTTCGTTAAGAGAGCTTCAAAATTGTTCGCACCAGAGCTAATGGAGGCCTAAATGAAATTACTCACAACCATACTCACCATCGTACTGGTGGTCGTCAATAACCCGATGGGTGCGATAGAATTGCTACCCAAGGGCGGGTACTCCAAATCTGATTGTAAAGGTTTCCACACACACGAGCTGCTTGAACCTTACACTGTGAAAATAGACACCTTCAAAACTTCAACGAAATGGGTGGATCCTCAGTTCGAGAATAGTCGGACTGAAGGCAATATCGTGCATGAACAAAGGTCCCAAAATGACCAAAGGTCTCAGAGTGAACAGGGACAGCAGGAAGAACAGGGACAGCCGGAAGAACAGGGGCAGCAGGATGAACAGGGGCAGGCGGATGAACCGGCTCAGATCGAGGAAGAAGACTTTCAAATACCCCTTAGTAAGAGTCTGGTTTCTTCGAATCAACAGAAAATACTGGTGGTATATGAAGGTACGGTCGCTTTTGAAGACAGGGTTGAAGATATAAGGGCAACCCGAGAAATGTCCTATTCAACGCAAACTCGTTATGCACCATTAGGGTTAGCAATTCCTATATACCAGAGACTATCTCATAGTCCATTCAAATTTCTTAAGCGACACCAAGACATCGAAATGGCTAATGCGATTGAAAAGATAGAATTGGTCGTTAACAAAAACGGTGTCCTCCATGATCGCCCCGCTGCCTCAAAAAGACTAAAGTTCCAAAGAGTACGTGTACAGCCAGTATCTCTTTGTATTACTTTTGATGTTACGAAGCTAGGAGAGCGTAGAACGTCGGCAACAAAGCAGTCCTTTGCTTTCCAACAGTTCGACGGTTTTAGAGTTGCAAAAGAAAGAAAAAACGAAAACGCTAGTACAAGTGAGAGCGAGGCACCGGACGCCCCATAAATTTCCGAACATCTCTTGAAAATCCGATCTACCACTCTGATTGAGGGGTAGTGGCTCAATTTGAATTTATTACTATAATATAGTACATGTTAACGTCGTATTGCTATCGAGTCTACCCTACGAATGTCCAGCAACAGACGTTGCGCCGGCAGTTTGGGTCAGTGCGGTTTGTTTACAACTATTTCTTAGCACTCCAACAACAACGGTGTGAGGATAAAAAGAAGCACT
>VXUA01000009.1 GCA_009837185.1 Gammaproteobacteria bacterium | reverse complement strand
CTAGTTAGCTACGGGACTGTCAAAATTTTTGACCGCTGACCGTCGAAGTCAGGAACTCCAAGCCTTTCGTTCTGCCCTCAGAATATTTCGCAAAATCCGGAACTACGTCATATTTCGCACAAGTGTCCACATAAACATTAAACTGCTCTGATTCCACTCCGGACTTTCCGTCACTTAGACCAATCTCGTACCAATCGCCTTCCAAGCATTGCGTTCTACTGAGCGAAGCGCAACCTGCAAACAACAAAAGTGCAGGCAAGACAATTACCACTAATGAAACTGCACCGATTGTTGTCTCACCAAAAATAGGTTTCTTCTTGTTCATTATTCTTTCCATTGCTCTCTAGCATTTGTTGAGGCTTTGCTCGAAATAGACTTAAAAACGCATAGGACACACAAGAGTTCAAATTTTATAATCTGTCAATTCAATTTGCCGTCTCTGACCCTACCGTGTTACTCAAGTCCTAATTCACCGGACCCTAGGTTTGGTCATGCTCAAGTTACCTTGATTATATCACGTCAAAACAGTGTTTTTACATCCAATATATGAGTGAATCGCGCCAGTCAAATTCCACGATTAACTCTCTCGATGAATCGTTCGATCAAATGAATCGGAATTTGCTTCGATCTGAAAACGAAGTCGTCCACGAACTTATCGAAGCTTTTGCCCCGACAGACAAACAAACTGTAGAAATATCAAAACATGCGTCGATGCTGGTGTCCCAGTGTCGTAGCCGCAAACACTCTGTCCCTTTCGTAGAGAAATTTCTTCATCGATACGGACTGTCGAGTGACGAGGGCGTTGCGTTGCTTTCATTAGTAGAAGCGTTATTACGTGTTCCGGACAAACGAACCGCAGACATTCTCACCCTTGAGAAATTTAAGGAAGGGAACTGGGGAAAACACTCACAACGAAGTGGTTCGATGCTTGTGAACCTAGCTACTTTGATGATGGAGATGACCAGCCGTTTTTTCCCTAACGACGCACAACGGAACATTGACAAATTAGACAAAAATTTATCCAGTGTTCCTGAGGCAGGATTACGGCGAGTAATGCTTGCCGTCGTCAACTTTCTCGCTCTCGCATTTGTATCTGGTCCAACTATTCAACGAGCTCTCGCGCGTGCTAAAGAGCCTGCTTCTTTTGACATGTTGGGCGAAGGTGCGAGAACGTTTGCGGCAGCCGATCGGTATTTTGACTCCTACATGGGTGCAATAGACGCAATCGCCACATCTCAAAAGAAACATCCCTCATTGGATCATAGTCTTTCGGTGAAGCTAACTGCGTTGTATCCAAAAGTACATCCGCTCAACGAAAACGAGGCAGTCGAGGCGTTGGTCTCAAGAACTGAACAATTGTGTGTACAAGCAGCCGCAACAAATCTCGACGTCACAATAGACGCAGAAGAAAGTGATCGTTTCGAAATTAATTTGAAGGTAGTCGAAAGACTCCTTGCGAGTTCGAAACTAAAAGACTGGGACGGATTGGGAGTGGTCGTGCAAGCATACGCTAAGCGAGCATTAAACCTCGTGGATTGGCTCGCCGATCTCGCAACTCAGTATCGTACCAAGCTCAACGTACGATTAGTGAAAGGCGCGTATTGGGACACTGAAATAAAAATTGCTCAGGTGAATGGTTTCGAAGCCTACCCTGTATTTACGCGTAAGGAGAACACCGATCTGTGTTTTCTCGCTTGCATCCCACGTCTGTTCAAGCACGCTGACAGATTGTTTCCGCAATTTGCAACCCATAACGCACACACGATCGCGACCGTTTGTACGCTAGCGCAGGGTCAGGCTTTTGAGTTTCAAAGGTTATACGGGATGGGAAAACTTTTGTACGAAGAAGTTGCTCAGCACTTCCCGGAGAGTCCTAAGGTACGAGTATATTCCCCCGTGGGTGTATACGAAGATCTCGTTCCCTATCTCATGCGTCGCTTGTTAGAAAATGGCGCGACTTCGAATTTCGTCTATCGCATCTTCAATGAAGAATTGAGTGTTGCCGATGTTAGCCAAAATCCTCGAGCACAAGTTTTGTCGTTACAAGAGCATCAACATCCTAAAATTCCTTTACCTATTGACATCTATGGAGAACAGCGGAGTAATTCAATCGGAGTGGACTTTGGGAATGAAATAACACGTACTCGCTTTCGCGAACAAGTTGAAAGTTGGTTATCTAGCAGCTGGAGTATGAGTGAATCCGGTACAGTCGTAAAAAACCCAGCTAATAGCACCGATGAAGTCGGATCCTTTGCTTCATTTGACATATCAGACATCGACCCGCTCCTTACGACACTGTCTGAGTCGTTAGACGACTGGTCTCGATTAGAGGCTGCAGATCGTTGTCAGCGTATTGAGAAATGGGCTGATGCGATTCATGAACACCGTCCTGAACTCACGGCGTTGCTACAACGAGAAGCTGGTAAAACCGTAGAAGACGCGGTTACAGAACTGCGTGAAGCAGAGGATTTTTGCCGCTACTATGCGGTGGAAGCGCGAACCATGCTCGTTCCACAAGCACTACCTTCCCCAACAGGAGAGTCAAACCATCTTTTACTCTGTCCTCGAGGACTGTTCGTCTGCATTAGCCCTTGGAATTTTCCGGCTTCGATTTTCGTTGGTCCCATTGCGGCTGCACTCGCAACTGGGAACACTGTAGCAGCAAAACCTGCACCTCAAACGAGCCTGATCGCACTTAGGCTCGCGCAACTAGCAATTGAATCCGCGGGGATTCCTCCAAGTGTATTTGCAGTGCTCCCGGGCGGAGACGATGTTGGTAAAGAGTTAGTAGCGAACCCAAGAGTTAATGGGGTTGCTTTTACAGGGTCCGAGACCGCGGCGCGTACGATTAATAGGTCCTTAGCTACAAAGGACAGCGCTCTAACTCCACTCATTGCCGAAACTGGTGGGGTGAACGTCATGATTGTTGACTCTACCGCGCAGTTTGAACATGCAACCGACGACATTATTCACTCGGCTTTTAAGAGTGCCGGCCAACGTTGTTCTGCTTTACGTTTATTGTGCGTTCAAGACGACATAGCAGACGCGCTACTAGAGATGATTTGTGGAGCGATCGATACTTTAAAACTGGGAGATCCAACGGATTGGTCAGTCGATGTTGGACCAGTCATTGATCCAGAAGCGAAACAAAGACTTGAAGACGCAACAGCAGAGTATGAAGTTCTGCATTCCCACCAGTCAGATATTGATGCGGACGGATTCTTTGTTCGACCCACGATCGTAAATGTTGAGGACATCACAACATTTGATTCCGAACACTTTGGACCGATTTTGGGTTTTCACCGATATCAACGGGGTGATGTAGCCAGTGTAATTGATCAAGCAAACGCGCTGGGCTACGGATTAACGTTTGGGGTCCACAGTCGTCTTAACTCCACCATAGAACGATTCACGACAAACATGAAAGTAGGAAACATGTACGTTAATAGGACGATGACGGGAGCGGTCGTGGGAACTCAGCCTTTCGGAGGAGAGGGATTGTCCGGAACGGGACCGAAAGCAGGAGGACCGCTATATCTGACCAGATTTGTAGTGGAACGAGTCGTCACGCGTAATGAGACTGCAACCGGCGGCAACCTAACACTCATGAAACTCTAACGGACATCCCCAATTTGCTCACTGATGCATTTCTTGAATTTTCAAAGAGTAGACATAATATAAGTGAATAATTGACAATAAAACTGTATAGGTTCTGAATATGCCATTACTAGCTGCTTCTCAGGTAATACGTACGAGAGAACAAGCCGTAGAGATCAACAGCGTCCTCCGTAACACCTACATGTTGCTAGCTTTGATGATCGCAGTTTGCGCGGGGGCAACAGTAATTGCGGTTCAAATGAACTGGCTACCGCCTTTCTGGATAATGTTGGTCGGTATCTTCGCGCTACCCTTCGCGATCCAAGCAACTGCACGTAGCCCCATTGGGCTTCTGCTGAGCTTCGTCTACGCGGCATTCCTGGGGTGGATCGGCGCACCATTAATTAGTGATGTACTGCAGATCAACGCGATGCTAATCACTCAAGCATTGGGGATAACCGCAGCTACCTTTATCGGGTTGTCTATGTACACGATCGTCAGGCGCGCTGACTTCAGTTGGCTCGGGCAGTTCCTCACTATTTCTTCGTTTGCTATTTTGGGCGTAATCATTCTAAGATTGTTGGGTGTAGATTTTTCGCCATTTGAAATGTTGATTAGTGCGTTCATGATCATATTTGCATCTGCATTGATCTTGTTTCAAACGAGTCAGATAGTGCTGGGTGGAGAACGTAACTATATCATCGCCGCGACTACCTTGTTTGCGGGATTGTGGATATTGTTCATGTACATTCTTCAGTTTCTCGCAATATTTTCGGGGAGAGAATAACCCACCTGTAAAGACCGCTGTAATGAGCTAATAGATCTGACACGGTCTGTTCCTAAGCTCTAGGTGTCAAAAATTGTCCATACCCTTGGCACCGATTGAACCTGTGTATTCGGTCGATGTCCCAGTAGGACACAAGTCGTGCTCCGTGAAGGTGCTACCTAACAACGAATTGTGTCTTTATGTCGCGAATTGTTTGCGAAAAAAGAGTACTCTCGACGATAGCTCAGACATCCTGTATGTTTCGAGCAACATTGAACTATATTGGGAAGAGCACAGCTATGTCGAAGCACGTTACCACTGTGTGAAACATACTCTGCAAGTAAGAGTAAACCACCAAACCGTATTCGAACAGAACATACGTTAACCGCCTGCCGGAGCGGCCACCGTACTTACTTCTCGGTTGTGGTCTTCGTCTAAAACTAAGTCAGCATCCTTAATGCGCGCTACGTCAGCACCGATTCTCAACAACACAGGTATCAAAACTAAGGTGATGAGTGTTGCAAACAGAATTCCAAACGCTAACGAAATCGCCATGTTCGCTACGATTTTTGCTTGAAGTGATCGTTCCAAGAGTATTGGTACCAATCCAAAAAATGTTGTTAGGGATGTCAGAATAATTGCTCGCAGTCGTGCTTTACCAGCGCGTAGTATCGCGTGTAGGACGGACCTGTTTTCCGTTCTACGCTCACGATTGAAGTAGTGGACAAGGATTAAACTGTCGTTTACTACCACACCAGTCAGCGCGATACAACCAATCATCGACACCATGTTAAAACTCACGTTCAAAATCACATGACCGATGACAGCCCCGATAAACCCAAAGGGAATCACGCTCATAATGATGAATGGCTGGAGATAAGACCGAAGCGGTATGGCTAGCAGCACGTAAATTGATAACAGCGCGACGAGAAAGGCGATGCCTAATTCCTCCAATGCAAGCATCTGATCTTGAACCGAACCAGCTTCTTGAACGTCCACACTAGGAAACTTAGTCTCTAAGAACGGAAAAAAGTGCTCCTGTAAGTCTTGGTAAATAACGAAAGGATCGATTTTTGCTCGGTCAACCTCTGCCGAGACAGACACAGTTCGTTTCCCGTTGATTCGACGTATAGTCCCGTAGCCAGCTTCAATTGAATAATCTGCTACCGAGTGAAAGAGCGTTGAGGTACCGTCAGGTAGTCGAACCCACATATTCTCAAGATTGCCTATTGAAGTTCTCTCGGCTTCGGGGTAGCGCACAACGACACGATACTCACTTTCGCCACGCTGTATGCGTTGAGCCTCGATTCCAAAAAAAGCCTCACGCACTTGCATGGCTAAACTACTCAGTGTTAATCCGGTTGCCTTACCGTCGGGTTTGACCTCTAGTTTTATCTCGTCGGGGCCGGTGCCAATCGGAGTGCGAATTTCGTACACTCCGTCATATTCAGCCAGTTTCTGTGCGAGTCCTTCTGCAGCCGCATCAAGAGCGTCGAAGTTTTTCCCAGTTAAGTCAAACTCTAAGGGAGCACCACTGTGGAAGCGCTGTTCAGCAGAAAATTGCAACTCCGTAGTACCAGCGATATTCCCTACTCTCGCGCGCCAACGACTTGCAATGACCGTAGGCCGCAGTGTCCGGTTTTCTGGTTTTGCAAGCTCGGCGGTCAGCCTCGCAGAAGTATCGTTGGCAATAAAAGCAAAAACGTGCTGAATCGGTTCTTCTTTCGCGCCCGTGAGAGCCACAATATCGTCGTTAGTCGCATGCATTGCAGCCATAATTGACTCTGTTACTTCAACGATGTAGTCTTCGCCTAATCCATCCATTATGGTCGCGTTGACAAACACAAAGTCATTCTCAAACTCAGGAAAGAAGCTTTTCTTCAGAAACGGACTCAGGTAAAAACCGACAGTGAGTAGTAGCAGTGCGACAAATCCGCATAACGTGGCATAGCGATATCGGAGTAACAGCCTTAACGAAGGAAGATAGATGTGTTTACTGAATCGTTTTAGGAAATGATTCGTATAGTCCGCGATGCCACGCTGTTTTCCGCGCGAGGATTGCATGAGGGCCATGTGCGACGGTAGGATAAGCTTCGATTCGACTAACGAAAACAAGAGGCACATGATGACAACCCAGCCGATCGACTGGAATAACACTGTGACACCGCCTCGGGCGAATAACATCGGTGCAAACGCGGCGACGGTTGTGAGAACGCCAAAAGTCGCAGGAACCGCAACTCGACGCGCACCGCGAATAATGCTATCGACGTTATACCCTCGACGCTCAGTTTCTGCATAGGCACTCTCGGCGATTATGATCGCATCGTCGACGACCACCCCAATCACTAGTATGAACCCAAATAAACTGACAAGGTTCAGTGTTACCCCAACTAAGGGAAGGACGAACAGTGCACCAAGAAAGGCCACCGGCAAACCAACGCACACCCAAAATGCAATACGTAAGTGGAGGAACAGCCCCAAAAGAATGAACACCAATATTGCACCAAACATGATGTTCTTCAACATCATGTTCAATCGGTCATTTAGATAGTGAGTGGAATCTCCAAAGTAGTCAAGCTGCACCGAAGGAGGCAGAGTCTGTTTTCGTTGAGCGACATACTCCCGTACGGCTTTAGAAATTGCCAAGACATCTTCGCCATCGCGAGCGTCGACAGAAATACCAATGGTCGGTTGACCGTTAAAGAACGACCAATAATCAGTCTCTGAGTAGTTGTCGATGACCGTACCAATGTCCCGTAACCTGAGAACGCTACCATCTGGGCGAGTGAGTAGCACAATGTCTTCGTACTCTTCAGCTGTATTCGCTTGTCCAGTCGCACGGACACGCACATAGCCGCCCTCCGTTCGAATTCCGCCACCTCCTAAGTCAACTGACCAGACGCGAATTAATTGGGCGACTTGGCTGAGTGTTAGTTCATACTTTCTCAAGTTCTCTTCGGGAATCTCGATACTAATTTCAGAAGAACGTGCGCCTTGAATGGAGGCTTGGGAAACTTCTGGAAGTTCCAAAATCTCGTTTCGAATGTCTCCTGCGATGTCTTGTAGAGTGAAAAAGTCTAACTCACCATAAATCTGAACATACAACGCTCCAGACCGAAAGCCTTGTCTTTCTCGAATGATTGGACGCTCAGAGTCGCTCGGCAAATTTGAAATAGAGTCCACGACGAGCTTCACTTCGTCGATCACTGCATCGATCTCGTAGTTGCTCGCAACATTGACGAAGATTCTGCCGGCACCTTCCGAGGCTTCCGAGGTTACGTCGCCCACGCCTTCAACCGAGCGTACCGCTTCCTCGACCTTATACAGGATACTTTCTTCTACTTCTTCTGGACTCGCGCCGCGGAACGGTATGTAAATAGATATCTGATCGAAGGACCATGCAGGCATAGTTTCTTTTTGCATGCCTGTAAACAGCATGTACATTCCCGCCCCAAGAATTGCAATCATGAGAAGATTCGCGGCAACATGATTACGCGCAAACCAACCAATGATGCCTTCAGATGGTCGAACTAAATAGGTCGTCGAATCTGAATCTGCCGTCTCAGCCGGCAAATTGGACTGCGCTTTGGTTACTGGGAGTTGTTGGTTCTGATGACTCTCCGACGAGTCATCATGACCATCATTAACCACTGACCTTCACCTTCATACCGGGTAACGGACGATCGATCGGCGTAACACAATAGACGTCCCCATTCTCCAATCCTGCGCTGATATATGCAAAGTCGTCGTCAAAACGAACCACCGATACAGTGCGCGGAGTAATCGTGTCATCCTCAGTTACGATCCACACTTGCGAACCCTGGTAGACTGCATGCCGAGGAACGACAAACACATCACCAGCGTCATTGCCCTGAATTGTCGCGTGGACGAATGTACCGAAGCGTAATAATTCTCGACCCGTACCAGCAAAATCGTACGGATCCGAGACTTCCGCGACAGCATGAATGACTCTCGATTGAGTATCTACCACACCTTCTGTTCGCACAATCATCGCGTCCCAATAGGACACTGTCCCACCTAAAGTCGCGTACAGTTGCACTGGTACTGGAGAACTACCCGGACGTTCAGGGAGAGTAAGATACTCCAGGTCGTTTAAGGAAATTGGTAACCGCACTTCGGCAAAGTCTACGGCAACGGTACTTGCGATTGGCGTTCCCACTCCGACATATTGCCCGATGTCCACATTCTTTTCCAAAACAAGACCGAGGTACGGTGCAGTTACAGTGGTACGAGCAAGATCGTCCTGTGCTTGCTTCATCTCTGCTTCAGCAAAACTATATTCTGCTAGTACTTCCGCGAGTTGTGGTCGTCGTAATGTCAATTCCGTAGGACTGTTGGACGAATCATTGTCTGCAATGAACTTATCCCAATCTTCTTGCGCGTATCCTGAAAGAGCACGCTCGGTATCCACTCGAACGCGCGCACGGGCTAAGGCAAGTTCAGCTCGTTTGAGCGTAGTTTCGTAGTTACGTGAGTCAATACTCACCAATATTTCGTCAGCTTCGAAAAAACCACCCGAGACAAATTTCTGAGAAATCTCCGACACTCGACCTGCAACCTCTGACACTAAGCTTGTCGAGGTCTTCGGTTTCACCGTTCCTTGAGAAACCAATTCAAACCTTACTTGCTGTTTCTGAGCGGTCTGAACAGCGATCAAATATGCAGGGGGTTCTTCGATCGCAGTTTGCAATTCTGGTTTGATCGCGCGCAACGAAAGAAAGCCGAGAATGCCTACAGCGAGAATCCCGATAGGGAGTAAAACCCGCAAGCTCAGGCGCAAGAATCTATTTTGACGCAACTAACCACCTGGTCATTTCAGTGAAGAGTGTTAGCGATAAATGTTACTTGACGAGAACTTTGTCTGGTAAATCGACAAAGGAGCAATGTGTGTAAACTTCTTGTGTTAAATCCAAGTGTATTGAATACTAGGTACCGACTCCGAAACACTGGTCTCCAAAATGTCAGACAACAAACGATCTACTTTCGAACAAGAACTTTCAGATGTTCAAGCTTTAGTAAATACTCCTCGAGCAGAAGTACAAAAGCAATCCAAAAACCAACAAAAAAATTTAGTACGCGCACGTACGAATGCAACTACGGAGACTTCGACTGACGATCTGTTGGAAGCACTACCAATCGATCTAGACTTCGTCGAACCTCACGATCACTTAGAGTGGAAAGCTGAGGGAGTACAACCAGACAGTATGACCAAACTGAGAAGTGGTCGATATCCAATCCAAGACAAGTTGGACTTACACAACGTTCGAGTGACATCGGCGTTCCGTCGCCTGTTACAGTTTATTGCAAATAGTTTGGAGAAACGATTACGTACCGTAATAGTCGTACATGGCATAGGGCTACGAAGTACGCCTCCAGCACAGTTGAAGAGTCATGTGGCACACTGGCTTAGACATCATCCAAAAGTCAACGCTTACGTTTCTGCGCCGAGTCACCAAGGAGGTTCGGGAGCTACGCTCGTACACTTGAAGAAATCTCGAGCCGCTAAGGATGAAACCAAGGAAAGAATCGCCCGTCGCTTAGGCACGTAGAGGTAACCGTATTCGAATTCAGGGAATACTAAGGTACCGTAAGGAATACAGTTCTTCTAACCAAACGACATGCGGACCAACGCGATACTTAGTAGACCAGCCACTACGATCACTAAAAGAATAAGAAATATCAGGGAGTAAAGTAAAATTCGATCCCGTCTTGCTAATCGATTAACATAAGCTATAACGACCTCGCTATTTTGTACAACGATAGAGGATCGTAAAGCGTACAAATTGACTCCCCTTGACCCGGTCCCAGGAACCTTAAGAAAGATCTCTGGGGTGCTCGACAATACCTTAATCACGTCTAAGGTGTGCATGCCATTTTCTCGACCGATCTCTAACGGATGCAACTGACGTTTCGACGACGTCAGAAACGTTTCGTAAATCGCAAGTATTTTGGTCCGGCGACGATGAAAACGAAAAAACGAAAAACCTAGGAATATTGACATTTTGTAAACGGTGCGCTTTCTTATATGTCGTGTAGTTACGTCAATTGTATGCGTGAACGAGTCGCCTAGACACCGGTGTATCAGTGAAAACTCTTCCGCGTAGGCTTGTTCGAATTCGGTAGTGACTCAATCCAAACGCCGTGTTACATTGGGCGCGTTGAGCTTTGCGACATTGAGAGTGGTCTACTCAAAATTTTCCCTAAAATCAGTTGATTACTACGCAACAGAGAACTAATCGTTCGGGTGATTCAATACACACATCAGCTGGGTGTTGGTGAGTCGTGAAATTTTGGATGTCCGGTCGAGGTTCAACCTAGAAGTGACCCACTTAGTCTTCGGCGGGGAAACGAGTCATGTTCGCGTATTATTAACGTACATTTGAGGTTTTATTGAACGAAACTGAATTCGACCGACCTGAACTATTCATTAATCGGGAACTGTCTTTACTTCAGTTCAACCGACGTGTACTCGCGCAAGCTCAACGCTCTAGCTATCCCCTTCTTGAGCGCTTGCGATATCTCTGCATCTCAAGTTCAAATCTAGACGAATTTTTTGAAATTCGGGTAGCCGGACTCATTCAACAAGTTGAGTATGGTTCAACTCAGCGCGGACCGGACAACCTTACGCCTCAGGAACAACTCGCACAAATATCGGTTGAAGTTCAAGAACTCGTCGATGAACAATACCGGGTACTGAACGAACAGCTGATTCCAGAACTGCGTGCAGAAGGAATCTATTTCCTTCGGAGGCACGAATGGGACGATAATCAAAAAAACTGGGTTCATGACTACTTTGTACGAGAACTCTCCCCAGTTTTAAATCCAATCGGACTCGATCCTGCACATCCCTTCCCTAGACTGTTGAACAAAATTCTCAATTTCGTAGTAACGCTTGAAGGACAAGACGCATTCGGTCGTCCAGGACGGATGGCTGTCGTCCATGCACCTCGGGCATTACCAAGACTCATTCGTTTCCCTAAAGATATTGCTTCTCACGAGTGGGACTTCGTCTTCCTTTCTTCGATTATCCATGCACACGTGGACGAGCTGTTTCAAGGAATGACGGTGTCTGGGTGCCACCAGTTTCGCGTCACGAGAAACAGTGATCTGTGGGTGGATGAAGAAGAAATCACCGATCTTCGCCACGCGCTCGAAGGAGAGTTACCGGGGCGACGATTCGGAGATGAAGTTCGACTTGAAATCGACAGCGCATGTCCCGAGTATGAACGCGATTTCTTACGTTCGCAATTTGGGCTTGCTAAGAGTGCTGTCTACTCGTGCGAAGGGCCAGTGAATCTAATGCGTTTGAATCAGGTTCCAGACTTGGTCGACAAACGGGACCTCAAGTTTCGCGAGTTCACGCCGAGTATCCCCAAGCACATTCGAAAAGCAAACGACCTCTTTACGGTAATTCGCAAAAACGACATACTTCTACATCATCCGTACGAGTCCTTTACCCCAGTACTTGACTTTCTACGCCAAGCCGCGAACGATGCTGACGTGATTGCAATACGTCAGACTCTATATCGGACGGGTGTAAATTCTGCTGTCGTACAAGCATTAACTAACGCCGCTGCGAGTGGCAAAGAAGTGTTGGTCGTGATCGAATTACGCGCTCGCTTTGATGAAGCTGACAACATCGAACTTGCGACTAAACTTCAAGCTGCGGGCGCGCAAGTAGTCTACGGTGTGGTCGGTTACAAAACACATGCCAAAATGTTGCTGGTAATGCGACGTGAACGAGACGGTTTACGACGGTACGTACATATCGCAACAGGGAATTACCACGCAGATACTGCGAGAATCTACACAGATTATGGATTGATTACATGCAATCCTGAAATTGGCGAAGACGTCCAACAACTGTTTCGACAAATCGTCTCTACAGGACACTCTGACAAATTGAAAAAACTCCTTCAATCACCCTTTACGCTGTACGACGCCATGGTCGCCCACATTCGCCAAGAGATTGCGCACAAAGAAGCGGGTAGACCAAGTGGAATCATCGCCAAAATGAACTCCCTCGTTGAGAAAAACATTATCAAAGAGCTCTATCGTGCAGCACAAGCTGGAGTTGAAATTAAACTCATAGTGCGAGGCGTCTGCGCATTAAGACCACAAATACCGGGAATTTCGGAAAATATCGAAGTGCGTTCTATTGTTGGTCGGTTTTTAGAGCATTCGAGAGTCTTTCACTTCGCAAACGGAGGCAACCCGCAAACCTATCTGTCTAGTGCGGACTGGATGGCTAGAAACTTTTTCGCGAGAGTAGAAACTGGCTTTCCCATCCTAGAGAGTGATCTAGCAGAAAGAGTGTATAACGAGAGTCTACAACTCTACTTACAGGACAACACTCAAGCGTGGATATTACAAGCGGATGGTACCTATTTACCTTTAGAAGAGGAAGCGGAAACGGAACAACTCTGTGCCCAATCAGAGCTGTTAACGCAACTTGCTTGACTGACGATTCGAAAATCTCACTTGGAATTGTTTGTCAGCGAGAGTGTAAGCTGATACGGCGCAGATCGCATGTACGCAACTTCTTGTTGGAGGTCCATTAACGTTAGTCGATGATCGCGCAACCAGTCTCGCGGCAACTTTAACTCCAGTCCAGAATCGTTAACTTCAAGGATATAAGGCGGCGCTGGGTCGTTCGAGCGATTTCTTCTAAGCACCGCTGCGAGTCGTAATAAACTTGCAAGCTTCGATAGCGAAGTATTCTCAACGAAGAGCTCTAAAGGAAAACGTCGACGATGGGCGCGGACTAAGATCGCTAACCGTCTCTGTTCACTCTGCGAAAAACCTGCTAAGTCGAGGTGTTGCAACAAATATTCACCGTGTCGGTGATATTTTGAATGCGATATATCCATACCAATTTCATGCAACAGCGCAGCCCAACGCAAGAGATTTTTTTCCTCTCGCTCATCCAGTACCCAAGCTTGCTGCACCTGCTGAAACAAATCCAAAGCGGTATAAGCAACTCTTTGACTGTGCTCCGCGTCAATGTGAAAACGGGAAACGAGATCTTGGACTGAAGTCTCGCGGATGTCGTTGTGTTGCGATCGACCTAGTAAGTCGTACAAGACTCCCTCTCGCAGTGCTCCGTCAGTTACATGGAGCTCGTCCATGCCCAAAGTCTGCATGATCGCATCCACAATCGCGACACCACCGGCGAACACTGGAGCTCGATTCTGGTTGCAGATGTCTTCAGAAATCTTTTCGACGTGCCCGAGGTCGCAAAGTTTTTGTATTAGTTCCGCAAGTGCAACTTGGGTGATTAACTTTGCAGAGTACAACCCGTTAATTGCAAATTGCACTGCTTGGAGCGTCCCACTCGTCCCGACTGCAACTTCCCAACGTTGTGAGCGAAACATAAACCGAAATGGTTGTAATTCGTCTAGTGCTAGATCTCGAGCGCGACGAAACCGTTTAGCAGAGATCTTCCCGTCAGCAAAACATCTGTCCGTCATGGAGATGCAGCCAATATGAAAACTTCGCAGCACATTCGGCTGAAATTGAGTACCTTGTACGATCTCAGTACTACCGCCGCCAATATCAACAACGAGCCGATTGCGAGATCGGTGTTCGAAAGAATGAGATGCTCCTAGATAGATTAGTCGCGCCTCTTCTCGGCCACTGATCACTTCGATCCGATGACCAAGAACCGCTTCACCTTGACGAATGAATTCACTCGCATTTTCAGCAGTCCGAAGAGTATGGGTACCGACCACTCTTACGTTGCTTTTGGGTAGACTTCGAATGCGTTGACTCACGCGTTCTAACGCACGAAGTGCTCGATTTAGTGATTGCCGACTTATAACGCGGGTTTCTTCAATACCCTGCGCCAGTCGTGTTAGTTCTTTGTGCCGGTCGATAATCTGCCATCGATTGTTTGGTCGTTCCATCGCGATTATTACGTGAAAGTTGTTCGAACCTAGATCAATCGCCGCAAACGGTTCTAGGGTGCCGAGTAAATCCGGATATTCGCGAGCAGTTTGGTCTTCAATCAGTTGCAAGTACTTGCTCCATTGTCAAAAGAATCGGAGGCAGTGAAACTCGATGCAACAACACCGGTGGACTAGCACCAAAGAATCCTCCACTTACAATGTTATTTTTTGTGTGCAAGACATTCTTAGACATTACTTTGTGACTCGATTTCTGGCTACGATTTCAGGTACGATGGTGGTGCTCTGTAGTTGGATAGTAGCAGAACCACTGCGCATCGCAGCTTGGAACTTGGAACACTTAAATGCGAATGGATCCGAAGGTTGCATTGACCGCACCGCTGCAGACTATGAACTGCTGAAGCAGTCTGTACGTAAGCAAGAATTTGACGTAGTCGCGTTTCAAGAAGTCAAGGATTTAGCAGCCGCAGAAAAGGTGTTCTCACCTACTGAGTGGAACCTTGAATTGTCGAAACGGCCACAGCAGGAACCGACTTTGGAGTGTTTCGATGTACCAGGTCGTTTTCGACAGCACATTGCAACAGGATTTGCGATCCGCAAGGGTGTTGCTTACGAACGACATACTGATGTAAAAGAATTGGGTCTTGGTCACAATTTTCACCGATGGGGTACTGACATTTCGATTAAATCAGATTCAAACCTGCGTTTACTGAACGTTCACTTAGTCCCAGGCTGCTGGAGCAATACCGAAGACGACGATGAAGCGAAAGACACTGAATGTGCGAACTTAAAAACTCAGTTCGAGATTTTGGTCGAATGGCGCGACGCCCGACTCGATGCGAATGAATCCTTTGCAATCTTGGGCGATTTTAATCGCCGACTCGCTCTGCCAAAGGACTGGGGATGGACTATGCTCAATACCGAGGATCAAAATCTACAATTGTTAACAAGTGCCGGTGGTTCAAAGTGTCATCCACTCTTTTCGGAGTTTATCGACCACATTATTGTTGGGGACTTAACCGGCGCATTGTTGGTAAAAAATTCTTTTCGCGAGGGACCACGAATTGCGGACCACCCTGATCATTGCGCAGTTTTTGCAGATTTTGAACTTCAGTGAAAGGATTTTTGAAGGTTCGTACAACTCTTCACCAATCATGTCCATGCTAGTTCAAAGAGCGGATATTCGTTAACAACCTTACTTTCAGCACAATACCCCCTATGAACAGCAAACGTCAACTAAGAACGACCAACTCCCACTACTCTCGTTCGAGTTGAGTTCATAGTCGTACCTCACTTCATTAATGGCTCTTCTAGAAGTAAATAATCTATCGGTTTCTTTCGATACTGATGAAGCAACTGTAGGGGTTCTAGATGAAGTCACTTTTCAGTTAGCAAAGGGTGAAACTTTAGGTGTTGTAGGAGAGTCTGGATGCGGCAAGAGCGTTACCTCATTAGCCATCATGGGACTGCTTCCCAAACCGGCCGGACGCGTCACTGGTGGTCAAATAGTGTTTGGTGGCGACGATCTCCTGTCATACCGACCCGAGCAAATGCGAAATATCCGAGGTCGCAGGATTTCGATGATCTTCCAAGAGCCAATGACTGCTCTTAACCCTGTACAGCGCGTTGGGCGTCAGTTAATGGAAACATTACAACTCCACCGCCCACAAACTAGCAAGAATGATCAAATCGAGATTTGCGTCGAACTGCTAGATCGAGTTGGTATTCCAGAGCCTCGACAACGACTAACGGAATACCCGCACCAACTATCAGGTGGGATGCGCCAACGAGTGATGATAGCGATGGCTTTAATTCATGTACCCGACATCCTGATCGCAGACGAACCCACTACAGCACTTGATGTCACGATTCAAGCACAAATTCTTGAACTAATTGCAGAATTACAACGCGAAAATGGCATGGCTGTAATTTTTATTACACATGATTTGGCAGTCATTGCTGAAATCGCCGACCGAGTGGTAGTTATGTATGCTGGTCGAGTCGCGGAAGAAGCGACCGCATTGAAATTGTTTTCTCAACCGCTTCATCCTTACACGCAAGGATTACTCAATTCGATTCCATCGTTAAGTGGCATTCCAAAAACTCAACTGAAGACCATCAGAGGAATGGTGCCTAGCTTTGCTAACATGCCGTCTGGATGCCGTTTTCGTAACCGTTGTGATCGAGCACAACAAATATGCGCACAGGAAATTCCGAAGTACTTCGGAGCAAAGTATGCAAGAAGCGTCGCGTGTCATTTTTGGCAAGACTCTGCGGTAGAAGTCAAGTGAACGAAAATAAAAACGTGAGCGAAAACGATATCTATATCGAGGACGTTAACTATATCCCACCACTTCTCGAGGTTCAAAGACTCACTAAGTTCTTCCCAGTAAAACAAGGAATTATCCCACGAACCGTTGGGCAGGTTCATGCTGTGGATGATATCTCCTTCACGCTGGAGCGTGGCGAGACTCTTGGTCTTGTCGGTGAGTCGGGTTGTGGTAAGAGCACCGTTGGGAAAACCCTGCTAAGACTTGTACATCCAACGGACGGATCAGTAAAGTTTGAAGGACGCGACATTGTTGGGATGAAACGCCGCGAATTACGCGAGTTACGACGAGACATACAGATCATATTCCAAGATCCGTTTGAATCTCTGAACAGTCGCCATACAGTGCGCAAGATACTATCAGAACCTTTTATCATCCACCGATTAGGGACGAAGGCAGAACGGGAACAAAAGGTCTGCGAACTGTTAAATCGAGTTGGACTAGATGAATCTGCCGCAAATCGATTTCCGCATGAATTTTCTGGAGGACAACGTCAACGCATAGGAATCGCTAGAGCGATCGCGCTCAAGCCAAAACTAATTGTGTGTGACGAAGCAGTATCTGCACTCGACGTATCCGTTCAATCACAAATAGTAAATTTGTTGCTTGATCTACAACAAGAAATGGATCTTGCGCTGATTTTTATCGCACACGACTTAGCTGTTGTCAAGCACGTATCCGACAAAATCGCAGTTATGTATCTTGGACAGATCGTGGAAACCAGTACTTCTGAGGACATATACCGAGCACCCAAGCATCCATACACGGAGGCTTTGATCTCCGCGATTCCAGTTGCAGATCCAACGCGACGACCCGAGCGAATTATCTTGAAAGGTGATATTCCTTCGCCGATCTTACCCCCGAGCGGTTGTCGCTTTCACACCCGCTGTCGTTACGCTCTACCCCGTTGTTCTGAGGAGACTCCGCTACTTGAACTGGCATCTGATAACTCCTCTGCTGGTAGCGCTGCTTGCTTTTTCTGGGAGGATTTAAAGTTAACACACACTCAACCTGAAAGAATCGCTAGCAAGTAAGTCAAAGGTATATCGAGAATCTCAACGACACGTCGTAGGAATCTGTAGAGAGACTCGACGGCGTCGTGATGTCATTGGTAGACTCATCCCAGCTTTCGTCATCTTCACTTGAGTATCGTGCTTCAAAGGAAATGGATGTTTTTTCACCAATAAATTTTTCTATCCCAAGACCGACGATCATCTGACGAAGCGAGGGAGTGCGCCGCTCCGTGGTTGTAGTACCTTGTTCCCCCGGCTTACACACAAGTTTACTACCACAGATCTCAATGGTGCGCTCAAATGCTACCTCCACCTCACGCAAACCGGCGATCACATATGGCGAAAAGTCTAGCAAACCGAGAAAACTTACAACCGTACCTACGCGAGCAACCAGAGACCGGTCTCGATCAGTTCTTAGAGTCCAGTTCTGTTCGAGTAGATTCGAGATTTCGTAGCCACTTATCGTCTTCCCTACTCCCGCTAGACGCCCTTCCACTACATCGCTTTTCAGTACTGTTTCGGTTTGTACACCGAACCAGAGACCCTTCTTGTGTAGACCGATACGAATCCCAGTGAATGCATTAAGGCTGTAGGGGGTACCATCACCGCCATCTCGGTCGCTGAATACAAGGTCGCTGAGCGATAACGTGGGAAACAGGTCTACGTCTGCACGCTTGTCGTATCTTGCTTTGAAGTTTTCGAGCCCGATACCGCTACCAAAGTAAAACATCCCCTCGGCAGACGCGGCGGATGCTAGCACGAACAGCAACACGCCAATCGTTAGTTGTAGCTGGGGAGTAAAAGAGTGATTTTTCATATCTCCTCCGTGAGTCAGTCGTCAATCCGTGACAGTTGCCATCGTACATCAGACTCTCCCTAGAAGTTGATGAGTTTGATGCACAATGTTGTTAAACTGCGATTTTATCCAAGAAAATGTTCTAGCGTAAAAAGATACCGCCAAATGAGCTCAGTCTTATAGCAAATGTTTGATTGCATCACGTTCTTCCAATAGTTCGTTTTCGGTTAATCGCAGTCGATCAATGCAAAACTCGTCCAACGTACGACGCTTAACAATCTCTATTTTCCCTGCACTACACGTAACTGGATACGAGTACACGATGCCTTCGGTAATGTCATAGTCCCCGCGACTTACAGTCCCCATGCTAGTGACAGCATTCGTACCCAAACTCCAAAGTCGCATGTGTTGGATAGCCGCGTTGGCGGCCGATGCCGCGCTTGAACTACCTCGAGCTCGAATGATTTCTGCACCTCGTTGTTGAACCGTGGGGATAAACTTGTCGCGGTACCACTCAAAGTCAACAAGTTCCAATGCAGGCGTACCTCCTATCGTCGCAGAAAGGAGCTCTGGAAACATCGTCGCCGAATGGTTTCCCCAAACTGCAAGGTCTTGGACCTCGGTTATATGGACACCGGTACGTTCAGCCAACAATGCGATCGCACGATTATGATCCAGAATCGTCATAGAACTAAATTGTTCTGGACGCAGATCTTTGGCGTTGTTTACTGCGATTAGGCAGTTGGTATTAGCTGGATTCCCTACCACGAGTACTTTGACGTTCTTTGATGCGTAGTCGTTAATAGCTCTACCTTGTCCTGTGAAGATCGCACCATTTGCTTCCAATAAGTCTTTGCGTTCCATACCAGGTCCCCGGGGGCGAGCACCAACCAAGAGTACAAATTCTGCACCTGAAAATGCCTCCTCCGGTCGTGAGGTAGACACAACTCCTCGTAGCAACGGAAAGGCACAATCTTGTAATTCCATCACTACGCCCTCGAGTGCGTTCATAGCGGGAGGTATTTCGAGAAGTTGCAGAATTACGGGTTGATCGACCCCAAGCATCTCGCCAGAGGCAATACGAAACAGCATAGCGTAACCGATTTGTCCGGCCGCACCAGTCACTGTTATGCGAAGTGGCTCTTTCATGTGTACTCTAATGTTTGTGAACTGTGAACAAAACGTTAGCACATTCTACGACTCGCCTGTGTCGTACTGTGTAAATTGCTGCCTTAGGAATGACCAATTGAGTGTCGAAGCGCGCAACTAGATACGACCTAGAGAACGCGTTGAAACAATCACTTCTGTGTTCGGTCTAATCAAATAGAGTTCTACTCGATCACTTCAACGAATATCGGTTGATCTATGCTTTATCCAACAGTTTGGCTTGCTCTAGTGCGACTAGTACTTGATTAGAAATAATACAAATGTACAATCTAGATAGAGATCGATAGTTCGATGGTTTGACGATGTACAGAGCACGATCATGAATAACGTTTTGCGTTTGGTTCTTGGTTTGTCTTGCATCCTTCTACTACTATCCGGATGTCAATCCGTTCAATTGGAGACGCCGGAAGAATCTGATGGCGAATGGGTCTTCGATTGGGATAAGCTTGAAGCCAGAATCATTGAATTAACCAATCAAACTATGCACGACGAGAGCCCAAGCGAGCTCTATCGACTTAAGTCGCAACTCGTCAAAATTCACACCGGTACAAACGATACAAAAGCTTTGAGCCGTGAATATTGGACCGCGGTGTTGAATACGAACTTAATTTTCCTAGAACAGGAGATCGGTGAAGATGACCAAGTGCATCGCTTGATCGATGAGTCCATTGAACTGTTAGAGCAATCTGACTACTCGATAGCGGAAACAAACTCTCTGCTAGCCCTGCTGTATCGCGCAAAAATCGATTACGATCAAACTCGGACTTTTGAACTCTTCTCAAAAATGCAAGATGCCTTAGATCGCGCGATCGAAGCAGATTCCACAAACCTACGAGTCTTATTTGCCCAGATATTTATCGGTGTTTCACCTGTAACAGGATTTTCCATCGACATAGATGTTCAAGCCAATATCGATACCGTTCTGTCGTCGAATTACGAGACTGAGGGCGATGCGATGACGCCTACGTGGGGCTTACCAAAGATTTATGGGATTGCTATCGGTCGTTTAATGGAAGCTGAAAAAATACCTGAAGCGAGTGAACTAACGGCAATAGCGATCGATAAATTTCCTAATGATTCAACTCTTAGCTATTTCGCCCAACTATTTCAAATTCAACACAACAGTGTTGAGCCCTAAACAAGTGTCTGATCAAGGAGATTGAATAGACATACGAGAGATCTTTCTGGACATCTCAGCTGGTTTATCTATTGAGGCACAACTTACAGTTAGGACATGTCGATTGGATCAACATCAATCGACCAACGAATCTTAGATCTCTGCATCGGCACTCTTGCGATTTTTGCAAGAGACTCGTGTAGTCTTTTTCGATTGGAATCAACTAACGCAGCTTGACATCTCCATCGGTTACTCAACCGGGGGATCGAAGCAGATATCGGTCCTAGCGTTTCTGTACTGGTGAACTGAACCTGAGTTAGTAGCTGTTCTAAGAACGCGCTCACTTCGTCTGAATTAATCCCTTCCGCGCGCAACAATGCTAAGTGCGAGTATGGTGGCCAATGCGCGCTCTTTCGCGAAATTAATTCTGTCTTCACGAATCCTGCATAACCGGATTTTGCAAGAGACTCTAAGTGTGGATGTTCTGGATCATAAGTTTGAATCCATACTTCTCCCTCTCGTTCAGCACGACCGGCTCGACCTGCTACTTGAACTATTAGCTGAGCTGTCCTTTCTGCGGCGCGAAAGTCGGCACTAAAGAATCCCGCGTCGGCTCGCAGTACAGCGACCAGCGTTACGTTGGGCAAGTGATGACCCTTCGCCAGCATCTGCGTACCCACCAATATGCACCGACTCGGGTGTTGCATCGCTGCAATTGTTTGTTCAAGTTTGCGGTTGGTGTTAACAGCATCTCTGTCAATACGACGGACTGGCACATCGGGGAACGCTTCGCTTAACGTCTCGACTACCCGTTGAGTTGCCGTACCGATTGGTACGAGTCTCGTGCTCTGGCAGTCAGGACAAGAATCAGGTATTTCATAACGGCGGTCACAATAATGGCATCGCAATTCGCGGCGCGGATACTCGTGCAACGTCAAACGTACATCACAGTCTTGACAAGTCACACGACGCCCACAGTCGTGACAAATCAACGACGGAGCGAAACCCCTACGATTGATTAACACAAGCACCTGTCCGTTCCTGTCTAAATGGTGTCGCATAATCTCGATCAACGAGTGGCACATCCCGCCTTGAAGAATCTGGCCTCGAATGTCTAGCAGCTGAAACTTCGGTAGTTTAGCAACGCCTGGGCGAGCTGATAGATGGTATCTTCGATACTTTTTCCGATTGATGTTTTCGACTGTTTCCAACGATAGTGTTGCACTTCCAAGTATTACTGGGATGTTGAGATCGTGTGCGCGAACGATAGCCGCATCTCGAGCCGAGTATCGCAACGAATCTGCTTGTTTATATGATGCGTCATGCTCTTCATCGACAACGATTAGCCCTAAATCTTTGAACGGTGTGAAGATTGCGGAGCGAGTACCCAATACTAACCGTTGTTCGCCGCTAGCTACCCGACACCAAACTTCAAATCTCTGAAGATTTGTACGCATGGAGTGAAGCACCGCGACACTTCCAAATCTATCTCGAAAGTGATTTGCCGTCTGGGGAGTAAGGGCTATTTCCGGGACAAGTACTAAAACCTGTTTGCCTTGCTCTAATACTTCTTTAATTACGCGGATGTAGACTTCGGTCTTTCCACTACCGGTAACACCGTCTAAAACGTGAACGCCGAAGTTATCTAATTCAGCAACAATATTGGTGATAGCAGTTTCTTGCTCTTGGGTTGGTTTGATACCTCTTTCTTTAAATTTGTACTTCGGAAGTATTGGTACTCGGCGAATCAAACCTTTGTTTTCCATCGTGTTGAGAACGCTTCTTACAGCTCCCCATTTGCGTATTGCCGCATCAGGCATTGCACTATGTTTGGTGAGAAGTTCCCATACTTCTTGCTGACGCTTTGCACGCTTGAATTCCACCTCTTGCTCTTGTGCAACGGCCATCCACTCAAAGTCAGGTTCGACGATCAATGGCCGAGCGCGCAAGACTTCGGTAGGTAGCATGGTCTCTATCACTGTACCGATTGGACAGTGATAGTAGGATGCTAACCAGTACGCAAGTCTCAGTAGGTCAGGAGTAAACATACATTGCCGATCAAGTACCGTTTCCACCGATTTCAATTGACCAGTATGCTCTGATCGCGTTGCGACCTCAACGACAACGGCAACAGCAACCGACCGTCCAAACGGCACGCGCACTCGAGCACCAACGTCCACACTCGACAGCGAGTCAGGTAGCAAGTAATCGTATGCCTGCCACACAGGTCGTGGTATAACGACCTTAATTACATGCGTCATCGTCTGTTTTAATAGTAGCTAACAAAGGATAGTTTGGTGAAAAAACTAAGATTTTTATATTATACATAATAACAGTTATTGAACTAATTACAACTTTCGTAGTCTACTATCACTACTGAACGAAATATCTATTCAAAACTAACTTACTTTTTTTCCATAAAATTATTGCTTTAAGCTAATCTTGCACTGTACAAACA
>VXUA01000046.1 GCA_009837185.1 Gammaproteobacteria bacterium | reverse complement strand
AATCGCATTTCCTAGTTGTAGACTAGTTTATGCTAATGCGTAATGGTATAGGGGTCTGGGGGCAGAGCCCCCTCTACAGAATCGACCGAAATTGTTCAAAATTGCGTAAATTCTCAAAAAATAGTCTTGCAAAACGGTAGATTGTCCCGAGGCCAAGATATTCAACGCAGCATTGACGTCCGCGTTGCCACTGTGTCCGCAACTGACGCACTCAAACTTGGATTGCGTCTTGCGATTCTCTTTTGCGATATGTCCGCATTGACTACATTTCTGCGAGGTATGAGCTGCTGGCACTCTCGTGACTGTATGTGCTTTGTATCCCAGAAAATTCTCTAAGATCCCCCAGCCACTTCGCAGTATCTCTCGATTTAATCCTGACTTTTGTTTGACGTTCTTACCAGGATTTTCGACCGTACCCTTGGCCGACTTCGTCATACTTTGCGTGTTTAAGTCTTCAATTACTATTTCCGAAGCCGATTGAGCTAATACGCGAGATATTTGATGGCACCAGTCTTTACGTTGATTCGCTAATTTACGAGCAGTTCTCGCCCATAACTGGTTGGCCCGTTTTCGACGATTCGAGCCCTTCTTCCTGCGACACACCATTTTCTGATAGTGTTTCTTCCGGGCTTCTAAACTCTTAGTGTCCGGTAACGGAATAATGTCTCCAGTGCTCGTGGCAATCTGACCGACATTACGATCAAGACCCACGGCTAAGCCATTGTCGACTGGTTCGGGTAAATCGACTGCATAGATTACGCTACAGAACCATTTCCGACCACACTGCCTCACCGTTGCACTGATGGGTTTCCCTTGAGGATAGGGATTGTTACCCCGCACGACTAACCAACCAATTCTTGGAATATGAACATGGTTGGATCGGAGCTTAACGTTTTCAGGAATCGTGAACGAATCATCGCCGCGTTTGCCTTTAAACTTCGGTCGCCCTTGAACACCCTTGAAATACTGCGCCTAGGCGTCGGCTTGATATTTCAGCGTGTGCCGAACGACCGAAAAGGATAGCTCTTGCAACCACGACGTACTCAATCGTAATTGCGTAAACTCTTTTCCCAAGCTGAAGAACGACGTGGGTGGCATCGGATGATTCTCCGGATCTTCCCGATGAACCGCCATTAAACGTTGATTCTCGCCTAAGAAGTGGTTCCACACGTACCGACACGCGCCCGCTAAACATACAAGCTGTCGCGCTCGGGCTTTAGTGCCAGGAATTAAACGATATGTTATGCCTCTATAAGACATAGTCCTATTATAATTGGCGTGTAGTTTCGTATATAAGTCCCAAAATTTACTACCCCGGGAGAGGTGCCAGAGTTGGTCGAATGGGCCTGACTCGAAATCAGGTGTGTCCTTTGGGCACCCAGGGTTCGAATCCCTGCCTCTCCGCCAGAATTTTTGTGACAAGCACCCTGCCTCTGCCTTACGACATGCGACGCGACTTCTTGATGAGATCCCAAGCCTCATTGATTTCGCTCGCTTTTGCTGTAGCCGCTTCAATCAAAAACGCCGGTAAGTCTCGACCTTCAAATTTATCCGGATGTGTTTCCGCAATTTTGCGCTGATATGCGCGCTTTATTGATTTATCAGAATCGTTCGAAGACACCCCCAGTGTTTCATAGGCAGCTTTGAGTTCTCCATTTTGTGTGGACGTTTGTCGATTGCTGCTGGTTCGGTCGTAAGAGCGACTGGTTCTTTCGGAAGAATCACTTCGAGAATACTGCCTTCGTTGTCGAAAATGTTCACGATGTGACTCATAGCTGGAATATTGTTGCCAATAGCTTTGATGGTGTCGTGAAATGTAATTCTGTGCCGTGTGTGAGTTGATTCCAAGTGCATCAGCGTAGGCAAGCAGGAGTGCTTCTTTCGTACTGCTGACCCCGTCGATCGCGGCGAGATTAACCATCGCCTCAAACAGTAGTTCTCGGGCTAACGAGCCCATTCCTGTCGATGCCCGCAGTTTCTCGAGGCAACGTTTGAGGTCGAAAGACGGACTCTTGCCTTCGTTAAATCCGTCAATGGCCACGCGTCGCTGATCGCTACTGAGCGACAATCGGTCCATGAAATTGTTCGCTTGACGAATTTCCAGTTTGGAAACCCGACCGTCAGCCTTGGATATGTGTCCTGCTAATTGAAAAAAGGTTTTAAAGCCGGTTTCCGTGATGCTGACACTTCCCGATTCCCGATGCGTACCAAAACGCCCCGCGGTCGAACTAGAGCCACCGAAATATCTTGACCCTGAACGAGTGCGAGTGCGGTCGTGTGGAGAAAACGTGAGGAACGACGACGCGACGAATATACCGGGAATAATTCCCCAGGCACCGAAGTCCAATGCTACTCCCACCGACACAATCAACAAGAAAACGCCTACTGCAAGAAGGAACCGCATTTGCTCAACGGGGAGAAAGATTGTTTAGAAACAAGATGGTCTGAAGCACATACCTCACGGCCTAGATGAAATCCGTGTTCGACGCTAGGTTGTTGCAATCATGCACGAATCGTTCCAAGGTCGTGTTTGAATGAATACAGTATACCCTTCCATTACTTTGATTACTCACTCTTACACAAAACTACAGACGGATAGTTCTTGTATAGCAAAACACGATTGATTTGCCAAGTTTATGGATTGATACAATTTTCCGCAACGAAAGTACCTTAAGTTCATGGAAAACAACGAGTACATCTTCGAAGCTCTGACTGAGACGTTTCAGTCCGACGTGGTTAACCGTTCTCAAGAAATTCCAGTTGTGTTGTTGTGTTGGGCTACTCAGATTCAAAGCTCGGTCGATACCAAACATATTCTGGAGCGTCTTGCAACACAGTTTCAAGGAAAATTTGCGCTTGCGTTGATGGATGTCGCGAAGGATCCGAGAATGGCGCAACAACTGCAAATTCAGGGTCTGCCCAGTATTCGTGTGATTGTTGACGGCAGTATCGCAGGACAGTTAGACGGCCCACAACAAGAAGACAGTTTACGCCAGTTGATCGAACAATTTACGATGTCTACAGGTGAACGACTGCAAGAGAGTTTAGAGTCCGTATTGGCTGCAAAAGACTGGGATCAGGCTCTCTTAATAATTGAAGCCTCGTTGAATCAGGAACCTAACAACCCGAAGTATCTAGCGGAACAAGCTGACGTATTGATTTGTAAAGGTGATTACGCGAACGCACAACGCGTACTCGATTCCTTGCCAGAGGACGGATCGGAAAGACAACGCCCGCAACATAGGTTGGAACTCGTTCAGGAAGTAGCGGGAATACGCCCCCTTGATGAGCTTGATCATCACCTGCAAAATACGCCAGAGGATTTAGAGGCGATCTATGAAGTGGCCTTGCATCATGCGAATGATTTTCGCTATGAGCAAGCACTGGATAAATTGCTCTTTATTCTGCAACGAGATCGCACATTTCGCGATGACATTGGGCGCACGACAATGATTCGCGTGATGTCTCTCATGCCTCGCGATTCTCACATCGCACAGAACTATCGTCGGGAGATGTTTAGTTTGATGCACTGATCGGTTCTTGCATCGACCAGCATTTTGTCCATCCCCGCAGTACGAGAAATTATCGTTTTTTCTGCTTGTATTGTCAGTATCTGCACATATATTTTTTTAGTATAAGAGGAAGTCTTGACCACCCTAGGAATAATCAAAGCAGACGACGTCGATTTCGAGCTCAGGTCTCAATTCGGCGACACTCACGGTATGTTCCAACGACTGTTCGAGTCTACAAGCTCTGATCAGCTCGTACTACGTAGCTATGATGCTCGAGATTATCGCTATCCCGAAGACTTGGACGAGTGTGACGGTTATTTGATAACCGGGAGTCGTTTTTGTGCATTCAGTGACACACCCTGGATTCAACGGTTGATTGATTTTGTCCGAATGCTTGACCGCGAGCGCAAGAAGTTAATTGGAATCTGTTTTGGGCACCAGTGTATCGCGTTAGCTTTAGGCGGATCCGTAGTCAAAGCACCACAAGGTTGGGGTCTGGGAGTGCACGAGTACCGATTACTGTTACCAGGTGTACTTTCTGAGGTGGCGACACCAACTATTCGATTGCGATGTAGTCATGAGGATCAGGTCGAGCGTTTGCCGATTCGAGCGACACGTTTACTTACAAATGAGTTCTGTGAAAACGCGGGAATGGTTGTAGAAGAACACTTTATCTCCTTGCAAGCGCATCCGGAATTTAGCGAAGACTTTACTAGACATTTGATTCTAGACCGAGAACAAGATCTTGGTCCAAACTTTGAACCTGCATTAGCTTCGCTAGAGTACGAAGTCGACGGTATCTTGATTGCACGTTCTGTAGTGCAGTTTCTTGAACGTACTTAGTTGCCGAAGTATTTCCCTGAAGGGTTTAGTTGTTTTATGAGTGTTTTGTATTAACCGCGTCGATGGCGGAAAAAGATGACCCAAACAAGCAAATAGACCGCGATAGTCTTCAGCGGCATGAAGAGCAAACAAACAAAGGTGACCACGCGAAGAATTGCGGGGTTGAACCCCATCCGATTCGCGATTCCAGCGCATACGCCAAGAATCCACGCGGAATGCCGCGAAAAAGCCTCGTCCATGTATTCTGCAGTGCGTTCGCCTGCCATGTATCGATTTCTCATAATTCTTTTACCTTAAAGATGTAGATTAGGTTGTAGTTACTAGTACTTTCTCCAACTTCATGGAGACGTATAGTAGCATCATGTTCTATGGTGCTCGTCTGTTGCGGAGCAACAGCGGGCAGGTGGGTCACGAACGTCGCGACAAACAGTAAAAGTACAAAGCCAACTGTAATCCCGAGAGCCAACAAGGAAGATCTTGGGGAACTGAACCTAGCTATTCTGATCACTGAACCCTACCTGCTCGAAGGTTGTCCGTGTCAGTGTGCCATACCGAGTCTCTTCGACCATTAGATCGCAAATATTCGGGTGTAGTTATGTCGGTTGTTCATCATCATTCGGCGTTGTATTACCTGTTACTAAGCACAAACCGTGCCAAACACCTGTCGATTTGATCGCAAACTAGGGACGAGCGATAAGTTTTTCTATAACGTCCATCCCAACACAAACCACCCAAAATCTAGGGGCTTACTCAAAACTACTGTCTTAAATGCTTGAGAATGGATGAAATTGACCCAAGCATTTTCAACAACGAAATTGAATCCGTTCAAGATCTCAACATTTCTTCGATTGTTTCTGTAACAAGTATGAGTACGGTAGCTTTTCACGCGGATCAGTTCTGTAGGATGCGCTAGCTGATTATCCGTCTCATAGAGGGACTTTGTGAGTAAACAAGTCTGTCCAACAAAGTAAAATTTTGGAATTCCACTCCAAGCACAAACGACACTGTACAAAGGGAATAAGCCGTTTCACAGCTTGAGCGGTACGATAGTTGCTTACGAAGTACCAGTCAAACTATTTAGAGGAATGAAATACCCATGAATTACTAGGTCTTTACGCGCTACCTTGTTCTTTTCTTTATCGCTTTAGGAATGACTTCTCCCCTCTTCGGGCAAGCTCAATCTTTTGATAAACTAGTTGATTTGGACGACACCGAGGGAATTAAACATCGGTTACCGTTCGATTTTCACGTACAGCCAGGCGAGCAAACTACGCTGACAGTTACCGGCAGTCAGCTATTTCACGATGCACTGATTATCACATCAAAAGACGGTGGAGTTGAATTAGATTTTGATCTCGTAGTTCTCTGTCCAGATTCTCGACAGCAGTTTGCGAAGCGCAAAAGCTATCCCTCTAAAAACTACAACGGTTACAGCCTTCACCAAGAAAAACGAAATGGTTGGCGCTTAGAGTTCGGTAAGGACTGTGTGGTGCATGCCAAAGATTTGGGCAATCCGACTATCGAACTTACTACTGCTTCCTTGGCATGGATAGATCTGTCTAACTCCGGAACACTCAGAGCTAAGGAGATGGTAGCTGAGCATGTACGAATCAATATGGGCGGTTTATCTTCCACGACGTTGGATCACGTTCAAGCTGACAGAGTGCACATAACAGTCACCGGGTCGAGTGATCTGAGTATCGCGTCTGTGGAGGCCCATTCGACGGAAGTGTCGCTGAGCGGACTTGCTGACTTTGAATTGGACTCGTTAGTCAGTCCCAATGTCGAGTTCGATCAGAGTGGATCATCAGATTCAAACACAATTGATGTGGTGACACAAAAATTAGTTCTGTCTGTCAACGGTTTGAGCAACTTCATTGCAGATAAGGTTCAGATACCCTTAGAACAAGCTGAATCGAGTGTTGAAGTTTCGACAATCGACTTGAGTGGATCGGCTGACGTAACTGTTCAGTCTCTTCGGTTACCGCAACTGAAAATGAAGGCAAACGGACTCTCGGACTTGGATGTAGGACAAACAGTTACGAATGGATTAAAGCTCAGTGCTGGCGGTTCTTCTGATGTTTCAATCAAGAGCTTAAGCACAGAACAGGCACAAATAGATACCTCAGGTCTGGCGGATGTCGAAATTGAAACACTTGACAGCGATGAAGTTGAAATTCAAGCATCGGGATCCGCAGACGTTGAAGTGCAGAAGGTAACAGCAGCGCACTTGGATGTCCGATCGAGCGGACTAAGCGATGTTTCAATCAAGAGTAAAGAACGAACGGAATCGAAGGCTGACGAACTAATCCAATAGTAGGAGTAGAACGCCAAATCTGCCGTAACGGCCGGGACAAATAACGGGCTAGTTTGAGTGTTGAATTCCCACTTTCAACACTTAACTTTTACCGACAAAAAGTCGACGTCAAAGTACTTTTCGTGTTTGACGTGCGCTGAAATGTGGCGCAATATCCTCAACGAATAGTCATCTTCGTTGAATTCCCCTGGCGACTCTTGAAGCATAGCGACTCGATCTTCGATATTCTCCAAGTCGAGTGCTAACACATACTCAAGTTCGATCAAGTTCAATTCTTTATGGACAGAGATGCTTAACTTCCGTTGTTCATCACCCGGTCTACTCTGTTGAAGAATGTGCAACGTTTCTTCGTTGGCTAGTTCGATATTACTTCTAATCTCATCCGACAATTTCCAGCGGGTGCACACTTGGTCTAAGAAAGATTGCAGTTCCTGAATTGCCTCTGGTCTTAAATCGCATTGAGTTTTAATTCGTCGCGACGAGGTAACTCGCCAAAGCAACATCAGAAAGATCGCCGTGAGTCCCCCGACGGTCATACCGTTCTGTAAGAGATCGCCCCACATTCCGGTGAATAGACCAGGAAAAATGAACTGGTACTGAAATCCAATACCGACCCACATGGAAATACCGACAATCAATCCCGTTCGATAGTCTAAACCGCTGCGCGCGACCATTTGCAAACCAACTACAAACAGTAATCCCAACACGATGAGCAGATATGCACCAACCACGGGTGGAGGTAGAGAGACGATTATTGCTTGCAACTTAGGTAAAAATGCGGCGACTAGGAAGATTCCGCCGATGAACATTCCCACTCGCCTAGATGCGACGCCGGTTAACTCGGTCACCGAGATGGAGCTGGAATAGGTTGTATTGGGCACGATAGCTAAACAACCCGACAATAAGTTTCCGAAACCGTCAGCTCCTACAGCACCTTGAACTACGCGATAATCGGGTGATTTGGGTTTCCGCTGTGAAACACGTTGAATAGCGATCGAGTCTCCGATAGTCTCGACCATGCCAATGACGGTAACAAAAATGAATGATGGGAGTAGAGTAAAAAATGAACCGTAAAACGAAGAGTTCAATGAAAAGTCAAAAGACATCTCGGAAAATTTTGGTATCCCAATCCATGCAGCGTTTTGAACCGGCGTAGAGTCATATATACCGATGATCGCGGCCGCGATCGTACCGATAACAATTCCAATTATTGGTGTCCAGAGTCGTAGCATTCCCTTTGCAAGAATTCCTAATCCGACACCGATTAGGACAGTCAGAAATACGACAAAGGGAGCCCCAAAAGATTGATGTTCTTCAGATACTTTGGAAAAGAAATCGAACGCAATTGGCATAACCGTAACGGGTATCAACATGATCACGACTCCGCCAACAGCCGGCGTAATGACTTTTCTGAGCCACGACAACTTAAAGGCGAATGCGAATTGCACGAATGACGACACTAACACAAGTGCTCCTAACATCAACGCGCCTCCTGCCTCCAACGCAGCGACACTCACTGCAATGAACGCACCTGAAGTTCCCATCAGCAATATGTATCCAGATCCGATCCGCCAGATGGGTCGAGCCTGTAAAAACGTGCAAATCCCACACACTACTAAAGACGCGAACACCGCGTACTCGAGATAACTCGCACTTTCTCCAGCAGCTTGAATCACGATTGCTGGTGTAACCACGATTCCCGCAATCGCAATAATCGTGAACTGAAGTGCTAAACCAAAAGCTAGAGGAGTAGGAGGATTTTCGTTTACTTCGTAACGTAAGGGAGACGACATAGGGTTAGAGGTTCCTTATTTGTTGAGCATATTACCTAGAAGAAGTAGAGACGTCGATTCATGTGCTTATGTGGGTCTGTTATAAGTCAGTGGTAGACCCGGTTGACCTGAACAAATTTCGCCAGTAGCGTACATTAGGTTGCCATTGACGATCGTATGAGTGATTTCGTTAGAAAATTTGCAGTCGTCAAAGGGAGTCCAACCACACTTGGACCATACAGGACGCGCGGCAACTGAGGTGTTCCCATTAGGATTGACTACGATCAGGTCCGCAAAAAATCCCTCTCGCAAGAAGCCACGGTCCTTCAGTTCAAATCGCTTTGCCGGTGCATGGGCTATCTTTTCGACGACTGTCGTGAGTCCAAAAGTACCTTCAGTTACCAGTTCCAACAATGCAGGTACAGCATATTCGACTAAGGGTAAGCCGGCTGGTGCATCGACAAATTTCACAGAATGTTTCTCTTCGAGAGTATGCGGTGCATGGTCAGTCGCGATGATGTCAATGCGGTTTTCGTTCACGGCTTGACGTAAGGCCTCTCGGTCTTGTTCATACTTCACTGAAGGATTGCATTTGATCGAAGCTCCTTTACTAGAATAGTGCGAGGCGTCGAAAATTAGGTGATGCACACAGACCTCGGCTGTGATCTTTTTACTTTCGATCCTTCCGATTTCAAACAACTCCATTTCTCGCGCTGTGGTGAGATGCAAGACATGGAGGCGGGCATCGTGTTTCTTGGCGAGCCCAACCGCGAGAGACGAAGACAAAAAACAAGCTTCATCCGAGCGGATTTCAGCATGTAGCTCCGGGGGTGGGTTACCGGCATACTGTCGACGCGCCTCACTCTCATTTTTTTGAATAGTGGGCGAGTCTTCACAGTGAGTCGCTATGACGAGCGGACATGAAGCAAATATGTTCTCTAATGATCGTGGATTGTCGACGAGCATGTTCCCTGTAGAAGCCCCCATGAAGACTTTGACGCCACAAGCTAGCTGGGGATCGACTCGCTTAATTTCTTCAAGATTGTCATTAGTAGCGCCTAGATAAAAACCGTAATTTGCGACCGAGGTGCGGCTAGCGCGATTGTGTTTAGCAAGCAGATTTTCGTGTGTGGTAGTTTGCGGTATGCAATTGGGCATTTCCATATAGCTAGTGATACCGCCTACCAAAGCCGCGCGTGACTCCGTCGCGATTGTTGCTTTGTGCTCCATTCCTGGTTCGCGAAAGTGCACTTGGTCATCGATCATTCCGGGTAGAACCCACGAGCCTGCGACATCAATCTCAGCAGTTCCAGCGGCAGTGCCACCAACCTGACTTATTCGGTCTTTACAGATTGCAAGATCACCGTCCAGAATATGTCCTTCATTGACGATCTTCGCGTTTTTTAGAACAATGGTATTTCGCACTCTAGTGATAATCTCTTCTGGATACTTGGTTGGGGTACGTTAAAGTAACGGAACGTTCGTTAAAGCTCTTCGAAAACCTTTAACATAATGTGAAGCAGTATGTTACATTTTTTCGTACGGTGAAAATTGAGATGGGTGAGAGCGTTAACCAAACTGTAGAGTACACTTTTAAATGATTTCTGAATTTGCATTGACTCAGCTCTATGCGGAACTACCCGAGCATGTTATTCTGACGGATCAGTACCAGAAAGAACCTTTTGAATCTGACGCATACACAGTCAAAAAAGAATTACCAGGTGTCGTAGTTTTAGCTGAGTCGGTTGGACACGTGCGCAGCGTATTACGGGTATGTAACGAATGTGACATCCCTCTAGTAACCCGAGGTGCAGGGACAGGTCTTTCGGGAGGCGCTCGACCTCATCGCGAAGGCGTATTGTTGGTATTGTCGAAACTAAACAGCGTCCTCGAAGTGGACCCACTTGCGTGTACGGCAACTGTTGAACCCGGTACGACAAATTTACGCATATCGGAGGTAGCTAAGGAACACGGATTGTTCTACGCACCTGATCCGTCGTCGCAGATTGCGTGTAGCATAGGAGGAAATGTAGCTGAAAATGCAGGTGGTGTACACTGTCTTAAATACGGTCTGACGTTGCACAACGTCGTTGGACTGACAGTTCTCACAATCGAAGGTGATGAATTGGTGCTTGGCGGCAAAACTTATGATTGGGAAGGCTATGACTTCTTAGCGCTGATGGTGGGTTCTGAAGGCATGCTCGGCGTGGTTACGGAAATTACCGTTAAATTGCTACCGATTCCTGCCGTTAGGCATGTTCTGCTCGGCGGGTTTGATGATGTAGAAATTGCAGGTAATTGCGTTGCTGGCATCATTGCGGCGGGTGTAATTCCTGGTGGTCTGGAGATGATGGACGAACTCGCAGTACATGCGGCGGAAGAGTTTGCAGAAGTCGGCTATCCGAAAGATGCGAAGGCAGTACTCCTATGTGAACTGGACGGGACTGAGGAGGAAGTAACGAGCACAACTGACAAAGTCGCGGAAGTAATGAAACAATATGACGCTTCGGTCATCGAACTTGCGACGGATCCAGAGCAATGTGAGCGACTTTGGTTAGGTCGCAAAGTTGCGTTTCCAGCCGCAGGGCGAATGGCAGCAGACTTCTACTGCATGGACGGCTCAATTCCAAGATATCAGATTGGACCAGTACTAAAGGCTATCACCGGTATGTCGGAACGTTATAACCTCGGCGTCATGAATGTTTTCCACGCGGGCGACGGAAATCTACACCCGCTTATTCTCTACGACGCGTCTGACAAGAATCAACGCGAGGGGGCGGAGCAATTTGGGGCTGAGATTCTTGAACATTGCATTCGTGTGGGCGGTACGATCACCGGTGAACACGGTGTTGGTGTGGAAAAAATCGATCAAATGTGTTCTCAATTTTCACTTGCTGAAATTGAACAGTTTCACCGCATACGCAATGTGTTCGATGTCAATCGAAATATGAACCCAGGCAAAGCGATCCCAACATTAGCGCGCTGCTCAGAGTTGGGCGGTATGCATGTCCACAAAGGACAAATGCCCTTTCCCGAACTGAGTCGTTTTTAACTCTGTGTCGCACGATTCTTTGCCGTTGCAAAACGCGGTCAATACGGCACTGGAACAGAAACAGCCGCTGAGGATTGCTGGTGAAGGTAGCAAGTCATTCTTGTACACAGGGGATACGACTGTTCCACTTTTAGCAACATCCGACCATAAGGGTGTGATTGAATATCGACCTGAAGAACTCGTCATTACGGTACGCGCCGGTACGAAGTTGTCCGAACTTCGGGGCATTACTGCTGAACATGGTCAGATGTGGGCGTGTGATCCACCCCTGTTTGATGGCCGGGGTACGGTTGGCGGTGCTATTGCAAGTGGTTGGTGCGGTCCAGGTCGACCATGGTACGGTACAGTACGCGACAGCCTCTTGGGAGTCGAAATGATCAACGGATACGGAGAACTTCTAAGGTTCGGTGGAAAAGTGATTAAGAATGTAGCCGGGTTCGATGTAGCTCGTCTTCTAGGTGGGTCTCAGGGAACATTGGGCGTCCTGATGAGCGCGAGCCTTAAATTGCTTCCGGCACCGGAACACACTCGATCAATCGCTACTTCCCTGAATTCGAGGGAATGCACAACGCTGATCTCGCAATACTCTAAAAAGACTTCGACTCTGTCCGGGACTTGTTACTTCGACGGGAAGTTGTATTTGCGTTTCACAGGTGTCGCGGCCGCGGTTGAGAAGGAAATGAAGGCATTTGAGTCGAATGAGGAAATCGACCCACAATTTTGGCAAAAACTACGCGACCATACGCTCCCATTCTTTGCAGACGACAAAGCCCTGTGGCGTGTTTCACTATCGCGCAACTCAATGTTTCACGGTGTGGAAAGTGACGAACTTGAAGAGTTCTTAGTGGAGTGGAACGGGAGTCTATTGTGGTGCAAGTCACAGAACTCGTTGCCTCCGACTATGTCGATGAAACCGTATGCGATCCGTGGTTTCCGAAATGTCAAACATGAAACGTCCCAGTCTAGTAAGCACGCGCATCGACTGAAACTCGCTTTTGATCCACAAAAGATTTTCAATCCTGGAGTCGTACTGTAATGCGCACGATGATCGCCCCGACGCTCAAGAATGAAGAAACGGTCCAAGATCTCGTCGCGGAGATCAGTAAATGTGTGCATTGTGGGTTCTGCAATAGTGTTTGTCCAACTTATCAACTGACTGGGAACGAACTTCAAGGCCCTCGAGGTCGTATTTACCTAGTGAAGGGTTTGCTAGAGCGAGACGACACCAATGAAACGCTCGAAGACAGCTTGAGCAAATGCTTGACGTGTCGCGCCTGTGAACCGGCATGTCCATCAGGTGTGCAATATGGCAAAATCGCGGAAGAAGCACGCTTTCTCATATCGAACCGGCCGAGTCGTCGGCCGTTCATACAACGTGTGCTGTTACACCTAGTTCCCAATCCTACTAAGTTTCGGAAGACCTATCGGGTTGGTCGTTGGTTTCGCCCTTTTATTTTGGCTAAATCGGCTCGCGAAGCATTATTTCGCAAACTCCCGTCGCCGGCCACCATAACAGGGACGAAAGAAGGAAAAGTAATTCTTTTGCAAGGATGTGTGCAACGAGCACTCACGCCAGAAGTAGTCGCCCATTTAGCAGCGCTATTAGAAACACGTGAAATTCCTTTCCGGGTCCTGTCTCAAGAACGTTGCTGCGGATCCTTGAATTTACACTTAGGAGAGAAGGAAGCCGCGCAGAGCGAGATGAAAGCGAACGTCTCCCAGATACAGATTCAGTCGGACGAAATCATTTTGTCGTCGGCCAGCGGCTGTGGCGTAACCTTGAAGGAGTACGATCGCTATCTACCACAGGTTACAGACGCGGATAGCTTTGCCCGAGCCGTGCGCGACATCAGTGAGTATCTAGTTCAGTTTGAGTTCAAAAAAGCTCACAAAGCTGAACGTGTGGTGTTTCAATCGCCGTGCACGCTACAACATGGACAGCAGATTAGAGGGTTAGTGGAAGCAATTCTAACCCGTACAGGTTACGAGGTGATACCGTATCGAGACGCAGCTCAGTGTTGTGGTTCAGCTGGAACGTATTCGCTTCTGCAACCCAAGCAAGCACGAGCTCTTCGCGACAAAAAGACATCAGCGTTAACTGACGTAACTCCTGATGTTGTGGTCACCGCCAATGTAGGATGTCAGCTCTTTCTGGAACCTGCCTTAGATGTGCCGGTGTTGCATTGGATTGAATTACTCGAGTGAGTCCGCTTCCTCTGAAGATTCGTCATCTGATTCGTTTTCGACAGGTGGTTGTTCAGGGACTGTAGCATCGTCGTTTGATTCAGACTGTTCGTCGCCGTCCTCTACAGTTTCCTCGTTCGTTTGTTCCAATTCTTCATTCGATGATTCGTCTTCGGGTAACGGTAGGTTTCCTTCGCGTATATCTCTGATAAGTTGATGCAAAGTCTGCATCATGACGGGTGGGTCGTTGGGATGGATGACGTATTTGTTCGCAACAAGTAGCGAAGGAGTTCCCAGAATTCGTGCTTCTCGTGATTTATCAACGTTCTGAGCGACCAAGCTTCGCACGCGATCACCTTGGTACAAGTTTTCGAATCGTGCTTTGGTGATACCATGCCCGTCGAGAAAGTTACTGATTCTATTCAGGGAACTGAAGGTGTTGTTATTCTTAACAGCTTCTTGGAAGATTCGATCATGATTTTGTTCCAGTGCATTGCTTAATTGGAGTGCGACGTGCATTTTTGCTAAGCGTTGTACACCAGTAAAGGCCACGTGAATTCGTGAAAAACTAACGTTTTCGGGAAGATTTGCTTCAAATTGCTGTAAGCGCTGCTCCAATCTTTGACAGTGGATACATTCGTAAGAAAAGAACTCGACGACTTCTATGTGATCCGTTTGTACTTCGCGATCAGCTAACGTTGAATAGTTCTCAGCCGAGTCAAACACTCCTAAGGTGTAAAGGACAGCGTATATCACAAATGCAGTGATGATTAATCCTACCGTACCCAAGATACTCCAACGTACGATTTCTACGGACCGTTCTTGTTTTTGCTTCTTCTTCTTTGCCATGTTTCCCGAATTAATTGTTTGAATGAGTATCGCTACTGTTGTTCCTTTAGTTCGATTAATTCCAACAAAATCCTTGAGAGAACAATCAGTTTGGAACGAGGCAACTCAAAATGTTATTTAAACTAAGAGGCGAGTTGGGATTGTGCTGTTTGATAAAGCATGAAAGAGGCGTTTACAAACGACGTTACAGAACACACAAAGATCGCTCAACTAAGCCCTGATATCCAGAAAGTTACTAAAAACTTGTCGCAAAATATTGAATAACAAGTCGGTAATCGCTATCATTCTCGCTCACAAACCCAACGACAATATTTGATCTTAGTTGAAAACCGTAAGCACCCGGACGCAAGATGTCGTTCACGATTGGTATGTTGTGGATGCATCACAGTACACTCTTGGACGACTTGCTGCAGCACTAGCACATCGTTTGCGCGGGAAACACAAACCTCAATATACCCCTCACGTCGACGCAGGCGATTACATTGTCGTCGTTAATGCCGAACAGGTGCGCGTGACTGGACGAAAGGAAACTGACAAGGTATATTACCGCCATACGGGCTACCCCGGTGGGATTAAGTCGAGGACGTTGCAGGAAATGCGGGAAAAACGACCGGAGCAGATCATTCAGCGAGCGGTGAAAGGTATGTTACCGCGCAATCCATTAGGGAGACAAGTGGCTCGTAAATTAAAAGTGTACCGCGGTAGCGAGCACCCACACACGGCACAACAACCGCGCGTGTTGACGCTTTAAATTCGTAGAGAGCAATTTATGGCACTAAATTCTGGATATGGTACAGGTCGGCGTAAAACGAGTACGGCTCGAGTGTTTCTGTCTCCGGGCAAAGGCGAAATATCCGTAAACAAAGCTCCATTGGATTCTTACTTTGGTCGAGAAACGGCTCGCATGATTATTCGACAGCCGTTAGAGGTCACGAAGACGTTGGAATCAGTGAACTTGCAGATCACCGTGCGCGGTGGCGGCAGTTCTGGACAGGCAGGGGCAATTCGACACGGCGTCGCGCGAGCACTCGTGGATTTCAATGCAAACTTTAAAGCGGATCTACGCGCAGCAGGCTTTCTGACTCGCGACGACCGAGCTGTTGAGCGAAAGAAAGTTGGGCTACGAAAAGCTCGAAAACGCCCGCAATACTCCAAGCGGTAATATTGCTTCTCTACACTCAAACTTGGCGTTAGCACGATCGAACGAATCGTCGTTGCCCAGTGCACGCCATCAGAAGGGGTGTTAGCAACAATCCCAGGCATGTAAGGAGGAATTACTCACGTGGACGACACGAACCCTAGTCCAGTTACGCGAAGATACCTGTTGATAGCTACTTCGGCTGTTACCACTGTCGGTGCTGCAGGTGCGGCGGTACCATTTGCGCGTTCTTGGTCTCCTAGCGAAAAAGCTAAAGCCCTAGGCGCTCCGATCGAGGTCGACATAACGAAGTTAAAACCTGGCGAGATTTTAAAACCAGCGCCGGAATGGCGTGGTAGAGGGATAGTTGTTATATATCGTACATCGGAAGCTATCGAACGGCTAGAAGCGGAAAACCGACGACTCGCGGATCCAACGTCAAAACGCAGTGTACAACCAAACTACGCGAAGAATTCGACTCGTTCTAGACGCCCAGAAATTGGGGTATATCTAAGTCAGTGTACTCACCTTGGATGCGTCCCAAAATACTATGGTGAAGCTAAACCAGAGCCATTTGACGCGCGTTGGAAGGGTGGTTTCTTTTGCCCTTGCCATGGTTCCAAATTTGACCTTGCTGGTCGCGTCGAGAAAAACTTACCCGCACCAACAAACCTAGAAGTTCCAGTTCATCAATTTGAAAACGACGCCATCCTTCATGTTGGCATCGATACTGAGGAATTTGATGAGTGAGTCATTAGAAAATCGCGGCTTCATCGCGCGTTCGATGACGTGGATCAACGCGCGTTTCCCATGGACTCCCACCATGGAGAAGCACGCAACCAAGTATTACGCACCCAAAAACTTTAATGTTTGGTACGTATTTGGCGTCTTAGCCTTTGTTGTCCTAATCATCCAACTGGTTACAGGTTTGTTTCTCACGATGAATTACGTACCGACGGCTGAAGGAGCATTTGGTTCAATCGAATACGCGATGCATGAAGTTGATTTGGGTTGGCTGATCCGCTACGCCCACTCAACAGGTGCCTCAGCGTTTTTTGTCGTGATTTACCTTCACATGTTTCGGGGTTTTGCATACGGATCCTATCGCAAACCTCGGGAGCTCATTTGGTTAATTGGTATGGGGATTTACTTAGTTCTCATGGCTGAAGGTTTTTTCGGATATTTACTACCTTGGGGCAATATGTCATACTGGGGAGCACAAGTCATCGTCTCGCTCGTCGGTGCTGTACCTATTGTGGGGGCTGACCTCGCCGAGTGGGTGCGTGGAGATTTTGTGCTTTCGGGCATCACATTGAACCGTTTCTTCGCGCTCCATGTGTTTGCGTTACCAGGAGTGTTAGTTGTGCTCGTTTTCGTGCACATGGTTGCACTCCATCATGTAGGATCAAACAATCCCGACGGCATTGAAATCAAGAATAAAAAGGATGAAAAAGGTGTTCCATTAGATGGGATTCCTTTCCACCCTTATTACACAGTACATGACTTTTTCGCCGTAATGGTATTCCTAATCCTCTTTTGTGCTGTAATGTTTTTTGCGCCTGAAATGTTCGGCTACTTCATTGAGAAACCGAACTTTGAGATTGCAAACCCAATTGCTACGCCAGACCATATCGCTCCTGTTTGGTACTACACGCCGTTCTACGCGATGTTGCGAGCTGTTACTTTTCCCTTATTTGGTCTTGACGCAAAGTTTTGGGGTCTAGTAGTAATGGCGGGAGCGATCCTGATTCCAATAGCTCTGCCTTGGCTCGATAAGAGTCCAGTTAAGTCAATTCGCTATAAAGGCAGAATTTCGAAATTCATGCTCGGAATGCTAGTTATAAGCTTTATCGTACTAGGTTATCTCGGTACGATCCCACCCTCTGGATTTGGCACCGCGACAGCACAGATCGCGACATTGGTGTATTTCTCGTACTTTTTGTTGATGCCTTGGTATACCCAGCGAGAGAAAACGAAACCCGTACCTGAACGGGTAACCGGCGGACACTGATGAGTAGCTTTGAGTGTGTCAAGTGGTCGAAATTCTTCGGTAGTTTTGTGGTGGTACTGCTCGGTTTGAGTTTGTGGGGTGCGTCCGATTCAGATTGGGATCTGGAACCGATGAAACCAAATCTCCGCGACAAAGATTCGCTACAAAGAGGGCTTGGTTTATACGTGAATTTTTGCCTTGGGTGTCATTCCTTGCAATATCGTCGATATGAACGTACGGCAAAAGATTTGGGAGACATTCCCAAAGATCTTATGTTGGAAAATGTAATTTTCACAGGCCAACCGATTGGCGGCTATATGAAGTCTTCAATGTCAAAGGAAGACGCGAAGAATTGGTTTGGAGCAGCACCGCCGGATTTGACCATGGTGACTCGCGTACGAAGTCCGAAGTGGGTCTACAATTTTCTAAAGACTTTTTACATAGACGACAAGCGTCCTTTTGGGGTGAATAACAAGGTATTTCCCAACGTTGGGATGCCTCATGTACTCCTCCCATTACAAGGTTTCGCGGTAGAAGACTGTTTTGGATACGAAGCTGTGGATCTCATGGAACTCGAATCGATACTACGGGAGAAAAAGTTGGAAGGTATCCTCACGAGGACCGATCGGGAAACCGAAGTTGAACCGTGGGATCGGCTGGAGGGGCGGGAACCTAATTGCCCCGAACTTACAACAATACCAGAAACGGGTTTGTATAACGTCGAACAATTTGACCAAGCCGCGTATGATTTAGCCAACTTCCTGCACTACATGGGTGATCCATCACGAGAAATTCGCCAGTCCATGGGTGGCTACGTGATTGTTTTTTTGGTGATTTTGACGATTTTCGCTTACTTTCTAAAACGAGAATACTGGAAAGATGTACCCAAATCACCACCCCGCGTACGTAAAGAACATACATCTGAGCTTTAACAATGCCTAGCATGAGCATTTCTGGGCGTCGAACGCCTATGGTCTTGTTTTCAAACAGCTCTGACCAGTACAGTCACCGAGTGCGACTCGTATTGCGCGAGAAAAGGATTGCCGTAAAAGAAATTGCGGTAGATCTCGTGAATCTAGATGAAGACCTCATTGTGGCCAACCCCACAGGGGAAGTACCAGCATTAGTGGATCGAGATTTACAACTGTATCACAGTATTGTGATTATGGAGTACTTGGACGAACGATATCCACATCCGCCTCTGTTACCGATTTATCCAGTTGCACGTGCAGAAGCTCGTTTGATGATCCATCGAATTGAGCAAGAGTGGGCACTCAGAGTCGACGTAATTGCCGGGAAGGGGATTCGATCGGGGAAACGCGAGCAAGCGAGAAACGAATTACGCGAAAGCATTATTGCATTTGCACATCACTTTTCAGATCAAAGGAAATTCTTTCTGAATAACGAATTCACCATTGTCGACTGCTGTGTCGCGCCCGTACTTTGGAGATTAGATAGTTTAGACATAACGCTTCCTCCACAACAAACGAAAAATCTACGTCGATACATGAACAATGTATTCTCGCGGGAGTCATTCCGCACTAGCCTAAGCGAAGTCGAAGAAGAGATGCGGAGAGCTTGACGTCATTTCGTTCCTATCTGATCGATGCCCTAATCCGCTGGTTACTTGACAATGATTGCGTTCCTCACATTGTGTTGCAATGCGATCTACCAAACGTTAAAGTACCGCAAAAATTTGTTCAAGATACTCGTCTTGTACTCAACGTTGCACCGAGTGCAGTCCACAACTATTCACTAACGAATTCTTCGATTGCGTTCGACACGCGTTTTAACGGAGTGTCGCACCACATTTCAGCACCAGTAGGTGCGATCATTGGTGTGTGCGCACGAGGGAGCTCGATCGGCATGATGTTTGAAGCTGAGGAAGCATCGATAGTTGATCTTCCGGACGTGCACGCGCAGGCGCGGGCTAAGTTTCATTTCGTCGAGTAGCTGTTAATTGCACGATGTCGAAGTCTCTCTGTCGTAAGCGACGACAAATTAGCTTTAGTCCGCGTACTCCATCACTTTGATCACGGCTTTAATGCCGCGCACATTGCGAATAATTTCCGTGACACGCTCGGTTTCTTCTTTGGTCGCATAGCCCATCAGGTACACGTTACCGCGGTCGATGACTACATCGAACTTATCAAAATTGACGTCCTGGGCCGTTAGCAGTTTAGCACGGACGGTGCTAGCCAAGTAAGAATCTCGCGCGCGTTCTACGACCCCCCGGAAGTCGTCTGTTGTCAGTTCGTTTTGAACCGCACGAACTTGTTCTATGCTCTCGACAACTTCTGTGGCGCGTTCTTTCCGTGCTTCTGTTGTGATTTGCCCAGTGAGCAAGACGATGCCGTTGAACACGGAGACTCGAATTCGTTCGTCCTTCTCGTGGTGTAACTCCTCTTTGAGTAGTTTTGCGGCACGCTGTTGGATGAGAACGTCATCCACTACCGAACCGGGTGTTCGTAGATCAGGTGCCGTCATCAAAGAGGTGCACGCCGACAAAGTCAGGTACGTTACGCCCAACAATGTCCAAAGAGTCAATTTCAACGTTAATCGAGTGTGTGACACTTGTCTAGTCATTCAATAGAGATTTCGACGGTGATCGTCAGACTGTATTATGTGTTTTCGAGGTTTGAGCGCACGGCCCTGGACCATTCCCCAAATTGGCTCTCGAACCATATTTCTTTGTTCGTCTGGTCGTAGGTAGCCTGTATATCCAAATATCGGTCCTCCTCTGAGTACCTCTTCAATGTGCATCGTCGTTCGATAGGCATCGATTCCAAATACATACAACGGATAAAGCACACTTGCGTCTGCAAATGACTCTCGGATTTGTGTAGTTAGGGGAACTGAAAATAAGTGTGCGGGAGTTGATGTGAAATTCGTTCCATCGGCATAGCTCCCTGTCTTGGATAAGTCACGAAACGTCGGTTCTGCAAGTATGATTGGAATGTCTCCGGCAAAGTGATAATGCAAAGCCGCGCTAAGTGCTGCAAATTCATCCTGATTGACAAACGCGATAATTGCGTCGACGTCGTGCCGGCGGCGCGCGGTAAATTCGATTGTTCTGCGAGTAATTGTTGCTAATTCTGCTTGTCTCGAGTTACTCTCAGTTACCCCAAGTAAGTTCGCAACACTCTCGGTCGATTCACGGAGATTGGAGAGTTTCGTTTCGGCCGCGATCGTTATTTCATCGTTAATCGTGTTCCTAAAACTAATTGCAGCACGTACACACCAATAGTCTTGACCTAGCACTAGAAGTACACGTTCTAAATTTTGAGAATTTACTTGGTTTGCAATGGCGATAGCATCGTCTTCGACGACTTGCGCCAATCTCACAAGATTGCGTTGGAGCACAAAGCGAGAGCTGCTTGTAGGCTGATTAAGCGCAATGATCGGAACTTTTGTATCGTCTTTTTCTAGGATTCGCCTTACATTTTCCTTATCCAAAGGACCAACAATTACATCGACTCCTTCGTCTACTACCTGTTCAATCAGTGTCGTGATTTCTGTTGTCGTCGTATCGTAGACTTCGATGGACAAATCGTTGCGAGAAGTGGCGTGTAGATGTGCACTCATAAAACCGTTTTTTATTGCGGTCGCGGCACTTGAGAGAGGACCTGATTGCGGTAATAAGAGTGCGATTTTTCTCGGGACGCTGTCCTCGGTTCGAAAATGTCTTGGAGTAAATCTTGCAGCGATGTGTTGTGGGTACTGCAGCTTCCATCGACTTAACTTCGACGCTCGTTCAACTTGAGAGCTACTAGTTACGGCGATCTTCGCCAAGTCCCACCAACCCTGAACGGAAACATTGTTCAAAGTCATAGCTGTTAAACTATGGTACGCGCAGGGACTATCGAGCACTGACCAAATACGTTCTACCCATCGCAAACTGTCGTTCTCTGACTGAGGTTCGTAGGTGACTAATACACTAAGAGCATTTTCACAATCGTCGACCCATCTATAAATATAAGACTCCGCGACCACTTTAGCGCGGATCTGACCGACGTTTTGCGTTTTGAGACTACTGATTCCCTTTAACGCAATCAAGGGAGCGTCGAGTGCTGAGAGAACAAACTCTGAAAGTGCATGTACATAATTTGAAGCGTCTGACTCACGTATCGCTTGTTGTTTTGGAGGCCAATCGAGAAACTGGTTGCGGATAGACTGTACCGACCTATGGAAGGAAGGTTGATGTGCGAGATCTAAACGACGAATAAATTCCTCTGTAATGGAAGATGCAGGTACGGATCCTGGTGCGTCAATTCTGCTATTACCAACTTGAACGCCGTGTCCCTCGTGAGGAACTCTTGGCGTGGTATTACTCTGACATCCCCAGCTCATCAACAAGAGAACGAAGGACAACAGGATGATACAGCAGAAACACACAGAAGGTTGTTTGTACGTGGTCGCGACGCCGATCGGAAACCTTGAAGACATAACGATCCGAGCGAAACGAATTCTTTCAACTGTATCAGTCATCGGTTGCGAGAGTGTGGTACGAACAAAGACGTTGTTGCAAACCTTGAGGATTAGTGAACAGGACAAGCACTATATCCTGCTGAACGATGCATGTGAAGATCATGCCACGAAACAAATCTTGGCAACTCTCAAATCGGCTCAAGATGTAGTGATTGTATCCGATGCTGGGACACCGTTGGTCTCTGACCCAGGGTTTCAATTAGTTCGGGAAGCATTCGCTGCTGGAATTCCAACGGTACCAGTACCGGGGGCTAGTGCGGTTATGACACTTGCTTCCGTTTGTCCCATTCCTTTGCATGAATATCGTTTTTGTGGGTTCTTGGCGAAGCGTGGCCGAAAACGAACTGAACAGCTGGAGCGACTAAGTGTTGCGGACACTCCTACTGTCTTGTTTGAGTCCCCGCACCGCGTCGTCAACACACTTCAGGATATGTTAGATTTAGACATGGGGGAGCGTCAAGTGTTCCTTGGTCGTGAGATGACCAAACGATTTGAGGAGTACGTCTACACGACTCTCCGCGAGTTGTACGAAGAATTTGTGACTAGAACAAGCATTAAGGGCGAGCTCGTACTAGTGATTGATTGCAGTCCCCAATCTCAGTTGGTGTGGTCTGAAGAGAAACTCTCTCAGGTGTTACAACCCTATCTGAAACCGACGCAGGTTGCAACTGTATTGGCACAACTCACGGAACTAACGCGGGAGGAAGCCTATACGCGCATTACCCATCGTACAGGCGGACCAACCCGAGGCTAAGTCCGTGCGAATTTGAACGCGTTCGTAAAACGAAGACCATCATTCAACTCGTTCGACCGCCCACTCATCTCGGTTTGAGAGTTTTACCTTAGAAATTACTGGTCGCGAATACGTGAATTGGTTGAGTAGCAGACTGTGCAAAGTGATCGAAAATTGGGATATAATTCTGGCTGAAGCAATCGATTTAAAAGCTATTGGAGGAGTGTTTGCATGTCACACGGTAGAACAACAGTGATTGAACAAAAAAGCCTTTTCAAGAAGTTCCCTTTCTGGGTAGTGTTTTTTGGGTTCATCTTCGTGATTGGTTCCGTAGCGGCTCAGGACGCAGAGAATGTAGAGAACTCGGAAGAAGCAGTAGAAAAAGAATCGGTGACCACTGACAAATCCAAAGGCGAAGAGAAAGCTACTTCGGACAGTTCAGAAAATGGTGATGAATCAGCGTCGACTGCTTCAACTAACGAAGAGGCTGACACTACAAAAGACAAAAAGGCTGTGAAGAAGGGAGAGAAAGAGTCCGATCCTGAAATTGCTAAAGAAGAGGCCAAGAAAAAGAACCCTGAAACCGGTAGTCATCTGCCAAATGGAGATCCTACTGCGATCGTGATTCGAATCACCGGCGATGGCATACGAGATTTTTACAATCGAATTGAGTAACTT
>VXUA01000043.1 GCA_009837185.1 Gammaproteobacteria bacterium | reverse complement strand
CGTCGCTAAAACTTCTCCGAGTTCGCTTTTTCTTAGAATCAGTCATCGATTAATTCCTCCTGTAAACTATCTTATTGACTGTCCCCAAAACCGTGCGCGAACCCAAAGAGCACCGAGACCTAATCGCAAGTGCGTTGAGCAAGATTTACTCCGGTGTACCTCTCTGTACTTTTACGTTTTCACTCGATGCACGTGGAAATAAAGCCTTCCCTAGTGAAGAAGAGGCTGTATGGATCATTTCTGAGTCAGGTGTGATGAAACGAGAGGGGAACGAAGATCTGAGACACTATCGGGATTCTCCAATCTCATATGTACCCAACAATCCGTTTGAATTAGCAAAGGGTACGGTTGTATCCGAGAGCAAGTCTTCAGTGAGGTTTCGATTCCCATTGACTCCTCGTTTGGTCGCACCGAATTTAGATAGTGATGCGGTTAGCGTTTTAAGAAAGGTGGATTGGGTCGCCGAGTTGACCGTTGACACCAAGCAAAAAGCACCGATCATCCTGTTGCTCACTCTCGCTAGCGATGACGGTCAAGCGCAGGCACCCCTAGTAAATATTGATGTTGCAAGAGTCGAATTTCTATATCAGTACAACGATAGCTGCGAATATTACGAAGTCTTTTCGAAAGTTCGTCGCTTTCAAGGTTCATCATTGTTTTCGGGGGACTTTCTCGACAAAACAATCAAGACTTTCACGAGTGTAGAGTGTGAACAGCCAGTCGTGTTTCTCTTACCAGAGAAGGAAGAGCTCGAATTCATAGAAAGGTATTGACTCATGCACAGAACTGGGTGGTCCAAACCGTTAGGTAACCCTTAGGTACGACTTTGTATCTTGTATCAGAAGAAGTTCTCCGAACTCGAAACTCAACTGAACATTTTTCAATTCAGGAAATTATTATGAAACATATTAAGATCTTTGCCGTGAGTTCACTTGCAAGTTTATTTGCCTTGAGCGCGCTCACTCAAAACGCGGACGAAACGGATGCTACAACATCCTCAGGTGAGTCTTTGACGAAGCTTGAAAAAGCGCAAGCAGATACTGATGAAAATGAATTTCCCGATGTTTCACTAGAGACGATGGATGAACTAGTGGAGTCTATGGTAGGAGCAACGGTTAGCATATTTAACCTTACTTTTGCTGGTACTGATTCACCATTTGATGAAGCCATTGAGGAAATGGAAAAGAATTGGGCCGCAAAGGTCGAAAAATTCGACACAGACAAAAACGGTTCATTGTCGCTATCGGAATTGGAAAACGTGCCGGAAGAGGAATGGGCGGACGACTACAAAGCACTATCCGATGAAGAGCGGGATGAGGCATTGAGAAGTCAATTCAAAGAGTTGGACACTGATGAGAACGGAGAGATTACTGGTGAAGAAGTCGTGGAACTCGTCAAGAAGGAAGTAGAAACTCTTAAAGAATTGATCGAAAGCTTAGAGCTATCTCCATTAACGGAACCTGAGGAAGACGCATCTGATACTGTCGAATAGATTGAGCCACTAGACAACTATTCAATGTTTAGGCGAGTCATTGATTTGCGTTTTCGTGCATCCAAGCGAGGGGAAGGACGAGTAACAGGTTAAAGACAAAAATCTAGCTCGCGATCTAGGCCGCGCTAGATTTCAGTTCAAAGGTACGTAGAACTGTTCAGATTAGACGACTAACCTCTTAGTGTTAGTTCGCTCCAGGTTGAACCACGAACAACAAATCGCCTTGATTCACCTGTTGACCCGTATCAACGTTTACTCGCGTTACCTTATATTCGGTGTTTTCGGGGTACAGTAACTCGGACCCTGAGTTCAAGTCCTTTAAACGTAGTGGAGTGAAGATTTTGAACGCTTCAATCTGACAAAGAGTCTGATCCACCGAGATGGAGTCACCAGGTTGTACGTAGTCATTCTCTGTTGGAGTAGGTTTGGTGTAAAAAATCCCAGTAGAGGGTGAAAGCACTTTCAATTCATCGCTGTCTTCAATGCGCAGTGCATCCAACCCTACTTGTGCGTCTTCATGCCCTTTCATAGTTTCCATTTCAGCAATCAGCGAATCTGCATCCGTACGTTCCAAAAATTCTGGTAGGTAGTCTGTAGTAAACTCGCCGCTACGAAAAATCTCATCTTTCAACACGCGCTTTAGAAGTGCAATATTTGTCCCAATTCCCTCAATTTTCACTTTGTCAAGGAACTTAAACAAACGATCAGCAGCAGAATTTCTGGTCGACCCTTGTGCGATCACCTGTGCGATCATGCTGTCATAGTAGGGTGATATAAACTTGTCCTGTGCTGCAATCGTAATGACATCAATACGAGCGTTATTCGGGAAAGAACAGTGAGTAATGCGACCAGCACTTGGTCGAAAAGTTAGACTACCATCAGCCGCTCGCACGACTTGTTCGGCATTAATACGAGCCTCGATGGAATAACCACGACTGCCTACCTTCAAATTTGCAATACTCTCACCGGACGCTATACGGAACTGCTCACCAACAATGTCCACTTCGGAAACTTGCTCTGTTACGGGATGCTCTACTTGTAGACGTGTGTTCATTTCCATGAAATATACTTCTTGCTTAACTACGTCATAGATAAACTCCACGGTACCTGCACCTAGATAATCGACCTCGTCAGCCAATGCTGTACTGTGTTTAAACACTTCTTTAACTAATTTAGTGGGAAGCATTGTGGAACCAGACTCTTCAAACACTTTTTGTCTATTCCGTTGGACACTACAGTCTCGTAAGCCCAATACTTTCGTATTCCCGTGCCGGTCCCTGAGTACCTGTACTTCGATGTGACGCAATTTTTGTACAAACCGTTCTAAATAGACGTCTCCACTTCCAAACGCCGCTCTAGCTTCAACAGACACCCGCTGAAATAGCTCTAGGAAATTTTCTTGTGACTCGACTAGTTGAATTCCCTTTCCGCCACCACCGTGCACCGCTTTGATTAGTATCGGAAATCCTATTTTGTCGACAATTTCCATTGCCTGTTCGACATCATTCACAATACCATGACTGCCTGGCACCACTGGAACTCCTAACCCTAACGCTGTGTTGATAGCGTTCGATTTATTCCCCATAGTTTCCATCGCTTTTACGGGTGGGCCGATAAAGTTGATACCGTGGGTACGCGTCAATCCAGCGAAGTTGCTATTCTCCGAAAGAAACCCAATTCCCGGATGTAATGAGTCAACGCCAAACTGTTCAGCAATGGTGAGTACAGATCTAGCGTTCAAATAGCTTTCATCCGGCGTGCTCCCACCAATACATACTAGTTCGTCTTTGTCAGTGAGTAGATCGGCAGCAACCGAATCCATATCTGGATCTGATTGAACGAGCACCACTTCAATGTCATGCTCTTGTGCGATACGGACGATCTTCGCAGCCGCACACCCTCGAGCATGAACAAGAACTCTTCGAACCGGTCGAAACAAATCAGCTTCTTGAACGCGACGCTCGATTCTTGGGAGGTGTTTAGTCGTAACCGCGGTCAATGACCCTTCCATTACACCTGCGACGACTTCAACAACAGTGTCACTTGGTACCGGAATGTCAGGATCAATCTCTCTCAACTCTTCATCAAGTTCGGGGTAAAACGGATGCTTGACCAACCCTTGCATTGCACCGGGGGTAGTGATTAAATAATTTGAGAGGATGGAATCTAAGGGTAAGTAGCTTGGTACCACAATTTGCCCTGCAAATGGCATGCTCGTCCCCGAAAAGTAATAGGTGTGCACCAGCGGATGAGTAACAAAGCTTGCTTGAGCACCTCCTGTGCAATCGCCGTAGCCAAACACGATTACCGGTAAGTCATAGTCTCGGACGAAATGTGTAATCCGATCGTTGATCGCCGCCATCGAGAACAGCGCGCCAGCACCTTCCTTGGTCTGCATACCACCAGAAGAAATAAAGCAAATTACAGGGAGCGTGAGTTCCGCGCAACGGTGTAACAGTCGACAGAACTTTTCGGCACTCGCCATGTCGAACGCGCCGGCTTGAAAACGAGAATTTGAAATTACAACGCCAAACTTCAAATCACCTTCCACACCCTTGAAAGTGCCTATTCCAGTCACCGTTCCACAAGGCGGTTCACTGTCATCTAAAGCACTTTCGATCGCGAGTCTAAAGCCAGGAAATTCCACAGGATCTCCACTGATGAGATCTCCAAAGAGTTCTTCAAAATCCGAGAAAAACTCGTCTCGAAATGCTTGATAGGTGATTTTCTTGGACTTCTTATAACTCGATAGAACTTGTTGTAACTGTAAGTCTCGATAGGCGTTGTTTAAACGATTCCAAAAGTCGCGACGACGACCGATATTGCGCGGGGTGATTTTTCCAGCGTACCGAATTCCCTCCCCTTCATACCTCAAATACGAAACAAGAATTTTCTCAAACAGAAACGTTACTACGACGAACAACGTATCTGACAAATGAGAGAAGCTTGCTTTCTTCCATTCCTCGACGGTGAGCAAGAATTTTCGAAAGTTTGGAAGAGTGGAGAATCTGAGATACCACGCAAAGAAACGAGCTTGTAATTCTTCAACAGAGGTTCCTTGATCCAATGCGTGACTCAGGGCATCTCGAATTCCTTGTTCACTGTGCGTCAAGAGAAGTTGTCGTACCGTGTACGGCTCTAACGATTGAGTCGCTTTCGCCTCCGCGGCAATTGACTCTAAACTCTTGATTACCCCGTTGTAAACCGCATCGAAAATCAACTGGTTCTCAAATTCCTCTACGAAGGAAGTCTTTAACTCAGGAATCTGAATAACGTCTAACACGGTGGTCACGGATTCTTCATCAACGACGGCGAAGCCCACGCTACGACCCCGCAAATACTTTGCGTACGTTCGGTCGACCAGTCTTCTATTGTGCGTTGCAATTTCTTGCTGACGTTGAGTTTCATCAGCTATGACAGGTAATTGTTGGGTGTCACTGTTGAAACTCTCTCCCGTAATCGCCAAGTTGAGTTCTAAGGTGAGTTGGTGCGCGACTTGTTCATCAGTCAAGTCATCAACATCTGGAGCATGGAAAATTCGCGTACCTTGATGCGTCAAACGATGCCGGAGATCTGCGCCGAAACCGGAGTCATGATCAATTCGCTCAAGTAATTCTCGAGGATTGATTAGTTCCATTGGATGGATCAAATCGTACCGGGCAGTCTCATGGCGCAAGTAGTCGAGAAGGAGTTTCAAATTTCCCGTGGAATCGACTTTCCAACGATTGACCAAAAACGCCCCAACACTACCAAATAGATTACTCCGGGAAGTCTCAAAATTGTGCCGCGGCTCACCAAACAACATACGCTGCAATCGATTGCGACTCTCACCCAACGCAGCTTTGCGACTAACATAGGTACGCCACGCCGTCTTGAGCGCATCGTCATACACAACGCGGTCAGGATCTTGAAGCCAACGGAAGAACGCGCGCCTACGATCCAAATCCATTCGCTTCTGTAGCTCGCCCTCTGGAATCTCTCTGTGAGCTAAACGTCCATATTGATTAGTACTGGTTGATTTGATACGGCGTCGAACCCGCAAAAACCGGGAAAACCGATACGCGACACCAAACACATTGAGATAATCAGTGGGGTTTTCGACGAATTCAAAGAGTGAAGCACTTTCGGTTTGTTTCATTCGTTCAGTTGGGAATAAATACCGGTTTAAGACATGCCGATACTCCTCAAGAAACATTTTCTCTTGTGCGACAAAGGTCTTGGAACTCGCTTCGATCGAAGAAATTCCAGTTACGATAGCTTGTCTAAAGTTGTCCAGCTTCTCGTCTTTTTCGCCTGGGACATAGTCAATAATCCCGTCAATACATCCCTGTTCCATGAGTTCGAATGGGGAAACTCCGACGTGTTTCGCACACTCCTGCCACGACAGATTCAATCGTCGAGCAATGTTTGCTAACCCTCGTGGTTGGATGGTACTAAACAAGCCATCTCGAACGGACAGGATCATATTGCTTGCTGCCAACGGGATCGCGCCTCCAGAATACCCGATGCCAAATATGACTCCTAAGTTAGGGACATCGATGTCAGACATGACCGCGATCAATCGAGAAATGTTATGAGCTTGGTTTCCTCGATTAGCTTCTTCGTCCGCGGCAGCTCCTGGAGTGTCCATAAGACTTACGATAGGAATGGAGCGACGCGTACATGCTTGGACAAACTCCGCTGCCGCAAAGTGCTCTTCTGGACCCCACACTCCATTACGATGATTACGATCCTGAGCTAAAAACGCGACAAGACGTTTATCCTCGGGAAATTCCATTTCCACGATGGCGTCAAAGTAAGGACCATTGCTCGTGGCTTGGGTAACTTTTCCAAGCTGGTGGATGATATCGGAGGCGGGTGTGCGGTCCGGCATTTCCGCTGGAGCCACCACCTGCTCAATATAGGCATCGACTCCCATACTCTCCAGTTCGGCCACTCGAGTTGCAATATCGCGAGTGCTTAACAATCCACGTACTGGATATTCAGACTTCGGATCTGCTGAAGGAAATAGGTTGAAATCCTGTGCGATCCGTTCCGCTTTTAAGAAGAGTCGTTCGTCGTTCAAAGGCAAAAATTTCTATGAGTTACTACATATTGTCCATATCATTTGATGAAATTCACAGTTACAATGCGTTTCTTTATAGTTGTTTGATACTGTTTCACTGTTAAATTGATCATTAAATTAGTCTGAATGAACATTGCGGTGCTCACCATTTCAGATACTCGAACCTCCGCGAACGATACTTCTGGCGACTACCTCGTTACTGCCATGCAAGAATCGCACCATGTCGTACCTGTTCGGAAAATTGTGCGCGATGACATTTACGCGATACGTGCCATCATCTCGGAGTGGATTAGCAATGATCAGATTGAAGTCATAGTCACGACTGGCGGAACGGGCTTTGGTGGTCGAGATTCCACGCCTGAAGCGCTAACGCCTTTGTTTGACAAGCAGATCGATGGTTTTGGCGAGTTGTTTCGGTTCCTATCATTTTCTGACATCGGCACTTCCACTATTCAATCTCGGGCACTCGCTGGGTTCGCTAACGGTACGTTTATATTCGCGCTTCCTGGATCGACTGGAGCATGCCGTTTAGCATGGGAACAGATTCTCGTCGAACAACTTGATGAGTCGTTTCGACCTTGTAACTTTGCCGAATTAGTCTCTAAATCGAAGCCAACAACAGAATGAATACGTTTGTTCTCGGGGCAAAACGTACACCTATCGGTAGCTTTCAAGGAGCTCTTACCAAATTGACTGCTCCTGATTTAGGGGCACACGCAATTCGATCCGCTACTGAAGACGCTACGATTTCGATGGACGTCGTTGATGAAGTGTTTATGGGAAACGTCATCAGTGCGGGTTTGCGACAAGCACCAGCCCGACAGGCAGCGTTAAGTGCTGGTATCAGTGAGAAAACACCTACGACTACGGTGAATAAAGTTTGTGGTTCAGGGATGCAAGCTTCGATGCTAGGAACTGACTTAATCAGTGTCGGTCGCGCAAAGTGCATCGTAACCGGCGGAATGGAGAGTATGACCAATGCACCTTATTTGGTGCCTAAAGCTCGGCTTGGCTTACGAATGGGACACAAGACGATGCAAGATGCGATGTTCTGCGACGGATTGGAAGACGCGGAAAGTGGTCGATCCATGGGTAGCTTTGCGCAGGAGATCGCTGACTTGCATCAAATGACTAGAGATTCGATGGATGAATTTGCAATAGGGTCTTTAAAAAAGGCACTACATGCCATGGACTCTGGGGTGTTAGCTAAAGAAATTTCAACACTGGATGAACTAGGCGAAGATGAACAACCACGCAAATCTCGTGTCGGCGTAATTCCAACCATGCGCCCCGCATTCGCGAAAAACGGTACGATAACGGCAGCCAACGCTAGCTCGATTTCGGATGGTGCCTCCGCGATCGTACTAGCAAACGAACAAGTCACAGCAAAAGCTCAAGTAGACCCGCTTGCTAGAGTCGTCGCACATGTATCAGTCGCGCTACACCCCTCGCAATTTGTTCTAGCGCCTATTCTCGCAATTCGTGCTTTGTTGGAAAAGACTGGGTGGCAGAAAGAGTCGGTCGACATCTTTGAAATTAATGAAGCATTCGCTATGGTCACGATGTTGGCGATTCAAGAATTGCAACTCGATCCCGCGAGAGTCAATGTATACGGTGGATCTTGCGCCCAAGGACACCCTCTTGGGTCCACAGGTTCTAGACTTATTGTGACACTGGCACACGCAATGCAAGCCCAAAAATTTCGACGCGGTGTTGCGTCACTGTGCATTGGTGGTGGAGAAGGTACTGCTATAGCTTTGGAACGAGATTAGAGTTCCTCTCTCTAACTGCATAGATGTTTACTTTGCCGCGCGCTTTTCAATAATTAAGGTACCCTAGTCCGTTGACATCACTACCCCTAATCGTGGGATTCGGAGGAATAAATCCAGCCGGTCGAATCTCCAATCACCACGCGTATAGACGCCTAGTAATAGACGAACTCCCACAATCAGATGTAGAGCACACCTACCGAGCATTACAAAGTTTGATGGGGTTGGACGCTAGTGCTCTCACTTACGAAGTCCGAGAATACATACTAAATCACACACTTATACGCAAGATTGAACGATTTGACACGGACAATGTTCCTGCTAAACGAGCTACCAGTTTTCATCCGACCGACGAATCCATACAAGTAGCGATTCCTCGGCGACAAATGCCTGATCCGTTGCCAGAGGGATGGACCGTAGTAGCTCAGGATGGAAAAAGAACTTCCGTTGAGATCGACTCTAAAGTCCCCTTACTTCTACCGGAGACCAGAGCATCCAAAGTAACCGCTGCCGGGCAGCTACCAACAGGTTTCAACCCAGCCAAGACCTATCCAAGTAGAAGTCATCCAAGAGGGTTGCAAATGACAATCTATGGTGCTTCGGATGCTCTGTTGTCCACAGGAATACCATGGTCGCGCATCCGAGACAACATAAGGCCAGAAGAAGTCTCCGCGTATGCGTGTAGTGCTCTGGGTCAGTGCGACGCCGATAGTCTTTGTGGCTTACTACAAGCCCCCTGTCTAGGTAAACGTCCAACATCGAAACAGGCTGCACTCAGTCTCGCTGAAATGCCCGCAGATTTCGTAAACGCTTACGTACTTGGTTCCGTCGGAGGTACGGGAGGTGCGATGGGTGCTTGTGCGACCTTTCTGTACAACATGAAACAAGGAATTGACGATATCACTCAAGGACGTGCTCGCGTGGCAATGGTAGGCGGTGCCGAAGCTCCGATTGTCGCGGATCTCATTGAAGCCTACCGCATCATGGGGGCAATAGCCGAAGATGAAGCGATGTTGGCTTTATACGGCACTAATGAACTAGATCATCGGCGTACGTGCCGACCTTTTTCGTCCAATGCTGGCTTCACTCTATCCGAAGCGGCAGTATATGTTGTGCTTATGGATGATAAACTTGCCATTGATCTTGGTGCAGAGGTCTATGGGTCCGTACCTTCTGTATTCATTAACGCAGACGGCTACAAGAAGTCTATTCCTGGCCCTGGAATAGGCAACTACTTGACTGTCGCTAAAGCGATGAATTTGGCACGATCCATGTTCGGATCCGAATCGTTGCAACAAAGATCGTTCATTCATGCTCATGGTACTGGAACACCACAAAATCGGGTAACTGAATCACATATATTGAACGAGCTCGCAAAAGTTCACGGCATCGCAAAATGGCCCGTGTCAGCGGTAAAAGCTTACTTAGGTCATACTCTCGCCGCTGCCGCTGGGGATCAACTTACCAGTGCACTTGGAACTTGGCGACATGGAATTATCCCAGGAATTAAGTCCATAGACCAAGTCGCGGAAGATGTTCATGACAGCAATCTTCAAATCGGTCCGGATCACATTCACGTTGACCCTGATAACGGAATCGACGTTGCCCTGGTTAATTCCAAGGGTTTTGGGGGAAACAATGCGACAGGTGTTGTAGTTTCACCGATCCAAACGCAAAGAATGTTACGAACTCGATACGGAAACCGAGAGTATGCCGAATATCGCAAGCGAAATGACTCTGTCCGAGAACAAATCGTGAAAAATGATGAAGATACGATCCGAGATGGAGTAGCGACCGTTTATATGTACGGAGAAGGAGTCGTGGAAGGGGAAGACCTAGTCTTGAAAACAGATGAGATCACCATTCCAGGATGGAATAAAACTGTCAAGATGGATCCGACGAATCCATACTCCGACATGACCGATGGAGACTGGGAGTAACGTCTCCTAGGACCGAGGAAATTCTTCTATCGCGTCGCCACTGACGCGTGTTCGCGACTGGGGGTGAACGACACTTCTGGCCACCTCTCTTGAATAAGTTGTAAGTTGGGTCTCGATGTCGCTAGTAACGCTAAGTGATCCCCGCCGTCTCGCGCTAATTGCGATTGCGTACGAGCGCAAAACTCATGCAATAACTTAGTATCGTCAGTGTTGACCCATCGAACTGTATAGATGTTGCAGGGTTCGTAGGCGCATTCTGCTCCATATTCATTCTCAAGACGAAACGCAACGAGGTCGAACTGTAGCTGACCAATTGCACCTAAGATCACTTCGTTGTTGGACAATTTGTTGAAGACTTGGGTAACCCCTTCTTCGGAGAGTTGTTTGATTCCTGTATGTAAGCGTTTGGCGTGTAAGGGATTCTTTGCCCGCACCCTCTTGAATAATTCTGGTGCGAAATTGGGAATACCCTTGAACTGAATCTTTTCTCCTTCAGAGAACGTGTCACCAATGCGAATCGTTCCGTGATTGTGCAATCCGATGATGTCCCCAGCATATGCTTCTTCCACTCTCGCCCTATCGCCCGCCATAAAAGTAACCGCATCCGCGATCTTGACGTCCCGATCTAACCTTACGTGGCGCATCTTCATACCCTTTCGGTAAGAACCAGAGCAAACGCGCAGAAAAGCGATGCGATCTCTGTGCTGAGGATCCATGTTCGCTTGAATCTTAAATATAAATCCGCTAAACGTGTCACTGTATGGGGAAACTATACCATTATCGGTCTCGCGTTCAAGCGGGGGCGGTGCTTTTTCGACAAAGACATCCATCAAATCGGTAATGCCAAAGTTCTGTAATGCTGAACCAAAGAAGACGGGGGTCTGCCGACCTTCAAGATACTCCTGATGGTCTGCAACATGGCCGGCACCCTTGAGCAATTCAATCGTGTCCGCGGATTCATCGTAGTCTACCCCAAGCAGCTGTTTTGCTTCGGGAGTATCCAACCCCCGGATTAGTGGGTATTCATAGGTAGTACTACCGTGTCCATGTTCGTAAATTTTTAGCACGTCGGTGTCTAATCGGTAGAGACCCCGCAACGATCGACCCGAACCGATCGGCCAACTCATTGGAATACACTCCACCTGAAGTTCGTCTTCGATGTGACTGATCATGTCTAAAGGATCCATGCATTCTCGGTCCAACTTGTTGACTAGAGTCACGATGGGTGTGTCGCGCATCCGACAAATTTCAACAAGTTTCCGGGTCCTTGGCTCCACCCCTTTAGTTCCATCAATGACCATGACTGCTGAATCAACGGCAGTGAGAGTACGATAGGTGTCCTCAGAGAAGTCCTCGTGCCCAGGAGTGTCCAATAGATTCACGACATAGCCTTGGTAATCAAACTGCATCACCGATGTTGTAACTGAAATCCCACGCTGCTGCTCCAACGCCATCCAATCTGACTTTGCTTGCCGTCCACTTTTCTTCGCTTTTACGGTCCCCGCTAATTGGATCGCATTGCCCATCAACAGTAGTTTTTCGGTGACCGTAGTTTTTCCTGCATCTGGATGGGAGATGATGGCGAAGGTTCGACGTTTGTCGACCGATTCTCTAATAGTCATTTCTAGTGTCCAAAAATGTACCCCCCGGTACAGTATTTGAAGGGAAAGAAGATTGACGAACTCGTTTTTTGCATTTACACTAGATTGGTGTCTACATTAACTTTAGAGCAAACACCTCTGCGTGTTCCCGCCCGTTTGGAGACTGATAATAGTCTATCCGACGATCGATTTTTCTAAATCCCATTGTGCTGTAGAGTTGTTGGGCGACCGTGTTCGAAACACGCACTTCAAGAAAAATTTCGCGCGCCTCTTTCTCTCTACAGCGAGCTAAAGCAAAACACAAGAGATCCCTACCAAAGCCTTTTCCTTGAAATGGGAGATCGACGCACAAATTCAATAGTTGTACCGAAGGACCAACGAAGTACAAAATGCAGTAACCGATCAAACTCTCATCAAAGTTCAACTTCCAACATTCGTAAGCATCGTTATGCAGGCAGGATCGAAACGTATTCAGAATCCAGCCAAATGGCATCACGCGCTGTTCAATTGCTACGACAGTCGGTAAGTCCGATTCCTCCAGTGGCTGGAAATTTGACTCATTGATCATCTCGGAGGAATGCCCAAATACTCTTCTTAAACGTGCTAGGGTCAGCTTCTTCCACGCAGTGTAAAACTCTAGCTTTGTCAAAAATTTCAACGCTCGTTAACTGAACAGCCTTTTGACCAATTGCGATTATGAATTTTGGCAGTCCATTTCTTGCATTTCTAGCTGCCGCAAGAAACGCGCGTTGAGCTCCTTCTAACGAGGTGTCGTTTCCACCCTTGATATGGGCAAGACGAGTTTCTTCCGGCCAGTTGAACCTGAAAAATGACACTTCAGTCCCAACATCATCAATTCGCTTTAATAGTCGGTATGCACGAAACACATCCTCTGTGAATTCTCGATTGAGCGCTTCGTCATCTTTAATCAGTAACACACCCGCTGACGAGCTACAACAGACGGAAATTTGCACACCGTGACTTGACCGCCTTTGTTGCTTGCTGAGCTGCCCCTTCAATTTAGTCGAAGGCTGCGAATCAGTCTTTAGAGAATGAGACTGTGGTTTCGCTTTCGACGTGCTCGTGCTAGAAGAAGGGATTTCGAGCCTATCGGACGTTTGCAAGGATTCGTTTGGGGCGTTGTCTGGTGGAGTGCGGTCGAGAGTACGGGGGCGCCATACATCTATTCCCATTCTCTGTAACCACTGAACTTTATTGGAATCCATTATGTATTAAACCAAGGTGCGTTGCCTACGGAAAAGTAAGTACTGTGAGGCAGTAGTAAACACACGTAGCTCAAGTTCGAACTGACGTGAAAAGTGTACAGGTATGTCGTAACGCTGGACTAGTTGGAAATAATCTTCGCCGTGTCGCTATACGTTTGTTTTTTTCTTTCGAGGTGGTTGTGGTTTCCGGGAGATCACAATGTGCTTACTTCGGTTTTTCTCGTCTTGCCCGGTAGCACCCGCTGGGACCGATTTAATTCTCATTCCTTCCTTTAGATAAACTTCAATATCTCGTTCTAATTCCTCTCGAGATTTGCGCATTGACGCTAATGTCGCTGTTACTTTTCTAGCCATTTTTTCCTTTCGAGTTCCCTTATAAACCGTATAGTATAACTACAAATCGTGTTTTATAAATTATATGTACGTACATATTCATAAGTTTTAAAAAAAGATAATCCAGCTGATTAGACAAGATAATCAGAGAAAAATCGGGCAAAAATAACGAATATGTTTTCCGCTATTTTCTGTTGTTATTTCTTCTTGTTTCGATCGTCATCCCGCGAGGTTCGGATCGTGGCTCCATCACAACAAACGTAACCTAGCGTCCTGCGAATTGCTGCTTCGGAATTTGTTAGGGTTCAGCCTTTTGCATCGCTCTTCAATGCTTTGAGTAAATTCTTTCGTACTGTTGATTTTCAACCGCACATAGTCTACAACATTAAGGAATCGTTTCTACAACGGCCTTAATATGCCGTTGAATGACAGTTTATTCTTTCTTGTCAGGAGGTGAAGGACTTGGTTGCGGTGGCGTAGGATTACTAGGAGGACTTTCAGGTGGAAGTTTCGGTGGTTGAATATTAGGATTTCTCGGTGGTCCACTCTTTTCTACTCTTTCTCTCCATGCTACACTTTGCTGATCTTTATTTCTCATTACGTAGTCTCCCTTTGTATGTAATATTCGAGTTCACTAAGTGCTTCTCTGGAACTTTCATCACGTAAACGATCATCCTCTGTAATAAACTTGTCTGGAATAGTTAGCAACATATTCACACTACGGGTCAGTCTGGTGCACCAGGCTGATGCTTCCTGTTCCGACACCTCTGTTGTCTGAATTGTATCCCACAATTCCTTTATTTCGGCGTTCAATGACGAACATCCCGATATAACCGGATCTAACAGGTCGTATTTTGTTGACAGTTTCGAAATCTTATCAACAAAGTACAGAGCGAGAAGTATTGCTATGCCCAACACTTCAACAATATCTAAAAAGTCTTGAAGTTCATCAAGTTTCTGAGCAAGTGCCAAAGCAGGAAATACCGCCAAAAACGCTGCTAATGCCCCCGTAATCTGCAACGCAATCGTATATCGTCGATATCTTCTTTTCAGCAATCGATAATATCGTTCAAAACGTTTTAAATCAAACCACTCATCCACAATGGCTTGTCTGGTATGGAGCGTTACAGGTTGTTTCACTTATCTCTCTTCCTTTAGCTATTAGGTCAGAAGACAGTGAATTGTAAGTCAACCGAAGCTTAAAAGAGCAATAGCAGGCACGGTCAGAAAGTATGGGTCTCCTCTAATCTAACACTGAATCAGAACACCCTTTATACCTCGGAAGCATAAGCTTGTATCGCTCGTTTACGTTCCTCAAAAGCAGCCGGAACCCATTCGTGTTTTATCGGAAATGTTTTATGAGTCTATCTCTCTATGACTCGAAACAATGCAATATTCAGCGAAAATTCAAACAAGTAATATTGCTCGGGATCACCAGTCTGATAATCCGTTAATCGAGCGTTTGCGTCTTCGGGACTGTGAAGGTTTTTTTATTCGTCACGTGACTTTAAGAACTAGACCCTCTCGGTTAGCGAACTGAACCGATGTAGTTGCCTTGCGATTTGAACGTTTTTTTGTCTCCGTAATATAGGCGACGTACACAGACTACTAAATGTACTACTTTCTCGCCATCCTCATTATTCTGCTGATGGCCTTCTTCGCGATGTGCGTGTGTACCGTTAAGCCCCTCTTATACTAGAACTCTTCGATGTTGTAGATGATCAATTGAGTCTAATTAACATAACTAAAGCAGCAAACTGGAGGAAGACCTTTTAAAGAACCCGTGTTCGAACCGATTTAGCGAAATTCATACCACTAGATCGTCCGCTTCAAGTACGGTATCACCGTAGTTAATCGGACTATATGTTCCACGTGAAACATTTATACAGTAATAAAAATCTGATCACATTTAGCCGCCATGATGAAATCATTCAAGTGCAGTCCGCCCACCGAATGGGACCACCACTTAACGGTCAAGAAGTGATACTCTGTGGTCATCTCTGGATGATGTTGAACGGTCTCAGCAAGTTCTGCTACGTGATTGTGGAATGAAACTACCGCGGGATATGCTGAACACTTAAATTTACGTTCAAGATAGTAAAACTTCCCTTCGACTGAATAGTTCACCGCCCACGAAGGGATTTCGTTCAGCAGTTCTTTAATCTCCTCAGTAGAAGGTGATTTGGACTCCTTGGAGAGAGGTTCAATGTTGCGATCTGCTAATGCTGTCATAAGTCTAAATATCCTTAGGTTTTAGTTTAAAAGTAACACAGTTTACCGACTAACTCGCCGCGGAAGCAGCGTTTGCTCGCGCCAATCTTTGTCGTAGAGCATGAACGATTCTCTCAACAAATAGAAGAACAAGGATCGACCCATAAATCACCGTGTCCGTGTATGTCGACCGTTCTTGCATCCAGAGGTGAATGAGTGCTAGAACCGCGATTAAATATATCAGTCGATGAAGTCGTTTCCAATTCAACTTGAGTCGCTTTCGCCATCCTCGAGTCGAGGTGATTGCTAGCGGTATTAACAATAACAATGCGATCATCCCAAATATGATGTAAGGACGTTTCGAAAAATCTCCTAACAGTGTGTTGAAATCGAATCCCAAAATCGCGGAGAGATATGCAGTGAAGTGTAACACCACATAGGTAAAGGCAAACAACCCACAGGTACGCCGATGTTGCACGAGTACTGGAATCTTGAATATCCGGGAGATCGACGATACCAACAAAGTCAAATACAGAAACCTGATCGACCATGTTCCGAGCCGATCGACTAAAACATCCCCAGGATTAGGTCCTAAGCGAGCACCAGGATCGAAAAGCTCGATCCGTACATCGTTTAGCAGTAGGAGTAATGGAATAGCGAGCAGCAGTCCAACGACCCACTTAGCTGGTTTGGTCGCAAGAAAACTCAGTCGCGGTCGCGCCACAAATTCTTACCTTGAGCGAGTCAAATCGCTGCAAATGCGCACTGTGTCAATCTATATTGCGCGCGTATCCATTGCAATTCAAAAATTTCTTTTTAAGTTCAATCCTTCGTAGAGACTAGCTACTTCATCATAGCCGTTAAACATCTTCGTTTCGATTGACCTCGCAAAGAGTCCTTGCGGCAGTCTTCTCTCGGTAGCTTGCGACCAACGAGGATGATCAACCTCAGGATTGACGTTCGCATAGAAACCATACTCATGAGGCGCGGACAAGTTCCAAGTCGTTTTCGGTTGTCGTCTTGTTAACTCAATCTGGACAATTGACTTAATACTCTTAAATCCATACTTCCACGGTACCACGAGTCGAAAAGGAGCACCGTTTTGATTTGGAAGCACTTTCCCGTACATGCCAATCGCAAAAATCGCTAGTGGATGGTTTGCTTCGTCTAGTCGAAGACCTTCAACGTACGGATACTCAATGGAAGAAAATCTGGATTTGGTGCCTGGCATTTCGCTTTCTCTCAAAAGCGTTGTAAATTTGACGTATTTCGCGCCACTCTGCGGCTTCACTTTGTCTAAGACCGTTTTCACAGGGAAGCCAATCCAAGGGATCACCATCGACCAAGCTTCAACGCATCTAAGGCGATAGATTCTTTCCTCTAAATCGATGTCCTTGAGAAGATCTTCTAAAGGCAACTTTCCCGGTTTCTCTACTAGTCCTTTAATTTCAACTGACCACGGATCCACAGTCATCTGATGAGCGTGTTTCGCGGGATCGTCCTTATTAGTACCAAACTCGAAGAAATTGTTGTAATTGGTGGCATGCTTTTCAGGTGTGATGTCTTCGTCAATATCTTCCCCGGGCTCATACCCCTGATCTTCAATCCAACTTTCGGGTAACGCAAGACTAGATTGCGCCAACGCTCCTGCGGCCACTACGGCGGAGGATTGTCCAATGAACTTACGGCGGGACAAATAAACCCCTTCAGGGGTGATTTCCGAACTCGGTATTTCTCTCTTTGTCTTTATTAATACCATCTACGCTCCTTGGCAGTGTGAAATGAGTTATAAATTTCTGACAGCGTACCGTACAAATTGTACTTCGAGCACTGGCCACGCATAAAATCAACTCTGACATCCGCTTGGGATTTCAACTCTGTTCGTAAACCAAATTCACTACGCTGAAACATATCAAACATGACGACCCCTACTCTTACCATAGCTGAAGAAGTTGTCCTCTTACAACTACACGATGACGACGGTACTTTTATCCATATCACCGATTGGTCCAATAGATATGCTATGAGTGGGGCGATACTCATGGAACTTGCCGAAGCCGGACGTATTGACTCCGACCTCGAAGAACTCTATGCTACCAACACTCAACCTATTAGACAAAACGTAGCCGATGAAGTCTTAGCGGAAATTTCGAATCTTGCTGAACGACGAAGTATTCGCTACTGGGTTGAATTCGTGTCTGAACGTGTTGATGACATCCGTGATGAAGCCATCGCCGGACTGATCCGAAAAGGCATTATCGAACAACAGGACACTCGGTTTTTATGGGTTTTTCGATCAAGAAGATATCCAGTAATCGACGGTCGTACTGAGAAGGAAGCAAAGCTTCGTATGTATGAACTATTGTTTTCAGACAATATCCCCACACCTCGCGATGTTATTCTGCTTTGTCTGGTCCACGCGACGGGTATCCTAAATGCACTCTTACCGGCGGATCAACTCGAGACTGTCGCCGATCGGATTGAGCAGATTCGATCGTTGGATCTAATCGGACAAGATGTTGTTTCCGCGATCAAAGACATTGAACTGTCCATCGCCATCGCGACCGCGCCGCTTTTTTAGATCAATTTACTGATTTGTCGACGAGTTTTTTCTCTTCGATCCAAGGCATCATCGCGCGTAGTCGTACACCGACTTTCTCAATCAAGTGTTCCTTGCTCAGCCTCCGCATCGAGCTTACGGTTGTCGCGCCAGCCTGACTTTCAGCGATAAACTCTTGCGCAAATTTCCCCGTTTGAATCTCACGTAGGATCGCACGCATTTCGCGCCGAGTTTCTTCGGTTATGATGCGATCACCACGAGATATCCCGCCATATTCTGCCGTGTTAGACACTGTATACCACATATTGGTGATACCGCCTTCATAAAAGAAGTCTACGATCAGTTTGAGTTCGTGAAGACACTCGAAGTATGCCATTTCCGGAGCGTACCCTGCTTCTACGAGAGTCTCAAATCCAGCTTGTACTAAAGCGGCTGCTCCACCACACAAGACAACTTGTTCACCGAACAAATCGGTTTCTGTTTCTTCTCGAAACGTAGTCTCAATTATTCCTGCTCGACCCGCTCCGATAGCCATTGCATATGACAACGCAGTATCCAAAGCTCGGCCAGAATAGTCTTGTGCTACTGCATAGAGTGCTAACATACCGATACCACTCTCATAGTTTGCACGTAATGTGTGTCCTGGTCCCTTTGGAGCCACCATAATAACATCAATATCTTCCTTTGGTGAGATCAGGTCATAGTGGACGTTAAAGCCGTGTGCGAAAGCGATCGCCGCACCTTGTTTTAAGTTTGGACCAATATGTTCTCGATACACGTCTCGTTGGATTTCATCAGGTAGAAGAATCATCACAATGTCCGATTCAAGAACGGATTCAGCAACGGGTTGGACCGTAAATCCAGCGTTTCGGGCTTTCTCGGCGGAAGGAGCCCCTTCATAGAGTCCGACTACGAGATTTTTAACGCCACTATCGCGTAGATTGTTCGCATGGGCATGTCCTTGAGATCCGTACCCAAGTACCGCTACTCTACAGTTTTGAACAATGGATAAGTCACAATCTTTATCGTAATAAACTCGCATCTATGCTCCTTTCGGTCCTGCACTCAGTACTTTCGCGCCTCGGGTAATCCCACACGTCCCAGACCTTACGACCTCAAGAATGTGAGCGCGTCCAATAGCTTCCAAAAATCCTAAAAGTTTCGCGGTCGGTCCGACCAGTTGAATAGTGTATGTGTTGGTCGTAACGTCTACGATCTGTCCCCGAAAAATATCACACGTTCGTTTAATTTCCTGACGCTCGTCGCCTTCAGCGCACACTTTCACCAACATCAGTTCGCGTTCCACGTGTTCGACATGAACTAAGTTTATGACCTTAACCACACCAACCAATCGATTGAGATGTTTAGTAATCTGTTCAATGGTTTGTGCATCCGACAAGGTTAATAGCGTCAATCTTGACATGGTGGTGTCTTCCGTCGGTGCAACTGACAGAGATTCGATGTTTACGTTTCTTTGGGCAAATAAACCTAGAACACGTACGAGCGCGCCTGCTTCATTCTCAAACAATATGGCTAAAAGCTGTTTCATGCTCGTCTTCAACTATCGACGGGTACCTCTGTACTCGTGCCGGAACCGCGTTTTTTGGTTGGAAGTACTAGCACATTTGGATCGACCCAAACATCAACGAATACTGTTTGGTTCTTATATTCTTCGCTAAAGGCGAGATAGACTGCTTGTTTTAACTCGTCGAGTGAAGTCGCCCTGAGTGCGCGATGGCCAAATGACTCGACTAATTGAACAAAATCCGGCATGGACTCCGCATAACCGAGAAATTCATTTTCGTGCCCCTGTATCTGGTTCCACTGATTAACCATACCCAGAGTTCCGTTGTTAAAACAAAACACCTTGATTGGCAAATCATATTGCGCACATGTCGACAGTTCCTGCAGGTTTATTAAAAAACTACTCTCGCCCGTAATGCAAACGACCATTCCTTGTGGGACGGCAAATTGAACACCGAGTGCTGCAGGCAAACCGAAGCCCATCGTGCCAAGACCTCCCGGGGTGACCCAACGTCGAGGTGTTGAGAACTTGTACCCCTGCGCGACAAATATTTGATGTTGACCAACATCAGTAGTAATGAACGCCTCACCGCGGGTTTCATCGTAGAGAGTTTGAACCACGTCTTGTGGATGTATGCGATTGGAACTGTCAGATTCCTTGGTGTGTCGCTCTTCTCCCGACGGTTGCTGCCGCCAATCATCGATTTGTTTCCACCACGACAAATACCGAACGTTTCTTTTTGATTGGAGCTCTTGTTTGTCGTTCGCTAGCTGAATCAAAATGTTCAAAACTTCGTTAACCGGTCCCACGATTGGCAAATCCGCGATGATCGTTTTCGATATGGATGACGGATCAATGTCAACGTGAATGACTTTCGCTCGGGGGCAAAACTGTTCAGGGTCGTCGGTCGCACGATCGTCAAATCTAGTACCTAACGCAAGAACTATATCTGAGTGAGCAATCGCGTTGTTTGCTAACCCACTACCATGCATACCGAGCATTCCAAGACACAGCCGGTTGGCACCTGGAATGGCTCCTAAACCCATGAGTGAAGTTACAACCGGTAAATCCAGACACTCCGCGAAAGTCAAGAGTGCCGGTGACGCATCACCTTGAATCACACCACCGCCCGCATAGATCACTGGACGCTCGCTTTGAAGTAATGCTTCTAAAGCCTTCCTAATCTGGCCGGTGTGCCCACTTTCTGCTGGACGATATCCACGAAGCGATATCTGCTCAGACCTCTCGTATTCATACTTCACAGTACTCTCGTACGCTGATCTCGGTAGGTCGATTACTACGGGTCCTGGACGACCGCTAGTTGCTACGAAAACAGCTTCTCGAACGATGCGAGGTAAATCATTCGCTGTGGGTACTATATAACTATGTTTCACGACGGGGCGAGAAACGCCAATCATATCAGTTTCGTCGAGCTGAGTCGCAACCGAATGTCCAACTGAATCGCGACCACAAATTACGATGATCGGAACCGAATCCATGTAGGCGTTTGCAATCCCCGTAATTGAATTCGTGGCACCAGACCCCGAAGTGAGCATGACAACTCCCGGTCGTCCAGTTGCCCGGGCGTATCCGTCAGCCATATGACAAGCTCCAACCTCGTGTCGACATAACACGAAAGCAATCTCCTCACATTTCGAGAGGGCACGGTGATAGGGAAAACTAGCCCCACCCGGATGCCAAAAAATGTGCGCGATCCCCTGATCAATCAAAGCTCGTACGAGCATCTCATCAGCAGTTAGCATCGGAGTCATTCGAACATACGGTGTTTCAACGGAAGCAAGGGAAATCGATGGATTCGCACTCAATCGCCCAAGAATTCTACATTGTCGCGTCGTAATACCTCGAGCAACGCTTGCATGTCCTCGGGTATTGCACTAGTAAAACGCAGCTCCGTCTCAAAAATCGGGTGCTTAAACTCTAAGGACTTCGCATGCAATGCCTGCCTAGTAAATCCACGAATCGCGTCGACTAATTCCGGTAGGGGAGTGCTAGGGAGTCGTCCTTTCGCGCCATAGGTTACATCTCCAACAAGTGGTACCGACAACGAACTTGCATGGACTCGAATCTGATGTGTTCGACCTGTGTCCAATCGAGCTTGAGCATAGGTATGACTACGAAACTGTTCGAGCGGCCGAAATTCAGTGCGAGCAGGTTTTCCATCTTGCCGAACTTGTTGCTTGGTTCGCGTTTTGACATGCCGACCAATAGCGAGATCAACCACCGTTACTTGTTCCATGAGACCTTCCATTACGCACACATATAGTCGGCAGACTTCACGTCTAGCTATGAGTTCGGTAAGTTTCGTACAAGCGATTGCTGATGCCGCTACCAGCAGGATACCCGACGTGTCGCGATCCAATCTATGTACGATGCCAGCTCTTGGGAGCTGAACCAACTCCTCGCGATGGGATATGAGGCCATTTACCAGTGTGTTGGTTTCATTTCCCGGTCCGGGATGGGTAACCACGCCAGCAGGTTTTTCTACCACGAGTAAATGTTCGTCTTCATGTAATATTTTGAACGGAACTTCTTCTTTACTTTCCCAGTCTAAACCCGCACTCAGTAAGGCGTGAACGCGAACATGTTCACGCCCTCTAACGCGATAAGAAGGTTTTGAGTCCACACCATTGACTTGCAGCGATTTGTCCAGAATCCACTTGTGGATCGTTGCACGCGAAAGATCAGGCCACAACATGGCTAATGTGCGATCTAATCGCAGACCGACGCACTCCGTAGGAATCGTCAGTTCGCGCTCAATGTGTTCTGTCTTCATCAAAAACTGAGTACCATATTACCTGATTCAGTCAAACTAAGGTCATAGGCGTGAAATTAACAAAAGTCTGCCCACTTTTCGTTGGAGTCTTCGTTTTATTATCCGGTTGCGCGTTTTTCGGTTCCGGCAACAAAACAAACGACGGGACCCAACAAGAAGCAGTAGAGAGTCGAGACAAAACTCTTTACGAAGAAGCCCAATTGAGTCTGAAGAACGGAGATTACACTAAGGCAATAGATCGTTTAGAACTTTTAGAATCTCACTTTCCTTTTGGACGTTACGCAGAACAAGCACAGTTAGAGTTAATCTATGCGCACTTCATGCGTACCGATTACGATACCGCTATCTTGGTTGCTGATCGATTTATCAACCTTCATCCCCAACATCAAAATGCCGATTATGCCTATTACATGAGGGGTCTTAGCAACTTTCAAAGGGATCGGGGATTTTTTGACAGACTACTTGGCACGCCCGAACCACTCCGTGATGTGACTTCAGCACGAACTGCGTTCGCGGAATTTGAAAAGTTGTTGACGAAATTTCCAAATAGTTACTACGCCCCTGATGCTCAACGACGTATGTTCTACCTGCGTAATGTTCTTGCAGAAGCTGAACTCCACGTTGCATACTTTTACCTACACCGCGACGCTTGGATTTCGGCGATCAATCGCGCTCGAGAAGTGATTGAACACTTTCCAAAATCAGCAGTGGTACCGCGTGCATTGGTAGTTGTGATCGAAGCCAATCATAAGTTGGGACTTGAAGACGCGGCAAACGATGCGCTAGAAATCCTTGCTCTTAATTTTCCCGACTATGAGGGCTTTAACGATGACGGAGAATTGGTCATCCGAAGACCTGTTCGAAATAAAGATCGAAGTTTGCTGAATACGATTACTTTAGGATTGCTCGACCGACCCAAGTCAGCAGCCGTCTTGAAGTTGGAACCTCCCGAGACTGAGGCACCACGACCTCCAAGCTTGGACGATTCCTAGTTATTCGGGTTCAGACTCGTTGGTGTCCGGTTCAGCCGGAGTTTCATCTTTATGCAGGAAGTGCACTAACAACCAAGTAATCGCCCCTAAGGTGATGAGGGTATCGGCTATATTGAATATTGGAAAACTCATATCGCCGACGTAAAAGTGTAAGAAGTCAATCACGCAACCTCGAAACGCACGATCAATTAAGTTTCCTACCGCGCCTGCCAGAATACCCGAAAACGCTAATCCAAGCCAAAATCGGTGGTGCGGAACCCGATAGATCAGAACCGCGAACAAAATCGACGCGGCAACGCTGAACCACATCAACAGATTACCGAAATCGGCAAATAAGCTGAACGCAGCACCAGTGTTGCAAGCATAGGTAAGCGAGAAGAACGGTATCACCCTCAGCGATTCAAACGACAAGTAGTGAAGTGCTAAGCGTTTAGTCACATAGTCTACTAGAACTAGCAGCACTACTAAACTAAACCATCGCAGACGAGATATTAGTTGGGCGTTAATCCTTGAGTACTCCTATTGCAAACGTGAATTTAACCAATTTTGGATCGTTGTGATGTCCATTTCCATCTGCACTTTTAATGTGTCAATAGAGTCAAATTTCTCATCCGATCGAAATTTCTTCAAAAAACAAACCTTCAATTGTGCACCGTAAATTTCCCTATGAAGATCGAAAACGTGCACCTCCAACAGTGGCTCAGTGCCACCAATCGTTGGCCGCGTTCCAACATAAGCAGCGCCAAAGTATTGCTTCTCTAAACCTTCAACTCTTACAGCAAAAATACCTTCAAGAGGGGATCGGTATCGTTGGAGACGTATATTCGCTGTAGGAATTCCAATATTACCTCCAAACCGGTTTCCTTCTACGACAGGACCCATCATAAAGTAGTTTCGCCCAAGTAGAGCTTCGGTTGTATTGAAATCACCATTCTGCAGGGAATCCCTAACGCGGGTACTTGATATAGTCTCACCAGAATACTCACAGGGATCGATTTGAGCGATTGAAAAACGATACTTTTCAGCTGCGTGGCGTAGCGTTTGAACGCTGCCGCTGGCATCTTTCCCAAATCTAAAGTCTCTGCCTACGACGATGTGTTGAATGTTCAAAGTCTTCACTAAGTAATTTTCGATTAAGCAATCCGCAGTCGTTGTTTGCAGGTTTTCATCGAACGGCAAACACAAGAGATAGCTAATCCCAATTTCACGAATAAGGTCAACCTTTTCTCGAAATCGCGTTAGCCGCGCGGGCACCAGCTTCCCCTGAAAATACTCTCTGGGTTGCGGTTCAAACGTGATTACAAGCGATCCAACATTTCGCGACGCTGCTTCATGTTGCACCTTCCTGAGTAGAGTCGCATGTCCTCGGTGGACGCCATCAAAATTTCCGACCGAACATACTGAGCCGCGATGGCGAGTGTGAACGTTGTGCAGTCCGCGAATAATTTCCACCGTCGAAATTCTAGTTGGGACCGATTAGCTGTTGGGGTCGAAGACCCACTACTAGACCTACGACAAAATAGGCCACCATCCCTGCTCCGATCAGCAAACTAAGCCACAAGATTCGAACCCAAATCGAGAAATCCAACCAAAGACTGTTTGCGGGACTTAGGACGTGCAGCAATACAACCATACTCCCACTCGCGATCGCTACTTGTATGCACACTTTGATGAATGGTTTCGAAATCTTGAAGTCACCACGTCGCATGAGGCCGACCATCAACAACGTCGCATGTACAAATGCGGCAACGCTAGTTGCGATGGCGATACCCACATGGTGAATAAATTGGAACAAACTCAGACTTACGAGTATGTTGACGGCCACACTAATCGACGCAAAGTAAAAAGGTGTTTTCGTGTCTTTTTTCGCGAAGAATCCAGGGGCAAAGATCTTTACCAACATTAAAGGCAACACGCCGACTGCGAATGCTTGTAACGCGACTGCAACCATCTGCACGTCCTCCCAAGTGAATTCGCCCCTAAAAAAGAGTGTCGCAGTCAGTGGAGTTGCGAGCACGAACAAACCTACCGCCGCCGGTACTCCCAATATGATGCCTACTTCTGCACCCCAGAGTAAGTGTCGTCGAAAGCCGATCTGGTCACCGCGATTGTGTAGTTTCGAGATGCTTGGTAAGATAACCGTTTGCAACGCGATCGCGATCATTCCTACCGGAAGTTCGATAAGACGATCCGCATAGTACAGCCAAGATACACTTCCGATCACCAATGATGCAGCTATCTGCGTACCAACCAAAATGTTGATTTGACCCACCGACGCTGCAAACACCGCCGGACCGAACAGTCTCATCATTTGAGTTACGCCCGGTAAGTGCCAATTAATTTTTGGTACCTTGAGTAATCGGAGACTAGCCAGCGAGGGAAAGTGCCACAGCAACTGTATAACGCCAGCTACGATGACAGCCCATGCTAACGCGTACGCTCGTTCTGCAAACCAGTTCGTACCGAACAACATCGCACAAATCATGGCGATGTTGAGAATCACTGGCACGAATGCGGGAACGAAAAACCGGTCAAAGCTATTGAGAACTGAGCCGAGAAAAGCCGTGAACGAAATTAATCCCAAATAGGGAAACATGACGACTAATAATCCAGTCGCCAGATCAAAGCGACCGTCTACAACCCAAGCAGGCGTCGAACCCACCGTAAAAATTGTGATGAATGCCGGCGCAAATACGGAGCCTAAAACGCAAACTACGAGCAGCACTAGTCCAAAATTGCCAGCGACTACTTGAACAAATTCTTCGAGTTCTTCCCTCGTGCCTGTCTCCTGAAATTGCGCGAGCACAGGAATAAACGCTTGCGCGAACGCGCCCTCAGCGGTCAATCTTCGAAAGAAGTTGGGTACTCGAAATGCGAGAAAGAACGCGTCAGCAATTGGTGTAGCGCTAGCACCTAAGAACTTAGATTCGGCCATCGTTCGGAGCAGTCCAAGGACGCGCGAACATCCCGTCAAACTTCCTACTACGAAGCCTCTGGAACCAATCCCCTTCTGTTTCCCGGTATCGATAGGTTGATTGTGATCTTGATCCACGTACCTATTCTCGCTTCATCAAGGATGCGAACGAACGCAAGCTACTACCAAACGATCCATATAATTCGCTCCGCTCACCGTCCCTGATGGGATTTTTTCGTCTGAAGCAATTAAAGGTATCCACGACTTTGGCAAACAGTCCTCAAGCCCGTAAACGTGCCCGACAAGCAGAAACGCACCGGCAGCGTAACATGAGTCATCGTTCTAAATATCGCACCTATATCAAGCAGGTAGACAATTATCTTGCACAAGGCGATCTTGAAGCTGCATCTCAAGCGTATAAAGAGGCTGTACCCGTCATTGATTCGATGGTAAACCGAGGCCTCATTCACAAAAATAAAGCCGCACGACACAAATCTCGTTTGAACACTAAGCTCAAGCTATTGAGTACCGCCGGCTAGTTCCTTACCGATCCCTTTTAAAGCAAGCACTTAACTCTCCGACTTTTTCACATTCTCGACTTCGCACAGTTCGGGAGCTTCCGTTTTATCAAGTGCGTGCTGGCGGCGCGCCGCTAAAGATTGTGCCAAAACATCCGTAGCAAGTTGATCGGTTCGTTCTTGAACGGCTAGTCGAGAATCAGGATCGGATGCAGTCGCTACTTTTCGCTGATGAATTTCCCTCGCTAGCGCATCGACAAGTTCGTCAACACCCTGTCCACTGTGCGAAGAGATCGCGAATACGGACCGTTCGGGACATACGCGGCAGTAAGAATTTTTTATCTGAATGAGTTCTTCTTCGGTAATGCAATCAATTTTCGTGAGCACTGTATAAATGGTGGTCTCTGCTAAAGTCTGACTATATTTGGAGAGTTCTTGTTCTATGTCAGTAGCGTTAGCGACAGGATCAGATTGATCTGCTGGTGTGACTTCTACTAAATGAAGTAGGATCGAAGTACGCGTTAAATGGCGCATGAACCGAGTTCCTAGACCGATTCCATCCGACGCACCGCGAATTAATCCAGGAACATCCGCGATCACAAAACTTTGGTCTGAATTCGCTCGAACGACCCCCAGATGAGGCTTCAGCGTCGTAAACGGAAATTCCGCAATTTGTGGTTTCGATGCTGACACTACGGAGAGAAAGGTCGACTTCCCAGCGTTCGGCATGCCGAGTAAACCAACATCTGCAAGCACTCGTAACTGTAAACGCAAGTGCCGTTGTTCACCCGAAGTTCCCTGCGTAGTCTCTCGAGGAGATCGATTTGTACTTGTTTTGAAGGAGGCATTACCACGCCCTGGCTTGCCCCCGCTTGCGACTTTCAATCGCATGCTCGCTTCTGTTACGTCGCCCAACACTCGCAGAGTCTCGTCGTCGACAACGGTTGTTCCGACCGGAACCGGTATCTCGAGTGTTTTACCGTCCGCACCTCGTTTTAGGGAACTCCCACCGGGTGCTCCATTACTTGCTTTTTGAATGGGTTTGTAGTGTAAATCGATTAACGTCGTTAACGATGCATCGCCGACTAAATATACAGAACCACCGGCACCGCCATTGCCTCCATTTGGTCCTCCTTTCGCAACATTTGCGCGTCGCAGAAAACTGAGACAGCCATCACCGCCTCGTCCAGCATTGACCGTGATGGTTACTTCATCAAGAAAGTTCAACGTGCGTGCCTCCTTGAATGGCAGGGCACGAAGTACGGGAGCTTAGCTCGCCGCAATAACGCTTACGTACGTCCTTTGAAGCGAACCGTGTTTTCGATATTCGACCGTACCGTCTGACTTTGCAAACAGAGTGTGATCCTTACCACATCCAACATTTGATCCTGGATGGAATTTAGTACCACGCTGTCGAACCAGAATATTGCCTGCTCGTACGATTTCTCCACCGTACTTTTTGACTCCTAACCGTTTAGATTCAGAATCGCGACCGTTCTTAGTCTTCCCGCCTGCTTTCTTATGTGCCATTGTTACTTGCCTTTGTGCTCAATTGACGTAATCTCGACCCACGTTGTGTGTTGTTTGTGGCCTTTTCGTCTTAGGTAGTTTTTTCGTCTTTTGAATTTTATGACCGTTATTTTAGGTTGCCGACCATGGCTCACCACTCGTGCATTGACTTTGCAATTCGCTAAATATGGAGTGCCAACCGATACTTTATCTTTTTCTTGGTCTTTGACCATTAAAACTGATTCAAAGGAGATGTCGGATCCTACCGGAGCATCTAGTCGCTCTATCGCGAGAGTTTCTCCAGTTACGACGCGGTGTTGTTTGCCACCACTTTCAAACACGGCATACATGAGCGTTTTCTTCTTATTGTTTTTGGCGTTTGTTATCTAATGAGTGATTTGCAGCCCAGTAAAAGAGTACTCTCGCATTCACCAGTCGCTACAAAATTCAAGCACGGAATTTTACACGAATCGAGTCTTTGTACACGAGTAACTTGCGCTCTCGTGACGTGTTTCGTACTGGAAATCACCATCGCCGAAGCACATGATCGTGAATCGGCCACGTGGAGGAGATATCAAATTCATAACACAGATCACACTCCGACCGCAATTCTCACTCTATCCGCACCTAGCAAATAAAATTCCTTTGCAAAATTCGTTTAGATTTCAATATTGCATCACATCGAAGAAGGATTGATCTTACCTACCCCAGTTCCACTTTGCTTGGTGGACACTGCTTAATGAACGCCCATGTAGCCAATGTGCAGTCTAGTCCGACATTCGGACAAATTCGCGCGCTAGTTCAGCATGAATTCGACGAGGTTAATAGCCTCATCGACCGGCAGTTACACTCGCGAGTACCACTCGTAGTCGAAATCGGTCGCTATATCGTTGGCTCTGGAGGCAAGCGTTTGCGACCTTTAATTGTTTTGTTAGCCGCTAAGGCTTGTAGTTACATTGGTAATGCACAGATCAAATTAGCCGTACTCGTTGAATTTCTTCATACCGCTACACTGTTGCACGACGATGTTGTCGATGCTTCTGGAAAGCGTCGCGGCAAGCAGACGGTAAACGTGCTTTGGGGCAATGCCCCAAGCGTTTTAGTAGGCGACTTTCTTTACTCTCGAGCGTTTCAACTCATGGTCGAGATCGATTCGATGCCGTTGATGGAAATCATTAGCCGCGCGACGAACGTTATAGCGGAAGGCGAAGTACTACAACTTCAGAACAGCGGCAACACCGAGATCACCGAAAGCGAGTATCTTGAAGTAATCCGTTGCAAAACAGCCATGTTGTTCCAAGCGGCGGCGCATTCAAGCGCGACACTGGCTGGCGCAGACGTTCAGTTATGCAATGCTTTACGAGATTTTGGATGCCATTTCGGCATAGCCTACCAACTGATTGATGATTGGCTAGATTTTGCGGGTGATAGCGATGTTATGGGTAAAAATGTCGGGGATGACTTAGCCGGCGGAAAAGCCACGATACCCCTGATCTTCACGATGCGAATGGGCAGTCCTAGTGAAGTTGCTTGCGTGCGCAATGCCATCAGCAATCGTTCGCAGGAGGAACTCTCAACCGTAATCTCCGCCGTTCGTACTTCTGGTGCTCTGGATTACTGCAAAGCACTCGCGGAGAAGCATACTCAACAATGCATAGAATGCTTGCAGGCGGTACCGAATAACACGTTTCAAGAAGCACTCGTAGCGCTCGCGCGTCTTGCAATGTACCGGGCTTATTGAATCTCCAACGCGAAACTTAGGCGTTTTTGTACAAAGTCGGAGTGTAGCTCAGCTTGGTAGAGCACTGTCTTCGGGAGGCAGGGGCCGCCGGTTCAAATCCGGCCACTCCGACCATGCTAATTTGTGGTCGATCGAACTTGAAAATTAAGGTCAATCGTGTTGGTTACGAACGAGGTATTTCGAGTAAACGAATTCGCTCACGCCACCGCTGAAACTCAATTTTGAGCTTTACTCGATCCTGACGCCCCTTCAGCCAACAGCTATATTCCGATACTACGTACAGCATCGCGAATCCGGCACCAAAGTCTGTGAGCAATGCATAATCGAAACCTGTGGCGTCTATCGTATCCGAAAGCGATTCCACCTGAAGAAAGAATCGGGCAAACAGTGTTATCGCGGCTAAAGCCGAAGCGATGCAGCAAGTATAAAGCCACCATCTGACTCTACTCGGACGAATAGCAAGAAAAGACAATACGCCGCAAGTTAGAAACAGTCCTCCTATCCATGGGGTTTGCCAAGAAAACAACGCAAGTACAACAAATGCTATGCCAATTAAACCCGATAGATAGTGCAAGGATTACCTCTGGAATCTGATTGCTTGTTGATCCCAACATGTGATACACACGTCAGTACCTCGTTGTATGGTGGTAGTTGGCACCACGCAACAGACCGATTTTACATGTCGTAAGTTACAAAAATTTCATCTGTGTCGTGTAGTCAAAGTGTGAGCAGCATTAGCCAATGTCTTCTCCACATTTCTAGATCAATATTCCAACCCAAAAAAATTTTGACGTCATGAACGAAGAAATCGTAGTTGAAGCTTCGAACATAGCGAAATCCTACAAAGACGTCACCGCACTTACGGATCTCTCACTTCAGGTTTCTCAAGGGCAGAGATGTGTTCTCCTTGGTCCGAATGGCGCTGGAAAGAGTACATTTCTTAATCTCATACTAGGCGTATTGAAAGTGGATCGAGGTTCGCTCTCGGTATTTGGCAAGACCCCAGGTCACATATCCATACGTCGACTTACCGGTGCTATGCTTCAAATTTCTGGAATCCCCAGTACACTAAAGGTACAGGAACATTTAAAACTATTCCGAACTTACTACCATCAGCCTCTTTCTACAGACGAACTCGTCCGCATCGCGAGATTGGAAGGACTGGAGCGGAGAACATTTGGGTCGCTCAGCGGCGGGCAACAACAACGTCTCAACTTCGCCTTAGCTCTGTGTGGAAACCCAAAGCTGCTGATTCTAGACGAACCGTCCACTTCTCATGACGTAGAAGCACGAATGGCATTATGGGATGAAGTAGACCAACTCGTTAGCACAGAACGTACTCTCTTGCTTGCTACACACAACTTACAAGAAGCTGAAAGACTTGGAGATCGGATATTGATATTTCACGACGGCCGTGTCATTGCTGACGCTAGTCCAGCAAAGCTGAGATCAATGATTGGGACTACCGAAATATCCGCGCAAACCAATGTAAATGTAGACGTGTTTGAGAGAAATCATCAAGTAAAACGGATCGAACACGTCAACAATCATTTACGGCTCTACGTCTCTGAGGCCGAGAGTACCGTAAGGCAATTGCTTCAACTAGATCCCAATCTTAAGAACTTGGCAGTGAAACCAGCTTCTCTACAGGACGCCTACTTACACCTCCTTTCACCAGCACGATTTGATGGGGACTATCGCGCCAGTGATTGAACAATCTTCACACTTCTGCCGAGTACTATTGGCCGAGTCGTACACTGAATTTTTAAAGTGTTTGCGGACACCAGCGTTCGCATCAGCGATCCTTGGCTTTCCCGTAATTGTTTATCTCTTTTGTGGTCTTGTGATTGATTGGGGAGAGACGATCGAACGTTCTCATCAATTTTGGATTATCGCGACGAGTTCAATCGGCGCGATCGGAACTGGAATGTTCGGTTTCGGAGTATATGTTGCCAATGAACGAGGTCAAGGTTGGTTGCTACTTAAACGCGTCAGCCCCATGCCGATATTAGTTTATTTTCTGGCCAAAGCTTTGATGGCGGTCGCGTTTTCAATACTGATTTGTTGCATCATTTTGGCAATCGGACACACTTTCGTTTCTCTTCAGCTATCTCTGGTACAGAGTGCTCTGCTAGTGGTGGTTGTTTCCTTGTCTACGATTCCGTATTGCATGATTGGTCTGCTATGTGGATTCATGGCCGGTCCCAATACCGCGCACGCTGTTGTGAACGTTTTGTACCTCCCATTGTTACTGCTAGGTGGTATCATTATTCCCTTTGACGTCTTACCAAAATTTGTCCAGTCGATCGCATTGTTCACGCCAGTCTTTCACTCGTCGCAACTCGCGTTCAAGTTGATAGATACGTCGTTAGGGTATCCCATATTATTGCATTTGCTCGTACTGAGTGCATACTCGGTCGTATGCGTCTCCTTGGCAGGCTTCTTCTACTCAAGAGAGAAAGCAAGGACGTTCGGTTGAATCTCTTACAAACTCCCTCAATGTTGGTGAACGCATTTAAGCATGCCATCTGTCACTGAATACTTCGATAAGCTATCGTGTCATTTTGTGTTACTACTCGCCAATCGATCGCATCAATCGACGCGAATGATTGGAACGCTTGTGCACTCCCACCAGGCAACCCGTACCAACCTTTTGTCGACCACAGATTTCTCGTCGCGCTAGAACAGAGCGGGTGTGTCTCGGAGGAAACCGGTTGGCTACCAAGTCACGTTGAGCTCAAACACAATGACGAAACCGTAGGATTGGTTCCGATGTATCTCAAAACCCATTCAAGAGGTGAGTACGTATTCGACTACGCTTGGGCAGAAGCTTTCTACCGCGCGGGAAGAAATTACTACCCAAAGTACCAAGTCTGCGTTCCATTTACTCCTGTTACTGGCACGCGCATACTGGCAAAACAAATTCAAGCTAAGACAGAAATCGAATCATCCTTAATACAAAAGATAATCGATCTCACTGACAACATGGGCGTGAGTTCTGCCCACATCACGTTTTTGAACCAGTCAGAGTGCAGCCGGGCCAAATTGGCAGGACTCTTACAGAGAATGGACTTACAGTTTCATTGGACTAATGAAGGCTACGATTCGTTTGACGATTTCGTCTCCCAACTAACGAGCAAAAAACGCAAAAACATTCGACGTGAAAGGCGTGATGTCAAGGAAAACGACTTACACATTGAATGGCTAACGGGCTCAGATCTTCGAGAAGAGCACTGGGACGTGTTTTACTCGTTCTATCTTGAAACCAGCTCGAGAAAATGGGGCAGCGCGTATCTCAATCGTGAATTCTTTAGTCGGGTGAGCACTACAATGTCAGAACGGATTCTCTTGATCCTCTGTCGGCGTGGGACAAAATACATCGCTGGAGCACTAAATTTTCTTGGAGATGAAACACTGTATGGTCGAAACTGGGGGTGCATCGAACACTATCCGTTCTTGCACTTTGAATTGTGTTATTACCAAGCGATGGAATACGCGATTCAACATCGGTTACAGAGTTTAGAGGCCGGCGCACAGGGTGCACACAAGTTTGCTCGAGGCTATAAAGCACAGCCGACTTATTCTGCTCATTACATTGCAAATACTCAGTTTCGTACTGCCGTCGCACAGTTCTTAGCAGATGAAATGCAATACGTACGTCGCGACCTCGACTATCTCGACTCACAGTCTCCCTATAAAGAACTTAGCCTTTCGATGCAAGAAAGCGATGGGGCTAAGACGTTCAACGACATCCAAGAAGCTTAGTTCTTCATGACTACCACTCTACCCCCACCTACTATAACTGAAGACACCGACTTTGAGTCAGCGCGCGGCGAACAATTCACACTAAAAGATGTCGAGAAGCTCCAAATCCTCGACACAAAAGTCGTTCTGGAATCGCCGGAGGGAGCAGAGCTAGAAATTCGACCTGCAGGTTTTCTAGCGCGAGGGATCGCGTTAGTGGTTGATGAAGGTCTGAAACTACTGATCTACGTCCTGTTCTTGTTACTTGTAGCACTTTTGAGTTCGTTCATGGGTCCTGCGGTTGAAGATTTGTTGAGTGCGCTGACTCTAATAGTATTTTTTACCGTTGCTTGGTTCTATGGCGTAATTTTTGAACAATTAAATGACGGGAAGACACCCGGTAAAGTAGTATCGTCGATAAAAGTGACCAATGCCGAAGGAACCCCGGTTGGCATCATGCAATCAATCATTCGAAATCTTTTCCGAACTGTGGATACTCTCTTCCTCAGTATGCCTGGAATCATGCTCATCGGCTTAATTCCTTCGTTAATTCCGCTAGGCGTACCGGGATTATTTTTCGTTCTGTTTTCTAAAAATTTTCGACGTCTCGGGGATCATTTAGCCGACACCATAGTAATCTATACTACTCAGCCAAGAGTCGCTCCTTACAGAGGTGTCACTTCACCTACCACCCTTCCGATCACGCTTGCGCTACAGGATCAAAAACTGCTACTAGCATTCCAAGATCGGAGTTCGGAGTTTTCCGACGAGCGCAAAATTGAGCTAGCTGAAGTACTCGAACCACTACACAGCCAGCATTCTGAAGAAGCTGTAAACGTCTGTTTAGGTTATGCTAACTCAATACGGGGTGCCTCGTGAAAGAGAATCAATTCATTGACAAGCGCGAAGATTCGTGGAAGTCGTTCGAAAGGGCACTCAACGAGTATGAACGCACTCGAAAAGTTGAAAATCCGACGAGTGTAGAACACTTCGTTGATCTGTACCGAGCTGTGTCCCATGACCTAACTGTAGCTCGGACTCGACACTACGGAGCAAACTTAATTACACGCTTAAATACGCTAGTTCTCCGAGGACACAACTTGGTTTACGTCTCACGTACCGGTTGGCTTGAGAACATATTTCGTTTCTACACGAATACGTTTCCTAGAGAAGTACGCAAACACAAAAAATGGGTGCTAACTTCGTTAGTCCTGTTCACTCTTCCTTGGCTAGTCGTGTCTTACTGCATTTCTCAGTCTGATACCTTCATATACTCTGTAATGGACAGAAGCATGGTAGCATCGTTTGAGCGTATGTACGACCCTAGCGCTCCTTGGCAAGGATACAGCCCTGACCCTTCGAGTCGGCTCGAAGCCCTAGCGGGGTACATATTTAACAACACCTCTATTGGCTTAGTAACTTTTGTTTCCGGCATCGGTCTTGGTTTGCTCACCGTTTTCGTCATATTGGTCAACAGCGTATTCTTGGGCTCAGTGTTCGCGCACTTGACCGTTATCGGTTATGGTTCCACTTTGTATCCATTCGTGATCGGGCATGGCGCGCTTGAACTGACTGCTATTGTCATTGCAGGTGCCGCGGGATTACGATTAGCGGCAGCTCTGTATTTCCCTGGAAATTTAGGACGACAAACTGCACTCCGAAAAGGAATCCGTGAATCGATGACTCTTGCCGCCGGGTTCTTTACGATGTTTATCTTAGCTGCATTTATCGAGGCTTTTTGGTCGCCCCTACACTTTCCAAACATTGTCAAGTATGTCGTGGGTGGGATCTTATGGGTGCTTGTGCTTTCCTATTTTTTGTTAGTCGGCCGGAATGAAATTTCAAGACTCCCAGGTTGAACTACGTCTACGAACGCCAGACGAAGCTATAGACATAGGAGTTTTGTTGGCGCGCAAGTATTGGTGGGCGTTACTTGGTAGTTGGGCGGTTTTCGCGATTCCAATTTTTGTAATCGCTTGGGTTATACCGCACACGCTCATCGCGGTGGTGTTTTTTTGGTGGTTCAAACCGTTGTACGAACGACTACCGCTCCAAGTTGTCAGTTCAGCGATTTTCTTACAGAAACACAATGTGTCGTCAGCTTTTCGTGGGGTATTTCAATACGACACATTGGCGTGGCTGACTATATATCGCTTTTGTCCTGGTAGAAGTACTTTGTCTCCGGTCGCAGCTTTGGAGGGTATCGAGAGCGGTACTGGAAAGATCCGTAGACGACGACAACTCGTAAAGTCGCCACTTATTAGTTCCTACTTGCTCTTACACATTGGGATGTTCCTTTGTGAGCTAATCTTAGTCACCATGGGAGTCATTCTGTATATGCTATTTGTCCAACCTGTTTTCGATGAGACGGTAGTGTTTTTTGACTTATTTGTGATACAGTGGAACTGGGTATGGACTTCGCAATCCGGCAAAGCTCTACTTCTTGGCTTATTACTCACTAGCTCAGCGTTCATGGCTCCTTTCTACGTCTGTGCCGGATTTGGGTTGTACATCAATCGTCGCATCGGATTAGAGGGATGGGATCTGTATCTTGGTTTTCAGAGATTAGTTGCTCGACTGAGTGTCGTATATGTCGCGTTTTTAATCCTTGTCCCTGCAACAGATGTGGCGGCACAAGAGGTAACTTTTGACTCCACTGTCTCCTCACAATCCCATTTTCGGTCCGAAATTGACGACACTATGCGCGAGCACGTTGTTCGCGAAGAGGTCATTAGAGAACCGCGACCTCCTCGTCCTGGACGTGGAAATGCTTGGGGTGTTGTCATGCAGATTATCAGCTACATAATCATGGGAGTGTTAATCGCGTCGTTGATTGGGCTTGTAATTTGGGTATTGATCAGACTTCGCGTATGGGAGTTTGTCAAGAAACGATCCAAAACGAGTAAAGCTGACGAAACTGAAGTCTCTATCATCGCGGATTCGACAACTGAAGTAGAATTGCCGTCCGATGTAGTCGCCAACGCTACGTTAGCATGGAGCGAAGGACGCGCCCGGGACGCCCTGTCGCTGCTTTATCGAGGCGCATTACTCTTCTTGATCGCCAAGCACTCTTGCCCGATTGAAGTTTGTGACACAGAACGAATTTGTGCCCGCGTGATTGCGCGCCGAGTACCGACATTAAGTAGTGTATTCAACAAGCTGAGTATGCATTGGCAGCAAGTTGCATACGGCAAAAAAACACTCGCCGACCAAGAATTTCGACAACTCGTTTCACTATATGAAAGTTCGTTCGCGTAGTTCCAACACCTGGGTTTACGTTCTTATATGTGGGCTCGTTTTACTAGGAGCGGTGCTCATTATTGGAAGTTGGATCGTTTGGCAGCTGGTTACGGAGGAACGAACACAACTCTTTCTTACAAGTGAAGCTTTGAAGGATCGATGGTTAGGAATTTCAAAGTTTAGCGAGCGATATGGTGTTACTGTACACTCGCATGCACGACTCGACGCAGAGGATCTGCCCGCGCTGTCAGACACAATAATTCTAACAGACGTTCGCAGTTCCGAAGTAGAAGAAAGTGTCAATACAGAATTAGAAAAATGGGTGCTACAAGGTGGTACATTGATTTATCGAGTGCCCGTCGTACATACAGACGAAGATCCTTTGAGCGTAATTAACTCAAACTATTTCCCGAACAAGTTAATGGTTTTTGAGGAACGAGAACGCAGTGCGTTTAGCGCTTGGACGAATTGGTACACTCAGTTTTCACGGAAGTTGCCTTGTGAACAGTCTACATCACCGATTCAGTTTGCTAACGGCGACACGGCTAACCTTGCCCTGAGAGAACAGTCTTCACCTCAGCTTGTTACCGGTAATTCCCCCTTTGCTGAAGACATAGTAACTTTGTCTCGAATGTACTTCCTAAAAATGAACTGGGGGCTCGGTACAGTGTATTTCGTAACCGATCTAGATCTCTGGGCAAATCAACGTGTCGACTGCGCCGATCATGCATATGTTTTCTTACGCTTAGTTCGCGGCTCAATAGACCCAGTTGCTGCACGAAATAGTGAAATGGCGGTTTGGATAGTCCCTCGAGAGCCCGTGAATACACCGCATCTTCTCAACTTGGTGTGGGACAACTATTACATTCCGTTAATAGGAATGCTAGTTACTTTCCTCGTCGCATTAATCGCGCGCAATATAAGGAGTTCACCCCCTATGCACGCGATACCCATCCCGCGCCGTGCAACAATCGATTACGTTACCAGTGTAACAGAATTTGCGTGGCGAAAGAAGGACATCAGACGCTTTTTTCGTGCGTTTCAATGGGTAAGCGACAATCCGAAGGGAGTCTTTGGTCCGAGCAAGGGGCCAGTCACACAAAACTCGAACGAAGAGAAGAAAATCGGCAAATCTGATTTTCTGAATCACTCACCAGAGACTGAGGCAGACTTGGTCGACAACGTGAGAAAACTACAAGCAACATTGCGACAAAACATGCAGCCGTCGCTACGAAAGTCTTAACGGAGAACCGCCAACAATATGAACGATTTAGTCTCAACCGAATCTGAACAAAAGCGCCATAGAGTCGATGCTCAAACGATAGAAGCAATCGACCAATGTTCGCACTGTTTCAGTCAGATTTCAGCGAATATGTCAAAAATTGTGCTTGGACAAGATGAAGTGGTCGATCATGTTTTGCAGTGTTTAATTGCGAACGGGCACGTATTACTTGAAGGTGTACCGGGATTAGGTAAAACCCTGCTAGTTCGCGCTCTTGCTACAAGTATACAGGCGGATACAGCGCGCATTCAGTTCACGCCGGACCTTATGCCTAGCGATGTAACTGGCCATGCACAGTACAGCCTGAAAACGGAAGAATTTGTTATTCGAAAAGGACCCGTCTTCACCAATCTGTTACTAGCAGATGAGATTAATCGAGCACCTGCAAAGACTCAATCCGCGCTCCTGGAGATAATGCAAGAAAGACGGGCAACGATTGAAGGGGAGAGTTTCGCAGTAGCCAAACCATACATGGTATTAGCCACGCAAAATCCAATCGAGTTTGAAGGTACCTACCCTCTTCCAGAAGCACAACTAGATCGATTCATGATCAATGCCTACATTGACTATCCTGCTGCAGAAGATGAAATCGCGATCGTGGATCAAGTAACCACCAATCGTGCTGTAGACCAACTTGACACTTCCGCTATCGAAGCTGTAGCTACTGCGGAAGACGTCTTGAAGGCACAACAGATCGCTTCGAGAATTTACATAGATGATGAAGTATTGAAGTACGCTGTGGAGATTGTTCGCGCAACACGCAACTTCAATGGTGTCACACAAGGTGCGAGCCCCCGTGCAGGTATTGCGTTAGCCCGCATGGCGCGCGGAGCCGCGTTAATGAACAACAGGTATTTTGTCACACCAGACGACATTCATGCAACTGCGCTTCCTGCTCTACGACATCGCATTTCACTAAGTCCAGAGTTTCAAATCGAAGGTCTGTCCGCAGACAAAGTTTTGAGCGACATCATCGCGGAGATTCCTGCACCAAGAACATGAGGCCATCTAATCTCTTTATCGGAAGCCTAGCAGGTGTCACGGTGCTGGCGATACTCTCGCCAACCGTAAGATTGCTTCAGTTCCCTGAGTTTCTCCATCAGTTTCTTAATCTATCTTTGATCATCATAGCAAGTCTATGGCTCGTACTGATCGGCGTCGACTATTTGTTACTACGCAATCGGACTGAACTTGAAGCGCGCCGGGAAATGGCTAACAGCTTAGCTTTCGGACATAAAAGCAAAGTAGAACTCTCGGTTCGGCACGACTACGACCGAACAGTCAAAATGGTCATACAGGATCGATGCCCTCTTGAGCTCAATCCAAAAAATTCTAGCATCTCGCAATCGGTTCCAGCACAGAGTACAGTAGTCTTTGAGTATTCGGTCCATCCACGAGTCCGTGGAAACTTCAATCTGGATTTTGTAGACATCACCTACGATTCAATACTTGGATTTTGGCAAGTGATTTCGCACGTGCCTTGTAAGACCTCTGTCAGAGTCTATCCGGACTTTGCTCAAATCAGCAGGTATCTGCAAATTTTGTTAGCGCATCAAACCCTCTTAATCGGTTTACGAAAACAGCATCGCCGGGGAACTGGGCTCGATTTTCATCAACTACGAGAATATCGTCAAGGAGACCAGTTAAATCACATTGACTGGAAAACAACGTCGAAACGTCGAGCTTTGATTTCTCGTGAATTTCAAGACGAACGGTCGCAGCAATTGTTGTTTCTCGTCGATACAGGAAAACGCATGCATAGCGACGACGAGGTGTCTCCACTCTTTGACCAAGCTCTCGACGCGATGCTATTGTTGTCTTACATCGCCCTCCAACAGGGCGATGGCGTGTCGGTATATTGTTTTGGACAGATCTCTCGATGGATTCCAGAAATGAAGGGACTATCGTCAATCACGCGGATGCTCCACCGCACCTACGACTTGCATACCGGTACTTATGCGTCAGATTACATCGAAGCAGCTGAAAATGCTCTCGCAAGGCACAGGAAAAGGTCATTGGTTGTTTTGTTGACGAGCTTTCGAGACGACGACCAGGATTTACCGATTGCCTTGAAATTGCTTTCGACTCGACACATCGTCATGCTTGCGAACTTGCACGAGAGTCTTGTCGATCGTTTGTATGAATCCGATGTTGATAACGCTGCGAGCGCTCTAAGCGTTTTGGGAATTGCGAAGTACATTCAGGAGCGAGCTCGTGTCGTCGCGCAATGCAAAGGAGCTTGTAGAATCGTACTCGAAAGCAAACCCAAGGACCTCCCGATAAATATGGTCAATGCCTATTGGAGCCTCAAGCGTTCCGGCCAGTTCTGACTCGCAGATAGTATGATCAAATCAACCTAATAGTAGTGTGAGGGAAGAAACTGTTCGCCCACTGAGTCAATCGATCCAGCTTGCGGATACGAACGATGTCATCAACATTTAACCCTTACCAAGCTCCTAAAACGGACTTCCCGGAGACTAAGTCCGACTGGGAGGAATACGAACTCGCTACGATTATGGAACGCGTTTTAGCACGAGTGATCGATGCGCTCATACTGGGCTTCTTATCTGCAGCAGTAGCAATAATTGTAGTACTCAGCTTGTTCTTCGGTGGTGTTCTAACAGACGATCAATTGGAGCCGATTCTTGTTTGGCTACAGCGTAACGAAGATCTCAGTCTTATTGCTTTTAATCTGTTCGATCCACGCATTTGGATCAGTATCTTGCTTACCCACGGACTATTTCTCGTTCTACAGGGCTTACTCTTGCACCGGTACGGCCAAACCATCGGAAAAAGACTCCTCAAAATTGCGATCGTCGACGCAGACACTTACGAGAGAGTCCCCCTACTTCGTCTCTTTGTGTTCCGGTATTTGATTTGGGACATTCCTGCCCTGTTTTTTAGCGTGGTCAATTGGATCATTCGACTAGTAGACCTAGCTTTTGGACTGAGAGAGGACCGTCGAACACTACACGACATGACGGCGAACACCATTGTGGTTAAAGTCAATCGCCTTTCCACCTAAAAGCATTACCTTTAATTGGACTAGGGAAGCAAACTCTAAGTCGTAATCCCCGGAAAGTAGTGTCGTGGTAACTCCAACAGAAGTTGAGGAAAAATGTTTTAGTGTTAGTCCCGCAAATTGAAATTAGCGGCCTAGCACTTTGTAAGCGTATTCGATAGAGTGCTCATCAACCGATCGAATTGAAAGTTTCTTGGCTTCATCGTAACTGACGCGCTCGTCGCGCATATTGAAACGGTCTTCACTATCTAAACGAATGTACGACCCTTATACACTTACCCAACAGTCAAAATCAACCTAAAATACCCCATCAGAGCGGACACTCTGAAGGAAGGGTAGTACCGGAAATTTTTGGTAGATGCATAAATATCAATGGGATAGCAATCCAGACAGTCGATGTCGGCAGAATTTACTTTTAACTTAAATGACGAAGAACGCAGGGAGTGTTGGATCGCGCAAATTGTGTCGACTAGACCCTCTTGAGCAGCAGAACTGTGTCAGACACATATAACCCCTACGAAGCTCCGAAATCGGACTCTACTGAGGCGTGGTTAGACTCTGGGGACTACGAGCTTGCGACAATCGGAGAACGGGTTTTAGCACGGGTAATCGATGCACTCATACTCGGCTTTACAACTTTCGTTTTGCTGATACTAATCTGGGTCGTTGCGTTCACTGTTGGTGATCTCACCGGTGACCATGTAGAGCCTTTGGGTGAATTCCTTTTCCCGGATAATGATTTAGCCTACGGTCTCCTTACCTTTAATCTATTCAATCCATACGTTTACGCAAATATCTTCATTACACATGCTCTGTTTCTAATGCTACATGGAGTAACGTTGCACCGGTCCGGTCAAACCATTGGAAAGAAGCTTTTGAATATCGCAATCGTTGACGCGGACACATACGAGAAAGTTCCGGTACTACGTCTTTTGGTACTCCGATACTTAGTCTGGGAAATTCCCTTTTTGATAAATGTCGTTTTCTGTTGGATCACTCGCCTAGTAGATTTAGGTTATGGACTCAGAGCAGACCGTAGAACTCTTCACGACATCACTGCAAACACCATAGTGATTAAAGCTTAACAAAGAATGGCTGGTCGAAACGCCTGAAAACGAGTCGAGTGACACTCTATTGATCCATTCGATTCATCTACACTTGACGACAACATGTCCAACGAGATTTTTGTAGCTTCGAACAATCCATCAAATCAACAGACCATCGTTGAGTAGCGAAATGAACACTCTGTAGGGCATAATCTCTACGAAACCAATTCGTCGTCGGTCGTCTTCGGCTGTCACTACAATCGCCGATCTCGGTTTATGCTCTTCAATAAAGGCATTGATTCCTCGCAGATCGCGAGATCTAACACGACTTTTTACTTCGACTGCTATTTGGCCGTCTCCAAGAACAAAGTCAACATCAAGCCCTGATTTGGTTCGCCAAAAAGAAATTTCAAAGTCTTTCTCTAAGTAGCTTCTCGCCGCCCAGATTTCCGTGAGTATCAAGTGTTCAAACGATTTACCAAACTCGCTTGTGCTCCGATGGTCAAGGGTGCGTCCACAAACGAAGTTTGCCAACCCAACATCGAATAAGTAGAACTTTGGTTTACTCGAAATCGTCCTACGTTTAGAAGGTCTGCTAAAAGGGTAAACGAGATATCCCACCAGTGTATCTTCGAGGACTTCGACGTACGTTCGCACGGTGTGATTACTCACCCCGCAGTCGCGTGCAATACTACTGTAATTTAGGATTTCTCCATGGAAAAATCTCATAGCCTTGAAAAAGCGAGAAAAGGACTGCGCGTTGCGGACATAGGCTTCGTTGTAGATTTCTGTTTCGAGATAGTTATTTACGTAGGCGTCTAGGCTGCGACGGTAATTTTGCCGCCCGTAAATTGCGGGGAGTAGCCCGCAATTTAAACTGGTCAACAAGTCGAATTCTCCAATTTCACCCATGGTCAACGGATACATATGGAATCGCCAAGCTCTGCCACCGAGTAAATTGACGCCTGGAGCTTTCAACTTCCGCGCACTAGATCCACATAGAACAAATGAGTAGTGATTGTTTTCAATCAAACGGTGTACTTCATCCAATAGGCTCGGAACGTTTTGCACCTCATCAATTACGACGGGATATGTTAGTTTTGCTGAAGGTTGTGCCTGTAGCATTTCACCGAGAGCAGTTGGCCGCACGCTAAACCGATCGCGTCGATCGAAGTCTAGGAGGTCTATGTAGATGGACTGTTTAAACTGTTCACGTAAATAGGTCGACTTTCCGCATTGTCGAGGACCCCACAAGAATGCAGACTGATTTGCAGGAAGTTGAAGGTCCAATTTACGAATATAATATTTTTGCACTTAACTTCTAAAAAAGATAGTTATTTGGAATTATACTTCCAATTAGACATTTTTGACTCGCACAGCTAGTTGAAGGACAAGTGACTTGAGCGGTCGTGAACATTATTAGAGTGAGCCTAATCGATCTATCAATTTACTGATCACTAATAGAGCGTTGTTGAATTGAGACAATTCGCTTTTGGCGAGTTGTCACTGGTCGTAAACTGCTTCATCGCTCGACCACGAACTATCGCCATTCTTAAAATTGAGAGATTGTCGCGGTTTTGGGTTTATTGAACAAACCGGTAGCCTCGCGACATTCTCAAAATAACATCACAGTTTTATGACAGAAACTAATCCGTATGCAACTCCTACGGCCGAACTAGATCACGAATTTGATATTGATGATATTGAGCTAGCAGGACTCGGTGAACGGTTCCTCGCTCGGTTGATTGATTGGACTCTACGCTGCATTATTTTTGTAGTTCTTTTCCTAGTCTTCCTCCCCGCTCTCGGTGTTTGGTTTATGGTCGCCTGGGGAAGCGACTGGTTTGAAAGAGTTGTGTACAACCCGTTCGAAATAATGTGGTACACATTCATAAATATCAACTTCCCTCTAATCCTTTACTTAATTGCATTGACCCACATAAGCTTTCTCCTTTTACAAGGAATTCCTTTGGCAATATGGGTCAAACTCTGGGCAAGAAGTGGATGAATATCGCGATGGTGGATAAGGAAACGTACGAGAAAGTCTCCTTTCACAGACTATTCTTTCTCCGGTATCTGGTTTGGGATGTCCCGGCACTCTTCTTTGGGCCGTTAAACTGGTTAATTCGACTAACAGATTTGTGCTTCGCCTTCCAGAACGACCGGGAAACGCTACATGACAAGCTAGCGAAAACAGTAGTCATCAAGGTGTAGGTTGAATCTTTGCATTTATAGCGCTGCGGGAACGACGTTTCCGCGGCGGTTTTGACAGCACACCCAGCCCGTACAAACACTTTTTGCATATTTTTTTGATAGTGTAGATTTCGCTTAAATGAGAGACTCATGACAGAATCTGATCAAGTAGCCACGCACAGAGTGTCCGTCAAAGAAGCACTAGTCGACGATTACCACAAATCTAACGTGATTGAGGTCAAAGGCTGGGTTCGATCGATTCGTTCTTCAAAGGCCGGTCTTTCATTCATTAGCTTAAACGATGGTTCCTGCTTCGACTCCATCCAAATTGTCGCTGCGGAAGAACTGGTGAACTACGCCGAGATACTCACAATGTCCACAGGTACTGCAATTACCGCAAGAGGACAGCTGGTTGAATCTCTCGGTAAGGGTCAGGACCGTGAAATCAAAGCAACGGACATTGTTATCGTTGGTTCAGTGCAGGACCCAGAAAACTATCCGATTGCAAAAAAAAGACACAGTTTCGAATATTTAAGAACTGTTGCACACCTCCGACCCCGAACTAATACGTTTGGCGCGATCGCTAGGTTACGTCAAGCACTCGCACAAGCAATTCACTCATACTTCGAGAACCATGATTTTGTATGGGTCAACACACCAATCATTACGGCCAGCGATTGCGAAGGTGCCGGTGACTTGTTCCGAGTAAGTACGCTCGAACTAACCAACGCACGAGTACGTTACGAAGACGACTTTTTTGGTAAAGAAACTTTTCTATCGGTCTCCGGTCAGCTAAACGTCGAAGCATTCTGTTTAGCGTTGTCAAAGGTTTACACTTTCGGTCCGACTTTTAGAGCAGAAAATTCCAACACTAGTCGCCACTTAGCAGAATTTTGGATGGTTGAGCCGGAGATTGCTTTTGCCGACTTAACTGACAACGTAGATTTAGCTGAAGACTTCTTGAAGGCTACACTTGCCGATGTCTTGGAACGAGTACCGGACGACATTGCGTTTTTTGAACAGAGAATTAACAAAGATGTTTCTGCCAGATTCAAGAATATCATCGAAAAACCATTCCTACGAATGCCTTACAGAGAAGCCGTAGAAGTACTCCAGCGCTCAAAAGGAGCATTTGAATTTCCAGTGAAATGGGGTCGAGACCTGCAATCAGAACATGAAAAATATTTAACCGAACACACTGGGTCAGTAGTTGTGGTTACTGACTACCCAGCCGATATCAAAGCCTTCTACATGCGTCTCAATGACGACGGTCGAACCGTGGCAGCCATGGATGTATTGGCACCGGGCATTGGAGAAATTATCGGCGGAAGCCAGCGAGAGGAGAGATTGGATGTTCTCGATTCAAGAATAGACGAAGAAATTCGAGACGAACTATGGTGGTATCGCGATTTACGAAGGTACGGCACAGTACCTCATGCTGGCTTTGGGCTAGGGTTTGAACGCCTCCTTCTCTACCTATCTGGATTGGAAAATATCCGCGACGTGATCCCTTTTCCCCGTGTACCAAACAACGCTACGTTTTAGTGATCAGACAATGTTTCACTAACGTATGATTCGCGATTTACTTCGACTTTGGAAATACGTACGAAAGTATAAAGGACGCCTAATCGGCGGCATCGTACTGTTTTTCTTTGCACGTGTGTGCGAAGCTTCGATACCTTTGTTTCTAGGTGTCGGTATTGATCGTCTAGCCAGCGGTCGCAACGACCTTATGTTTCCTGTTTGCGGAATCTTTGTCGCTGTCATTTTGCGGTTTTTTATCGTGACAGCAGCCCGTATCGCGGTGCGACGTGCAAGTTTTCTCGTCCAGCGCGATTTGCGAAATGTCTTTTACCAGCATTTACAACTAATGGGACCGAATTTCTTCGCTCGATTTGCAGTCGGTGACTTGATGACCCGCGCGATTGCCGACATTCAATTGATTCGGCGTCTCATTGGTAACGGTACAACCATGGTTGTAATTTTTGTTTACGCAACAATGTTCGGCTTTGGTTGTATGTTCTTTTTGTCTCCGCAATTGCTGCTAGTAGTACTCCCCCCACTGCCTATTGTTTTGATTTATGCTTGGCGCACTTCATCTAAGCTTGGTGTAGCTTCTCGTCGGGTGCAGGAAAAACTTGGTGATCTCGGTTCGCACGTGCAAGAAAACCTCTCTGGAATCCGCACTATTCAAGCCATGGCTCAGGAAGAAAATGAACAAAAACGCTTTGCTACTCATAGTCAGGCTTATTCGGACAAGTTTTTTGAGCACGCTCGAATACACTCGTTGATGCAAGCAATCATGCCATCTCTTGCAGCCGTGTCGATTGTTGGAATAGTTGGCTACGGCGGGCACCTGGTTCTCACCGAGCAACTCAGTGTAGGAGCGTTTGCGGTTTACTTCTTATACGTAAACATGATCGTGCAACCATTTCGCGTCGCAGGGATGATCATTAGCTTGATCCAGCGCGCCGCGGTAGCCAGTCAACGGTTGCACCAAGTCTTGGACTTTGAACCGGAAATCGAAGATAAACCATCCCGTGGTGTCCCCGAGGTTATTCGAGGTCAAATCGACATTCAGTCACTAACCTTCACCTACCCTCGATCTTCCCATCCTACCCTAGTCGATATCAATCTAAATATCGCGAAAGGCGAGTCTATCACAATTATGGGACGAGTTGGGTGCGGAAAAACCACCTTATTGAAACAACTAGTACGACTTCTCGACACTCCGACGAATACAGTCTACATAGACGATCACGACATCTGCAAGTATCCCTTACAGCAATTAAGGACACAGGTTGCATTCGTCCCGCAAGACACTTTCCTCTTTGTTGAACCACTGCGCGCAAACATTACCTACGACCAACCGCGTCGAAGCATCGATCAGGTCTGGCATGCCGCGGATGCGGCGAGTCTCTCGGCAACCGTAGAAGCGATGGAGCGCAAAATGGAAACGATTGTCGGAGAACGCGGCGTGACTCTTTCTGGTGGCCAAAAGCAGCGAACAACTATCGCGCGCGGCGTGATCCGACATGCTCCATTGCTCGTATTAGACGACTGCTTTGCTTCGGTCGACACAGAAACAGAAGACTACATACTCCAATCGCTAAGAAAACTACGCGTCGATCAAACAACCATTTTGGTCTCTCACCGCGTCTCCACTGCCAAACACTCCGATCGCATACTGTTTATGGAACAGGGTCGCTTTGTGGAAAGTGGAACGCATGAAGAACTAATTCGATTAAATGGTCGTTATGCGGAACTCGAGCGCATGCAGAGAGAGAATTCCGAAGCGGTATATACACCTAACAGAGAAAGCTTAGGAATCGAACGATGAACGTTCGAACCCAAACATCTCGGGATTACAGCGCATTCGAAGCGGACCTCTCTGGTGCGATCCTCAATACACGTCTCTTACTTCGCCTGCTCAAGTGGTTGAAACCCTATTGGTTTACACTCACAGTAAGCATCTTGCTAGTATGCATTTCTTCATTTTTCGCGATCGTACTACTTCTAATTTCTTCGATCGTCGTAATCGATCACATTTTTCGTCAAGAGACCAGTGCGCTTGTGCCTGATTTTGGTCTAATTGATCTGACCGAGACACTCGCTCAATACACAGGATTTTCCACACTATTCATCGCGTGTAGTTTATACGTCATTGCTCAGGTTGTATGGGCCTTGGCTGGACACTATCACCGAGTTACTCTCACCCTCGCGGTAGTGAATGGGTTGCGAGACCTTCGCCGTGATCTTTTCCAACATTTAGAAACTCGTCCCGCTTCCTTTTACGACAATGTTGCAGTCGGTCGCGTGATGACTCGAGTAACGAACGACATCGAAGCACTTTACGAACTTCTGCGAGGGCTCGGTTCGTTGATCGGTGAATTTCTACCCTTCTGCTTTGCACTTGTGGTGATGCTGAGCATCAACGTTGAGACTTCACTAGTCCTGCTAATGTACCTTCCACTGTTAGCTGTGATTACGATGGTCTTCCGGAGATACACTCGGCGGTTGTTTCGCTTAGTAAGGCAGTCCGTATCAGCCCTCAATCAAAACCTTCAAGAAAATCTCAATGGACTACAGGTAGTACAAATATCGGGACGTGAAGACTACAACTACAAGCGCTATCAACGTATCAATACCAATAATCTCGGTTTCGAGACACGGTCGATGCGGCATGAGACAATCTACACTTCATTCAACGAAAACATTGCGTCGCTGGCCATTGGTGTGATCCTGTGGTTTGCTGGAGGAAAAGTACTACGAGAAGCAATCACTCTCGGCGGTCTGGTTCTGTTCACCAGGTTCATCGATATGCTTTTCCATCCGATCGTCGTACTGGGCGAACAAATAAACATCTTGTTTCGGGCGATGGCTAGTGGCGAGAGAATTTTTCAAGCCTTGGATTGGGATGAGTCGTTGCACGAACCGGAAAATCCCGTAACGCTGCCTGAGCGTTTACAAGGAAAAATCGAATTTAGGAATCTAGAGTTTGCTTATCGAGACGAACCTGTGATCAAGGGTGTGTCGCTTACGATTCAACCCGGTGAAAATCTCGCGATAGTAGGTACAACGGGATCTGGGAAAAGTACTTTAATACGGTTGTTGAATCGGTTCTACGATATTCCGGACGGTTCTGTCTTTCTTGACGGTATTGACGTCAATGACATTCGATCCAAAGATTTAAGACAACGCATAGGCGTGGTCTTGCAGGACTTTCACATTTTTTCCGGTTCAATCCACGACAATATCACACTAGGAGACTCTTCGCTAACACGGGCAAGGGTTATGGCTGCTGCTCAGTATGTGAACGCGCATGAGTTCATCGAAACACTCCCTGACGGATACGACACGCTACTATCTGAACGGGGACAGAATCTCTCACAGGGACAAAGGCAACTACTAGCCTTTGCACGCGTACTTGCTGCGAACCCGGAAATTCTTGTCCTCGACGAAGCAACGGCAAATATTGACACCGAGTCCGAAGTACTCATTCAAGAAGCACTTGAAGTTTTGACGACCACGAGGACATCAATTATCATCGCACACCGGTTGCAAACAATTCAAAACGCTGATCGCGTTCTAGTTCTTGATGAGGGTCGCGTGGCGGAGTTGGGCACGCATGATGAACTACTTCAAACCAAAGGAATCTATCATACTCTGCACAATTTCCAATTCCGGCAAGACTCAGGACAACGGGAGTCTCTGTAAAAATTTTGTAAACTTCGATTTGCGATATGCCAAACACGACCACAATTAAAGCAAAGAGCGGCGAGAAGTACCTCACTCATCACGGGTTTTCAGCCATCCGCGACGGATTGAAGAGCAAAAGAAGTGCGCGATTGGTAGCAAGTACCGAGATTACACCAACAGATCGAAAGCCGCCTTGGATCCGTGCCCGATTGCCAAGTGGGCGAAAGTATGAGGCTGTGAACGCCGCCGTGCACGATCACCAGTTACATACAGTATGCGAAGAATCCCATTGTCCGAACCTAGGGGAATGTTGGAGTGCAGGTACTGCAACGCTGATGTTGTTAGGGTCGGTTTGTACCCGCGCGTGTCGGTTTTGTTCTGTCGACACAGGCAATCCAAATGGGTGGATCGATGCAGACGAGCCTCGGAAAAGTGCGCGCGCAGTGCAGCTCATGAAACTAAAGTACGTGGTTCTGACTTCAGTGGACCGCGACGACCTCAAAGATGGCGGAGCCGCCCACTACGCCGCGTGCGTGCACGCGATTCACGACGTAAATCCCACTACGGTTATTGAGGCTCTGACACCAGATTTCGGCGGAGACCTATTTGCCGTTGACACAGTGACGAGTTCGCCTATCAGTGTATTTGCCCAGAACATCGAAACCGTCGAACGACTGACCTACCCAGTTCGAGACCCTCGAGCTGGGTATGACCAAACTCTCCGTGTTCTGGAACACGCCAAGACTTCAGATTCGGTGCAAACGAAGTCAAGTTTGATGCTAGGGCTGGGAGAAACCGATGACGAAATCGAACAAACCATGCACGATCTGTTACGGCATGGTGTAGACTTTTTGACCCTCGGACAGTATCTACGACCCACGCGCAATCATCTTCCGGTCGAACGATGGGTTCATCCCGATGAGTTTGATTCGTACCGACAATTGGGTTGCGAGCTCGGATTCAAAGATGTTGCTGCAGGTCCGCTAGTTCGCTCCAGTTATCGTGCTGATCGATTGATCAGTCACATTGCGTGACGTAGCGACATCACATTTTTATTTAGATTTAAGGATTTTTATGTTAGTTTTTGAACAACCTCCGAATGGAACAATTCCCATCGACTTGGTATCAAGTAGTGAATTTGAACAGTGGCATCAAGAGTGCTCGGACGCTACGAAGTCTTGGGTGAAGCTCACCAATTTTCGTGGGAAAGCGAATCAGTTTTTTCACTTACCTGATTCAAACGGTAATCCTACCAGTGTTGTCGCCGGTATCGGTGATTCTCCTTCCAAAGCAAGTCTTGGATTGTTGTCGCAGAAATTAGGAGAAGGAAACTTTTGCCTTCGTACAGCTCCGCAGGATGATCTTTATAAGCTCGCCCTTGGATGGGGTATGGGTGCGTATACCTTTGACAAGTACAAAACCAAGGCTTCCAAAGCCGAAAAACGAGCGACTCTGTATGTCGATTCACAATTCGCAAGCGTTCAAGACGAAGTGGATGCAATCAATCTAGCGCGGGACTTGATCAATACGGGGGCGGGAGACATGCTCCCAGACGAACTGGAAGACGCAGTTACCGGTGTCTGCAAACGTTTTGGAGTTGATCTGAGTGTTACACGAGGCGACGAACTTTTGGAAAGAGGTTTTAGAACTATTCACACCGTCGGTCGAGCGAGTAAATCTCCGCCACGACTAATGGAATTCCGATGGGGCGATGAGAACGCACCCAAGATTACCATCATGGGTAAAGGCGTGTGCTTCGATTCAGGAGGTCTAGATCTCAAAAACGCACAGGGCATGCGAGACATGAAGAAAGATATGGCTGGTTCCGCCATGGCATTAGGGTTGTCGCAATTAATCATGGCAAGGAAACTAAATGTAAGAATGCGCCTGATGATCCCTGCGGTCGAAAATGCCGTATCCGACAATGCGTATCGACCTGGCGACGTCATTACTACCTATAAAGGTACGACCGTTGAAGTCGGCAACACCGACGCGGAAGGTCGACTCATACTCTGCGACGCGTTAGCTCTCGCCGCGGAAGAGAAGCCAGAATTTATGCTAGATTTCGCGACTCTAACAGGTGCTGCGCGAGTAGCTCTTGGGTTCAACCTACCAGCAATGTTTTCTAATAACGACAGCTTAGCTGAAGGACTGGTTGCTTCATCTAAAGCAACTTCTGAACCGATCTGGAGGATGCCGCTGTTCGACGATTATCGCGATACTCTCAAATCCAGTGTTGCCGACATTTGCAACATCAGTTCCATGGCAGCTGGTGGTGCAATTACTGCAGCCTTGTTCCTTGAACACTTCGTCGATAAGGTACCCTGGGTGCATTTTGATTTAATGGGAAGCAACACTAAGACCCGACCTGCACATCCTGCGGGAGGTGAAGGTTCTGTAATTCGTGCAGCTTTTCACTACATTGAGAATCGGTTTAACGGTTAACGACCGCTAACACACTCGCATGTCTTTCGACGACTTCATATACGGTCACCAGTAGTCAGCACGCAGATCGCAAAACTATGGATTTATTCCTATACGACACGAAGGCAAGGGAAAAACGTCTTTTTGTTCCGATTGATCCCGCGCATGTAACAATTTATGTGTGCGGACCCACGGTTTACGATCGTGTGCACATTGGAAACGGCCTCTGTGCTGTTGTTTTCGATGTTTTAGTGCGACTACTTCGCGTACTCTACCCGCAAGTGACCTATGTGCGCAACATCACAGACATTGAAGACAAGATCATCACCGCGGCGCAAATCAACAATGAACCGTGGCAAGAGCTTACAGAACGATTCACTGTAGCGTTTCAAGAAGACATGCAAGCCTTGCACGTACTAGAACCTGATATAGAACCAAAACCGACGCAATTAATTGATGAAATCATCCAAGAGATCGATACATTGATTACCCGTGGAGCTGCGTATGAAGCTGAAGGTCATGTACTGTTTGCAGTCTCGACAAATTCTGACTACGGCAAGTTGTCTCGTCGGACCATGGAAGAGTTGCTGGATGGTGCTAGAGTCGAAGTAGCTCCTTACAAACGGGATCCGAAGGACTTCGTATTGTGGAAGCCTTCGTCGACTGATCAACCGGGTTGGGACTCCCCGTGGGGTGTGGGACGTCCAGGTTGGCACATCGAGTGTTCCACTATGATTCGAACCCATTTAGGACCGAACATTGATATACACGGAGCAGGTACAGACCTGATTTTTCCCCACAACGAAAACGAACTCGCCCAAGGTACCTCGGTAGAAGACGGCGCGCAATACGTCAACTACTGGATGCATAACGGTATGTTGAATATGGGTGGTCAAAAAATGGCCAAGAGTGTGGGCAATGTGGTGACCATTACTGACCTACGGAAACGATATCCAGGTGAGGTGATTCGCTATGCGCTGTTAACAGGTCACTATCGTCAGAGTCTACTATGGAGCGACCAATTGTTGCAACAAGCTAGTCAGAGTGTAGCATCACTTTATCGCGCACTGCGACATGCGAGTGAACTTGTTGGCGAGGAGTCACCGACCGCACCTGATTTTCGTGCTGTTCCTTCGTCTCAAATTCCTAAAGAAGTGTTAGACCCTCTGCGAGATGACTTGCACACTCCATTAGCTATATCAGAATTGCATGCGTTAGCGAAGAAAATTCAAGCTACTTCAAATCGTTCCACGGTTAGTGAACTTCGAGATCAATTCCTTGCTGGAGCTTGGTTGTTGGGTCTTTTTAACGTACCAGTGTCCGAATATTTTCAACCCGAGGACGATGTCATCGAGACAAGAACAATCGAAGAACTCATTACTGAGCGAAACGAAGCTCGACGCAACAAGGACTATGCTCGGGCCGATGAAATTAGAGACTTTCTTGCGGCAAAAGGGATCGATCTTGAAGATACCCGAAACGGTACACGATGGTCGCGAAGATAATATGTACCTTAATCGATTAATCGAACACCCCCTTCAAGCCTCATACAGGAGAAGTTCGTATTAGTACATTTTCCCCTAGCGACCTAACTCAATACATTGGTAGTTTGTGGCGCGCCCCGATTCTTGGGCTGCTCAAACACTACACGAAGATCCCGAATAAATCACCCGTCTTTGACCCTGATTGGAAAGAAAACGGGCACATGGATGACGCGGTTCGTTTGCTCACGGATTCGATCCGTTCATTTGATATCGTTGGTATCAGATACGACGTCCTTGAGGTAGATGGTCGTACGCCACTGATTTTCATCGAAGTCGAAGCGTATAAATCTGGCACGGGAAACGTGTTGTTATATGGTCACTTCGACAAACAGCCCGAATTTACTGGCTGGAATGAGGGTAAAGGGCCATGGAACCCAGTTCTTGAAGATGGACGCCTTTATGGGCGTGGAACTGGTGACGACGGCTACGCAATGTTTTCTTGTCTCTCTGCACTCGCCGGATTACAAGATCAAGGATGTGCACATCCGAGGTGCACCATCGTGATCGAAGGTTGCGAGGAAAGTGGTAGTCCAGACCTACCCTTCTACATGCAGGTGTTAAGTCCCAGAATCGGCACACCAGATGTAGTAGTCTGTTTAGATGCTGAGTGCGGCAACTACGACCAGCTTTGGTTGACTACTTCATTACGTGGAATGGTTAGTGGAACATTGCGAGTGGAAGTCCTTACCGAGGGAGTGCATTCAGGCGCGGCGGGAGGCATTGTCCCATCAAGCTTTCGCGTCCTGCGAGACGTACTTGAACGTATCGAAAGTGGCAACGACGGCACTCTAGCAGATTCCTTGCACGTATCTATTCCTGAGTGGGTATCGGAACAGTCTAATGAAGTGGCGGAAGTTCTTGGAGATACCATAGTGGAACGGTATCCTTGGGCGAGTACCAAGCGGTACGATCAAACAGACTTGGCCCAAATGGTGACCTCGAACACCTGGTTTCCTTGTTTTGAAGTCGTTGGTTTGGGCGGGGCTCCGGAACCACAACTCGCGGGTAACACTTTGCGTCCGAACACGGACGCGAAACTAGTCTTTAGGCTCCCCCCAGCAGCGAATCACGCGAAAGTGCAATCCTTTGTTAAACATGAACTCGAACGCGATCCGCCGAATGGAACAAAAATTACCTTCGACTGCGATGTCGGAGAATCTGGATGGTATTCGAAACCCGTTCAAACATGGCTTGACGACGCTTTGAATGAAGCTTCAGAACTGTACTTTGGCCGCCCCTATAAACGCATGGGAACTGGAGGTACTATTCCATTCATGAAGATGTTGGAGGACCAATTCCCGGCATGTCAATTTGTCGTAACCGGTGTCATGGGGCCCCACTCCAATGCACACGGACCAAACGAATTCTTAGATCTCGCAACTGCTGAGAGAGTAACCTGTTGCGTCGCTCACGTTCTCCACCGCACGGGAGAAGGCAACCACTTTAATTAGGTAGTCTTGCTCGCTGTTCTTTGATCGCGTCGCGCTTTCGACGCGCGTTTCCAAACTGTGTCTGTAAAAACGACATTTGGTCGCCCAATATCCGACCCGAATTGATTAGTGCAAGGTACTCTGCTAAATTTGGTGTGTAAGGCAGCGCGATCAGTTCCCAACCGCAGTCTTCAACTAAACGATTACCTTTGTGATGATTACACCGTTTACACGCGGCGACTACATTGGTCCAGTCATCGGTGCCACCCATAGATCTCGGAACGATATGATCTCGAGTTAAGTTGAAAACCGAATGTTGCTGTCCGCAATACATACAAGTGTTGTTATCACGAACGAAGAGTGCTTGATTCGTGAGTGGAGGGATTTGACCGCGATCTCGTTGAAAAATGCGACCGTCACAGGCAACGATGCTGTTAACGTCGACGATGGTCCTACTGCCATCTAATCGAGAATATCCTCCTCGAATTCGCAATACGGACTCACCAAGCGTCCAGCGCACCAAGTCCCTAGTGTATAGACTGACAGCGGTTTGCCAGGTAATCCAACGAATCGGTTGACCAGACATGTCCAACCGTAGGACTCTGGGAACGCGATGAAATTGATCGAGTGTTGCTAACATTGTCGTTTCAAACTAGTGATATCAAGACACCGAGCTAGTGTAAATGTTCGTTACATCTTGATTTAATGTTCTATAACGGAGTTGGAAAAAACTAAATTTCTTCAAAACCATCCTCTTTGTATCCAAGACTTGAACTCTTTCAAAAGTACGTCGAGTGTCTAGGAATATTCATTCGACATGAACAAGTACCGGCACCAAAAAAACAAAAACTTACTAGTACTGAACACTTGGTCGCAAGATATGATAAAGAAACTGCCAGATTTCCCGACTAGGGCTGTAATTCCAATTATCCGTTTGGACAACTCAAAAGTGCATTCGTTGCGCTTAACACACACATGAATCCAATGCGAATTTGTAAGGTCATCGCTATTGTTCGCGCTGTTTGGAGTCCAAATTTCCCTCGGTTCTCAAATCTCGAAACTGGAGTTTCTCCAATGTTCGTCTTGAGATGCGGCGAAGTAGAAGCAGGTTAGGTTGGGAACTTTAATCGATGCTAGCACCACAACCGACCACCACAAAGTCGTCTAATGTTTGCACGATATTCGACAAACTTCCCAAATAAGAGTACAATTTACCAGTGAATGAATTGAGTCCATGACTTAAGACCCATTCGCGAAATCAAACAAGGATGTTTTGAGGATTACGTTATGAAATCATGGCAATGGATTGCTATCCCTCTTACCGCGCTCGCCCTCTCTGGCTGTTCTTCATTGTTTCAGTCAAACCAATCAAACGAAAACGTCGCCGACGAACAGTGGGACTGCACTGAAGTCGACGAAAATGGCGAATGGGACTGTGAAGAAGTCGAAGGTGGTGTAAGCAATGAGGAGCTCGTCGCGGCAGTCGGTGGAAACGACGGATCTACGCCGACACTCTCTCTAGTCGGACCTTCACCAACCACACAAGCTTCTAAACCACGTTCGCAGTCAAGTACCAAACCAGTAGTAACGGCGTTAGCTCCTCCACCTTCACAGGTTTCAGAGTCTGCCGAAATCGAACAAACAGAAGAAGAAGCAGAAGAAGAAGATCTTCCCGACTACCTATGGCTCGCCTATGAACCCGAAACCGAAACGCGCATTCAGGACCTTCCCGATGACTTCTATGTGGTGCAACTTGCTGCTTTCGCTACAAAAGAAAAAGCGATAGAGTATGTTTCAAAACAAACGAACTTACGCGAGCTCAGAGGTGTTCGAGTTCTCGCTAACGAGAAAGCTTATTTCAATATTTTGCTCGGCATCTACGAGAACAAACGTCGTGCCGAAAGAGCAGTGAAAAGCGTTGAGGGCGAACTCGGCGACAAGACGCCGTGGATTAGGTCTATGTCATCTATGAAGACTGCGATGAAAGCAGCTGACGAAAAATTCGGCGAGACGTACTAAACGCAAATCTAAGTCATGGATTACAGCGCGTCGAGAATACTCTCGGCGTTGCTGACTTCAAATTTGCCCGGACCCTCAACTGCGAGTTTGGTCACCGTGCCGTCTTCGACAATCATCGCGTAGCGCTCCGAGCGACTCCCAAGTCCGAATGAGGATCCGTCAAGCACAAGTCCAATCGCCTGAGTAAATTCTCCGTTGCCGTCGCTAGCCATAACGATTTCATCAGCATCCTGTTCACGTCCCCATGCATCCATTACGAAGACATCGTTTACTGCGACGCAGACTATTTCATCGACGCCCTTAGCTTTAATCGCTTCGGCTTGACGCACAAAGCCTGGTAAATGCTGTTCGGAACAGGTCGGTGTAAACGCACCTGGAACTGCAAAAATTACGACTTTTTTGCCGCGTACTAAATCATGGACGGATGCTTTTGCTAGCCTTCCGTCCCGCATAATGCGTAAAGTAGTATTGGGCAACTGATCCCCTTCATGAATTGACATAATTTCCTCTCCAGGTTCGTTCAAAATCTGAATGAGAAATTGTAGGTACTCAAACGCGAATTTGTTGTGTTAGATTAAAGTTCAATACCGACTGAAGTCCAATGTTTTCAAAGTTGCCTCGCAATGATCTGATCGCGATCTCACTAGCGGTTGCGGTGGTCCTCTGTTGGTCGACAGTGGCCACAGGCTTTAAGCTCGGGCTACAACATCTTTCAGTCCCTCAACTATTGTTCGCTAGCACCTTGGTCTCTTTCGTGTTCCTTTCGGCGGTTGCGTGTTTTACGGGGATCAAAAAACTGACATGGAAAACGGTTAGTCTTGGAGCATTCCTTGGACTTATCAATCCGTTTTTGTACTACTTAGTCCTATTCGCCGCTTATGACCGATTACCTGCACAAATTGCACAACCACTCAATTACACGCATGCAATCGTAACGGCGATACTCGCGATACCAATTCTCAAACAGCGACCTACACCACGAATTTGGTTGGGATTGATTATCGGGTATTTAGGCGTAGTCGTATTGATCACACAAGGATCTTTCACCGAGTTTTCATTTGATCGAATCGGGGTTGCATTAGCCTTAGGAAGCGCTTTAATTTGGGGGGCTTACTGGATTCTCACTGTACGATACTCCGACGACGCGGTGACGCTCTTACTCATTGCTTTTGCGACCGCAACGCCGTGTGCGGCGATATTCTGTGTTGTTTTCGACACGCTTCCCGCATTCAATCTTGTAAATCTAGGGTTTGGATTGTGGCTCGGTATTGCTGAAATGGGGCTCGCCTTTCTGCTGTGGCAGCGCGCTCTAAAGACTGCAACCCAGGTAAGTCTGATCACTCCCATTGCTTACTTTAGTCCAGCGTTGTCATTGTTTTTAATCCACAACGTACTTGGCGAAGAGGTACCCCTCGTAACAATCTTGGGTTTAGCCACGTTAATGCTAGGTATCTTGATCATGTATCTTCGCTTCGAAAAACGAATTTCTTAGTTCTACATAACTACGTTCATAGATAAGCCATGTTCGATTGGTCGCAAGTAACTATCACTCGTAACTAATCGATTTCGGAACAGGGATAAAGGGTCACCCAGTTTGTAGTCGTAAACTTCAAAATCCAAGAGTTTGTGTTAAACAATCCAGATTGAAGTCTCTTGTCGGGTGTTTGAAGCTATTTGTCCTTCTCTCTTCGGCTAAGATGACCTGGCGTCTGCACGCCATACACTAAATGCAAGCGAAAGAAACTGCTTGTGATTTTGCAATATAATCCGTGTGGTCCTACAGATATTCAGATCTTCGTTCCATGCAGAGTCTATTTTCGCGCGCTCTAATCTTATTGGCTGGTCTTTTAGTCGGGGTCCTAGGGGTCACCGGTGTTCTCGTCTTACTTTCGGACAGTGGGACCTCCGTCGGATCTCAGTCCTCTTCTGATTCTCAGCAAACGGTGAGTCGACGAGAACGTGACGCAGTAGGAAACACTATTTCGATGGATAGCGTGACTAGCGACTCAGTTCCCTCGGATCTCAACGAACTAATCTTCCCAAAACTGGCTTTCGATCGTACGGCTTCAATCTTGTCTTGGGTCAATGTGCTTTCAGAAGATCAAATCTTGAATTGGCTCAAGCAATCCATCGAACCGACTTGGGATGTAGCAAAAGCACATCGTTACGAATTGCAATCCGCACTCTTACAGAAGCTTTCGATTACCTCACCTGAAAAAGCGTTCGAATTTGCGTGGTCAGCAGACGACGAGCTGCATGCGAGTGGAGTTTTTGACATTGCAGCTTTTGATCCTACGTGGCTTGAGGACGAACAGCGTGAGGGCATGGCTTCCATAGTGTTTCTGGCTTGGGCTAGTGCAGATTTGGAGACCGCCGTCGCCCATCTCAAAGGAATGGGCGCAGGAGCGGCTGCCTACTATTTGCCGGTTGTCCTAAGTGCACACGCAGACTTAAACTTAAATCGCCAACGCGAAATCGCAAAAGAACTTGGGAATGAGAGTTACGCATTTTCCCATTACTTTCAAAATCTTACCCAAGGAACAGTCAAGAATCCCAAGGAGACCTGGTACGAAATTGTCGACCTGGCAAACCGCGAGGGTATGCAAGAGATGACAGGAGATGCCTTAAGTCGTGTCGCGGTTGCGTGGGTCGAAAAAGAAGGAAAGAGTGTGTTTGACGAAATTCTGTCTTCAATTTCACAGGATTCACAGTACGGTCCTGCACTCGCAGATATATTTGGAGCCTTATCTACTGACGAACCTGCAAAGATTTTTGATTACCTTCTCGAAAATCTCGGCATTCAAGCTTACGATGTTATTGAAAGAAGCGACATTGTGTTCAACTGGGCGCGCAACGATCCTCGTGGGCTTTTGTCAAAGGCGGAGTCGTTGCCGGCGAGTAGATTTCGGCGAAACACGATCACCAGCGCGGTTTACCGATGGGCAGATCACAACCCTCGACAAATTCTCGATAGTTTAGAACTCATTCCACAGGAACATCGAGAATACGCAAGTGTCGCGGCAATAAGGCAGCTCACAAGAAAGTCCCCAGCAGATGCGGCTAAATATGTGCTGCAAGTAGAGAACTATGAATCTCAACTGGAACTTGCAACCACCCTAGTTCGCGAGTGGTCGTATCGAGATGCCAACGCTGCAAAGAATTGGGTGTTTAACATACCCGAAAGTAATCTTCTACGGCCCGCACTGACTCGTCCGTTGGCGTACGCACTCGTTAACACAGATCCCAGAGCGGCGTTTCAACTTGCACTTGAACAACCGATCAGCGAGCAAGGATCTTCCTCTTCTCCAACTTGGGCGTTTGAATCTTCTATCTTGAGTAGGATTGCTTTCCAAGACATAGACCTTGCTGTAGAGTTGTTGCCGCAAATAAGAGACGTTGGTACTAGTAAAGTGCAGGCGTACACCACGATCGGTAATTCACTCATCGAGAATGGCGAAACACAACGAGCTGTCAACTTATCTAGTCATTTGTCGGAAGAGCAGCAAGTGCTCTTCTACCAAGGCATCTCTCCTATTTGGGCAATGCAGGACACAAGAGGATTTCTCAAGGCACTCGAAGAATTTCCGACTGAGGAAATTAAATCATCAGTCGCGCTTTCTGTGCACTTTGTTAATAAATTGACGAATACATTCTCGGCGGAAGAGTTTGCTGGTATCGAAGAGTACATCAGTAAAGAAGACAAAGAGAAACTTGAACAGATTAAAGACATTGACATTTTCGACGCGTCCGAAGAAGAACAAGAAAAGCTCGAAGAGTTATTCCCGGGTCAGTGGTAGATCGTTTCGGGTACGGCCAACATTTCAATCTCGACAAGAACATATAAAGGTTCTTTCAGATCGTCGATCCAAAGTACGCACCATTTCCACACTTAATCAACATCCGTCATGCCACAAAATCCGATGAAAAGAACTATCGTAACCTCATTAATTCTTCTAATCTCAGGAATCGTCATCGGTGGCGGAGGCACTTATTTGGTGCACCTCGCGTCTTACGATAAAGACACGTCAAATTTGTCTCAGACCGAAGTAGAACGTACAACAAACGAAAGACTGGGTACCGCAAATGATGATGACTCGCAGGAAGAGAAGCCTCCTAATGTCAGTCAATCGCCACATGTATTAAACGATCCTTCTTTACATAAAAACACTTTTCAGAGCAAATTCGAGGTCTATGTCTACGTTTCTGGTTTGTCGGAGCAACAAGTCTCTGACGAACTCCAGCGTTCCCTAAGTAATTCAGATGAGTTTTCGCGCCGAGTACTCGGAGAATTGCAGATTGCCCTCTTGGAAAGACTAGTTTTTTTAAATCCATTTGCAGCAAAGGAATTTGCCTTATTGCACGGTGATATCGATTCAGAGTTGTTGGTAGTGGACTCATGGAGCTGGCTACAAAGTGTCTTCCCATCTACTGATACTGATTTAGTTCAAATGCCCTTAGTTCAAGGCGTATTTATGGAGTGGGCGCTGAGTGACCGAGACGCTGCCATTGACAATGCCAAGTCCCTCAACGAAGACGCTAAAAAGAACGCGCTTGTTGGAATCCTCGTTACACTCTCAGGCGAACCCTTGGCGACCTATCGCACAATTGCTAAACAATTGGGATATGAAAAACAAGGATTCGACTCATATGTTATGTCGTATAGCACGGCGATTGTCGATGATCCCAAAGATATTTGGGAAAAAATGATAAATCTCATTGACCCGGATAATTATGATCAGCATCAAGTCTTGGCAAACATCGCGGGACAGTGGTACGAGAAAGACGGGATCAATGTAATCCAACAAATTAACGCTAGTTCTTTGGACGAGAGCGCTAAGTCAGCCGCAGTCGCCGCAGTTCTGAGTGCAGCCACGGCGGTAAATCCCCAAGAAGCGTTTCAGTACGCTCAGACCCTTCCAAGCGACGGATTCTTTTTCGGACCTCTGCGTAGTGTTATAGTACCGTGGGCGTCATCTGACCCTCAAGCTGCCTATCAAGCAGCGACTAGTATTCAACAAAGTTCGCAGCGCGAACGTCTGCAGCGCACTGTCTCCACGATCTGGGCTTCGAACGAACCCTACCAAGTGTTAGAAAATTTGGACATTTTTCCTCAACAAATTAGGGACGACGCGGTATCAAGTGCACTCGAGAAAATCGCTGAGTCCTCACCGCAAGAAGCTGCTGAGCTAGCTTTAGAACAAGGGGATGGCTTTATGGGATCTTTGAATTTTATGCTCCCAGGTACGGTAATGGTACACTGGGTCAAACAAGACGTGGAAGCCGCAGAAAATTGGGTCTTCAACGGGCCTATACAGGAGGAGAAACGAGTTAATTGGGTTAATGCGTTTGTTAGTGTTTTGGTCTTTTCAGATCCCCGCCGAGCCTTTGAACTAGCTTTAGAACAACCTAAAGCTGAAGGAGGGATTGCGGCATTTCTACCAGCTCTGGAAGTACAGATTTTTAACCAAATAGTAAATAGCGATCTAGATCTCGCGATTGAACTATTGCCGAAAGTTCCGGAAGGCGAGTCGCGGTCTAATGCGTATTCCTCCGTAGCAACTGCATATATCAACCTCGGCGACTCTGACAAAGCCGTAAACCTAGGATTACAGTTGCCTAAAGATGAGCAAGAAAATTACTTTCAGAACATCGCATATACATGGGCTAGTGTAGATCCGGCGGGATTGGTAGAGTCAATTAAGAATTTGCCTACCCCTGAATTGCGCGCGAGCCTGGCTAAAGAGTTGTCGAGTGGTTGGATGAAAGACAATTTCAACGAAGCCCAACTTGATGTACTAAAGCAATATCTCAGTGATTAGGAATGAACCAGTGCGAGTTTGGTGACTGAGTCTATAGAACTACAGGCACTACTACTGTTTCGTAGGCGTGCAACTGTGTGTCGGAAGCTATTTTCATTCGAGGCGAATTCTTCATCCACGCGAAGTGCTTTAAGCACTTGATTGTCGACTTTCGATGGCGTATGAATTGACAAGGCTGAAGAGCATCGTCCTCAAGCAAGTCCCAAAATTCAACATTCATCAAACTCAGCTAACTTTAGGACTATTCGTTCGCCAATCATTCTAACTCCACTTCATCCTCGTACATTTGTACCTTCTGGTTGGCTAGGAGATCTTGTTGTCATCGGGTAATACATTGAACTCGAGCACAAGCGCATAGCCAAGTTTTTCCCAATATAATTTTTGGGATCTTCAAAATATCCAGAATGTAGTTCCATGCAGAATCTATTCGCGCGTTCTCTAATCCTTTTGGTTGGTTTGTTAATAGGGATCCTTGGTGTCACAGGTGTTCTCAACTTATTCCCAGATAATGAGACATCTTCAGATTCAGAGTACCTAGAGAAACAACCTCGTTGGGATAGTGAAGGGAAATCCGATTCGACGAGTCAGGTTGGTAGCGACTCAATCCCCTCCAACATCAACGATTTAGTCTTTCCTAATCACGCCTTCGAACTCAAGATGTCAATTGTGTCTTGGGTCCAAGCGCTTTCAGAAGATCAAATCTTGGATTGGCTGCAGCAATCCATCGAACCGTCTTGGATTGTTACCGACGCAAATCGGCATGAACTACAAACTGCACTCCTACAGAAACTTGTAACAACAGCCCCGGAAAGAGCTTTTGAATTCGCGTGGTCGGTAGACGATGAGAGGAAACTTGGTATCGCCTCCATCGTAATACGGGAATGGGCTAGTGTCGATCTAGAGGGTGTGATCGCTCATGTCAATGGAATGGATCCAGGGGAATCTTCTTATTTTCCACAAACCATAGTAGCAGCGAGGGGCGACTTGAATTTAGATCAACAACGTGAAATCGCAATAAAGCTCGGAGATGAGAGCTATGCATTTTCCAATTACTTTCAAAATCTTACAGGGGGAAAAATTGAAGACCCCAAGGAAATTTGGTACGAAATAAGCAATTTAGCGAACGACGAAGGTATGGAAGAAGTATCTGGCTATGCCCTAGGCAGAGTCGCGGTTGCATGGGTAGAGAAAGAAGGAAAGGCAGTCTTAGACGAAATTGTGTCTTCAATGTCTTCAGACTCAGAGTACGATTCCGCACTACCACAAGTATTTAGAGCTTTAGCTGCCGACGAACCAGAGGAAATTTTTGACTACATACTACAGAATCTTGGAGATCAAGCACCCGAAATTATAGAACGGAGTAGAATCGCTTACGACTGGGCGAATAGCGATCCTCATGGGTTACTGTCTCGGGTGGAGACTCTGCCAGCGAGTAGATATCGGCGAAACATAATCTCCAGCGCGGTTTACCGATGGGCAACTAAAAAACCGCAACAGCTTCTTAGTAATTTGGAGCTCATACCACCAGAGCATCAAAAAGACGCAAGTCGTCATGCAATCCGAAAACTGGCAAGCACTTCGCCTTCCGAAGCCGCGAAGTACGTATTACAAGTTTCGGATTATTCGACGCAGCTCTCCGTTGCAAGTACTCTAGTTCAAGATTGGTCCTACCAAGATGCCGGCGCTGCTAAAGATTGGGTGTATGGCTTACCCGAGAGTGAACCGCTGCGCACTGCACTCATTCAACCTCTCATTCAAGCACTCGTATACACTGATCCCAGAGAGGCGTTTCAACTTGCACTCGATCAACCGATCAATGAGCAAAGAGACGATCTACACTCGGTTAGAGGCTTTGAGGTTTTAATTCTTAGCACCATCGCGTTTAACGATTTGGACCTAGCGATTGAGTTGTTACCTCAAGTGAGAGATCGCGGTCAAAGTAAGGTATTAGCATACTCTACGATAGCAGCATCGTTGATCCAAAGAGGCAAAACGCAACAAGCTATGGACCTTGGGAATCAATTGCCACGTCAACAACAAACGCAATACTATCGGCACTTAGCTTCCCGCTGGATGATGCAGGACCCCAAAGGATTATTGAAGGCAATCGAAGAATTTCCCACAAACGAGACCAAATCCAAAGTTGCACTTCAGATCCACATGGTCAACAACATGATGCAAAAATATTCGGATGATGAACTTGCGAGTGTAGACAAATACTTTACTGAAGAAGATCGTAAAAACCTTGAGGCGATCCGAGACATAGATTTGATGAACCCTTCGGAAGAAGAACAGAAGGTACTCGAAGAGCTGTTTCCTTATTAACTTGTTGTGCCCTGCTCGATGGATACGCTTTTGTGAAGAGCACGTTGCCATCCCTCATGATCATAAATAGCTGTAGTGCTTTGTGCATAAGTACCAAATACCTAACCCGAACGAGTTAGCTTCCTATGAAAAAAAATAATTCAATCCCTCTACTTCTTCTAACCTCAGGAATTTTGTTAGGCGGCTTAGGTACCTATTTCGTACATCTTGCTACGTCGACTGAAGATGGTTCAGATCCGTCACAGAGCGTCATCGCAGAACATACAAACGGAACTCTCCCTACCGTACAATCCGAGATGGGTGAAGTCCGAGACACAATGTCGACTAATACCTCACACTTGGCAGACGCGATTGAAGACCCTTCTCTACAACGAAACGCGTTTCAACGCAAACTTGCAGTCTATTCCTACGTCGCGAGCTTATCTGAGCTACAAATCACAGAGGAGTTAGAACGTACTTCCGATCCAGCACATGTGCTTTCATCTCGCGTCCTCAAGGAATTGCAAACTGCTCTCATAGAAAGACTGGCGGTTCTAAATCCTGTCTCAGCTTTGGAATTTTCCTTAGATAGCAACGATCTTGGTAATGACTATGTCATACCCAACACCTTAGGCACACACACGTACGCGACCGAATATGGGACCTTCACCCGCGCTGTCAACCCATTAGACCCACAAACGTACGCGCCTACAGACACGGACAGTGAAATCATGCCCGTCGTGCGAAGTGTGTTCAAAGAATGGGCACTACGAGACTTAGATGATGCAGTTGAAAATGCTAAGTCACTTAATTCGGACACTAAATTAAATGCGCTCGCTGGAATTCTTACCACGCTGTCGGGGAAGCCATTCGAAACTTTTCGCGACATCTCGAAAACGTTGGGAGACGAAGACCAAGGTATAGATGCCTATGTGCTGTCACTTCGCACTGCTAATGTCGATGACCCTAAAGCCATTTGGACCGAATTGACGAGTCTTGTTAAACCCGATCAATACGACAAGATGCAGGTTTTTGGAAACATCGCGGAGCAGTGGTACGAAAAAGATGGCGTACGTGTCCTCGACCAGATAAATGCAACGCCATTGGAAGAATTTCATAAGAAAAATATAGTTGACCGCGTACTTCGTTTAGCGGCAACCAACAACCCGCAGGAGGCGTTTCAATATGCGCAAACACTTCCAACAGAGAGAGGATTTCCATCGCCTTTGGCTTTATTCATGGTCGTTGATATTTGGGCCGAAACCGATCCGCAAGCAGCATATCACTCTGTCACCAGAATTGAACAGCTTCCGGAACGTGAATCACTGCAAACGAGTGTCGTAAGCAGATGGGCTGCAAACGAACCCTATTACTATATGGAAAATCTCGACAACTTTCCTACTCATACTCGAGTCATGGGAATCAGAAACGCGCTTGAAACAATTGCTCAAACATCACCACGGGAAGCAGCGGAACTTGCACTAGATCAAAAAGACGAAGGTTTAATAAATGTGTTGAATACTATGCTCCCAAGTGTAATACTACGACACTGGGTAGATCAAGATGTTGAGGCCGCGGTAAATTGGGTAACCAGCGGGCCTGTACCAGAAGGCAAACAGTCCAGTTGGGTTCGTGCGCTAACAACAATATTAGTTCACTCAGATCCGCACCGAGCGTTCGAAATAGCTTTAAAACAACCGAAAGCCGAAGGAGGATTCGAGGCGTTTCTACCGGCACTAGAAGCAGAACTTATCGACCAAATAGTTTATCGTGATCTAGATCTTGCGGTTGAACTATTACCGAAAGTTCCGGAAGGCAAATCGCGCTCCGAGGCATATGCCTCCGTAGGAAGCGAATATATTGACCAAGGCGAATTTGATAAAGCCGTAAACCTAGGTTTGCAGTTAACCCCCGCGGAGCAAGCGCAGTACTATCAGAGTATTACATCTACATGGGTGAGAATTGATCCGGGCGGATTGGTTGAATCAATTAAGGATTTACCTACCTCTGAATTACGTTCAAGTATAGCTCTAGAGTTGTCGAGCCGTAGGATGAAAGAGAATTTCACTGATGCCCAACTGGAAGAACTGAAGCAATATACGGGCGACACAGACTGAGAGTTTTTGTAGAATCAAGATTGAGTGCGCGTACAACAGTAGCTAGTCAAATAACGTTGTAGAACCATATACAACGTAGACTCTGCTCTGAAGCTTACGCTTTGTGTCGAGTTCCAAGCTTGTAAGGACGAATAGGTAGAATCGACTCAGCTCTTATAACTCTAAACCATCAGCCGATACACTATCTGAGCAGTACTAGTCTAAGTCAACACAGCTTCAAAGAGTTCTAGTTGTGGTCCCGTTAAGTAGGTTCCCTGCGGAGCGCTTCTTTGAGCGTGCGCCTTGCGAAAAGCTTCCGATTCGATCCAAGTCTCAAACGCGTCTTTCGAATCCCAGATTGTATGAGACGCATACAAAACATAGTCGGCAAAACGGGGGCCCTTGAGAAGTGCAAAGCTACGAAACCCCGGTACTTCATCTAAGAAGGACTCTCTTTGTCTCCAAGTTTCGACGAATTCGTCTTCTAGTGCTGGATTAATTCGAAATCGATTCATTGCTATAAACATCTCAATATCCGTGGAGTCAGTTTGTAGAGTAAACGCACAAGACTACGCGTAATAATTCATTTTAGTCTCAGAGTGGACCACGTGAGACTGGGGAGAACTGGGTTGAGCAAGTTGGAGTTACTCCGATTCATCTCCTTATGGACCCTCTACTTGTGCTGCAGTCGTACCGGTAATTTTGTAATGCCGTGAAGAAAACTTGACCACTGGAACTCTGGTGACCCGACTATTTCGACGCGTGTGAAGCACTGCAAGATTTCTTCCCACAGAATCTGCAACTGCATCTCGGCGAGTCGATAGCCGACACAACGATGAATACCGTAACCAAACCCTAAGTGGGTTCGAATGTTCTCTCGATCAATCCTGAACCGATCAGGCTTAGGGAAAACCTCTTCATCACGGTTCGCCGACACATACCACAGAGCTAGCCGATCACCCTTCTTCATTTTCTTACCACGAAACTCGGTGTCTTCTGTTGCGGTACGAGCCATGTGTGCAATCGCGGATTGCATACGAATCATTTCCAAAACAGCTGACGGTACTAAATTTGGATTCTGAGTTAGTCGTTCAAACTCATCCGGGTACTCATTAAAGAACTTAACACCACCAGAAATAGAGTTGCGGGTAGTTTCGTTACCGCCGACTATGAGCAGTAACAAATTTCCTAAGAGTTCGTTTGGCGGCATTTCTTTCGTAGACTCACTCTGTGCTAACATAGAAATCAAGTCGTGACCAGGCGTTGTGCTTGCTTTACGTTTTTCAAAAATGTTGGAGAAGTATTCAAAGCACTGCCACAGTTCCTTGAACGCTTCTTCTACGGAACTAAATAACTCTGGATTCGCGTTATTTGTAGCGGCATCTGACCAACGTATCAGTAGCATTCGATCTTCTTGTGGAACATCAAACAGAATCGCCAACATTTGACTAGTAAGCTCAATCGAGGACTTCTGATACCCAATCGAACTCCTCGTTAATAGGTAATCTTTCCAAGATCGCTTGAGCACGTTCGCGAATAATTGGTTCAAGTGGTTTCAATGATCGTTGAACAAACATAGGTTGAACTGCTTTACGTTGTGCTGTGTGTTTCGGCGGGTCCATCATGATGAACATTGGAAGATTGAAACGTGGATCTACTCCCTCTTCGTCGTAGGGCTTCCCAGCCAGTTGGATTCCACCGTAGCGTTGTTCCGAGGAAAACACTTTAAAGTTTCTTTCGATGTCCATGATGTCCTGATGCTTCGTTATCGACCAATATGGACCGAACATGGTGTCTTCGGAACGATGTACCGGATCTTCCTTTCGTAACCGAGCGAAATACTTAAACATCGATTGGTGTTGAAACAAGCTTGGATGTTCGGGAGACAATTCAGCTAAAGGAATTTGATCCACATCGCGATAAGGGTCTACCGCGTACTTCGCTTGAACCTCTTTATTCAAAAGCGCGAAGCGTTCCTTTGTCGTCAGTTCAGACACATCAACATTTGCTGTATTCATTCAGTGTTACCTCAAGATTGGGAAAGTTGCGGGTATGCATTTCAGCTACCCGAGAGAATGAATATTGGAATTCTATTCGCCACCATAAACAGGGAGCGTCATGGATCTGGCGGGAGGTTTTCTTTGAGAAAAGCATCGAACTCTTCAGAATTCAATACTTTTAACCCTAACTGCAGTGCTTTGGTTAACTTACTACCAGCAGCTTCACCAGCTACCACAACGTCAGTCTTTTTGGAAACAGAACTCGCAATCTTTGCGCCAAGTTGTTTTAGTATCTGTGCCGCTTCTGGTCTCCGAATCGACAATGAACCCGTGATGACCCAAGTTTGACCGGACAGAGGTGAGTCTGACACCTCTTCTTCCACTGGCCAAGAAACTCCGGCATCAACCAATGCTAATACGAGCTCTCGATTTTTCGAGTTAGCAAAGAAATTGCAAATGTGTTTGCTTACGACTGTTCCCACGTCATCAACAGTTTCCAGTTCCTCCTGTGTTGCATGCATTAGAGCGTCTAGCGTACGAAATCGCGCAACTAAGTTTTGTGCTGTTGACTCACCAACTTCGGGTATACCTAATCCGAAAATGAAGCGTGCAAATGTCGTGTTTTTGCTCTTCTGAATGTTGGCGGCTAGTTGAATCGCGTTTTCCTCTCCGATTCTCTCTTTTTTACCTAAGTTGTACTTTAAACTCTCAAGAAAGCGAGTTGCCAACGATTTGTCAAAGCCATCGAGCTCGACAACGCTGGAAATAGTTGCTGTCAGTAACGAATTCAATGTCGAAAAGACTCGCACTAAGGATTCTGCTTGTGACTTATTCAAGACGGAGATGTGTTTTTCTCGAAGAAGTCGTCCAAGCGATTGCTTTTGGACAATTTTGTTCGACTCTAAGTCTTGTTTAAGCTTGTTCAATATCTCTTCTGCTTCTGAAAGTCCCAATGGCCAGACACCTAGCAGTTCCTGTGGCGTAGCTTGTTGAAGACTCTCAAGATTGTGATACTGATTCACAATGTCTTTTATGTGCGAACGGGGAACTAATGGATACTTCAACTCCCTTAAGTAGCTTATCAACCCCTCCGATCGATATCGTTCGACTTCTTGCTCGTGCAACGCGTTCAAATCGTCGTAGTCTTTAAATCTTGTCTGGAGAAAAGTACAAATTTCCGTTGCTGTGTGCTGATCAATGTCTTTGAGTACGTCCAATACTTTTTCTTCAGATGCGTGCGCTAGTTTGGAAAGCGGTGAAAGCTTGTTGCAAAACGCGGCGAGCTTTGCTTTTTTGAGGTGTGGGATCTTTAGGGAAAGTACGTACTGCTCATATGCAAGTTTGTCAATTCTCTTCTGAGCGTTCTCAATACGTTCTGCATTGGGTTCTCCAATTCGTTCAAACGTAGCTAGGTCATCCGAGGTGAGACGGTACAAGTCCAATGGTGATTTAACTACGTCTAAATCCACTAGGAAGTCCACAGTATTGTCACCAAGTCCTTCAATGTCCAATGCGCCTCGAGACGCAAAGTGGCGGATGGACTCTTTACGCTGTGCGGAGCAAAGCATTCGTTCGGTACAACGAATCACAACGCCATCAGGATCTTTACTCGCCGCACTACCACAGACCGGACACTCGGTAGGGACCGCCACTTCTTGCTGACCGTCAGAAATGACGCGCAATATCTGCGGGATTACGTCGCCAGCTCGCCGGAGTACGACTTCAGCGCCAATTTTCAATCCTAAACGGTGGATTTCATCGATGTTGTGCAGCGTCGCATTTGACACAGTTACCCCATCGACAAAGACAGGTTCTAAACGCGCTACTGGCGTGAGAGCTCCGGTCCTGCCAACCTGCCAATCGACGGTTAGCAGCTTAGTTCTTGCTTCACTCGATGGATACTTGTACGCAATCGCCCATCGCGGTTGCCGTGAAAGTTGACCTAAGTCTCTTTGATCTTGAAAATCATTGACTTTCACTACGACACCGTCAATCAAATAATTTAAAGATCCCCGATCTGAATTGATTTGATCAATGTAGCGCCGACACTTCTCTATACGATCAAATACTTCAATGCGTGGGTTAACTCGGCAACCCCATTCCTGACAATGTTCCAGCGCGCGGGAGTGTGTTCGCAAAACCAGATCCTCAGAACTATGCCCAATCGAATGACAATAAATACTCAAAGGGCGACCCTGTGTTACCTTTGGGTCCTTCTGTCGCAGACTGCCCGCTGCGCCGTTCCGAGGATTCCTCAATTCCGGTTCAAGTCGTTGTCGCGCGTGTTCATTGAATTGCGCAAACTTGTCAAGTGGGATGTAAATCTCGCCTCGAATTTCAACTAGTTCGGGAATCGACGATCCGCGCAAACGAAGCGGCACACTCTGAATTGTCTTAACGTTGGCAGTGACATCTTCTCCAGTAGTGCCATCGCCTCGAGTCGCCGCACGAGTCAGTTCGCCATGCTCATAGTGTAAGGTTACTGCGACACCGTCGATTTTAGGTTCGCAAATTAACTCGCGGATTTCTCGATCCAAGAGATCTTCATTGCGCTGGATCCAACTCTTCAACTCGTCCATCGAAGTGCTCTTATCAAGAGATAGCATGGGTTGCAGATGTTGGACAGGTTGAAACGCCTCGCTCGGAGTCGCACCAACCCTCTGTGTTGGAGAATTTGGAGTTACGAGGTACGGATGTCTCTGTTCAATGTCCAGCAGTTCATCAAACAACTGGTCATATTCTTTGTCCGAAATCTCCGGATCGTCTAGTGCGTGATAGCGATAGTTGTGATACTCAATCTCTTTGCGAAGTTTCTCAGCTCTTGCCGCGATTGTCAAATTTTGCTACTCATTCGTTCTCAACGATAAGAGTTTACATAGACATCTGTTTGCGGCGAAAGTCTGCTACTCGATAGCGATAATGCGTGATGGTTTGATTACTAAGTTTATTGCTGTGCTCATCTTGGACTACGGCATCAAAACAACGAGCACATTCACTCGCTAAGCTCAGCATTTGCTCAAAGCTTTGCTGTGGATTTGAGAGTGGTGCCAAGCACATGATGAACGTCAAGCCTTCTGTACAATAAGTTTCAATTTGAGCTCGATCAAACTGGCCGGGGGAATAGACATCCGCAACTTTGAACATCAATTCGTTCGTATCTTCATCGTGCATTGAGAATAAACCGGTATTGTCGAACTTAAGACTTCGATTAAGCATGAAACGAGCGAGCTCGCGCAAAGGAAATGCGTTCGTGTGTTTACCGCTCACACGGAGTACGACATACTCTTCCAAACGACTTTGTTCACTGCTTGAGTTAGTGTCTTTTTGGCGGGCTTTGGATGCACCATTTGACAAGATTTTGGTACTACCCTTGCGAAGTGGTACGATTCTTTCGTTTGCACGAGATCTGGTCGAAATTCGAGAGCTCTTCGTTTTTTCCGATTGTAGTACGTGGGCATTGTTTTCTGTCGTCCAGCGACGTCCGCTTGCAATCGTAGGTTGAGCTTCCTCTCTCGGTTTTGTGACAACTTCGCCGACAATTCCTTCCAGTAGTGGTGGTGTCGAATTTTCCGAGGAATCAGAAGTATCGATTGAAGATCGCATCTTGTCGCCTAACATTGATGCTTCAGCCATATGTTCGTGAATAACAAAAGTTGTGTCTACCGACGTTTGCGTGTCTTCATTAGCACCAAAAACATCAGCGCGCTTGCCTTTGATCTCGTGTTTAATAATGCCTTCTACCACAGGGACACCACCGGTGGAGATTCCACCTTTGTAGACTTCTTCGATGCTCATGTGTGGAAGTTCTGGCGTATCTGCTAGGATCTTTGCTTGACCTACCTTCCGTTGCGGTGTTTTTGCTGAAGATTCGGATTTCGCAGAGTTTTGCGCACGTTTCTGCTTCTTGTTGACGGTGTGATGTGAAGATCCACGCGAAGTCTGTGGAGACTTGATTACGCGTTTAGCGGGGGATCGTTGTGAGGCAGACATTTTGCTCACATCGGGACCTCGCGCCTTCGCGTCAGAGGCCGCATGTCCGACGACATTCTCCCATTGATCGTGTCGTCGATTAAGATAGATGCCGTATCCAATTACAGCTACCACAAGTACTGTTACTAGAACAAGTACCGCGATACCAACCGAGAAATCCATTTCTCAACTCCATGTTGTCCTAAATCTCGAGCGACCGAGTCTCCCGATATCGTCTGATTGAACCCTTTATTCTAGGTCTACCGATACCACTCGAGATACTCCTGCTTCCTGCATAGTGATGCCAATCAGCGACTCGGCAAAGTTCATTGTACCGCGAGAGTGGGTAATAATCAAGAATTGTACGTCATTTGCCATCGAATGAATCAACTTTCCAAAACGTGAAATGTTGTTCGTATCTAGTGGCGCGTCGACTTCATCTAAGATACAAATGGGACTGGGGTTGAGTTCAAACATGGCGAACGTGAACGCTAATGCAGCCAATGCTTTCTCACCATCCGACAGTTGGTTTCGGTTCTTGATTTGCTTTCCTGGAGGTTGAACACGCATGGACACTCCAGCAGTCAACGGATCGTCCTCGGTCAAAATGAGCTCAGCTCGTCCACCACCGAAGAGTCGGGCGAACACCTTTTGAAACATTTCGCTCGCCCGCGAAAATACGTCGTTGAACAGAGCGAGTGTTTCTTTGTCAATCTTCTGCATTGCTTGCTCTAACGTGTCTTGGGATAGTTCAAGGTCTTCAATACGAGACTGATACGTCTCATATTCTGCTTTTCTCGTGTCGAGATCCCGTGTAGCCGCTAGATTGACGGCTCCAAGCTTGTCGATTCGCGACTGAGTTCGGTTGAGTACTCGTGTCAGCGATTCTTCGTTGTCGGTGGGATCGAGTGATGCTTTCGCGTCCGCCAAATCTACGTCCAACCCAGATAACTCTGTCAACAAGTATTCTTGCTTCGAAGTGAGCTGAATGTGTTCTTCGCGAAAGTTGTGCAGCTCCTGTTGTATCTGATCTACAAGTAATTGTTGCTGCGATTCTGCTACATTGTTTTCGCGTATCTGCTGCAATATGGAATCTCGATCGCTTCTCACAGTCGCTAAACGCTGGTCGATAACCGCCGATTGTTTAACCGCGTCTGCAAGTTGCACCTCTAGCTCTTTCATTGTCTTATCATCGTCCAAGATTTGTTGGTCGAGAGTTTGTAATCGATGCTTGAGATCATCGATGTTGTTCGAAAGAAGCTTGCTACTCAACGTGTAAGACTCGATTCTAGCCTGTAAATTGTTGTACTCTAGGTCCAAACGATGGTGCTCCGCTTGCGCAGTTCGATCATCCTCCAATGCCGCCGACAACAAGTGATTATTTTCCTGCTCTTTAACCTCCAGTACCCGTCTTTCTTTATCTAATTTAGCTGTCTCTACGGTGAGTTTGGAAATATAACTGTCTTGGCTGCTAATTTCCTGATCCAAGTTCGATTTACGCTCAGCGATTGACTCTCGTTCTTTTTGCGCGTTCGCAGATCGAACGCTGGCTTGGTAATGCTCAAGCTTTTCATGTTCGATATTTGCACGGGTCTCGGAGAGTCGCGAATTTAAGTCACTTTGTTGTTGGCGTAGATCGCGATGCGACTCCCGTATCTGCATACGTTGTTGTGCGCGAGCTGAAATTGTTTGTAACTTCTCGTGATGTTCCTGTGCCTTGTGGTCATGAAGGGAGTTCAACTCTTGCAACTCCGCTCTGTGTTCAATTACCGTACCACTGTCGTGAGTGTTACTGCTAAACTTAATCCAAGTCTTACCCATCCAAATACCAGATTTAGTAACGGTACTTTCATGGGGTTTTAGTAGTTTTTGGCGCGCGAGTGCAGCGTCCAAGTCGTCATCGACGAACACGTTCGAACATAGTTCAGGGACATATTCTTGACCCCGAGTGATTACATCTGCTATTCTTGAACCAATTTTCGAATCAGATGAAGGGGCGACTAGTACCATATCACTGTCGCACAAGTCATTCAATCCTTCCTTCTCGAAGGCTATGTTGGTTACCGTAATGGCAGGTAAAAATGTGTTCAAGACCACTTCTACTGCTTTCTCGTAGCCCGGTTGAACGGCAATTACCTCACCCACGCGTGGCTGAGACTGAAGTTTGTGATAGGTCGTAGTTTGTTCCGGTGAAACAGATGAGTCAGTCTGGAGAGTCTGGTCAATCAATGCAGAGAGCGCGCTGCGACGTTCTCGAATCTCGCTCAATTCATCATTTAGTTCCTGGCGATGTTCTTCGTCCTGGGCATCGAGTTGTTCTAATGTCTCTAATTCTTCATCGAGTGCCTTGATACGATGCATAGTTGACTGTAATTCTCGTTCAAGTTCGATCTCTTGTTTAACCAGCGACGTGTCCGTGTTCTGAAGTTCCTTGGGAGCAAGTAGTTCATCGAGTTCTGCTAGTCTATGCTCAATCGTGTCCAATTCTTGCTTTAATCGCGTGCGTTGGTCGGTTTGCAGAGACAACTCATTAGACTTTTCGTTAAATTCCTTGAGAAAGTTGTCCCAATCTGGACGCCATGTCTCAACTTCGTTTTGCGTATCTGTAAACCTGTTCCTTGCTGTTACACACTGCTTTGCAGCTTTTTTTCTATCGTTTTCAATTTGGGACCGCTCCTTGCGAAGATTCGAAATTTGACTCTGTTGGTTCGTGAGTACTATTTCTTGCTCCAACTGTGCCTTGGCCGTCTCGTGCTTTGCTTGTATAGCTTCGTCACGGTGCTGCTTACGTTGCCGGCTCTCTTCTTCGACTCGCGCGAGCACGCCGCGGGCTTCGAAGGACTCACCCTGGACCGTGTTAAATTGTTCTATACAGTCAGCTTCTCGAACCCTTAGAGTATCTAGTTCTGTCCGAATGGACTGTAGTCTTGCTAGTTCTTGCTGCACCCGCAGTGCAACTTCCTCCATGCGGGTTTCTTGTTCTTCGATTTGCTCTTCAACTGTTTGCACCTGTAGCACAACTAACTTTGCTTGGACACTACGTTCTTTCTCTCGCAAATCTGAGTATCGAGCTGCTTCACGGGCTTGTCGTTCTAAGTATGAAATTTGTCTGGCAAGTTCGGTAGCGTAATCTTTGACGCGTTCTAAATTCTCACGTGTCGTATCAATCTTCTTTTCGGTTTCTCGACGGCGTTCGCGATACGTTGATACTCCGGCTACTTCTTCCAGATGAACGCGTAATTCCTCAGGCTTCGCGGTTACGATTCGACCTACGAAACCTTGCTCTATTACCGAGTAACTCCGCGCGCCAAAACCCGATCCCAAGAATAAATCACGAATGTCTCGTCTCCGACAACGACGACCGTTCAAATAGAACTTTGAAGGAGTATCTTGGGAAATTTCTCGTCTCAGTGCGAGTTCCGAGAAATTAGCGTAGCTCCCTCCAATCTTGTGATCTTGATTATCGAATAACAACTCTATTGTTGCTTGGCCTGAACGCGCGCGCGTATCCGAACCGTCGAAAATGACGTCTTCCAAACCTTCGCCTCGAAGGTAGCTAGCCTGACTCTCACCGATTCCAAGACGAATGGCGTCGACTATATTGGACTTCCCACAACCGTTCGGACCCACAACGACCGTTACGTTGTGGGGTAGGTCTATGACTGTCGGATCGACGTAGGATTTAAAACCGGCAAGCTTTACAGACTTGAGACGCATATCCAGCGAATAGCAACGAGTAACTGAACAAAGTAATTTTGACCGAAGAGAAAATCTCGATAACAAGTAGTTGAGAGCTACATGTTAAACACTTTGTGGTCGATACAAGTGATAAAATGACGAAAATTTTTAAAAATCTTTAAAAACCGCAAGAAATTCTGATTGAAGCAGTATTTTTCTGTGGCATCGCGCGTCGCCTGAACCGCTTCGTCGATCAGATTCAGGTCACGCTGTCCATAACATCCAAGCGAATGTAAGACTAAGCGTCAGAGCGATATATAGACTGCGCGGTCGCGTAGAGTCTTATCAGAAAAGAAGAGTCGTGTCGTTCTATCTAACGAAACGACTCTTCTTCTGCGTGATACCTCTCAAAGTGGTCGTAGTAGTCTGTGTCGCGTTTGCCGATTGACAAACTGAAAGAGAACCGGCCGGGTTCGCGCCTTCCATGTCCGGAGACCTCCATGGCGTTAAGAGTTGCTCATCCTTGAGCACCCCCGGTCGATCGGAATGGTTGGTTGCATGACAAAATCCTGTTGTGAAATTTTTTCGATGTATCGAACTCTGACACGCAATCCTTTCCGTTTTAAAGTGAATACTATACTGAAATTTTGATGTTGTTCAAGTTTTGTTAAGATTTTACCTAAACAAATTGAGAATGCTACACGAGCAATTGGTGCTTATCCGAGATTGACTGTAGCGCTCGTTCCATTGAATTTTCGGCGGTTTTTACTGCTTCTACGACAGCAATGTCTACTGCGCTGTCGGTCGTACGACTGAGATGATCGATCATGGCGCGTTGCCGATAAATAATCTCGACGAAATCTTCTGGTTCCACCCTTTCGTTCGTTTGACAACGTCTCAAGTGTTCTAACTGCTCATCGTCAAAACACCTATATTCCGTGTAAGAGTCATCCTCGGTTACAACAACATGATCAAAGATAGTATCAATCATTGATTGCCAGTCTGTGTCTTGCATTTTCGCAGCATAAATGCTTGCTTCTCGAGCACATTCGAGATCCGATTCGCTTGCATACTTGTAAACGACAAACACCGGTACGTTTGACGCAGATGTCATCTCGTCAATTTTCTCCACATTTAAACTTGTTATCAAGAGTACGAGCGCATCGTAATTAACATGTGGTTCGTTTGTGGCCCATTCCCAGTACGATTCAAGCGTAAGAAATCGAGCCGACAAGTCGTACCGAGATGACGATTTTGAATCTTCAAAGTTCCAAGTGTCTCCTACAAGAACTATAGAGAGTTCTGAATCATGATTGAACTTTGTTGGTCGTCCAAGTAATGGTTTGAGTTCGTTAACCGACAAATCTTTAAGTTCACCAATCGAAAAACCCTGATCAATGAGCTCCTTGATCAATGTGAGTTTTGTCAATTGATCGTCATCGTAAAAACGGATTCGGTTAACTTTCTTTGTCGGACGAATTTCGTGGCGCTGTTCCCACATGCGTAAGCGTTCGACAGACAAGCCAGTCAATTCGGACACTTTTCCAATCTTGTATAACTGTTCTGCCATAATCGCATCTGCTCCTAAATTCCCTAAAAAAACGTCTAGTTCTTAAGAGTCTTTGTTTAGTTTATGTCAACATTCTAACCATATAGTTCATAAAACTGTTAAGATAATTCATTTATCCGCGTTCAGAATGTTGATTAGGGGGTCTGAGCACGTAATTTATGACACTCCCCGCCGACGTTTCTTGGGAATACCCATGATCCCCGCCGTAGCCATCAACCGCCGCACTCGGCACCGGCCCACGCATTCTCCATATCGCTGCTGCAAACAGGCATGCATGCGCCGATAGCCCAAGATCCCTATACCATTACGCATTAGCATTAACTAGGCAACAAACTAGGAAACGCAATTCGGTGTGCGGCCGTGACCAACCATCAAGATCCTTGTGCCTTTAGATCACCATGGACGGGCATGTGCCACGGCAACGCACCATTGCAATAGAGATCTAGTAGTTAGTAAGCGTCGTTGAACGCCGGTATAGGGAACGATCCACATTGCAATTACCGAATTGTCAAAAATTGACTCACAATTCAGGAGCATTTTAATGGAACTACAATGGTTCGTGGGACTTGATTGGAGCAAATCGCACCATCAGATTTGTTTAGTAGATCGCGAGCGGCAAACCCGTGGTGAAACCGTGATTCCGCACTCTGGCGCTGGATTTCAGCAACTGGCTGCTTGGTTGGCCGAAAAGACGCGACACGCGCCATCCGAACGTATCGGCATCGTGTTGGAAACTTCGGTCGGTTCGGTCGTGAAGAGTTGCCAAACCTTGGGCTATGAAGTCTATGCCATCAATCCGATACAGTTGGACCGATTCCGCGACCGACATTACCCTGCGGGCGCTAAGGATGATCGGCGCGAGGCCCTCTTGTTAGTCACTGCGTTGTGCTTGGAACCACATTTGGTACGACCGGTGGAGATCGAAGACGAAGACACGATGCAACTGCGTCTGCGAAACCGGCGGCGGAACGCTTTCGGGACGACGAGAAGTGCGCTGATTACTCAGATTCGACAACTTCTCGAGGAATATTTTCCGAGTTTTGAAACGATGTTCGGGGACCACTTAGCGAGCCCCTTTGCGGCGACTCTGTGGCATCGGATACCCAACCCACAAAAAGCACATCAGACCCGAGTGAGTACGGTAGTAACGATTCTCAAGCAGCATCGTATGCGACGTTTTAAAGCCTCAGCAATACTCGAACAATTACGCGCAGAGCCATTGCCGATTCCGCAATACGTGATGACTGCGCGACAACAAGAGCTGACGATGCTCTGGGAGCAAATGCACCTGGTCAACAAGCAAATACAGACCTTGGAGCAACAAATAGCAGAGCAGTTGGACGCGCGGGTAAACGCATTGCATGACGTTGCTAACCCAGCGACTGAGGAGCCGGCGCGACCGACTGATGAAGCCATTCTCGCCTCTATGCCAGGTGTCGGCAAAACAGTTCTCGCAACGTTGTTCGGAGAAGCGGGTAGCGTCATCCGAAACCGCGATTATCAAGCCTTGCGATGTTTAACCGGGGTCGCACCCGTGACGAAAAGTTCGGGAAAGTATCGGCGCGTGCAACGCCGTCGCACTGCCAATAGGCAACTCAGCGATAGTGTCTATCACTGGGGGCGAGTCGCGATGATCCACGACTCGGTCTGTCGAGAAAAGTACCAAAGACTACGCGCGAAAGGACATACCCATGGTCGTGCATTACGGTCGATCGTGGATCGTCTGTTATACGTCGCCTGCGCGATGTTGAACAACGGTACGTTGTACCAGAACCCCGCGACCGAGTCGTAATGCACACATTATTTGATTAAGGTACGGACTATCCAATTCTGGGTTCCGCGACGGCAATTTTACCGCCCCTTACCTTATTTGAGCAGATGTCTCGTACTTCGGGAGATTGGGGGCAGAGCCTCCCAAGATATCAATCTACAACCGGAGAATTTTCAAAAGAATGTGGAAAATCTTGAAAATAGCCTTGCAAAAAGGTAGTAAGTCCGTCCCATTCCTGATGCAGACTGCGAATCATCACCAAGAGACGACGATCCGAACGAGCTCGTTTTGACTCTCGACCTTGGTCGCGCCATGCATAGTACTTGCTCCGCGTCACGCCCAACCGAGTACACATGAACACGACCGAAAAACGTTCGCGCCATCGATCTATGAGCGCATACCGTTGGACTGCTGTGAGGCGAAGTAACTGGAAGCTTTTTTTAAAAAATCCAACTCCCTACGGGTACGCGCCAGTTCCTTCTCCAGCTCCTTGGAGTGTGCACTAGTTAGTGGCATAATTTAATTTTCTTTTTTAGAGGAGGAAACAATTATGTCCAGGAAGCATTATCCTGCCGAGTATCGAGAACAGATTGTCAAGTTAGCTCGTGCGGGCCGCAGTACGGCATCGTTAGCTCGAGAGTTTGAGCCGACGGAACCGACGATCCGGAGTTGGATCGCCGCCGCCAATGGTACCGTACCGTCTGAGGAGGTGGAACTGCGCCGCGAGTTGCGGCAGGTGAAGCGGAAGCTGGCGAAGCTTGAAGAAGAAAAAGCGATCTTAGCAAAGGCCGCGGCCTGGTTCGCCAAGAAGACGATCGAGACCCCCGACCGGTCTTCGAGTTCATAAAGGTGCACCAGGCCGAATTTCGCATTTCAACCATGTGCTACGTGTTGCGCGTTTCCCGTAGCGGGTATTACTCTTGGTTGCGACGCGGACCGTCGCGCTGGGCGCACGCGGATCGCCAACTGTTACCTCGCATTCAACAGATTTATGAGGACTCTCATGGTCGCTATGGAGTGCATCGAATTCGAGCAGTCTTACGGCGATCCGGGCTCCGGGTGAGCCCACGACGAATCTTGCGTTTGATGGCCGCCGCGGGAATCCGGGGTGGCGCTCGACGCGGTCGCATCAACACGACGCGCGCGGACGGCTCGACGGTGGCGAGCGATCTCGTCAAACGGGAATTTCGAGCGGACCGACCGAACCAAATCTGGGTGGCGGATGCGACCTATGTCCCGACGCAGGAAGGGACGTTGTATTTAGCAGTCATCAAAGATGTGTTTTCGCGCCGGATCGTGGGTTGGTCGACCAGTGCGCGTCAGAGTTCCGAGATGATGGTACGAGCACTGCAAAAAGCGATCTCGGAACGGAGTCCTCAACAGGGCGTCATTCATCATTCAGATCGCGGTTCGCAGTATACCTCCACGACGTTTCAGGCGGTCTGCCAAGCGGCGAATATCACGCAGTCCATGGGCGCGGTCGGTGGGAGACTGTTACGACAATGCCATGGCCGAGAGTTTCTTTGCGTCGTTGGAAAAGGAGTTGATTCACCAGCAACGGCGTCGGTGCTTCGCGACGCGGTCGGAAGCGGAATTGAAAATCTTTGAGTACATTGAAGGCTTCTATAATCGAACCCGGTTACACTCGGCCTTAGATTTTCGGTCGCCCGTGGAATTTGAACATGCACATACCGAGAGGAAAGCAGCTTAGTATGAATAATCGTTCAAACAATCGAAGGTACGTAGCCCATGGAAATGTGGACAACTCTGCCGAGTTCCCCACATTCCCACCGGCTCAACAACAAATTCTTTGTTGTCCACTAACTAGTGCACACTCCATGCCTGCATTGGTAGATTATCGACCTTATTCACATAAAAAGTCAAACTTAATTTTTGATATACTCCTTGGGTACATTGTGAAAACTGGAAGATTCTAATTTCAAAACCTTACATATCTTTCAATGGCACCCACCGAATAGCGTCCGCATAAGTCGTTTGTCGGTCTGACGCCCCCAAAATCCAAACTTCCGTGTGCTCGAAGCCCACATCGAATTCACCGATCGTATTCCAGCCATACTCTGCAGCTGGTGCATCGAATTCGATTACTTCCCTATTCTCGCCGATCCGAACCTCGATTGTCGTTTTCCCAGGTGTAAATCTTTCGTACCAATCTGTGGGTATTTCCTGACTTCGCAGAATGGCTGTTTCTCGAACATTTAGACTTAACGCTTCGACGGGCACGTGATAATCCAACCGCCATCGTCCCGTCGTGGATAAGCGAGCTTTAAACTTGGCGTAAGAAGGACGATCCGCTTTGCCCGCGGAAACAAAGGCGTAAGTGCGTCGATACTTACCAAACGCCCTGGGATCAGACAGTCTTACCCATCTTTGTTTTGTTGGTTGGACACCGCGTTCTGGTACATAGATCGGCAGCCCGTGATCCCATGCTTCCTCCACCGATATCCCAAGTAAATCACGTGCGAATGAAACAAATGGAATCGTCGTCCTAGGGGAATTCTCATAGACAATCTCGAACCCGTCATCCAAATCATCTACAATTATTTCGGGGCTATCTGGAAGCGACCAGTCAATATCTGTGGCGTAGGTTCGAGTACCTGAACTGAGTTCCTCATTAACGATCGTATCCACGTTGAAGTGGGCTGGAATATCAATCCGAACAGCATCGTGATTCAGTGAGAGATATGGTTCAAGATATATAACGTCGATCGGTCGCGGCCAGTGACTTACCATCGATATTCGCACGGATCCGTTACCGCGAACTAAAAATGCTTTTGAAAAACCCCTAGTGTGCTCGCGCTCGCGCCCAACCGGTTGTTTGTGGAGCCACGATACCTTTGTAAAACCATCAACCGATTCAGTATTATGGACGGTTACACTAGCTTCGAACACTGGGGTCTGATAAGAATCGTCGGGTAATCGTTTGATTGTTGGCTCCGCTAGGATGAAGCCAGGCAGTCCTTTCGTGTTCAGCCAATTCCCGAGAGACTTTTCTAGGTCTATATCAATTTCTTTAGCCACGACGATCAAATCTTCGTAGCTGTATGGCGTTCCTCTTTGTTGGTTCGCAAGGTGTGCCAGTAGACGAGCGGTTGAATCCTTCCTCAATAACTCGACCACAAGCTTCGACATTGCAGCAGACTTCAGACGAATTACTCGAGACGACCTTTGTGGAGCATGTTTAAATTTAAGTTCGCCCAAAGCAAACCGTTCAAGATCATTCCACACTTCAGTATCCGCCGCTTGATGTAACAAAGCTAACTCTTCGCGGCTCTGCTTGGGGTTGATTTGATTAAAGTCGAACAGATCATAAACGCTTCTTTTCGCATTTTTCAGGGCCACCTCAAAAATAAACGATCGCCCTGCACTGGTACCTATGTGGTCAGGCATAAATATGCTTCGGTCAAACACTATACGTTGTGCGATCTCTTCAATCACGCAACTTAAAACTATCGCTTCTGGTCCTGCGGGTGAAATTTGATACGCAACGAAGTTTCGAGCAAACCCAATCGTTGGGTCTTCGCCAAAAACATTGCCCTTAAAGTATGTAGAAAAGTCCGAGGCATGAAACCTAGAAGACAGCATTAGTTCTTCAGAACTCCCGTAGTCGTCTGGCACGTTTGCATAGAGACTTTCAACAATGGCTTGAAAATCCAATTCGTCGTCAATCGAGACGTTGGTATTCGGGAGTGAGGATTCTCTCATCAACACCATGCCTGGCGGTCCCATAATCGTGTCCATGTTCCAACCGCCTCCATACACTCGAAGGTACGTAGGAACCTCGACTAGAGAAAATTGCTCGTAAGGATATATAAATCCTTGTTTTTTGTTATGAAAGAGCAAACTTGCAATTCGAGTCTTGATCGATTTTTCGATTTCACTCATATCTCGAAATCTGCGTTGATGTTGTTTGGCGAAAAGTACTTCGAACTCAACATCTTGTACCAAAGCACTAGCACGTTTGAACTTCGAGCTTACTAATGCGATTTCGGGAACGGGATTCTTCGGTGCAATTCGATACTTTGATTTTCTTCGATCATCAGTGGACACTGATTCACGATGCCCAGGTCCTGCGACTAGCCAGTTTTTAGGTACGGACACGGTGAGATCAATGTTGTACAAATCTCTTGGTCGTACTTCCCAATCGTCTTCACCAGTTGCAGCACCGGAATTCGGATACCACTTAATTCCAGAAGTAAGAACGACAAACCTAGGATGAAATATGTAGTTTGCAGTCCCCATTGCAAACAAGTTTCTCACTTTCTCCCCAGCAACTTCTTTGATCTTGACCGCGCCATCTAAGTACGCAAAGCGAGCATCAGGGCGACCTCGAGCTTTAATCCTGACAGCTACCGTATCCTCATCCACGG
>VXUA01000063.1 GCA_009837185.1 Gammaproteobacteria bacterium | reverse complement strand
GTATAATGGTATACGTATCGAACTCACGCAATCTTTTTCAAATTATCGCTTCGCGAAAGCGAAGGAGGTGCCACCGAAACCTAGCTTAAATTTATTCAATTCTTAATATCCATTTTTTACTGTTAATATTTATAGGATAATATATTGAAGACTACTATATCCCCTTTCCCCTCTGAATTACAAATTGGCAATCCGACGATCTGCGACAATTTTGCGATCGTTCCGTTGCTAAACACCAATGACTCCCACCCAGACTACTTTACATTGGACGAAGGCTTAGACGCTTCTCTGTTCGAAGTCGAAGAGTTGGATGGGGGTGCTAGCGTTAATGACATCCTTTTCCGTAATCAGTCCGACAAGTTTGCGTTGCTGTTTGAAGGAGAAGAGTTTCTTGGCGCGATGCAAAACCGTATCTTGAACGTGTCGATTTTCGTAACGCCGAAAACAAAACAAACAATTCCGGTCTCCTGCGTTGAGGCTGGTCGTTGGCGACACCAACACCGGCAACGCTCTAAGCAACGGTTTAAGGCTGCAAATAGGATGCACTATGCGCGCGGACGCGCGTTTGAGAATCAAGCAGTATCTGCTAGTCTCGATTCCAACCACGAGTATCGCAGTGACCAATCCGGCGTTTGGCGGGACATTAGCCTCAAGTCCAGTCGTATGAAGGCGCATTCGCCGTCTTCCGCATCGGACGCGATGTATGTCTCGGCAGAGTCGAAAACTGAAGACTACCTCAAGTCATTTAAACACGCACCCAACCAAGTGGGATCCGTTTTCTTGATAGATGGTGAAGTTTCGGGGTTAGAGCTATTCGCAACGGAAGCCACCCACAAGAGGATGATTCAAAAATTAGTCCGCAGCTATGCACTCGATGCTATTGATTTAGCTATGACTCGTCCCAAAGGCGCGGTTGAGCCAACAAGCAAGTCTACGAAAGAGCAATGCTTAGCGGCTACTGAAGAGTTCACCAACAGGCTCAAGTCGTCTTGGACTAAGCGATTTGACGGGGTGTGTGTAGGTGAGAATTACCGACTCAAGGACGACCACCTTACCGGTGGAGCTTTAGTGCATGAGGAACGAGTTCTCCACCTGTGTGCGTTTGCGTTAGATCCTGAGTTATCTTCCGCTGAGGTACATGCAACTCACTAAATTTCTGCTGCTCTGAGTACCCACAAGATCAGAGCCCTGGTAATGCCGGGGCTCTCTTTTTTCTCAAATGAAAATACTGAGTTTTAGGTTGGAGTTCTAGTGTGCGATTGCATGAGAACTTGCAACTAACCCAAGAAAAGTAATTCTCTTGAAGGATTACAAATCAGTAATTAAGAAGTTGCCTGAATAAACAATCTGACAATTTCACGAGTATAGACCAACACGAGCAAGAAGTACGGCAACAGGCCGAAGCCTACACAATACGCCCACCCCTTCTCCGTCCAAATGCGTAGTCCTTGTATCGTGAGAGTGATGGTCCAGACAATTGGTATTAAAAAGCCCAAGCCGACCACTAACACACTGACTGTAAGCGATGGATTCATCGATTCTGAGTACACCTCAATGAACGTGCCTGCTCCGTCAACCAAGATAATGGGTACAAGAGTCCAACAAGCAAAACCAAACCAATGTTCCCATTGGATGTCGTCGATACGAAAGCAACGCGCAATTACGAAAAAGTATGTGCCAAGCAAGACCACATCGAGAACATATTCAAAAGCTGCAAAAGGCACGCGGACTAGATGTTCCATCCAAATATGAAATTCCAAATCTGCTAACGGATGCAGAAACCACTCGCCGGGGCGCATCTGTGTTTCCATTGAGTTCGCCCAAATGATCGGCGGTACTACTAGCCAAACAATCGCTGCTGATACTATCGAGACGAACAAAAGCGGTACGAGGATTGGAGTGCCAGGAGGTTTGATATCTTTGAACACTCTACTTGAAGACAAGGTATAAATCTTGCCGATACGTAGCCAATCGAATTTTCGAGATGGATTCATTTCAAGTCACTCATCAATAATAATTCCACGACTAGAGGAATGAGACTTATCCGCGTTCAAGGTCGACCTCTGGTTGCAATTGGTGCTGTCGTCCTTTGCAATTTACACTCCTTGAATGTAGTCTCAAGATTTCTCAGACTGAAACTACGAAAAAACTCCTTCCATCAACTCTACGATTTTCTCTACAGATAAAAGAACGTAAAGTACGTAAGGTACTACGCTGATGAGGAGGGTAACACCTTTACCTTTATCAATCCAAATGCTTAAACCCTGCTGAGTGAGACACACAGTCCACACGACCGGTAGTAAATAAAACAACACTAAAACGACAATACTCAAAACGAGAGGTGGGTCATCTAGACTTCCAAGGACTAATATGAACAGTCGAGAGCAAGGCACAATGATCATTGGGACAAGCGTCCAACAAGTAAATCCAAACCATTGTTCCCACAAAATATCGACTCGATAATGTCGAGCGATGGCAAAGTACCAACTAGCAAGAATTACCGCACCTCCAATGTAGACGAAAAAGAACGCAAATGGAATAGGAACGAATAAAGCGAGCAATTCTTGCCAAGACGAAATCGCAATCCCTAAGTTCGGCTCGCCAACCAGTGGAATCGACAGAAGATCAGTGAAGGTAAGAACATAAAGCGTTAGCCACAGGAAGAAGGAACAAGACAACACGAAGAGTGCAGGCACCAAGATCGGTGTGGAAGGTGGTCTTATTTCTTCAAACACTTCTCTGGATGAAAAGGTGACGACCTTTAACAATCTTTTCCAGTCGTCTCGTCTCGAGTGATTCACGTCAAATTGACCGGTTCGCCACTTGAACGGAGACTGATTAACACTACTACACGGTAGTTGCGAGCGTCGCTCGAAACCCAAACGAACCTAAGCAATTGCAATTCCAATTCGCCTTCTCATACACAGCGATAAACGACAGAGTGTTACCAATTTACCAACAGTGATTTATTCTATCGCACGCAGTGCAATCAAAGTCCAAAGGGTAATGCGCGGGCTTCAACACGGTACAGAATTCGAGACTGATTTGAACTTTAATGAATTGGTTGATCGAACTCGCGAAGAAACCAGTTAGGAGTTCGATAAATTGTCCACGAGATTCTTGAATCAACTTATCGAGTCATCTAGAGCACTCTTCTCCTATTTACAATGTCATTTGACTGCCTGACTGCATGCAGCCTTGCTCTTGGAGTTGTTCAGCGACTCGCGTCAGAGGATACGAAACTGTCGTCGTCGACAAAAGCACACTATACAGGGACTAGACATTGAGTCTCAACGAATCCGATCAGCTCTCACTGAACCGGCGAGACCCGAACGCTGCAACCCCAGTTCCGCAGAGCTTGGGAGTCGCGGTACAGATCGCTTGCCTAGTGATACCCGGCATCGTGATGATTCCTACTGTCGTGTTTCGAACTGCTGGCCAACCCGAGGAACATCTGCAGTGGGCGGTATTTGCGTCGGTAGCAATATCTGGCATCACCGCGATCATTCAGGCTCGGCGGATTGGCAGGTTTGGTGCCGGGTACATACTAGCAGTGGGGCCGTCAATCGCAGCCATCGCCGTCAGCATTGCGGCTCTAGCCACAGGTGGTCTAGCACTATTGGCAACGTTGGTGATTTGCTTCGCTGTGGTTCAAGTCTTGTTTTCCACACACCTCTCGGTGCTAAGACGCATACTTACACCGACCGTGACCGGCACGGTTCTCATGCTGACTCCGATCACGATCATGCCAGTACTATTCAATCAACCTGACGTAGTGATTGGGGACAAGTCTCCAGTTGGTGCCGCACTTAGCGCACTCGTGACTATGGGTCTCATCGTCGGAATCACGTTAATTGGAAAGAACCGGATGCGATTTTGGGGACCGGTCATCGGCATCGTTTTGGGCTCAATAGTGGGAGCAATGTTCGGTTTGTACGACACCGACCGCGTCGTTGCGGCGTCTTGGATCGGGATGCCGAATCCAGAATTAGTCGTCTTAGACCTACAGTTCAAATCTGAGTTTTGGGTATTGCTTCCCGCATTCATCTTGGTAGCTTTGATCTGCACCATGCAGACGATCAGTGGTGCTGTTGGAATTCAGCAAGTCTCTTGGGAGGAGCATCGTGCGGTGGACTTTCGAGCTGTACAAGGAGCAGTCGCCGGAGACGCAGCGGGCAACTTACTTTCGGGCTTAGCATGCACGATGCCTCTCGGTTTCAGACCTTCAGGCGCAGCTATGGTTGAAATCACTGGGATTAGTTCTCGCCGCATCGGCGTTGTGCTAGGAATCCTATTAATCTTTCTCGCGTTCGTTCCCAAAGCGATCGCAGTGATCCTTGCGATTCCAAGTCCGGTCGTCGCGTCTTTTATCACAGTGACAATGGCGACTATTTTCATTATCGGCGCGCGAGTGATAATTCAGGACGGAATCGATTTTCGTAAAGGACTGATAGTAGGGATATCCTTCTGGCTCGGTGTCGGATTTCAAATCCAAGCAATATTTCCTGAGGCCGCGCCGGAATTTGCGCGTGCACTCTTGCAAAACGGGATGCTCGCAGGTGGTATCGTCGCGGTTGCATTGACCGCACTACTTGAACTTACCAAATCACGTCGACACCGTATAGAAGTGGGATTTGATGAATCTGCCTTGCGGGAAATATGGGTGTTTATCGGTACCCTCGCGTCCCGCAAAAAATGGGACACTCAGCTGGTTAATCGACTCAACGCAGTCTGCGAAGAGATTTGGTTAACGCTGAACCGCAACGAAGCACTCAGTACTGAAGTGGGGAGACGCCTATTACTAACAATATATAGCGAAGATCGCGCGATTGTCTTGGAATTCGTATCGTCAAAAGGTGAAGAAAACATTCAAGATCGGATAGCACTGTTGGGCGAGGCGAATGCTGCAGCTATGGTCGAACAGGACATCTCGTTGCGGTTGTTGCGTCATCTTGCTTCGTCCGTCCGCCATCAACAATACTACGAAACGGATATCGTCACGGTTCGAGTAGATTGTCGGCAGCATCAGGTAGATGACACTGAGTAGATATGCCCGGTCTTTCACCTAAACCGGCCTAACATGCGCTGATTGTCTTCCAAGAGAGCTAGCGAGCCCGTGCTTACAATTTCTGACTTCTCTTAGACAAAAAAATTTGGATCAAACGATGTACTTTGTAGTTATCGCCCATCACCAACCCGGTCGAGTGCGATCAGGTAGTGAAGTTCAGTTAGCATTTGCAGACTATCTAAATAGTCATCCTGAACATCCGGACGTTGTCGTCCACAACGCCGGCCCCACTCACGACGACGATGTTAGTATAGTCGATGGTTTCCTGTTAGTAGTCGAAGCTTCCTCAATAGAGAGTGTGCAAACATTTGTCGCAGATTGTCCCTACAGTAAGGCAGGCACCCTTGCGCAAACTCACATTCGGATGTGGGACTGGAGGACCGGAAAGCCCGGCGGTTGATCAATAACCAAATTGAGCTCGAACCGCGACCCGCGCTAGACCTTTACAAAATGACCTAGGTAGTGCCGGGTTTCGGCTCTTTCATGGTGGGGACGAACGCATGCATCGTGGACGAGACGTTCCGTACAACCTACATAGGCGACGTTTGGTCGCTGCCAAATTCGAAGACACGGAATACGGCTTCCGGCACGTTCTATATACCTATCGGCAACTTCACACGGATGAAGGTCGCTCGGAGATTCTACAAGCTCAGCCATTTCTTCTACCGGGATTAGAACTAGAAAGACATATCGATCACCGGGACCGCGGTTCACTACGACACGATTTCGGCTCTTCCATCTGGATTGGACGTCGTGGTCATCCCATGTATCCAAGTGCAATCCCAACTTAAGTCCTGAGGTTTTGTCAATGGTGATCGACGGACTATTGGCGTAATCGACGGAAGCATTCAGCACACTAATCCGAGACAAGCTATTAAACGGCGAGAAGTTCAAGGTCTGATCCGATTCTGGCTCGCAGGGAAAGATCGCAACAAAATTGAGCTCATCCTCAATCGTCAATTCGTCAAGAGTGCCCGTGTATTTCTTGAGTTCATCTTCTTCTAACTTTCGAAAGTCTGTAGGCAATTTTGCGTTGGATCGATAATCGACAGAGTCTGAAAAATTTTCTTGAACGGACACGAGAGTGTCGCTGTACATGATCAGATCATGTACAGACCCTAATCGTGGGTCGTAGAAAACTCTCACTGAAGCTTGTGTAGGTTGAGCGCGAACACGCTCTGCTCTACCGACAATTGTTGAAACCTACGAATCGACGAAAACGAGCGAGTGTAGTGTGTTATTCTGCTTAGACCAACTCCGCACTGAGAGTAGACAAGGATTCACCCTGAAGGGCTAAGTGTCGCACAACGTGGGTGTAAAACTTGTCCAATCCAGCACAGTAAACTGAGGGATTATCAAAACCACCCTCGCTTCCGTATCTGTGCTCCGGTTGGCCACTTCCACAGACATCGCGCCAGCAACAATCTGTACACGCTGTTGCAGGCGTATTTTTGCCGTATACAAAATCCTGAAAAATTGGATCTTGGATAACCTCACCGATACTGGTTTCTTTCACGTCTCGATATTCGTAACCGCTCCAGAACTTCGTGGATCTAATCGTGTCCTCCGGTCCCATACCACCTTCCGACGACACAGTGACCAGAAGATTTTCTGGAGTGTATCTCTCGCTACTGAATAGAAAGTTGCCGTAGCCATAAAGTCGGGCTAGGAAATGATCAATGATCCGAACGTTCACGGAGTCGTCATCGTTCACCATCTGATCGAAAATATCAATCAGAAAGTCACCATAAGCTTCCGCGTTACCGTTAAAGTTGTCGTGGTTCATGTCCGGAAGTAGAAAATCGAAATGATCTACGCCGAGATCTTCCCGGAAGTGGGTGTAGATTTCTTTTGCGTCAAATTTCTCGTCGACCACAGACAGGATCATTGGCGATTGTTGGAGGGTTTCCTGACACAGCTTTATGCCACGCGCGGTTGCTTCATACGATGATCTGCCCTGATGATCGCGGCGGTGAACATCGTTGTGTTTTTGCGCGCCGTCAAGACTGATACCCACCTGAATGCCGTACGTTTTGAATATCTCGATCCATTCGAGGTCGATCAACATGGCATTGGTCTGCACGGTCAATGCTAAATCTACGACGGGGTCCAGATTTGATCTTATTTCTTCGCAAATACTTTCGAAGCGATCTTTCGGCATCAGCAGAGGTTCGCCGCCGTGTAAGTGGATAACTATTCTCCTTAGCTCGTATTCTGCTGCGAATTCTTTGAGTCTCGCTACGAGTACGTTGATCGTGTCTTGGGAAATAAGCGCTGAATGAGTTTCATAGCTATCGTCTCCCGCATTGAAGAAATAGCAATAGTCGCAATCGAGGTTGCAACGTTCAGAAATCTTTAGTGTGATCGCAAGAGTATGAAGGTTGCGAAAATCGACCTTGACTCGGTCAGACGAAATGATTGTCTTCGACGTGTTTGCGTTGTCGTACATAAATCTCAGAATTGACGCAATCTAAGAGATAGAAATAGGTAGGATGGTGAATCCGAAGATCGATCCCGATGTGCTCCAAAACTGTCTGAAACTAGTCAGGAAGTCCATCAAGGGAAGCGGGTCTCTAGCCGAAAATCAATCTCTAGCAATCGCGACCCAACGTAGTGCGAGCGAAACTACTTTGTTTTCTTCAGAGGTAGTTCGTCCCCAACTGGCTAAAACTTCGAACTCAGGAGGAGGGTTCCTTAGAAATTCCTAGCTCTTTTTTGCAATTGATTCCGTACCTGGGGGAGCTGAGACGAAATTGCCGCCTGCAGCAATCGATTCGGTTCCAGGTGGAGCGGAGACAAAATTGCCACCAGCCGCGACTGATTCTGTGCCGGGAGGAGCTGAGACGAAATTACCGCCAGCTTCGACATAGTTTGAAACTTTCTTCTGTAGATTCTGACCGAGCTCTTTGCCTGCGGCTTCCTTCTGGTCGTGAGAGGAAATTCCCAATTTATCTCGGAGGCGTTGTAGTTTTTGATCTTCCATAAGTCACCTTATCGATACAGTTTTAAACGATTCAATTATATATCACACTCACGACCCTCAAGATTGGTGAATTAACAAGTAGATCAATGAGTTTAAATTTTTTCTAAATTTTCGTACTACTAAAATTTTTTCTCTATCTTTCGAACTACCCAACAACATTCAACCCATGTTATGTCACAAAAAACTGCGTGATTTCGATCCCGATGTTTGGGAGGCGATTACTGCAGAAGATCGTCGTCAAGAAAATCACATCGAGCTCTCTGCTTCTGAAAACTACGTTTCTCCCGCAGTACTCGAAGCACAAGGTTGCGGACTAACGAACAAATACGCCGAAGGCTATCCAGGCAAAAGATATTACGGGGGGTGTGACTTTGTCGATCAGGTAGAACTATTAGCGATTGATCGTGCAAAACGACTCTTTGGCGCCGACTATGCGAACGTACAACCTCATTCGGGCAGTCAAGCTAATGCGTCGATCTACTTAGCGTTAATAGAACCCGAAGACCTGATACTGGGTATGAGTTCTACTCAAGGTGGGCACCCAACACATGGTTCTCCCGATAGTTTTTCAGGTCGAATCTACAACGCGATTCACTACGGCGTAAATCAGGATGATGGATTAGTCGACTATGATGACGCGTTGGCGAAAGCTCAAGAACACGAACCGAAAATCGTGGTTGCGGGGTTTTCGGCGTATAGTCGTACGTTAGACTGGGCCAAGTTTCGCGCAATTGCCGACTCCGTCGGCGCATACCTGATGGTGGACATGGCACATGTTGCCGGCCTAGTCGCCGCCGGAGTTTATCCCAACCCAGTACCCTATGCAGATGTCGTTACTACCACGACTCACAAAACACTCGCAGGCCCGCGAGGAGGATTAATCTTGGCACGCGCAAACACGGAAGTTCAGAAGAAGCTCAATTCTGCTCTCTTTCCCGGGACACAGGGGGGACCCTTAATGCATGTCATCGCGGCGAAAGCGGTGTGTTTAAAGGAGGCTACTACACCTGAGTTTAGTGCCTATCAAAATGCGGTGGTTGAAAATGCCCGCACCATGGCTCGAAAGTTTATGGATCGTGGATTCTCCGTTATTTCAGGAGGCACCGATATCCATATGTTTTTGGTAAATCTCGGTGATCACGACGTCCCTGGTGAAATTGCTTGTGGAGCACTCAGTCGCGCTCACATATCCGTGAACAAAATCTCTGGTCGTAGGAACCCGCACTCACCGAGAGTGCCGAACCGTCTCCGTATTGGTTCAGCGGCGGTAACTCGTCGGGGTTTTGGTATCCAAGAGTGTTTCACTGTAGCAGATTGGATGTGTGACATTCTCGATGATGTCGGCAATGAGGATACGATTGCTTCGGTTGGGAAGAAAGCACGTGAACTCTGTACGAAATTCCCCGTCTACGCGCATCACATGCAATAAATTAAAAGAAGTTCCTGCAACTTTGAATCCGCTCATAAATCTATGGGTGCGGGATGCGTTTAAGAGAACCAATAGTGTGTTAAAATACAGTGTTATTCTCCCACAATATGGTACTAACTAGCAGTATGCAACCAATTCGGAGCACGTTCTTGTTTGATCGCGAGAAAAAGCTAATTGCTCTCCTCGGTGAATTGGGAACTCCGGTTTCCCGCACTGACTTTCAGAAACTATTGTTCTTGTTTTGCTCAAATATTCATCGTGCTAACACCATACAATCGGTTACTTCGACGTACGAATTCATACCTTATAAGTTTGGAGCGTTTTCGTTCACGAGCTACCATGATCGGACTCGGTTAGAGGCTAAGGGAGTGTTAGACCCGACGATCGAAGATTGGGCATTGACTAAATATGGAGTAGATCTAGCAAACCAATCTCGGACCGATGACGTTCAGTACTTTGTGAAGCAGTACAACAATATACGTGGGGACCACCTAATTGCAGAGACGTATCGACACAGTCCCTTCACCGCTATAAAGTCTCAAATCATAGATCGGGTACTCAAAAATGATCCGAGGACAAAACGGCGTATTCAAGCAACCATTCCAAAAATCCAACATCATTCTTTGTTTACCATTGGATATCAACAACGAACACTTGAGAATTACATCAATTTATTACTTCAAAACTGTGTCAACACTTTATGTGATGTCCGGAAAAACCCAGTGTCTAGACGGTATGGCTTTTCAAAGAAAACTCTCAGCAATGCGTGCGCGAACGTTGGAATAACTTATACTCACCTGCCACAACTTGGGATTGAGAGCGAGCATCGGAAAAATCTTCAAGATAGCATCAGTTACGCGAGTCTCTTCACAAGATATCGAACCATGACACTCCCCAAGGTTGAACAAACCGTCGATCGAATAAGTGCCGATGTTCGATCAGGCATTCGATTAGCATTAACATGCTTTGAACGAGAGGCTCGAGAGTGTCATCGATCGGTCTTGGCAGACACCATAATGAGCCCTAACGTCGTGGTGGGGTCAATACCGACATGTAGTACGGGTTATTCGGTAGGAGAATCGATGCGAGTACGACACTTATAAGAGTATGGAGCTGACCACCGAACGACTTCTAATTACTGTAAAGAGTTATCCGGTCCTTTCTAGCAAGTACGTTGAACTAGTCTGCACTGCGGGACTTCGAGAAGACGGCTCGTGGGTACGCATATATCCTATACCGTTTCGAACTCTTTCTCAACCTGAACGATATCGAAAGTATGACTGGATTGAGTGCGTTGTTTATAAAAATCCTAAGGATAAACGACCAGAATCCTTTTCTCCACAGGACTTTCACAACATCAAAGTGTGTGAGCATGTAGGAACCGCACAAACGTGGAAAGAACGGAGAGAACTCATATTGGAGAGAGCGACGGTATACGATGACTTGGAGACTTTGATCCGCCGCGCTAAGTTGAATAAAACCACTCTAGCTGTGTTTAAACCTTCAGAACTCGTATAGTTTGAATACGATGCAACCGAAGAAGATTGGAATCCTGATAGAGTCAAAGCGGCTAAGCATGCTTTACAAAGAAACGACCTGTTTGACGACAATTCCTGGCGAAATAAACATGAACTACCTCAAAAAATTCCGTATGACTTCTTTTATCGTTTCAATGATAGAAACGGGAAGCAGGCCAAACTAAAGATTCTAGACTGGGAAATTGGAATGCTGTACTTGAACTGTCTTCGGAGTGCTCAAGGTGACCGCAATATTGCCTTACAGAAGGTGCGCGAAAAGTACTGGGATTCTTTCAATAGGAAGGACTTACACTTTTTTCTCGGCACCACACTTGCATTTCAAGATATTGGACCTAATCCATTCACAATCGTGGGCGTGTTTCCAATTCCTCATAAGCCGGTTGATTTGTTCGACAGATCATAAGGAATTCAAGTCGGGGCTCATTACAACATTACCGAGTTGAGTACGGTTCTCTAAATTTCTGGTAATGTTCCCCGCGATTACAGATCGAAATTTGAAAATGAAAACTATGATGCAGCTTGAATCTCGAAGATTACTTGTACCAAAACTTTGCTGAATTGTCTGGACGCGGTATTCGATACTATCTAGAAAAGACGCCAACAGAGTAGAACAGAATGAGGTTCCAATCAACACGAGAAAACTCTCGGAAATTGCGAGTGTCAATATGGACTTGGATTGCCTTGACTATCACAATTGTTCTGACAGGGTTCGGTGTGTACGTCGTAGGTTGGAGATTTATCGGTTGGATCTTCGGCCTAGTCATGAGCGTCGTTCTATTTCTTCCTACACTGTTGACGGTACAAGTTCTTGGCTTCAAAATAGACTCGGATCTTGGTCTATTAAGTACGATAGCTTGGGCAATTGTGTTGTACGTATTGATCCCTACAAGTTTTGTAGCACTTCGGAGATGGCGTATGCGTAAGAGTGCACAAAAATCGACTGGACCAGGGGACGTCGCGTAGCTGTACTGAGTCACTTAGAGTGTCTCATCTGGTGCAGAGCAAATCTTTCTTTGCCTACCGTAGTCAGAATTCCCAATAACTTGCATTCGAATAGTGTCAGTACGGAGAGTCTACCCTAGACACCTCTACACTGTCCACAGAAATTCCCATTCCTAGGACGGTTGTTTCCGTTTAGAATTCTGGCAGAGAACCTACTCATTGCCAGCATACATAGTATATTATTGTTATAATGATTTAAGTATTATATTTTAATTTAATATAAGAAATATCTCGAACGTTATGATCATCTAACAATAATATATTTCTAAATCCTTTCGCTTGAGCGAGAATCACTGAAATTGACTAGCAAAGACTCGACCCGCGCTGGCCGTTACGAGAAACAAAGCCAGGGATTCCGGGCTTTCAATCCTGAACCCTTACCGCCAAATCCACGAATTCGACTTACGGGCACTTTGCTAAATGCTCTTTCTCAAGCAGAACATTCTCTGGCACGACTGAATGGCTCAATTCTTACTCTACCAGACTCCGATAAGTTCGTCTCAATGTACATGCGCCATGAAGCCGTACTCTCGAGCACGATAGACGGTGCGGACATTAGACTGCTGGATCTGATCGCAGCTGAAGCCCGTATTTCAACGAGTAAGCGCAGTACCGACATGCAGGAAATACAGAACTATATCTCGGTTATGGAGCGTGGTCATGAGCTATTCGTTGCATCCCTGTCATTGACTTCGAGCGCGAGAGAGCTTCACAGACAGATATTGCAACACAAGAATGAATCGAATCTCAATCTGGGCGAGTTTAGAACGAAGCAGAGTTGGATTGGTCCTGCAGGCTGTACTGTTCATGATGCTACATTCGTACCGCCACCACCAGAATTAGTCAATTCTCAGATGCAAGCTCTAGATGAGTTCTTCGCAACCGATATCGGACTACCACCCCTGGTAAAGATTGGATTGATTCATGCGCAGTTTGAGAATATTCACCCATTTCTGAATGGTAATGGACGAGTGAACAGACTGTTGTTGGCACTTTTACTATACAAAAGAAAGCTAGTGGAAAAACCGGTTCTCAATCTCTCTTGGTTCTTTAATCGCAACAACCGCGAATATCACGATAGATTGCAGTCGGTGCGAGAGGATGGCAACTGGGAGGATTGGCTGTTGTTCTTTCTTAAAGCAGTTATACAAGTCGGTAAACATGCCGCTATCACCGTTCGCCGCATCTTAGAGACTCGAGAAGAAAACCGTCAAATGATAAACAACAATCTCGGCCGCTTGGCAGCCAGTGCACATCGACTACTCGACCGACTGTACGAGTTTCCGTTCGTCAGCGTGAACGAAGTTCGGGACCTTACGGGAACCACTTTTGCTTCCGCAAATGCACTAGTCGTGCGCATGGTTGAGTGTGGATTGCTGAGAGAATACACCCAACGCCATCGAAATCGAAGATATTTGTTTTATAGCTATGTGGAGCTTTTCAAGGAACGTTAGCGGTTTGAGTCGCGATCTTGGGTTCGGTGCCTGCAGATCACCAGTGTGGAAAGAAGAACGCAAGGATTGCCGCGATTATTCCAATTTCACTCCAATCTTCAATATTGTTTTTTGAGCGACGCAACTTTTTACGCCTGTTATGTTTGCGATCCAACGTTTCACTCTCGTAGTTCGAACCGTCCAACGTTTCACTCTCGTAGTTCGAATCGTCCCACGCTTCACTCTTGTCTTTCGAATAGTCCCATGCTTCCAACTTGTCTTTAGGTAAAAACGCTAAACACCCAGTGCTGAGTTGGCGAACAGCGATATATCCAGTTGGGACTTTTTCCGGGGGGTCGATGTCTTCAAACCAGTTATCACACGGTGCGGAAAATAACGGCTTGAGTTTGCCATGATATATCAGAAGATCTTCCACGTTTTGGACCACGACCGCGGTACCCTTCCCGCGAACTTGTGCGTCAGTCAATCTTGACATAGCATTTATGCTCTACGTGTTCCAACATAATGTTTCATCTAGTTGCAGAGGCTTCGTTACGCCACCGTAACACAAGCCCCAACCTGCACTCTTTGCGTTCTCTCTGTGTGGTTAGATTCAATAACTAATAATGTTACCCCGATATTAGCCAGTTACACAAAGTGTGCGTTGTCGCTCAATTTCGAGAGTGCGTGACTTTTGAGTCATTTTATATCGAGTTTAACTGTAGTACTGTAAAAGAACAAGGTTGATGCTCAGCCTACAAATCTTTGAGTACTTGTTTCGCCGCATTCTTGCCCGGTATTCCACTCACGCCGCCGCCCGGATGTGATCCAGCACCGCAATGGTATAGGCGCGATACGGGTCCGCGATATGCGGCATGACCGAAGATAGGTCGATTAACCCACAATTGACTGGGCGTGTGCGATAAGTGAAAGATGTCGCCACGAGGAAGCCCAAACTTGCACTCAAGATCTAACGGCGTGAGAACTTGTCGGTCAATCACTGAACCGGAGAAATTAGGAGCGTATTGATCTATCGTTTTGAAGACTGTGTCAGCCGCTCTCTCACGATCTTTGTCCCAATCCCTTTCGTAAGGGAAGTATTGGCAGAATAGACTCGCTACATGCTGACCAGGTGGAGCGAGAGAGTCATCAACTGTTGAAGGGATCAACATCTCGATCACTGGCTCCCGAGACCAATCTTTAGTTCGCGCGTCTAAATAGGCGGATTCCATGTAATCCAGAGTTGGACCAAATACGATCCCAGATTGGTGGTGCTCTTGAATTTCGTCGCTAGGTTTACACACAAACTGCGGTAGTTCTGACAATGCTAAGTTGATTCGTAATACTGCGGACTCGCTTTGTAAGTTCTCAATGCTCTTCACGAAATCTCCATCGAGTATCGATCGGTCAACTAGATCCGAGTACAGTTGTTGGGGAGCTAAATTTGCAACAATCGCTTTCGCGCTTCGCATCGAACCGTCGGCTAACACAGCACCAGTGGCTATTCCGTTTTCAATGCACACCTCAACGACATCGGCATTCGTTTCGACCGCCACGCCAAGATCTTCCGCTTGTTTCAGCATTGCTTGAGTAATTGCTCCCATTCCACCAATCGGGTGTCCCCACACCCCTCGTTGACTAGCGATTTCACCAATAGCGTGATGGAGTAGTCCGTAGGCCGTACCTGAAGAGTGTAGTGACGCAAAGTTTCCAACTACAGCGTCGAATGCGATGGCAGCTTGAATGTGAGGATTCTCAAACCAACTCCTCACTAGATCGGAAATAGAAGAAAGAAAGAGCTTAGTCAGGTCTCGACGTCGTTGTGTGGAGAGTCGCATTACCCTTCGAGTGGTTTCGAGGGTTTGAATCCAACCATGAATTCCTGTTCCTTTGTTTGGAGGTGTCCGGTGCATTTGGGGAATCACTACGTCGCCAATTTCTCGAACCATTGCTTGAAACTTAGGAAGCACAGTAGCATCGTTTCTCGAAAAACGATTAAATTCCTGTTGGGTATCCTTTGGATTGTTGTAGATTGACAAAGACTCTTCATCTGACAAAGGAAAAAAGTTTGCTAGCGGTCTTGGAACGATCCGCAGACCATGTTGGAACAACTTGAGATCCTGAATGATTTCGCTATCTAGCAAGCCCACGGTATAGCTCGCCGTGGAGTTGCGAAAACCGGGACAAAATTCCTCTGTGACGCATGCTCCGCCTACAACATTGCGACGCTCCAGAATGCGCACCTTGAGACCTGACATCGCAAGATAGCAGGCACATACCAATCCGTTATGCCCAGCTCCGAGAATGACTACGTCGTCGTTTGCACTCAAAGTAGTGCCTACGATAAAGCGATTATTGAAATTTAGGTCGTCTCCTAGTCCTATTACAGCACAGACAAGACACGTTAGTATCCTGTTTCAGGTCTCTCCGAAGGACTTGGTCTGATCAGCCGTCGAGACGATCTGGACTCTTAATTGACTCGTTCGATTTTCTTTCTCAAACGACGTCCATCGCTTCACGACAACCACCGAGTAACTTGACTCTCCCAGAGCATCCCCTATATCCTTGTATGGGAAAACCAGCTACACCGGGATACCTGTAGTACAACGATACGAACTTCAAACGTTCATGTGGACTAGCAAGGTTCCCTCGATGTAAGAAATCATATAAGCGTTAGAAAGAGTATTTAAACGCAAGTCGAAGAGACAAACTTTCTACTTTCTTGTCAGCCATATGAACTAGCATGGCTTCCCATGTGGTTTTCTCGCTTTCGGGATATGGAAACGGCATTTCCAAACCCAAAGAGAATACTGGGGTATGACCTTCAACCTCTCTATCGAGATCAAGATAGCTGAACTGATTGTGGTTTGATTCCGCGTCCAGAGTTAGTCGACCCATGATTCGATGCGCCTCATACTTTGCAATTCCCACTTTGGCAACGAGAGTATGGGATTCGTTTAGTTCATAAGAAAACGTAGCCAAAGTTCCCCCAAACCAGTTCCCTCGAGTCGAAATAAAGTAATCCAATATTCTTTCGTCCAATGACTGACGGAGATTTGCTAGTATCGATTTCATCTCAAGTGCTGGAGCTCTTTCCTCGTACATTTCAACCCCAAACCATTTCCGGAATTGATAACCAAATGTAATTCTAAAAGACTCGCCGCTACCGATCGCCGAGCTAATGTCTTCTCGAAAATTCGAAGATCCTACAGATACGTAAAAGTCGTAATCTCGCTCTTTCTCCTCCGTAGCGGATTTCCCTTTCTTCTCTATGGCGACTGTCTCTTCAGTCTCTTCGGCATTCGCGGCGTTCTCTTCTTCGGAGAAGGCTTGGCTGGCAACGACGACTGCAAGTGTAGTTACCAAGACTTTTAGGGTTGAAAATTCCTTCATTTCTGTATTCCTTGAATACATAAAGCTTCAATAACGACGTGTTCTAATGATACAACGATCGAAGCGAATATCGCAATGGACCTAGCAAGCAAAAAGCAAATTACTGAAGACAAATTCGGACACCTCACAGTTCAGTGTGTTCTGACTGGCAGCAAACCCCTTTAGACGCTTGGTCGAGTGAACGTGAGAAACAATCGCTCGATCCGTACTGTATTGTCTCCGACAGGCTTTAGAAAGTGAACTTTATTAGAACGTTCAACGACAGATGTTTAACTTTATCGTCAAACATTTGGGTTAGGCTCAATTCTGCGGAGGTCTTCTTACTGTCTGGATATGGGATAGGAGCTTCATATCCGATTGATACTACTGGAGAATAGCCCTCTGCATCTCCTTCGAGTCTCACATAACTAAACAGAACGTTGTCTGCTGGATCATCTAAAGTTAGTTCTGCGGTAACCTGGTGAGCGTAATATTTGGCAACACCAACTTTCGCAAATAGAGAGCTCGTAGGCCTTATATCGTACGAAAACTTCCCCAAGATACCACCATATACATTACCTCGAGACGATATCGACGAATGCAATATTCGTTGGTCTATGTGTTTTTTAAAATCGTCAAGTACTGCGCTCGGTGCGATGGCTGGGGTTCGTTCCACGTAACACTCAATTCCAAACCATTCGTTGTACTGAGTACCCCCTGCAAGTCGAAAGTTTGATCCTCCACCAACGGATGCATCGATATCTTCTTGAAAGCCCGAAAAACCAGCAGAAACAAACGCTAAATAGTCGCGCCCTTTCTCCTTGGGGCTGGAAAGCGAGTTCAACTCTTTGGCAGTCTCAGTTTTCACAGCTTTGGTGTCAAGCTCTATTTGTTTCTCAGCGAAAAGCTGACCGGAAATAGCGAGAGCGAGAATTACTCCAACGCCATTGATGGCTGACAGTTTTTTCATTTCAATTTCCCTGTTGTAGTTAAGAATTTGACGGCGGTGCTTTCTTGAGAATCTCTCCTCATCGGAGAGTACTCAATTCATTAAATCGTTCCCAAACAAGAACACTTCTCAATAGACTCGATTTTATGTGAATAGTTCCGGTAGGTCGGTAGCAGACTCAGTTTCTCGGAGGTTGCGCCCAAATTCCAACTTCTCGTCTACAATCAAATCATGACCGAAATCGCGTTCATAGTGGATCCGATCCCTTCTCTCAACGTCGCTAAAGACTCAACGATCGCGATGTTTCGTGCCGCGATACTTCGGAATTGGAAGGTATGGGTTATGGAACAACGCGACCTCTATTGGGAGAATAACGAAGTGTTGGCTTGCGTTACCCCTCTCGAAATGCATCATGAATTTATGGACCGCCTTGATCCTTCAGTTCTCGGCGACGAACCCTGGTATCGCTTCATGGGAGCTAAACAAAAACGCTCGGTGATGTCGTTCCAAACCATCTTCATGCGCAAAGATCCGCCTTTTGACGTGAATTACATTTACACAACCTATATGCTCGATCGGGCCGAAGCTCAAGGTGTGCTGGTGGTAAATAAACCGTCAAGTCTTAGGGACTTCAATGAAAAGTTTTACGCGACGCACTTTCCCGAGTTCACGCCACCGATGGTCGTCGCTCAAGATTTAGAATCGTTAAAGGGCTTTTACTTTGAGCATAGGGACGTTGTATTCAAACAGTTAGACGGAATGGGCGGTAAGGGAATCTTTAGAGTACGTGAAGATGACCCCAACCTCAATGCTGTGCTAGAGACACTGACCGCAAATGGAACCTCCCCGATCATGGGGCAGAAATTCTTGCCTGAGATCAATGCGGGAGATAAACGCATTCTGATCGTCGATGACGAGACTATCCCATACGCTCTTGCGCGCGTACCTCCCGAAGGCGAGACTCGTGCCAATTTAGCAACAGGTGGAACTGGTATACCCCAAAACTTGTCTCAAGAAGACTTGGAAATGGCTAATGCTCTGGCAACAGAGTTTCAGAAGCAAGGGCTACTATTCGTTGGAATTGACGTGATCGGTCCTTACTTGACTGAGATCAATATTACCTGTCCAACTTGTATTAGAGAACTTGATAAAGCCTATGATCTTGATATCGGCTCGTTGCTTATGGATGCTGTTGAACGCCACATGTGATCGTGAAACGACAACGATGAATAGACAAATCAGATTCCAGAGTTGGAAACATTGAATCAAACGTCATGAAGATGGTTCGCAACGACATGAGACTGTTGGTGATCGCATTCATCGGATCATTGATCTTCCACACGCTAGTCATCTTTGCGATCGACTTTCGGTTCGAATCGCATGATGGAGAACCACGTGTATTAAATGTCCTACTCGTTCCTCAAACTACTGAGCCAAGTGTGATAACTGGCACACCAGAACAAGAAAGCGGCGACAGTCCCGAAATTTCTGAATCTAATGTCGCCAACTTGACTCCGGACCCTGTGTCAGAACAGACTAGCAGTCCCCAAGACAACGGCATTGTGCAACTCGACAGAGACTCAGCCCTAGATTCTGATGAATCGACCGAAATCACGGTGCCGAACGTCGAAGTTTCAGAAACTCCAACCGAAGTCATCAATGTTCTCGAACCAAACCCAACATCGAACGAGCTGCCTCAAGTATCGATGCATGAATTGCTCAAAACTGCGACGGCGATCGCGCGAGAACAATCGAGTGAAGAAACCGTGCGAAACATTGAAGACGACGACGCCACCAATACTGAGGAAGAGTTCTACCTTAAAGCATGGTTAAAGAAAGTACAGGAGATTGGACAATTAAACTATCCTCAGGAAGCCGTCGAGAAAAAACTCTACGGAAAGTTGCGACTCTACGTTTCGATCAAACCCGACGGTTCGGTTAAAGAGACTAGAGTAGTCCGTTCTTCTGGGCATGAAGTGCTCGACGAAGCCGCGAAAGACATCGTGAATTTAGCGTCGCCATTTTCAGCTTTCCCGCCATCAATGCGCGAGTCTATGGACTTACTCGAAATAGTCCGTGAATGGGAATTTCGAAAAGAAGCGCTTGTCCCTTCAACAGATTCTGATGAAGATTGAGAAGAGTATTCCAAACTGTACTCAAATAGTTTGACCCTTATTGTTACCCACACCTTTCTTTTAGCTTTCATTACCACAATTATGTGGGGTACATTACAATCCTGTTTATTGAACGAATCGTAAACCTGTGCATCGTCCCAAGGAAATTTTTAAGTGCTCACCAAAATAACGATTCGAAACTTTAAATTGTTTGAAAATGTTGAAATAGAACTTGGAAATCCAGTCGTATTTGTAGGACCGAACAATTCCGGTAAAACGACAGCCTTACAAGCACTGACTTTATGGGAATTGGGTATAAAACGATGGTCTGAGAAGTACGCAGATAAACCGGTACCTGCGAAGAGAACAGGCGTCGCAATAAATCGTCGAGACTTGTATGCGGTTCCTCAAGCGAGCACCTTGCAACTCTGGCGCGCTCTCAAGGTGCGACGAGGAAATCAAGGGGGGCAACCCCAACAGCCGATTGTTCGAATCGAAATTATTGTTGAAGGCGTTTCGAAAACGATTCCTTGGTCTTGCGGGCTAGAGTTTGACTTTGCAAATTCAGAAGTGTTTTATTGCCGACCGTTGCGCAATGAGACACCCATGTCACACCATGTTGAAGTTCCGCAAGAAGCACGTGACCTTAGTTTCGGTTACCTACCGCCAATGTCTGGATTGGCTTCCAACGAAGTGCGACTCGAGCAAGGAGCTCTTGATGTACGCGTCGGCGAGGGTAGAACAGCTGAAGTGTTACGCAACCTATGTTATCAAGTGTATACGGACAATCCTACTGCGTGGGAGTCTGTCGTCCAACGTATTGAAGATTCATTTGGTGCTAAACTTTTAGATCCCGAATACATAGCCGAAAGGGGAGAAATTTCAATGAGTTACCGTGATAACGGTTTTGAGCTAGATATGTCTGCAAGCGGTCGAGGTCTGCAGCAAACACTGCTTCTACTCGTGTTTATGTACGCCAAATCAGGATCAGTGGTGTTGCTTGACGAACCAGATGCTCACCTAGAACTCCTCCGACAGCAGCAGGTCTATCAGACGATAACGGAAGTTGCCTATCTGACTAATTCCCAAGTCATAATTGCAAGTCACTCCGAAATCATACTTGATCAAGCCTACGCAAACGACTTGGTAATTGCATTTGTCGGTAAACCACATTCCATCGATAAGGGTAAGAGCCAAGTCCGCAAAGCACTGACAAAAATAAATTTCCAAGATTTCTACCAAGCAAAAATCACAGGATGGTTGTTGTACCTTGAGGGATACACCGACCTCGCGATGTTGCAAGCGTTCGCGAAACGGATAGAACACCACGAAGCAATCGAAGCACTAAAGCGTCCGTTCGTCAAACAGGTCGGTAATGAGGTGAAACGTGTTGGCGATCATTTTTTCGGTGTTCAGGAAGCTTTACCTGAACTTCGTGGAATTGCATTGTTTGATCGAATGAAATTAGATCGCGACAACCATTCAAAACTTCATTTCATGACTTGGAAAAAGCGCGAGATTGAGAACTATGTCTGTACTTTTCGAACTCTCGAAAACTTTGCTACAGAAGGCCCGTTAGTGCAAGAATTGCGAGACGTACCATTGTTCCAACAACCTGTTATCAACGAACATAGAGACGCCATGCAGTCGGTGATCAATGAGGTTTCGCACTCCTTTGAAGTGCTAGGCAAAGGTACACCTTGGGATTCAGATGTGAAAGCAAGTGACGAGGTTCTGATACCGATTTTCGAGCAGTTCTTCAAGTATATTAAACTACCGAATCTTATGGCGAAGAAGAGTTTTCACGAACTCGTAGAGTACATTCCTGACGAAGAAATTGACAGCGAAATTAGAGACAAACTTGACGCTATAGTAGCTGTTGCAAGAACAGTTACTCGCCCCAACTGACTCTAAGATCGTCCATTTCTAGACAAAATAGTGCCTCTGTGAAGCACTCCTCTAACTTAACACGTACTGTTATATTAGTTTTAGGTAAACCGTCCAAAACTCTTAAATTTCAATCTAATGAAGAGATTTTTCGATGCAATGTATTCATGTCTCCATATCTTGAACTAACTTGTAGGGCGTGGTTTGCCTTAATGTGTTTTTGTATCGGGAGATGTTTACGTCCGAATACACTCTGGAGTTATCAAATTCAGAGTTTGAATGCACTTTCAACCCAGATATTACGAATTCTCAAACGGACGGGAAAGACAAAAGCGCGAGTCTTAGCTCGTGAAAGAAGAAGCTACTGAATTAGCACCAGTTGGGAGTTCCATTCGAGTGTCCTGTGAACTGACTGAATCGGTCATTCTTGGATTAAGAAACTAAGATCTAACCTTTCTTTGCGGTGCCATGAAAGAGCGATAACCTAAAAAGATCTTCAGTCGACATAAGCACGTATCCGAGCTCGTCATGGTTCGCCGAGGGCACGTCTAGCATCTCGTTTCAAGGCACCGAGGAGCGTTCAGAGCAGGACTATTTCTATTCAAGGATGCTGCTACTCAACCCCAACCATTTACACCTAGTATTACACTGTGAAGTGCATTTTTTTATGATCTGCGTTGTATTTTGATTAACGAATCTAGTACCATATTGGCTATTGGTTCTTTGGGGTTCTCGACAACGTAGTTGAAATGTTAGGATTTCTTGCGGATCGGAGTAAGAAAGTCGAGTTGTGGCCTTGAAGATTGCGTGTTGAGGCGCGTGGGATGGTGTCGAGGTCGATGTTGACGACGAGCCTAGGGAGATTGGATTTCGTAATCGAATATCGTTTTGGCGGTACCAGCGAGCGGATCGCATCGAAGAATTCTTGCGGTGTGCGGAAGCCTAGGCACTTTCGTGGCATGTGATTGAGTTCTTGCGCTTCCTGCTCGATGGTTTCTTGAGGCACGTGTTGGAACGATCACGTCTTTCGGAACGTGCGTCGGACTAGTCTGTTGAGTTGTTCGATTTGTCCGCGTTGCCAGTAATGGTAGGGTTTGCAGAAGTAAAACGGGGCGTTTACGACCTTGGCAGCATACTCGTGTGCGGCAAATTCCATCCGTTATCCACCGTAATCGTACGAACCCATGGTCGCACCAGCAGGAGCAGTTCAAGGATGGCGAACGCGATGAATTGAGCTTTTCGGTGGGGTAAGACGCGGATTCGTGTCCATTCCCGCGCTTGTCCGAGCTCAAATCTTGGCATCCACAAATAATTCAGATTCATATTATGACATGAAAACTTTCGTCCCAAGAACGAACACTCAAGTGACGGGACACGATTAAAAGCAATATCGGATCGGCTCAGTTTCGGCGAGAACCGTAATCGTTCAAAGTTCAAACGGGAGTGGTCAAGTCACAGCGTGGTCAGTGTATCGAGAAAGATGAATGCGTCTTCATCTAAATTGAGGTACCCTGAAACACAGATCGTTTTAACATCTCACAGAGGTAGGTCTAACGGCCAACCGACAAAGTTAGCGCGCCTCTAATGGCGGGTCTTGAACCGAATCTTGGCTCTGAAGAAGACTGGGATGTCACGGAGATGACGAACATGTCTCGAGTTCTTTCTTCGACAACTCGGAAGACCTCATCATTGCGAACTCGGAAGCCTGGACTCAGCGAATTACGGTGATACATCACAACCTCATCCAGTTCGCGCCGCGCAGTGTCGTATCGCGGATGTTCGTCGGAAAGTTTACCCCACAACTTGACACTGAGCTCTAATCGGATACCTTAATTTCAGTTACTACTAGAAAACGTAAGCTAGAACTCACATTTTCCATAGATAAATTTGTCTCAGGATGAAGTTGCCAGAAGGGGTTCGCGCACGGTTTTGGGGACAGTCAATAAGATAGTTTACAGGAGG
>VXUA01000048.1 GCA_009837185.1 Gammaproteobacteria bacterium | reverse complement strand
TCCTCACCGGCGCGGCGACCCTAGCCTTCGGCATCCTCCCCCAATGGGTAGGCCATTTCACCGACGTAACCCTTGTAGCCGCCCTCACCGGCTGACGTATGGCCGCCAGGGACTCAGCACCGTGTTGGGGCTGAAGGGCATCTGAGGACAGCTGTGCTGGAGGCGGACCCGAGTTCGCGATGAGTGACGTTGGCACCGATACAGTGCGGGTCTTCTACGGCATCGACTTCTCCGGCAACCACCGAATGTGGGCGCCAGGATGTCGGCGTTCCAACGTCTGGATCGCGACCGCGGAGGAACGAGCAGGCGCCCTGAGCGTCGTGGACTTGCGGCCTGTGCAGCAGCTGCGAGGCCGCGAGCACCCCTTTGAGCGGCTAGTGGCGCTGCTAGCTAACGACGACTATTGCGCAGCTGGAATCGATGCCCCCTTCTCGCTGCCCGAACGTCATATGCCGGCAGACGGTTGGCCAGGGTTGCTGAGAGACATGGCAGCGTTACCGAGAGACGGCCGGCCGTTCCCCACGGGGGCGGAACTCGTCGCCTACGCCGTAAGGAACGTTCGCCTCGCGGAGCCCAAACCGCTGCGCCGCACCGAGAAGCTATGGCGTGGTCGAGGCCTCAACGTTAGGTCGACTCTGTGGGACGGGCCGCGAGGAGGTGCTGCATTCACGATCGCCTGTCTCACGCTGCTTGAGCGAGTAAGGGCACGCACCTGGCCATGGGAGAGGGGCGACCGCCTGCTGGTCGAGGCGTTTCCGGCTTGTCAGCTACTTGAGTGGGGGTTGAATCACCTCGGGTATGCGAGTTCGTACCCGTCCCCCGAGCGCGAAACCATTCTCGAGCAAATCTCCGACCGAATCTCGATGCCTGTAGACCTGCGCGAGCATTGTCGATGCAGCGCTGACGCTCTGGACGCGGTGTTGTGCCTGTTCGCTGCCAAGGCTGCGTTCGAAGGACTCGCGACAGTTGGTGACGCAGCAGCGGCTAAAGGCGAAGGGTGGATCGCCGTTCATCCAGTCTGAGACGGATCGGGCGCAGCGCTCACACGGGGCGACCGATCTTTGCGTACTCGCCTCAGCAGGTGTTGCACAATTTAGTGACATCCCGTATGGTCTGATCATTCTTCTCCGCCTTCCCGGCTCTTGTCGGGAATAGCGGGGCTCTATCTATGGAGGATGAGTCCCTGACCGAAGAGGCGAATGCGGTGGTTCCGGCGTGGTGGTGAATGCCCGATGCCGGCACGCAACGTCACCCGGCCAGGGGATTCTCCCAGCGGGCCTCTCTGAAGCGGGCGAAGTCGGTGTCGGCACTCATGATGGTCAATCCGTTCTCGATGGCGAGCGCAGCCAGCATGGCGTCAGGAACGAGGTTGGCCGTGACGTCATGCGTGACGATCAGCTCGCCAAGAATCGCGGCAGTGCGCTCGGTGGCGGGCGGGATCCACGCCGGCGGCGCGTCCAGCCATTGTTGCACCTGACTCCAGGCCTGGGCGCTGGTGATCGGTCTTGCGAACACGCGCGGATTGGTGCTGACCCGCAGGAACGCGCCGATGGACTGCCACGGGAACCCCACTCGGCGGTTGCGCTGGAGCACCATCTCCAGCCACCGCCTCGACGCTTCGTGGTGCAGTGACGAGTAATCGGTGGCGTAGAGCAGCAGGTTGGCGTCGACCAGCACGGGTCAGTCGGGTTCGTCGTCGAGTTCGTCGAGCAGGGCGAGAACCTCGCCGATGTTGGTGACATCCATCTTCAGGCCCATGTCGTAGCTCTGATGCACGTACTGCGAGGTGGGCTTGGGCTTGGCCAGACCCTCGCGCACAAGGTGGTTGATGGCCTCGCTCACGCCGATTCCCTCCGATCTCCGCAGCTGTTCCACGGCTGCGGCCACATCATCGGCCAGAGTTATGGTCGTGCGCATACTCACAGTATAGCATCTTGATGTGCGATATATCGCATAGAGATGCTACCCTCTCACGGCTATCCTTCTCCAGCAATGAGTCCGCGGATGGCGCTAGAGCCCGTCGCCGGGTGGTGGGCGGCTGGGCCGCGGCTCTGGCACTGGCCGGCGGGCTGACCGAGCCATGCTGCTGGTGACGGTCGGGCAGCGCCTCGCGAGCAGGATCGCGGCCCGCGGACCCATCCCCGTATCGGAGTTCGTTGAGGCCTGCCTCTACGACATAGACGGCGGCTTCTACATGCGGGGCGGCCGCGCTGGCGGCCGATCCGGGCATTTCCTGACCGCGCCGGAAGTCGGGCCGCTGTTCGGGGCGGTCCTGGCCCGAGCCCTCGACGGGTGGTGGGCTGAGCTGGGTGAGCCTGATCCGTTCACGGTTATCGACTGGGGGGCGGGGCCAGGCACGCTGGCCCGATCGGTCATGGCCGCGGAGCCTCGGTGCCTGTCCGCGGGCGCGCTGGAGTGGATCGCGCTGGAGCTGTCACCAGCGCAGCGGGCTCTGCACCCCGACCACCCGGCCGTCAAGAGCGCGGCCCGGCTGTCCGACGTGCTGTCGCGGGGCGGGCTCGCGGGCGTCGTGGTGGCCAACGAACTGCTCGACAACCTCCCCTTCGACATCGTCCACCGCACTCGCAGCGGCTGGGAGGAGTTGCGCGTCGCCGTCGGTGAGGCCTCGGGCCGCCGGGGGTTCTCCTTGGTCGGGGTGCCGGCTTCGGCCGAACTCGTGGCCGGCCTGCCGGATCTGGCGGTCGGAGCACGCGTACCGGTTCAACGGGCCGCCCGCCACTGGGTGGCCGACGCGCACCAGGCGCTCGGAGCGGGCTGGATCGTGGCTCTCGACTACGGCGCCGACACCCGGACCCTGGCCGGGCGGGCCGATCCATCGGATGATCCCGGCGCCGGAACGGGCTGGCTGCGGACTCATCGGCACCATCGGGGCGGCTCGTCGTGGCTGGCCGAGCCGGGGTCGTGCGACATCGCCGCTGACGTGGCCATGGACCAGATTCAGGCCGCGCACCGGGCGGACGTGTGCTCCCAAGCCGAGTTCCTGCGAGCCCACGGCGTCGACGAACTGGTGGCCGAGGGTCAGGCAGCCTGGGCCGAGCGGTCCGGCGTCGGCGACCTCGACGCGATGAAGGCCCGTAGCCGAATCCGCGAGGCCGAGGCGCTGCTCGACCCGACCGGCATGGGCGCCTTCAGCGTTCTCGTCTGGTCCGTCGATTGACGGTCCGATGCGGCGAGCGGCTCATCGGCCGACTCAGTCCTGGGCTTCCATCCAGTCGTTGATGGCGGTCTCGCAGGGGCCTATCAGCGGGGCGACCACGGGGTAGCCGGCGTAGGGGGCCAGCGCGATCAAGGTCTCGCGCAGCTGGTCGGGGGTCAGCTCGCCCCGCTTGAGGGCCGACTGGGCCTGGAGCTTCCACACGTCGGTGGAGCCGCGGGCCGCGATCACGCCCATGATGAGCAGGCGCCGGTCACGGATCGACAGCACGTCGCGGTCCCACACCTCGGCGAACAGGCTGCGCATCATCACGTCGTTGAAGGCCATGGTGCCCTCGGGCAACGCCGGGACCTCGCCCTGGTAGATCTCGGTCACCATGGCCACGCCGCGCTCGTAGGTGTCGTCGGCGGGCGTTTCGGGGGAGTTGTCGGTGCTCATTCGGGCTCCTCACTCGCTTCGTGGACGTTGTAGACGGCGGGCATGGCGGCCTGCACCGCCTCCACCAGACCGGCCGCGCCGGGCCGGGTGCGTCCCAGCTCCAGCGCCAGCGACAGATCCTTGGTGGCGATGCTGGCCTGGGTCTCCAGCATGGTCCGCAGTTCGCCCCGGATGTGTTCGTCGGGTATCTCCAGCAGGGCGCAGTACTGCTCCGTGAGCGCACCCAGTTGGCCCATGAACCGCCACGCCTCCAGCAGCGCCGCCGGCTCGCCGCCGGTGCTGGCCACCATGTCGTGGGAGGCGGCCGCGGCTGCGAACTGAGCGTAGGTCATCACGTTGATCGCGATCTTCAGCGCCGCGCCCGACCCCACCGGCCCGGCGTCGATGAGGGTGCCCGCATAGACGTCGAGCACCTCCCGGGCCGCCGGAGGCATCTCATCCAAGCCTCCGGCCA
>VXUA01000084.1 GCA_009837185.1 Gammaproteobacteria bacterium | reverse complement strand
GTACTGTGTGTTGGATAATGACAGCGGGCGTAGGAAGTACGAAAACCGCGTAAAGGCTCAGTTGGGAGCGGCAGACGTGGATGACAGGATTGTCTTGCCATACAAGAAGATAGAGCTATCTCTCTGTGAAAACGGTTTCGGCGAGCTTTATGAATCGCGCTTGTCATCACAAAAGCCTTCTCCATCTTCTAAGAAAGGAACCACAGACTATTGGCAGGAAGTTTTGCAGGCGTTGTCAAGTCGATATAGTAAACCGGAAGTCGCCGCGGAAGCATTGGCAAAAATGACAGCACCGAAGAATGCTCTACCGGTTCCCAAGCCGCTATCTGATATTTTAGATAAAGTGATCGAACTCGCCGAGGAATAACCATGCTCGAAATGAAAAGTCTGAACGCCAATCAGCGGGAAGCGGCGGAGTGGAACGACGGCCCTATGTTGGTCCTTGCCGGACCAGGGTCCGGAAAAACGCTGGTGTTGACCATGCGCGTTGCACGGCTGATTCAGGAGTCGCCTGGGAGTCGCTTCAAAGTTCTGGGACTCACCTTTACCACTAAAGCCGCCGACGAGATGCGATCTCGGGTGGCCCAACGGCTAGGGCTGGAGGCGCAGCGAGCTCACCTGATGACGTTTCACTCTTTTGCAGCGACAGTCCTGCGCCAACACGGCAGCTATTTCGGCCTGCGCCCAGATTTCAAGATCCTTACCGAGGATACAGACCGACTTCAGTTGTTGGACAAAGCCATTGACACCGCAGACGTCGCAGATTTGCCGGATACGGTGACGGGGCGCGGCATCGTACAGATGGTTGACCGCTTGCTGCGGGAAGGCCATGACGGGGGCGATGAATCGTTGCCGTTCCGAGCTTCTGACCGGGAGTGGATTCGACCGATTTACAACGCCTATATGTGTCTTCTGATCCAAGAGAATTATCTCGATTTCGGAACCCTGCTGGTCTGCTGTCTGCGCCTCTTCCGCGAACGGCCGAGAATCGCCCAGCACTACCGCACGGTATATCCATTCGCCTGCGTGGACGAGTATCAGGATACGAACATGGCTCAGGACCTCCTGTTGCGTGCTCTTTACCCTAATCCTAGTACCAATCTTTTTGTAGTCGCAGACGACGACCAGACGATTTACCAATGGAACGGTGCCAATCCCGAGCGGCTCCGAAAACTCCGGGACGACTACAATATGAAGGTCGTCCAACTCCCAGAGAGTTTCCGGTGTCCCCCGGATGTGATTGAACGAGCGAACAATTTGATTCGGTACAACTTGGACCGGGCCGTGGACAAGGAGCCGCTCGTATCGGCCGTCGCGTCGCCGAGCTCCGATGTAGTCAGACTCAGGCAATTTGCCGATCACGAGCAAGAAATGGAGTGGATTGCCAGCGATATAGAGAAGAGACTACTCAATCCTAGGCAATGCACGATTCTCGCTCGCAACACGAAACTCCTAGAATATGCCTCTGATGCACTGACGAAGGCCGGATTGTCTCCATACCTCGTGAAACGAAAGAACGAATTCGAGTCTCCCTTACTGCGCTTTATTCACTCCGCGTTGCGTTTGGCAAATGCTCCGGGGGACGGCGAACAATTGGCCATTTTGTGCAGGGCATTTTGGGATCTTGCCTCAGTAGATGTACAGCCTGAAGATGCCGACGCGGAAAGTAGTCTAAATGGAGGCTCTTTGTTAAGAGGCGTTGTCGCCAGCTTGACTCCGTGGATGGGCGAAGGGACTGAGCCTTTATTGCAGGCTCTGCGCGATCATCTCTTAGAACGGCTTATGTACCGCGATTTTGTAAAATCCGTCTTTGAGTGGCGCGATGCCTTAGAAGAATCCGACGCAAACTTCGATGAAGAAACAAAAGAAAAACAGGTGTGGAATGAATTAGCGAACAGTATTCAGCAAAAACTTGGCGGCGACCCGACGCTGAATCAATTTCTCCAAGAACTCGACCTGAGTTCCAAGGCATCACTCCCGGGCAATGATGATGTCCAATGCTTGACGATTCATTCCGCCAAGGGCAAAGAGTTCCAGCATGTCTATCTGGTCGGGTTGGCCGAGGATCAATTGCCCTCGTATCATGCAATACGGAATGGCGACCGCGATATTGAGGAGGAACGACGCAACTGTTTCGTGGCAATTACACGCGCCCAAGCAAGTCTGACGTTGACTTGTGCCAAGTCTTATTCTGGTTGGCCGAAGAAGCCTTCGCGATTTCTGCAAGAAATGGGACTCATTGATCTGCCGACTGTGATTGGGGTCGGGCGCGGGTAAGGTTCTGCAAACGGGGCGGCTACATGACGACGATACGCCATACAACCACACTGTTCGAATACGATGGCCCGCAGCTATTCGTGGCCCGCGACGACAATGGCGGTCAGTATCTGGCACTGCTGGTGGACAGCGAGGAAGAGCAGGATCGCTATCTGGTTGTGCAGGTCAAGCCTGAGCTTCTGCGTCAGTTCCGCGCCGGTGCTCTTGAATTGAGGCCGCTGATTGCCGAGGCAAGCCGAGACCAGTGGTATCTTGCGGCCACGACGAACTTGGACGAACCATTGGCGATTGAGCGCCAGAGAATGCCCATAGAGGAGCGTTTTCTACCGGACGAGGGTTTCACGTTGGCTGACTCGCCTCCGAAAGAGGACGCACTTGAAATAGACGCAGAGCGCAATTCCGGTCCACCGTCCAATTCCGTCGAAGTCCGCGAGCGCTTAATCGAGGCCCTCAAACTCGACCTCGTCGGCCCTTGGGCTGGCCACGAGCTTGCCGAAGAGCGCTTGCCGGGCTGGGTGCGGCCCTCAAACTGGTATCTTACCGGCTTCCTGATCCCGTCGGATACCCCTGCCGATCAGAAGGACGACGATGACGACGATGACGATTTTGGTGGGGAGATAGCTGAGGAAGCTGGCTTACCCGAGGAATCGAGCGAAGAGCGCAAAGCTGCCAAGAAAGGATACTTTCCGTCGTCAATGGGGCTGAGCTTCCTCGCGTCTAAGAAGGCGGAGAAGCTCCACATCACTGTGCGCTGGGGAGATTACACATCGGCGTCAATCGAAGGTTCGGACGGCAAGCAATCCGTTTGGCAGCGGACTCCATGCACAGCAGAAGTCGTCGTGCCCCTTGTCGAGGCCGACCCGATGAGTGAATACGATGTTCCCGATTCCGACGGTCTCCAGCTTCACGTGGTCAAGCGCCAAGTCAGAACGGAGCAAATCCCTTCAGGCACCCAAGCGGTTTCAGTCTTTCTGGTCAATCGCCGAACCCCGTCAGAGGATAAAGATTCTAGGTATGCGTTTCAGGCTGAGATCGAGGTGCAGAGCGAACATCTCTTTGTGCCCCGGCCTGATCCACGCGGGGCGCAAGCCGATGAGTGGGACGATAAGGTGGCTGACCTCCACTACGCCGACGTGCCTGAGTACGCCACAGGGCACGGTGTTTCGGCCGAGTGGGAAATGTTGGATGGTCACTGCCAGATGGTGCGCACCGCTTGGATTCCAAGCGCCGAAGTGGAGAAAACAGAGCCTGCCGAAATTTCGGGCGTCGAACTGTCGATGGAAGCACTTGGGGCACTTGACGGAGGGGACGCCGTTCAAGCCGCACTCTCACCGCTCGTCGTGCAATATCGCCGTTGGATTGACCAACAGCAGCAAAACATCGCAGGGCTTGAAGTCGAACGGCGCAAAACTGCGGAGCAACTAATCCAGTCCGCCTCCGACGCCGCCAAGCGAATCCAGCGCGGCATCGACGCCTTGGCTGCTGACGAAGATGCCCTTGATGCCTTTCGCGTAGCCAATCGGGCCGTGGCGCGGGCATTGCAGAAGCGTCCCGATATCAACGAGCCGAGGCCGAAGTGGCGTCCGTTCCAGCTCGCTTTCATTATGACCAATCTCCCCGGCCTCGTTGACCCACGAGGCCCTGACCGGGGGATAGTAGATCTGCTCTTTTTTCCGACCGGCGGTGGCAAGACCGAGGCATACTTAGGGCTTGCGGCGTTTGCAATGGTCCTGCGTAGGCTCCGCCACCGGGGGGGTGGTGCAAAGGCTGGTGCCGGCATCACCGTTATCATGCGCTACACGCTGCGGTTGCTTACCCTCGATCAACTCTCCCGCGCCGCCGGGCTAGTCTGCGCTTTAGAAC
>VXUA01000069.1 GCA_009837185.1 Gammaproteobacteria bacterium | reverse complement strand
TTCTCTCACCGGCCCGAAATGCACCTTCGACACTACAATGTTACGAAGTTGGGAGGGACAATGCTGAGGGCAAGGGCGTCAGTCAGCGGCCGGACGACACTTTGAAGCTAGAGCTTCGAATTCTATAGGGCGTCCGCAGACTTCATGGAATTGAAGAATTCCACGTTCGTTATAGATTTTTTCAGGTGATCGATGAGAAACTCGATCGCGTCAATGTCTTCCATTTCGTGTAAGAATTTACGAAGAATCCATACTCGCTGTAATTCCTCTTCAGTCATCAACTTTTCTTCCCGGCGCGTAGCAGAACGTCGAATGTTGATTGCTGGATAAATTCGTTTCTCTGCGATGTGACGTTCCAAATGTATCTCTTGGTTACCAGTACCCTTAAACTCCTCATAGATCACTTCGTCCATACGTGAGCCTGTATCAACAAGTGCAGTGGCGACGATGGATAGGCTACCACCTTCAATGAAATTTCTCGCACCTCCGAAGAAGCGCTTAGGTTGACTCAACGCATTCGAATCCACTCCTCCAGTTAGGAGCTTTCCGCTCGAGGGTACGGTATTGTTGTAAGCTCGTGCCAGTCGAGTTATGGAGTCTAGCAGAATTACGACATCGTGTTTGCATTCCACTAGCCGTCTTGCTTTCTCGATGACCATTTCAGAAACTTGTACATGGCGCGTCGCGGGTTCGTCAAATGTACTAGCAACGACTTCACCCTTGACGAGACGCTGCATTTCCGTGACTTCCTCAGGACGCTCGTCAATAAGAAGCACGATCAAAATCACATCGGGATAGTTGGACGTGATCGCTTGGGCTATAGACTGTAACAACAAAGTCTTCCCTGCTTTCGGTGGGGAAACGATCAATGCGCGTTGCCCCTTACCGATGGGTGCGGCTAAGTCGATGATCCGACCGGATAAGTCCTCTGTACTCCCATTACCACGTTCCAACGTGTATCGTTCTTCGGGAAATGTTGGCGTGAGGTTCTCAAACAATACATCGCGCTGTTTTTTCTTATTTTCCGTCGGACGGTTGTTAACTTCATTGATCTTGAGTAAAGCGAAATAGCGTTCACCGTTCTTTGGAGCACGTACTTTGCCAGAAATACTGTCCCCAGTGCGAAGATTGAAGCGCCGGATTTGCGTCTGAGAAACATAAATGTCGTCAGGTCCGGCAAGATAACTTGCGTAAGGTGATCGTAAAAAGCCGAATCCGTCGCTAAGAATTTCCAATGTACCGTCACCGTATACTTCGATCCCACTCTGAAACTGCTTCCGCAATATCTGAGTGATGATGTCTTGTTTGCGCGCGCGACCGATGTTGTCAATGCCGATTCCTTCCGCTAACTCTACCAACTCTGGAGTCGGACACCGTTTTAAATCCGATAAGTGTATTCGTTCGGTTGGTTGTGCTTGGGGAGCGTTAGAGGGATTCGAGTTGCCGTGATGGCGATGGTGAGAACTAGATAGGTTTTCTCTCATGATTAAGTGGTTGTACGGTGGAATGAAATGGTGAAGTCCTTTAGTTGATACAGAGTCGCAGAAAGTTGGTGGCTAATAAATTTACGGTCTGTGGGGAAGTGGAAGGTAGCCTCGTGAAAACCGGGCACCACCATCATGTGAATGATGTGTGGGAAGATGAGATCGTGATTTCGTCGATTAGTATCGTGAAATCTTACATAAGGATTTTACTCAATGATATACACAAATCGTAACTTGTGAGTTCGATTCTGCGGGTTTCCTAGCTTGGCACTCAGCGTTTTGAGGAGTCAGGCTGGGTGCTAGATATTGCTATCAAGAAATGCTTCAAGCTGGGACTTCGACAACGCACCAACTTTGGTTGCTTCAACTTGACCATCGCGAATAATCATCAAGGTAGGCACACCACGAACACCGTATTTCGCTGTCGTGCTTCTACTTTCGTCAATATCGAGCTTACAAATCTTAACTTTGTCGACATACTTTTCAGCGATTTCGTCAAGAATGGGCGCGATCATTTTGCAAGGGCCACACCATTCCGCAAAATAATCTACCAAGACGGGAACGTTGGATTGCAAAACTTCTGATTCCCAAGTCTCATCGTTAACGTGTTGTATGTTGTTACTCATTAAAAGCTCCTGTGACTAATCGCTATTTTAGACAATCTCCCCGATACTCGAATCTTCCTTTAATCGAATCCAAGAATCGTAAAAGAACGTGCTCTTCGCAACTCTCTGCGACGTTTCGTTCAAGATCCGTTCTTGTCGGCGGGGTAATTCTCATTCTCTTTGTGTGCCTTGGTTCTGGTGGTTGTGGTATGAAGGGACCGTTAGAGCTCCCACCTCAAGAAGAAAAAAGTTTTTTTGCCACTAGCTTGGATTAATAGAGCACAACAATATGACTGTATTTCAGTCGCGACACTAAATACCCAAGTTCGAAACCTGTTTCTATTCGATGCCCACTAGTTCAATCACATAGCTCATTGCTTCGCACGTATTCGGTATCGAATTCACTTAGTGGTAAAGGGAGACTCCAACTTGATATTGCAAAACTCACAACAAGGGACTCAGTCGAGTAAATATAGAGTTTTGGTAATAGATACATTGCACCACGGGGACCCAAGTTGAGCGATTACGAACAATCGCTGGTGTTTACCAAAATGCATGTTTGCGGCAATGATTTTTGCTTAATAAACGGAATTTCCGAAAAACACTCGTTTACACCAAGCACCGTCCGGTACCTAGGCGACCGCCACACAGGCATCGGCTTCGATCAGCTAATACTGTTGGAACGCCAGACAGACACCAACAGTGACGTAGCTGTACAGTTTTTCAATAGTGATGGGACAAAAACCGAACAGTGTGGTAATGGATGTATCGCAGTAGCAGCATTTTTGTACAAACATCAACTTGTTCGAGAATCCCAAGTCCGATTGAAAATTTCCAACCAAATAACCGAGTGTGAGATCATTCAATTCAATTCACGCGATGAATACACGGTTGAGGTTAAACTCGGCTCACCAAACTTTCATCCGAACGATGTACCTTTCCACAGCCACAAACAACAAAAACAGTATGAGCTCGAAGTTCCTAGCCAAGCGAAACCCTTATTTGTGTCTGTGCTCTCCTTAGGAAATCCACATGCAGTGGTCGTTGTATCCAGTTTAGACAATGTACCGATCGACATCCTTGGAGACGAGATTCAACAACATGACGCGTTTCCGCGCTCGACCAATGTCGAAATATTAGAGATTCAAGACGACTCGAACGGCAAAATCCGAATCTTTGAACGGGGGGTTGGAGAAACTCAAGCTAGTGGTACGGGTGCCGCGGCCGCGGCTGTCGCCGGACAATGCCTAGATTTTTTTCGGGATTCGGTGAATATCTCGATGCCTGGAGGGTCAGTATTGGTACGTTGGGAAGGTCAAGACTCCCCAGTGATTGTGCGCAGTAAACCTTCTTTCGCTTTCACCGGAACTATACGCTTCTCAAGTTTCTCGTAACCGTTGCAATAGGAGCACTAACAAGTATCATTAACAGGTAGAAAACAACGCTTCCTTGGTTTTTCGAGAACATGTTATGTCCACTGTAATTGCCCACCGTCTCTCAGCTTTAGAAGACAGTAACTCAGAAATTAAGCAACAGCTTGAGTTAATGCTGGAGATAGGCCGCCGAAACGAAGAAAAGTTTCTGTGGCTCAAGTCATTCATCCTCAAGCTTCTTGAAGTTCAGGGGTTTGCACAACTCGACCAAGTAATCTTTCACCAGCTAATCGATTTCACACACGTGAATCACGTGACGTTGTTCTTGAAAGAACTGCACGAAGAAGGCGAGCTCTTGCACATCAAGACCGCGAACAAACCAGACAACATTCATCCAAGGTTGTTTGATTTACAAAAGACACTGTGCGAAACGTGTCGCGAAGAAGAGTACTACCAATTGTTCGGTGTATCTGTGAGCGATCCCGCGTCTGTCGCGCTAGTGCCAATTGTTTATCGATCGAATCTCGGCACTCTCGCTATAGGTTCGGCTGATCACGCTAAATTCAACGTGGACGTCGATACGCTGTTCCTAGATTTTCTTGGCGAAGTAATCGCTCGTGTCATCGTCCGACTCCAACATTGAGACTAGCACAACCCAATCTCCTGCAAGTAATGATGAGTATGTAGAGGAGTTTCTCGCACACCTCAAAGTGGAGCGGCAGCTGTCGTTCCACACCCAGATTACATACTCAAATGCGCTCCGACGCTTCGTTCAACAAAGCGCACCTCCAAGTCTAAGAGATACCACAGTCTTTGACATTCGCGACCACATAAGCTGGTTGCGCAGCCAAAACCTGTCCCCAGCGTCGATTCGAAACACACTGTCCTGCTTACGCACATTCTTTGAATTTCAACTACGTAAAAGACGACTGGATTTCAACCCAGCCAAATCCGTTCGCGGACCAAAATTGGCGAAAAAGATCCCAAATGTACTAGACGTCGATATGACTACTCAACTAGCTACAGCAGAATCGCGCAAGGAACCGAGGCATCTACGCAATCGCGCCATCATCGAGCTTCTCTACTCCAGTGGACTTCGACTATCTGAACTGATAAATCTCAACGTCTCAGATATCGATTTTCGAGCTCAAATAGCCAATGTGTTGGGCAAGGGAAATAAGACTCGTTTAGTTCCTGTCGGTACACACGCGATTACCGCATTAAAGGCTTGGCTCGCTTGTCGAGACGAGTATAGTCCAAATGCACCGCTTTTCACGGGACGACATGACCAACGGATTGCCTCCAGAACAGTCCAAGACATTTGTAAAAAGTTAGGAGTCAAAGTTCTTGGTTCAAACGCTCTACACCCTCATCTGTTGCGCCATTGTTTTGCGAGTCACGTATTGGAGAGTAGTGGAGATTTGCGTGCCGTACAAGAGCTACTCGGACATGAAGATATTGGAACTACTGCGATTTACACTCACGTTGACTTCCAACAACTTGCAAAAGTCTACGACCAGAGTCATCCTCGAGCAAAACGAAGTTCAAACAATAAGAACAAGTGATTCGACTCGTAACGTTCGACCTAGATGAAACTCTTTGGGGAGGCAATAACGTGGTACTCCGCGCTGAAACCGAAATGATCAAATGGGTTTCCGAAAGAAAACCGACTTTTGCTCAGCAATATAGAACACGCGCAACTGATGTACGCGCAACCACTCTAGCTAAACGTCCTAGAATCCACTACGATTTCAACAAGATCCGTGTTGCTGTCGTTGAAGAAATTCTCCAAGAATGTGGTGTATACCCCGAGGAAGCCTGTGAATTAGCAAGCGCGGCGTTGTGCATCTTTCACGGGTACAGAAACAAATTACAATTGAACGAAGACGCTGTCGCAATCTTACGTGAGTTGCGTAAAAACTATTTGTTAGCGTCTATCTCAAATGGAACGTCAGAAGTCCATCGATCGCCGCTAAAGAAATACTTTGAACTGTCCGTGTATGCTAGAAATATGGGAACCCGTAAACCGGACCCTGCGATGTTTGAAGTTGTTTTGTCCCACACCAAAACCCTCCCTCAACAAGCGATACACGTTGGAGATCATCCGATCGAAGATCTTGAGGTTGCCAAACGAGTCGGCATGTACACCATTCAGTATTTCACCGGCGCTTTCGCACATTCGCCGCACGCGGACCGAGTAGTGGATCAGTTAGCCGATGTTGTCTCAGCCGTGCAAGCAATCAATGAATTAGCGGCGATAAATCAAACCTAACTACAGTGCTTCTGGACCGCGTTCTCCTGTTCGTATTCTTATTACGTCCTCGACAGGAGAAATCCAGATCTTACCGTCCCCGACCTGACCTTTGTTGGATACTTTCTGAATGGCTTCGACACACTCATCAACAATTTCATCGGGAACGACCATCTCAATCCTAATCTTGGCAAGAAAGTCAACCGCATATTCAGCACCCTTATATAGTTCGGTACGCCCTTTTTGTTGACCAAAGCCTTGGACTTCGGTGACGGTCATACCAGCAACACCAACTTTTATCATCTCTTCTCTGATGTCATCTAATTTGAATGGTTTGACCAAGGCGGTAATAAGTTTCATCTTTTTTATTCCAAAGGAGTGTTTTCAGATTTTTAAGGTGAAATATGATAATCGGTAGTGAGGTTCACACGAGAATCGAACCAACACCACTCGCAAGATGTGGTGGACGTTTAGGAATGTCGGCAACTTGCCACCGCTAAAATTGTAACGGTTTCAAGCCCACTGGTTTACTACTCATGAACTCGGCAAGTTTCCTCGCCGCTTATCCATACCAAAATGATGTTCTAGCATTACCTGTGTCGAATGCAGATGAGGCCGCGTCTTGGTATGGACAAAATTTTGGAATGCGAGAAATCGAGCGCGGTACACAGCCACATCGTTTCGTGATCTTGGAGCGCGATGGAGTAAAAATCGGCTTCGCTGAGAATGGCGGAGACCCAACTCAAGATGGTGCAGCAGTTTTGGTGTCTGGTATCACCGAGATTCGAACTGAATTGGAGTCTCGCGAAGTCAATGTGAGCGATTGGCGAATAGACGAACAAGAGGGTAAACAGCTAAAAGTGTTCTTTGTTATCGCTCCTGATGGCTTGTGTTACTATTTTCACGAGCCTGTAGAATCGACGCAGTAAATCAAGCAATGTCAAACTACCATTCAACTGATACGCTTGAGGTAACGTTTTAAGCCGTGGCACTAGGCCGCGCAGAGACTGTTTGATACCAACGCTGTATGGCCGGACAATTAATTGGAAACGGTATTCGCGCGGAGGTCGTCGCAAAATCTAAGGTGCACAAAGCAGTTATATCGGCTATTGAGAATTCTTCTCCGGCGATATACGGAGAATGGTTTAGATCTTCTTCCAAGCGCGCAAAAAAGTTCGACATTAGAGTCTTACCGCGAGTCACTAGGTCTGGAATCGCATTGATTACTCCTACGTTTCCCCCAACACCACGAGTCTGAAAACGCGGGTAAGCGTTTCGATACACTTCCGACGCTGGCAGCAATCCGTCGAATTCAATGTGTCGTTGACGTGCTTCTATACGTGCTCTGCTTAGTGTATCTGTACCCATGAGCGGGGGATCGGGATAGAGTTCCTCTACGTAGCGACAGATCGCGACCGATTCATCTAAGACCGTTCCATCGTCAAGCACGAGAGCGGGAAGTCGACCACGGGGATTGATCGAAAGAAACTCAGGCGAAAGGTTCTCGCCTTGCACGATGTTTATTTGTTTGCGGTCGTAAGCAATTTCCTTTTCCGCAAAAAAGATACGAACTCGACGTGGGTTAGGAGCATTCTGTTGGTCATAGAGAAGCAATTGGATGTCTCGCTGAATCGAACTAGTCAGTAGCAATTTTGCTAATCTTCAACTCGTCCAATGAGAATGTCAATCGAGCAGAGGAGTCTAGAGTCGTTGCGTTTACCAAAATCTCGGACAACAAGCGACACTGATTTAGAGTATTTGACAAGAACTAAAACGATATGAGACGAGACGTCCCTAACGATATAATCTGAATTGTCCTAAGAATTAGTCAGACGAACGTCCTATGCAGAATTTTCTTACGCGCGTTATAGCCCTCGTGGCTGGTGTTGCGATCGGTGTTGGAGTCGTCATCGGAGCATTAACTCTACTACCAGATGAGGAAGATAATTCGGCGAACACTCAGGCGACCAGACCGAACAACGAAGGACGCGATACCGAAACGCGTACCAATGTTTCGGGAGGTGGTACAAACCTCCCCGTATCCTACAATATCGACGAGATAGTGTTTCCTGAGCAAGCGTTTGACCGTAAGTTGGCCATCCTATCTTGGATTGCCACCCTTTCAGACGATCAAATTCTAAACTGGCTCAAACATTCCACCGTCGCTTCCTGGAATGTAGCTACAGAAATTTTGAACGAATTTCAATCTACATTGTTGCAAAAACTCACTATCTCGGCACCGGAACGAGCGATTGAGTTTGTTTGGTCGATGGACGAGCACCGGAGGACCCCGTTAGCCTCAGTCGTGTTCCAGACGTGGGCTAGTTCTGATTTAGAAGATGCAATCACAAATGTAAAGGAATGGACTGACGATGAAGCCGTGAACTATTTACCGACCATTTTGCGGGCACGAGAAGACTTATCCCTAGATCGTCAGCGGGAAATCGCAAAAGAATTCGGAGATGAAAACTACGCGTTCTTCAAATACTTTAATCTCCTGACAACTGAAGGGATCGATAAACCAAAGGAAACTTGGCACGAAATTCTAAAAGTAGCAAACAGTGAGAGTGTTCAAGGCGTGGCCTATCATGCTCTCAGTGAAGTCGCGGTTGCGTGGGTCGAACTAGAGGGATTGGAAGTTCTTGATGAAATAGTGTCTTCTATTTCACATGCAACCGAATACGATTTTGCGCTCACTGAAATATTTAATGCGCTGTCTGAAGACAAACCAGAAGAAATTTTTGATTTCGCGTTGAACAACCTTGGTGATCGAGCTTACGACATACTACAAGATAGTAGTGTCATTTTCAACTGGGCACGGAGGGATCCTAAAGCTGTTTTGGCGAAGGCGGAGACCTTGCCCGCGAGCGGATTTCGGCGCAATATAGTTTGGCGTGCGATATGGCAATGGGCAGATGACAGTCCTCGTCAAATTCTTAAACAAATAGACCTGGTTCCTGGAGAACATCGAGCACAAGCACGTCGTAACGCGATTCGAGCACTGACTAGTTCATCGCCCGATGAAGCGGCGAAGTTCGTTCTTCAAGAACAGGACTTCCAGACAAGGTTAACGCTAGCGAACAGCTTAGTCTCCACTTGGGCTTATCAAGACACTGAAGCTGCGAAAGATTGGGTGTTTGGCTTGCCAAATAGTGACCCTTTGCGCGCCGCACTTCTTCGCCCTCTCGCGATGGCACTTGTTCACAGCGATCCTCGCGAGGCATTTAGACTTGCACTTGAAGAACCCATTAAAGAGAACCCTTCGTCTCCATATTCTTCAACGGGCTATGAATCTTCGATCATAAGCATGCTCGCATATCAAGACGTAGATCTTGCCATAGAGTTGTTACCTCAAGTGAGAGACCAGGGAAGGTCGATGGCGTATAGTTCCGTTGGGGTCTCATTAATTCAAAAGGGAGAGACGCGACAGGCGATTGACCTCGCAAATCAATTACCCAAAGATGAACAGAAAAATTACTTTCGGAGCTTGTCTTCGACATGGGCTTGGCAAGACCCCAAAGGATTACTGAAAGCTTTCGACGAATTACCGTCCGCGGAGATTAAATCACAAGTCGCATTGTCTGTGGGCATGATGAATACTAGTACGAATATATACACCGACGAAGAAATCGCGAGCTTCGAAAAGTACATGACACAGGAAATTCGGGAAAAGTTCCAACAATTCCAAGAAATTGACATGCGCAACCCGTCTCCTGAAGAGCTGAAGCTTCTCCAAGAGTTGTATTCGTGGTAGTACGCAGAAGCCATGCGCTGCCGACATGACGTTTCCATTTCCAATCGAATTCTTTAGAGACTAAGACAACACTCCAAGTTAGACTCCCATGAAAAAATCTTTAGGCATTTTGTTACTTCTTGTTACATCTGGATTTATGATAGGAGGTGGAGGCACATACTTGGTACATCTTGCAACCTCAAGCAACGACAACAACACCTTAACCGTACCTGGAGCAGTTTTGGGTTCCCAAATTACTGAGGAAGTTTCTACACCGAGTGCTGAGGCAGATAGATCTCGAGACCCGATATCAACCAGCAACATTCAATCAGTCTCCAGGATCGACGATCCGTCTTTAGAAAAGGACTCGTTTCAACGTAAATTAGCGATATATTCTTACGTGGCAGGCTTGTCCGAGCAGCAAGTTGCTAAGGAACTGCAGCGTTCCCTGGATCACGAACTTGAGCTGTCCCGCAGCGTACTTGTAGAGTTTCAGACTGCACTCATCGAAAGACTAGCTACGCTAAATCCAAGCTCAGCGATGGACTTTGTGACAGAGCAGAAAGACTTGGGAAGAGATTTTGTGACACTCAACTCATGGGGGGTGCGGTTGTCCGATTCTCTTGGAATCACGACTAGCTCCAAACCCTTCGTTCAAAGTGTGTTTAAAGAATGGGCATTGAGTGACAGAAAAAGTGCCATGCAAAACGCAAAGTCCTTTAAAGCGGACATTAAGAATGAAGCGCTCGCCGGAATTCTTGCTTCCCTTACAGATGAGCCGTTGACGACGTATAGAACTATCGCTAAAGAGTTCGGTGATGAAGAACAAGGTCTCGATTTCTACGTGAGGTCATTCAGTTCTAAACGCGTTGACGACGCTAAAGCTATTTGGGAAGAAATCGCGACCTTCGTTGAACCGTACAACCCCAACCACTTGGAAGCGATGGGAAATGTCTTGAAACAGTGGTTCCAACAAGATGGCATGAGCGCGCTTGACCAAGTGCGCGCCAGTGCTTTGCACGAAGTCGTCAAGGGATCTGTAGTAAATAGTTTACTTTGGATGGCCGCAGAAGAGAACCCTCATCAAGCCTTTCAATATGCACTGAATATGCCCAGCCAAGGGATGTATTCCCAACCATTGTCTAGCGTCGTTTCTGTGTGGGCGGAATCCGACCCGCAAGCAGCGTATCAAGCTGCCACTAGTATTGAACAAAGTGGACGGCGAGACAGTCTTCAGCGGCAAGTTGTATCAGTTTGGGCTACAAACGAACCTTACTACTTCATAGAAAACTTGGAAAGTTTTCCACCACAAATGCGAGACGTTGGAAGCTCGAGTGCTCTTCAGTCTATCGCGGTAACTTCGCCGCAAGAAGCGGCCGAAATCGCGCTTGAGCAAATAGAAGGAGGTTTTGGGGCGTTGAGTTTTGTCCCAACTTCCATACTCCGACACTGGATTGATCAAGATACCGAAGCGGCTATACAGTGGGTACTCAACGGACCGGTGAGCGAGGACAATCGCTACTCGTGGGTTAGCGCGTTAGCGACGAATTTAGTTAATACCGATCCTCGCCGCGCGTTTGATATTGCTCTTCAGCAACCTATCTCAGAACGCGTGGGCGGCATGTACATGCCTGCACTTGAAGCACAAATTCTTGGGCAAATAGTCTATCAGGACTTCGACCTTGCGGTCGAACTGCTGCCGAAAGTGCGCGAAGGCAGTTCAAGGTCGCAGGCCTATACGTCCGTAGGGAGCCAGTACATCAATTTAGGTCAGTCTTCGAAGGCAGTGGACTTAGGGCTCAAACTAACTGCGAACGAGCAAACCCAATACTTTCAAAGCATCGCCTATACTTGGGCTAGCATCGATGCTAGTGGATTGGTCGAGTCCTTCAAGAATCTACCGACTGCAGAAATTCGATCGAATTTAGCGCAGACTTTGACGAGTCAGTGGATGAAAGATAATTTCACCGAGGCGCAACTAGAAGTTCTCAAGTCTTATGTGAGTGATTCTGACTGAATCGCTTTGGAGAGTCGACTTTGAGATTGAACGAGGACGCTACGCCTTCGAATTCGTCAACCTTTAATTCGGGATCTCGACATTAGTTTAGAGTTCCTGCAGTAGGATTTATGCGAACTCTCATTTCACGTGTTGTAGTCTTCGTAATCGGTGCGCTAATTGGCATTGGTGGCATCGCAAGTGTCCTCTATTTGCTGAACGATGGTATGACCAACATGTCTGTCCAACGAACTTCATCTACGCATACAGCAGAGTCAAGTCCGCTCGCGAGTTCTCATAGCGAGGAGAGATATAGGACACCATCTATTACCGCAGAAATCCCTTCCCGGATCGAAGATATTGTCTTTCCAAGACGTACATTCGACCTCAAAGCAGGTATTGTTTTTTGGGTTGCTACGCTAACCGACGACCAGATCGTAGATCTGCTCAAACAATCTACGGAAACGAGTTGGCATGTTTCTTATGCAAATCGAACCGAACTACAAACAACACTGTTGCAAAAACTTTCGACAACAGCACCTGCTCGCGCTCTTGACTTTGTATTAGAACGTGACGAATACCAACGCAATTCGATGATTAGGACGGTGTATGCTGCCTGGGCTCGACACGACTTAAACAAAGCTATAGAACGCGCGAAAGAGTTGGATCATCCGGATTCCTTCTATGCACTCGATGCCATCTTAGACGCGCGTACTGACTTACCGTTCGAAAGAAAACGAGATATAGCTATTGGGCTGCGAGATGAACGGCATGCGTTTTATAGTCACTTCACAAATCTAACTAAGGATGAGATAGAAAATCCACGGGAGACTTGGTACGAAATCGTCAATCTAGCAAGCCGTGAAAGTGTCCAAGAAGAGGCGGAAGACGCGTTGAATCGTGTTGCTATTGTTTGGTTCCAAGAAAGGGGCCTAGAGATCCTAGACGAAATAGTGTCTTCGATATCGGAAGATTTCGACTACTATTTCGTACTCGACGGGCTATTTGACGACTTGTCTGCTGATCGATCCCAAAACGTCTTTGACTATATGATGAGTAATCTGGGCGACCGAGCAATTGAGGTCATTCGGGAGACTCGTCTCTCCGAAATCTGGGCACGAAGAGACCCTAAGAACATGCTAGCGAAGGTAAAGACCCTTCCAGCTAGCGACTTCCGGGAAGATCTAATTCGGTTGTCGGTTCGAAGATGGGCAGATCGCAACCCACAACAAATTTTTGAACAACTAGAACAAGTTCCACCCGGTTTACGGGAATATGCTAGCGATCGCGCTATTGACGAATTTACGCAAAAATCGCCCACAGAAGCCGCTCAATTCGTCCTGCAAATGTCCGATGAAGAAATGCAAGAAAAACTTGCCACCAGACTAATCCAAACGTGGTGTAAAGAAGATGCGGCTTCCGCTAAAGAATGGGTACTGGACCTACCCACGAATGATCCAATTCGGGCGTCAATGATTAGCTCTTTAAAGTGGCGACTTGTCTCGACAGACCCGAGGGACGCATTTGAACTCGCGCTTAAAGAGCCAATCGACTATGGTTCGGAAGATTCAATATTAGACAGGATCGCAGACGACGATGTCCAACTCGCTCTGGAGTTGCTACCGCAGGTTAGAGAAGGTAGAAAAGTTTCCGCGTACGCTCATATTGGTAGTTCTTTGGTCGAACAAGGTTTCTCAACACAAGCACTCGATCTTGCGAACGATTTGGATCAAACCGAGCAGAAAGAATTCTATCAAAGGATCGCAATGAGGTGGGCATATTATGATCCCAAAGGACTGTTGAAGGTATTCGACGACTTTCCGACTTTTGCGAAGTCGAGAATCGCGGTCGGAATAAAAATTACGAATGAGGTTGGGAACTACTACTCAGAAGAAGAGCTCGCACACGTGGAAAAACACATTAGTGATAAGGACAAAGAACTGTTCAAACAAGTTCAAAACATTGACATAGACAATGCGTCTGAAGAAGAATTAGAATTGCTTCACCAGTTGCACTTATATTAACTTGCGTCTCTATTCACGTCCTAAACACGAAACAAAACGACGAAGCTATTTTTGAATCGGGACAAATAGCTGTATCCGCACTCAAGAAGAGTCGGTATTCAGGTTACACAAATATCCAATGAAAAAGTCTCAACGAATTTTCTCAATGCTTTTGTTCGCTGGGATTGCGTTAGGTGGTTTGAGTATGTACTTGGTGTACGTCTTGGTGTCGACGAACGAAACCACGGAGACCGCTTCATCTAATGAGATACCCAATTCAAGGGGAGGAAGCTCTGGTGAAGGTTTTCGATTAAACCACTCCTCCCTTCTATATTTACACCGCAGTTATCTTTCCGCCGCGTCACTTGAAGACCCAAGCTTACATGAAAACTCATTTCAACTTCGACTTGCTGTGTATTCGTTTGTTGCTGGTCTATCTACACAAAAACTCATGACTGAATTGCAAACAATTTCGAGTGACGTAAATGAGCGTTCGCATCATGTTCGAGATGAACTTCAAAGAGCTCTTATCGAAAGACTTGCGATAGTGAATCCGCACGCCGCAACAGAATATGTGGTCGAACAATTTGAACCAATTTCAAACCAGTCGAAATTTGTGCACTCGCAACGTTACTTGAAAGTAGAACAGGACACTTCTATGTCTATGGTTCAAACCGTGTTTAAGGACTGGGCAGCGACTGATCTTCAAAGTGCTATCGACACTGCAAAAAAACTAATTGACAACTACAAGAGTAAAGCGCTTATAGGCATATTGGCGGCACTACGTGGCGAATCGCTCAACACTTATCGACAAGTAGCTAAGGAACTTGGGGATGAGGAGCACGGGACAAACGCTTACATATTGTCGTTCGCGACGAATCGTGTCAACGACCCTCGCGCGGCATGGCATGAGGTCATCGCACTTTACAAACCAAATAACTCTAGCCACACTCGAGCACTAAGAAACATCACGAGGCAGTGGTATGAACAGGTTGGCTTTGGTGTTCTAGACAACGTAAACAGTAGCGACTTAGAAAAGCACGTTAAATCCGATTTGATCGTACAGTTGCTAGAACACGCGGTTGCGGATGAACCCTATCAAGCGTTTCAATATTCGCTGGCGGTGCCGAGCGAGAACAGGGACTCGTCAGCTACGTCCCGGGTAGTCAAGACATGGGCAGTATCTGATCCGGAAGCAGCCTATCAAGCTGCTAGTAGTATCGAAAAAAGTGGTGATCGAGAGTACTTCCAACTTCGTGTAGCCAGAATTTGGGCGTTAAACGAACCACGGGACGTCATGGACAAAGTTGAAAGTTTTCCACCGAATATTAGAGAATGGGTGACCGTTGATGCGATTAGAGGTATCGCACGTGTATCCCCCGAAGAAGCTGCGGAACTTGCTGTTAAACACGGACGTGGCGGACCAAACGACTTCCTACCATCAAGTGTCATCGGTATTTGGATAGAGATAGACTTAGAAGCGGCCTTGAATTGGGTATACAGTACCCCTCTCGATGAGGGTAAACGGTACACATGGGTAAGTGCAATTACAAGCAATTTGGTCGAATCGGATCCGCGTCGCGCGTTTGACATAGCCGTTAAACAAGAAATACCGGATATCAATCTCCTAGGGATGGAAATGTTTGAAATGGGATTAGATGCCGAGGTGATCTGGAGAATCTGTGACCAGGACCTTGAGCTTGCGGTCGAACTACTACCAAAAGTACGGGAAGGAAAAACAAGAACAAGCGCTTCTACAGCAATTGGACTGAGGTACATTGAACTCGGTGACTCGAAGAAAGCTTTTAACCTAGGTCTACAACTAACCGAGGACAGTCAGGCTGAGTACTTTGAATCAATTTCTAGGACTTGGGGAAACATCGATCCGGCTGGACTGATAGAGTCAATTGAAGACTTTCCTACTAAAGAGATTCGTGTAAATGTCGCCTCAAGTCTGACGAGAAGATCGAGCCGAAAAAAATTTTCGTACGCACAACTAGAAATACTCAAACAATATCTTGACGACTAAGGTCAGACAACTCTGTAGCGTTAGTAGTCTCTCTGATCACCTATTTTCTTACATCAACTCGTTCTCTGCTAGTTCGAATTCATTCGCAAGTGTGGCACCAACAATTATTTTCGAGATTCGTACAGGAAATAGGTTCACGATTTTTTCCTTGTCGCCGTTGACCAGAGGTGCCGACTAAAAATCTGTCATATAATCTGAATTGTTCAAAACTGTAATTCAAGGAACACAAACTTAGTGAACAGACAAACAGCAACCGTTGTAATCTTGTTGGTACTTGGAGTGGGCATCGGCACTGCCACCTCGTTTCTCGTATTAACGATATTCCAAAATACTCGTACGAGCACGGAATCGGAACATGTAATTGAAGTTCAAAGCTCAACTGATGAAACGCGGAGAGACACCGATCCTTCAGTTGAACGTTCAAGTTCTTCACCGAGCGGGATACCACGGAGTGTTACCACCTTGACACTGTCAGCATCCGCCTACGAACGACGTGTCGAAATATCCTCGTGGATTCTTGCGCCCGATGCACGACGATTGGCTGACTGGCTCCAACAGTCGGTCGACATCAGTTGGGAGGTGTCCCCGAAGGCTCGTCGAGACTTTCAAATGATCCTGCTCACCAAACTGACATCATACAATCCCAACGCAGCACTGGACTTTGCTCTTGCTCGAGGTACCCCTGAGAAAACTAAATTTGTTCAGACGGTCTTTTTCGAGTGGGCGGTCGCAGATGTAGATGCGGCGGTCGAGCAAGGAAGCAATATCGATGAAGCGCTTCGACGGTTCGCCCTTCAAGGTATTCTGGAAGCGACAGATTCGCTCAGTCTTGACGAACACAAAGTAATAGCTCAGCGGCTGGGTGAGGAGATCTACGCGACAACCTACCATTTAAAAAAATTTTTAAATAGCTCACAGGAGGACCCAAAAGAGATTTGGTTCCAAGCTGTCACACTAGCAGGCCTCAATCAAGAACACTATCAAATTCTTACACAGCTAGCAACCTCTTGGATTGAATCCTCGGGTATTGATGTTCTTGAAGAAGTCATTGCCTCCATGACCAACACTGAGATGCGCGCCGCTGTATCGCGCAAGGTTCTTGTTGAAGTCGCCAAGTCAATGCCAGATCAGGCATTCAAATTTGCACTGACTCTAGCTTCTGACAATCACGAGTATGTGGCCCGAAACGTCGTCGAAGTATGGGCTAAACAAGATCCTCATGTTGCACTTGAAGCTGTCGAAGTCGTACCTCCTGGTCAATTTCGTAGCGATCTTGAATTTTCAGCAGTCATAACGTGGGTACAAAGTGATCCTAGAGACGTATTGGTTCAATTAAAGGAGTTACCAGTCTCTACTAGAGAGTCCGCAGCCACTGACGCCATTTATCTAATCGCTAAGGACGCGCCAACAGAAGCAGCTTCATTGGTCGCACAGTTAGACGAAGAACTGCAATGGAGAGCTCGAGACATTCTGTTGGAATCTTGGGTAAATCAAGACTTGGAAGCTGCTATCGATTGGGTTGAAAATTCAAAGTCCATTACGTCTGCCGACCGACCTTACGTGCTCCATGATTTAGCCAATAAAGTAGCGTGGATTGATCTTGAGCGCGCTTTTCAAATTGCTCGACAAGTCTCTCTACTTGGTGAGAGTACCGTTGGCACCGAGGCTATGATCATTGGACGTATAGCGAATTCGGATCTGAGTCTAGCACTGAAGTTGTTGCCTCAGGTTCGTGCCGGCGATACCAAAACTCAGTCCTATGTTTCTGTCGCTAGCACGCTAATTCAACAGGGAGACACCGAAGATGCATTGAGCCTTGGTTCGCAGCTACCAGAGTCTGATCAAAGTGATTTTTTAATTGATCTAGGACAACGGTGGGGTTCTAGAGATATCACGAGTTTGTTAGCGGAATTGGAAAACTTTCCTACTAGTGAAATACGCTCCAAAATTGCGTTGTCGTTGACTCGGATGCACCGCACCTACCCGCGTTTCACCGACTCCCAGATAGAGAAATTGGATTCATACCTGAGTTCTGAAGACAGAGGTTTGCTGGAGAATAGTTCGCCATGATCGATTCCACGACACTCTCTGATAGAAACACTCAGGCACCCTTTTCATTGGTCAAGATTTTCGTTTGGATAGCTGTTGGCATCGCGATTGGGGCAACTGGATTTATCGTAGTACATCTCAGCACCAAGGATGGAAATCTCAGCAACACCAACAGCGTAACTCAATCTAGCGACGGAGAATCCAGCGAATCAAGTCACGAACCAGGCTTCGGTACAGAAAACAACTCGGGTGCTGATCTGAACGATCCAGCACTAGACATAAACACCGTTCAACGATTTAAAACAGTGTATTCTTATGTTGAATCGTTACCCGATCAAAATTTAATAGAAACGTTGAATCGTACTATCAACGAAAATTGGATCCAGTCGTCACGAGTCAGAAGTGCTTTACAAACCGCACTGCTAGAACGACAGGTATTAGTTGCACCGTCTTCCGCGTTGGAATTCGCTCTCGCGCAAAAGAATCCGATTCAATCCAAGATGGTAAAAACCGTTTTTAGTGAATGGGCTAGTACGGATTTGGAAACATCGTTAGAAGAGATTGCCAACCTAGCTGAGCCACTGAGATTCATAGCGTTGAAGGGAGTCATTGAAGCTCAAGAAGAATTACCACTATCGCGAATTCGCGACATAGGTCGTGAACTGAATTTAGAGTCGTTCGTAGTATCGCATTACATCGAATCACTGACTACAGAATACATTGACGATCCCAAGTCTCGATGGTACGAGTTGATAGCATTCCCCGAAGCTGAAACCGATTTAGGTTATAAGTTGGCGAGTCGGATTGCACACCGGTGGTATCAAATTGAAGGTATTGACGTGCTTCAAGAGATTCTCAACTCTGAAGCTGGAGATTACTTTCAGAGAGAATCGATCAACCTCATTTTTGAATCGATTACACGCGAAGATCCTACTCGTGCATTCCAGTACGCACAAGACATCCCTCAAGAAGGTGCTTTTCAAATGTTCCCTCCTACCTTTCGAGTAGTGTTCGTATGGGCGGAAATAGACCCACACGCTACGCTTGAAACAGTAAAAGTCGTCGAGCCGAGCGGAATGCGCGAGAGGTTGCAAAACACCGCGGTAAACTCTTGGGCGAGTTCCAATCCCCGAGAACTATTAGCGAATTTAGAAACCCTACCCAAGTCAACCCAAATGTCTGCTGTGAGCCAGTCGTTTTCTAGCCTCGCACAATCTTCGCCTAACGAAGCTAGTGAATTAGTTCTGCAACTGGATGACGCGGAGATGCGGTCACGAGCAGCTGAGTCATTGGTTTATCGATGGGCTCAAGACGATGTGAACGCGGCTTTGGATTGGGTGTTGGAATATCCCAAAACCGAACCAAACAGAGGGCGGCTACTTGAGAGTGTGCTGTCAATGATGGTCGATTCCAATCCAAAACGTGCGATCCAAGTTGCTGCGCAGCAACCCATTCCTGAAGGATGGACCATCGGACTTGAAGCCCAATTATTGTCGGCTTTAGCGTTTCGTGATGTCGATACTGCTATAGAGTTACTACCGGAAGCTAGAGATGGAGAGACAGCAACAGCGGTCAACCGATCCATTGGAGTTAGTCTTGTAGCGAACGGAGAACCAGAAAGAGCACTGAGTCTAGCACTGCAGCTACCGGAAGATGCTAAAGACAGTTTCTATCGCAGTATCTCCTATGAATGGGCGAAGTTCGATCCGGCCGCAGTGTTAGCTGCGTTAAAAGACTTTCCTACGGCGGAGATTCGCTCGAACGTAGCGAGCGAGTTGTCTCGAATGCATGTACAAAACTTCTCTGATAGCCAGCTCGAAACACTAAATCAGTACATAATAGAAGAAGAACTTCAGACACGAGAAGAGTAATGCGGGAATACATGTGCTTCAGTTTCAAGTTGCACCGTTGAAATCTGCGTTAAACAGTTTGCGAAACATTCTCGTTGTGATCGCAACGCTTGCCGTTGTAATACCTCTTGAAGAGGAAGGCGTCCTACCGTCCAAGTTGGATACCAGGGGTGAGAATACCTCGCTTTCAAGTCAATTCAAGAACGTTGCTTCACGCGAATCAGCACTACCTCTTCGTATCGAAGATCTGGAGATTCCGGACGAACCCTTCGCGCGCAATGTCGCAATTGCCTCTTGGATTTTGGAACTTGACGAACAGAAGTTGTCCGACTGGCTCTCCCAATCTACTGAAGCTACATGGAAGGTACCACAGAGTACAAGAGACCGAATCCAAACGTTATTGGTCCAACGTCTCGCAGCGAACAACCCCGAACAGGCCTTGGCGTTTGCACTCGCACGCGTAGACCCGATACGCAAACAATTGCTGAATACTGTTTTTTCCGAATGGGGAACTAGAGATTTATCTACCGCAATCGAACAGATAAAGAGTTTGGACATTTGGGCCTATGGACGATTGGACCTACTAAGAACCATCGTTGCAGACAATGATGAACTCAACGACGACGATAAAAGGCAAATCATAAATGATTTTCGCTACGAAGAAAACCTTCCGGATCACGCTTTAGATTCAGAAAAACGTGACAGAGTGGAAGAACCCAAAGAAGAGTGGTATAAAACATTAAAACTTGCTCAAACACAGCCCCAAGCCTACGATGACTTAATCCCTATAGTCCAGGTTTGGATTGACGAATCTGGTATCAGTGTACTCGATGAAATCAACGACTCTATTGCAAATTATGGGCATAGAAAGAAAGTTCTCACTGAAGCACTGATTTGGTTAGCTAAATCTCAACCAGAACAAGCGTTCGACTACGCGTTGAAACATGACGTTCCAGATAAAAAACTCACATTGGACGAAATTGTTCGAACGTGGGCTAAATATGGAGATGCCATCGAAGCACTAAGAAAAGTGCATGGACTACCTTACAGTCAACTCCGGAGAGAGTTAGAGAACCGAGGAACAATGGTCTGGATGGGTATCGATTGGAAATATCATTTTGTCTCGTCGCGGTCTGAACCCATGAAATTGTTAGATAACCTACACCAACTCCCTACTTCACTACACGAAGCGGTCAGTGTCCAAGCAATCGAAAGACTAGTCTGGGCTGAATCACCTGCTCGAGCGGTGGAATTGGTTTTCCAACTAAACGAGAATTTGCAATTGAATGCTGCAAGAGCACTCGTTGAAGAATGGGCAAGACGAGACCTGAACGCTTGCGTCGAATGGGTTCTCACAAGTCCAGACAGCAAAGACCTACGAAACAAACTCTACCATACACTTGCTTGGAAACTGTTAGATAAAGGCGAACCAGAGCTCGCTTTCCAAACCGGGCTCAGGCAACCAATTCCGTATCACGGCTTTGGTCTGGAAGGAGACCTTATACGTGATATCGCTTCCGATGATCTATCCCTAGCACTTGAACTACTACCCAATGTTCGCGAAGGAAAAACACAAATGAATGCTTATGTAAGCGTTGCAGAAGAATTGTTGAATCGAGGACAAACCGAAGATGCGATTGATCTAGGTACCGACTTAAAGTCCAACGATCATTATTCCTATTACTTACGATTATCCTGGCCATGGGCACAATCCGATCCCAAGGGTTTAATCAATGCGTTCCAACGATTTCCAGGGGGGCAGTTCGTTCCTATGTTGCGCGCCAACAGATTCTTTGGAATCACTCGACCAATTATTTCACAAACAGCCAGTTACAAACGCTGGAGACGTACTTGAATGCCGGAGACCAAAGGTATCTTGACGAAAATCGTTGATTCGATCAGGGACATTTCTTAGTGAAACCTCTGTTCACATGTGGTTTGTTCGTATTCGCCGTGGGAGTCTTCTCGAGTAATGGAGATGTCTATGCTAATCCATTGTTGGACAAGACACTACACGAAAACTCGGTAGAAAGATTTGTCGCAGTTTACTCTTATGTCGCTGATTTACCGATTAAGGCTGTTGAAAGCAAGCTCCAAGAACTCACGAAGAACACGCGGCAAAGAATGTCCTCTCGAGTGAAAGATGAACTTCAGATAGCTTTGTTGCAGCGACTAACGAGTGAAAACCCTAGCAACGCACTAGAGTTAGCCTTAGCATGCGAAGAAGAGGACCGTGAGAAATTTGTCCAGACAGTTTTTGATTCTTGGGCGACGGAAGACTTAGAAGCAGCTGTCGAACATGCCAAGAGTTTAGATTGGAGCGATAGACGTCAGGCTTTGGATAGTATCGTTCGAGCAAATTTAGAATTGCCTTTACAGAAGCTACGCGACATTGCGACAAAACTGAGTCTGGAAAAAAAGTATGCCATTGAGGTGTACCGAGCTCACGTCAAAGTGGAACTAATAGAAGAGCCAAGGAAAGTCTGGTATCAAATAGCTAAGTTTATAACAGAGGACCATACTGAATACGATCGTGGAGATTTGTTAGAACGCTTAGCGATACATTGGTTTGATAAGGATGGGTTCGCGATAATTGAAGAAATTCAAAATTTGAATGGACGCGACATATCTCCTTATGCAGGTAAATATGACTCCATCTTAGCAATCGTAGACAGTGCCGCTCGAAGATCACCTCGTAAAGCGTTCGAATACGTAACTAATCTTCCCGAACGAGAATACAGTTTAGAGGAATTGGTGATTCGAAGGTGGGCTGAAACTGATGTCCATGCGGCGATTGAAGCTGTGGCTAGCATTGGGTCCGCGGATACAAGAGAGGATTGGCAACGAGAGATTGCTAACGTGTGGGCAGACAAGGAACCTCGCTATATCCTTCAAAATCTCAATGTTCTTCCAGAAAGGGCGAGATATGTTGCGGCAAGAGCGGGAGTCGCAAAGATTGCAGAGTCTTCATTGCATGAAGCCGGAGATCTTGCACTGCAGATTAAAGACTCTTCATTACGAACTATAGCGGTTCGGTGGCTGTTACCCATATGGTCAGAACGAGAACCACACTCGCTTCTTGACTGGTTTCTCAAAAACGCTTCTAGTACAGGCTTGATCGAAGAAATACGAGAACAGTTGGTTTATCACACATTAGATTCAGATCCGGTGCGAGCTTTTCAATTCGCTGTCGAACAGCAAATAATGAATTCGTCAGGTACTTCTGGTATCGGATTGGAGGCGCAAATTTTGTACAACATATCGAGAAAAGATTTAAATCTGGCAAGAGAACTACTAGCAGATGTACGAGACGGTATCACAAAGAGAGTCGCCACGCTCCACGTTGGACGCGCGATGCGGTATCAAGGCGACATAAGAGAAGCAATGGATCTCGCTCAGGATTTGACTGAAACTGAACAAGATTGGTATTTCAGCTTAATCATTTTTGATTGGATTGACGGGGACCCTAGCGGTTTAGTTGATGAAATTTCTATATTTCCAACAGTCGATCTTCGGTCTACCGTTGCGCAACGACTGCTACGGTGGAATCGACGATATGACAAACTCACCGACAAGCAGATCGAGACTCTACAGAAACATTTAAAGGAAGATGACGTTGATCAACTGTATTTTCAATGGTAAACACCCTCGAACTGCTGCTCACAACAGACTTCGTTGGGTACTTTAAAACAACAGCACTTGCCACGGTCCTCGAAATCGCCGCATTCGAACGAATATCTGTACCTATCAGTGCTGAAATGCGCGTAATAGCACATTACATGAAATGAGAGAGTCTTGATTTAGTGAAAAGAGTTTTTACAAACTTAGTAGCTCTGCTTGTACTTGGTATCTCTCTCGGTGTCGGTGCGACGCTCATATTTCTGCTCACACTCCAGGATAGAGATCGAATCGACCGATCGAGTACTATCGAGGTAGATATAAATACTGAGATTAATGATCTTTCTTCCGGTACCACAGACAATGTGGAGCTTTCTGGCAAACGAACTCTCTTTGACAAACTTGACCAAATATCCTTTCTACAGCACAAGTTTGAACGGAATGCAGCACTCTATTCCTTAGTTGCTCCACTTGATCAACCAAGCGTCGAAAATTTACTAGCGCAATCTTTGGACGCACAATGGAAATTGTCGAAGGATACTCGAACCGAACTGCAAACAGTCTTACTAGAACGATTCTCGATGTTGAGTCAGACTGACGCGTTAGAGTTCGTTCTAGACCACAGAAAGAGTGGGGCTGAATTTAATGCTGCGCTAATTTCCATTTTTAAAGACTCGGCTACTTCTAATTTTGACGCCACGATTGCTAAAGCTAAGACCCTACCTGATGAAAGTCGAAGACGTGCACTTCAAGGAATTCTGCAAGCTGTGGAGGATCAACCACTGATTGAGCAACGCAAACTTGCCACTAGCTTGAATCTCGAAGCCTATTTCGTGAAATCGTATTTGGCTTCCCTGAACCTTGATACCGTCGACGATCCAAGCCTTGTTTGGGCTGCGGTTATCGACGTTGCAGAGCAGGCGGGGTCTTTTGTAACTCAACTAGGTGAACTAGGAATAGAGTGGTACAGAAAGATTGGAATTGAAGCTCTTGACCAAATGGGTGCATCGATGAAAAATGACGCTGTCGAAGAGAAGGTCTTTGCGCTAGTATTAAGCTTCATCGCTCAAACGGAACCCAAACTTGCCTTCGATTACGCTGTGACACAACTCAGTGGAAACATTCAATCGAATGTAGTAACTGATGTGGTCCGAGAGTGGACGACTCAGAATCCACTCATGGCGTTCGAAGCCGTAAATGGCCTAGATGCCACTGCTGTACGCGAACAGTTGCAATTCACGGTAATCTCCCACTGGGCAGTGCAGGATCCAGATTACGTCTTGGACAATCTATCAGATTTTCCTCGTCCACTACAAAGGTTCGGTGCAGTAACCGCGATCGGAACCATCACTTCCAAATCACCTGAACTCGCTGTATCAAGACTATTGGAAATCGAAGACGCTTACACGAAACTCGAAGCTGCCCATACTCTAGTTTCAATATGGAGTCGCGTGGACTTGGAAGCTGCACACCTTTGGGTGTTAGAAGAACCCGCGATTAGCAACATTAGCCGGTACTTATTTGAACCGATAGTGAGTAGATTGGTCGCGACCGACCCCGTAAAAGCACTTGAACTCGCACGAAAACATCCGTTATCGCAAGGACAGGTTGGTTTTGAAGCGGAGGTCTTACAGGCAATCGCCTTTCAAGACATGCAAGTCGCACTAGACCTACTTTCTAAAGTTCGAGCCGGACAAAGAAATTTTGCCTATGGAGCCATTGGTAGTGTCTATGTCCGGAACGGAGAATATCAAAAAGCAGTCGATCTTGGACTGGAATTGGGTGAGTCAGCGCACAGTGACTACTATCAATACATTTCTTACATTTGGGTTAACACAGACCCTGATAAGCTCTACGAAAGAGTGTGTCCTAAATTCCGTGTATGGGTTGGATAATTTAATCGTTAGTACCTGGC
>VXUA01000030.1 GCA_009837185.1 Gammaproteobacteria bacterium | reverse complement strand
GAGCGTCAACACGTAGCACAACTACGATTTGTGTAGTTTTGTATATAAGTCCCTATTGTTTGCTAGTATGTTCACTTCCTTTTTTGTACATGCTGATATTGATCAAATGATCAAAGAAATTGAAGAGACCACGAAGGAGTTGGCCAGTTACACCGAAATCTCTGAGATCAGCGAGAAGGTTGTTGATGCTCTCCGCAATGTAGACCGGTCGAAGTTTGTTTCGAAGAAATTGGGTAAAGAAGCGTTTGAAAACTCACCGCTTCCCATTGGGCACGGACAGACGATTTCCCAACCTTTTATCGTTGCGCTTATGACTGAGGTCTTGAATGTGCAGAAGACTGACAAAGTACTAGAGATTGGAACTGGTTCAGGATATCAAGCTGCTGTACTAGGTAAATTGGCACAGAACGTATACACCATAGAGATTGTGAGCGAACTCGCAAAAGAGGCTACCTCAAGACTGCAAAAGCTTGGCTATGACAACGTTGAAGTACGAGAAGGTGATGGCTGGTATGGATGGCCCGAAGCAGCTCCCTTCGACAAGATAATGGTGACGGCTACCGCTGAGGAAATACCAGAAAAATTGATCGCACAATTACAACCTGGCGGCTTGCTGGTGATGCCCATCGGCGACTGGAGAGGGGCACAAACGCTTACACTCGTTACAAAATCGGAAGACGGAGAATCCTACTCAACGAAAGCGCTGCTACCAGTACGATTTGTGCCGATGACTGGCGAAGGTGTGTTAACACTCGACAGCGAAGCTGACGAAGCAGAGTAGCAACGGTTACTTAATCGTCGATAGTTTCGGACGTAACAAGAAGTACGCTAGCAAACTTTTTTCGAGCACTTCAACAGCGTTGGTCGTTGTGCGCGAAGAATTACTACGTTAAGACCTTTTTATTTCCGGTTCCGAAGCGTCCGACTCGTTAGTGTCCATTTCTTGAAGATCTGGAGATTCGGACTCGAAGTTCAGCACGCGTGGGTAATTGTGCTGACTTGGATCTACATCCGTCGAGAGAAAACCCTCCAGAGACTCGAAATCATCGAGAGAAACACCTAAGTGCTCTTCAATGATCATACTTCGATCCGCAGTACCGGTTACTCTCTTGCCGTCCATCAGTACCAAGATGCGCCTCTTCCATGATCGGCTAGCTCGACTCGAAACAGGACTCTTATTCGACGTTAAAGTAGGCACCTTTAGCTCTTGAGACGGAGACTGTTCATCATCCCGAAAAGACTGTAGCTTCTCTGCGGTGAGTTGATTGATCAAGTCAATGAGATCTCCATAGCTGTCTACTTCATTGCTTAAATGGTGCTCCGTTGAAAACTTGAAGTATCCATTCGGCTGGACATTGATTGAGTCGTCTGATTCGCTCGATTCAATAGTGCTCGCCTGTTCCTCCGCGCACAAGGTGAAACCCACAAGTGCTAACACAGCGATCCAGAACAACTGGATGGCGTGTGTCATTGAGAACTCTCGGTGGTGGGGCCGTCGGAGAAGAGGGATGATCAGTGGAAACAAACGGGGAAGTTTGTGCAAATTTAAAGCGAGGTATTTTAACCGAATCTAGCAGAAAAAGCAGAGTGGTACGATGTATGGTTATGACTGGGTTCTCAATTCGTGGTGAGGAGACTCTGAGATTCAATTAAGTCATCGGAATGCTTCGTCAAAACGCTCCGTAGTAAAATTCTTGTTGGTCGTATTTCTCTCCCCAAGAAGTGCGGCTTACTAATAGAAAGAAAATTTCAAAAATACACTCATTTAGAAAATAGATTAGAGTTAGAGGAAATAAGTTATGCGAACGCAAGTAGCAGTGTTTGTCGACGCCGGTTATCTCTTTGCTTTAGGTTCCATAGCAATAGCAGGGCAAACTTCAAAACGTGAAAAGATCGGCATCAAGAGCGATGTCTTCTTAACAGAAATCAAGAGCTTAGCGCGGCAGCTAACTGGCGCAAAACCACTGCTGCGAGTATATTGGTATGAGACCAGTACATCGAACCGAGTACTCGGTACGGAACATGTTCATATAGGACAAACCAACGAAATAAAACTTCGGATCGTTCCTTTACACCAACACAACTTTCGCACTGCTGTTACTTCGGCAATTGCCCGAGATTTAGCAGAGCTAGGACGCAATGGAGCGATCTCTGACGCGGTATTACTAGCGCGCAACGACTCTTTACGAACTGGCGTCGAATTCTCTCAGTCCTACGGCGTTCGTATCCATATGCTCGAAATTTTTGCTGAACAAGACAGTGAATTTTCGGCTTTGAGCTCTGAAGCGGACACTAACACGGCGTGGCGGCGAGCCGATGTCGAAAAGTTTTTGATCGAACAAGACCTTGCTACGATCGCCGATTACGACACGACTCTGCGTTCGTACCAAAAACCCCCGCCAGCAGAACGATCGTCATCAATGGAACCAAACTACGAACCGCAACCACTGGCTCGAGAAATCCCGGAAGAAACCAAAGACGCAATTCACAATGTGGTGATCGAATATATCGAACAACTCTACGATGAAGAACTTGAGGCTTGTATGGGTTACTGGCGCAACGGTCGCGGAGTTCCCAATTCCTACGACAAGTCGTTGCTCTTTGAGTGTCGAAACGCGTTAGAACGAAATCTCACCGAAGACGAGCGTGTTGTCATGCGGAGCAGCTTTCGTGAATTTGTGATCGAACGGGTACAAGGCGACGATGACGAACAATCCACGTCGAGGCAAGATGAAGACCTGTTGTGAACTAAGAGGTTCCTAAAGAAAGCAGGTTGTCAACTGGTTGGTACAGTTCTTCTAAATAGGTTGCGTCTTCTTCATCCAGCGAAATAGCTGTCGCTTCAGCTAATTCTGTCAGTTGATCAACTTTGGACACACCAATAATCGGCGCGGTGATTTCTGGTTTGTTGGTTAACCAGGCGATCGCGATTTGCCCAGGTTTCTTGTCGTACTTTTTGGCAACTTTTGCTACGCGGTCAGCGATTTTAAAATCGGCTGCACCTCGATAGAGACTCGCTGTGCGTTTGCTGTCGCGTCCTGAAGATCGCTCTGTTTTTCCTTCCTTCAGATTCTTGCCGTACGAACCTGCGAGAATCCCACGCGCCAACGGCGACCACGGAGTTAGTGCAATTCCCGCATGTTTGCAATAGGGAATCATTTCCCGTTCTTCCTCGCGATAGATTAGGTTGTAGTGGTTTTGCATCGATACAAACTCGGTCCAACCATTCAATTTCGCGATCGCCTGCAATTCAACAAACTGCCAGGTGAACATGGAGGACGCACCCAAATAGAGTGCTTTCCCAGCTTTCACTACATCGTGTAAGGCTTCCATCGTTTCTTCAATCGGTACATGAGTCTGATCGCGGATACCGTGTGGGTGCCGATGGATGATATATTGGTCGACGTAGTCCAGACCCAAACGCTTGAGACTTGAATCGATCCCTTCCATGATGTGTTTTCGGGTGAGCCCACCGAGATTTGGCGCAGGTCCCATGGGGTATGACACTTTGGTGGTAACTACATACTCCCAACGGTTGAACATAGACCGCAAGATCGATCCGACAACTTCTTCACTTGCACCGAGACCATAATTGTCCGCACAATCAAAATAAAATAACCCGTGCTCAAACGCTGCCTGGAAGATCGGTTTTGCTTGGTCTTCTGTTAACGTCCAGTCTCCATGGAGACCACGTCCAGGCACTCCAAAGTTCATGGTGCCCAAACAAAGTTCGGAAACTTTCATGCCACACTTTTGCCCTAGCGACACGGCTTTTAACATCTGTGTTTTCCCTTTTTAAGTTGTTGCGTTAGGAACGAGATTTGCAAGCACAATGCTCTGTGAAAGACGTACAGTTGAACAAATTGCTCATTAGTTGCGATTGAAGGATTGTAAGTAGTACTTATGGTTATCGTTTCTGATCTGGTGTTAGTCTAAGTGAATTTGATCTGTCTGATCGCGAGTAGACATGGTAGCTGAACAACCAATAGATCCAGTCGAACTTCAAGACGAGCTCGACACACTACTAACCGACTACAGCGAGTGGCGCATGGCATCGCCATTTGCGCTTTTGTTCTTCTTCGGTAGTCGATTCGCGATGGTATCCAAAGCACTGTTCCAACAGGTTACAAATCTCGTTCCGCTTGTCGGTGTCACTTCTCTTGCGGTCATTCAGACCGAGCTGACTTGGTACCAGGCTATTTTGATTGTCGTCGCGCTGATCTTAATTTTTGTGTTCATCGTGGCAGTATTAGCGTACCGGCGCTTTCGTTTTCGCATCACTAACGAGAGTATTGCAGTGAAATCGGGGATATTGCGAATCACCCAGACGGATGTTCGATGGGAACGAGTCCGGGCAGTGAATTTAGAGCGTGGTCCAATCGAACGGGCTTTTGGTTTGGCTCAAATTTCACTAGACACAGCAGGTTCCGCGGCAGCTGAAGTCCAAGTGCCGGCGATTAAGTTACAGTTAGCTGAGCTCCTGCGTGCTAAGGTGAGCATGGAAACCGCGGTATCCGACTCGATCGGTGAAGAGGTGTCGAGCGAAGGACAGCAGATGTATCGTATGGATTTGATTCCTTTAGTTAAGGCAAGTTTCTGCACGCAGGGAACTCTTGCGATGATGGCGGCCGTGCTGGGAGCGTTCTTTTGGATTGGGTATACGATCTACAACGTGCTGGACCCAACCGAAAACATCGAAAACTTTACATTTTGGCGTCAAGCACTGAACGTCGCAGAACAGTTCTACTTGACATTACCTGACAAACTCGAGCAATATACGGGGATCCCTGTTACACAATCCTGGTTAAGCTTGACCATACTAGTTGTTCTGACCATTTTCATATTGATAGCAGTGCTGTTTTTAGCACGAGCAATCTACTTCTGCGTGACAAACTATGATCTGCAACTGCTCCGACGAAACAATGCACTTTCGACCGTTCGCGGACTGTTTACCAAAAAACGGACTAACGTTAAACTTGAACGGGTTCAATCCGTTTCCCTAAAGATGAACGTGAGGGAAATTGGGTTAAAGCTCTGTCGTTTGACAGCGAAACAGTCGATGAGCGGGAAAGAGCACATGCTATCTCTTCCATCCGTTCCATCTTCCGTGCGCGATGAGATTGTCGAACTCGCCGCGCTGGAAGCAGGAAGCCAGTTATGCCTCGATCCAAAGACGCAGTCGTTTCAGCCAATTTCGATCGTATATTTTTGGCAAATGTTTGTCGGATTGATCATTGTGCCATTCCTCGCGGTGTTCATCACGTCGCTGTTATCCGGCTTTAATTGGCTGCAATGGGTTTGGTTACTATTTTTTTGCGGTTGGGTTCCGATCTGCGCTACAGTATCGTTGGTGCGTTGGCGTAAGGCAGGTTATGTGGTAGACTCTTATTCGATGATATCGAAGTCTGGTTTGTTGGGATACTCGCTTGACATGGGCAAGTTCAAAAAGGTACAACGAGTGCGAATCGAACAGAGTTTCATTCAGCGATTCACCGGAAAATCTACGCTCACTGTGTTCTACGCGACGACAAGTATCGTGGTGCCATTCCTAGCACGTAAACGGGCGATTCAGCTACATGATTACATCTCACATGTAATCACCGTACGCAATTCGGAGTGGCAGTGACTTTTTGCAAAGCAGTAAAGTGGTGAGGGAAATGCTAAGCGATTGGCGAGTATCGTTCTCTCGTGTTCCCCTGTTTACTATGACAACCTTGGTAGTAAACAGACAGGCTCAGAGTAGTACCTGCTGTTTCAAAAATTTGGAGACACTCTTCGCATGAACGAGCACACAAATGATCAACTAGCAGTCGACGATTTACCGTCGCTTGAAGACATTGATTGGGTTACGATGGATCGTAATTTGATAGTTCGTGATACTATGCGAAACTGTTTAATAGGTATCTTTAATTTAGCAGTGCTGGCAGTGGTTGGATTCGCTATGTTCTTTACTATAGAAACTGCTGTGTATCAGCTTATCGGAGTCCTCGGTATTTGTATTGGAATCAGCTTATTCGTTTTACTCATTTCGTGGCCGCGCATGGAATTTCCGCATCGGGGATACGCTTTACGTGAATTGGATATCGCACAAAAACACGGACTCGTGACTCGCTACCTGGCGACAGCACCTTTCAGTAGGGTACAACATGTTGCAGTGAGTCAAGGGGTTCTCGACCGTATGCTTAGCTTAGCAACCTTGCAAATTTACACTGCCGGCGGCGTTTCCTCAATCAAAGGATTTCACGTAGACTGTGCACACGCTATACGCGAACATATCCTCGAGAGAGTAGCCGAAATCAATCTATTGAGCGTAGAAGAGTTAATGGACGAAGAGGACTAAGCGCTTCTTCCTATCGACACTTACAAGTCTTCGACGATTACTACGTTCATGTTCGAAAAACTCGCCAAATCAATTAATACTTGATAGACTAGATCTGCAACCTTTAGGACTCCTGCGTGTATCAAGATATACCAGGACTTGCTGTTGGCAGTTAGTTACAAGAGCAGATAATCAGTCGCTTGGTCGGGTAGAGATGGTGAGATTTTCGCCGTCTCGATAAATTTCTATTTCAGTATTACGACGGTCTCTATACTTCGCTAAGGGAATAATTACGTCCCCGACTACCAAATCGAGCTGCGATGCCGGGCTATCAGGTTGGATATCTCGAATGACCCATCCTTTTCCGTTCAGCTCTCCAAAATATTCGTCTTCAACATTAATGTTCCCAAGTGTAGAGCCTTCGAGACTCCGGTGAATGAGGTCACCACTCCAAGTCCGCGGACGAATCTCTACATAAACAGTTTCTAATATTCCGTCTCTCAATAACTCGATTGGAACAGTTTCACCAATTTCTGCCAGATTTATTTCTCGAGTTAAATCGGTAGATGCCGTTATATTCTTTCCGTTAAAGGATGTGATGATGTCATCCTGCTCGATTCCCGCTTCAAACGCGGCGGTTCCCTCCCGCACATGGGTGATATACACTCCCTCAAGCTCATCCAGCTCAAACATCCTCGTATATCTTTCCAGCTCAGCTGGAGGGATGTTAGCCATGTGAACACCTAAGAATCCTCTTGTTATTCCTCCAAACTCGATCAACTCGGCGACGATCTCTTTTACCAAATTTGAAGGAATTGCGAAGGCGATCCCGACATTACCTGCTCGACCAAGAATGGCGGTATTTATCCCAATAATTTCTCCCGAGAAATTGATCAATGGACCTCCAGAGTTTCCCTCATTGATGGCGGCGTCGGTTTGGATAAAGTCTTCGATAGCCTCGATCCCTAGTCCTTGTCGGCCCAGCCCGCTAACGATTCCCGAAGTCACCGTATGTTGTAGTTGTCCAAAAGGATTGCCTATCGCGAGAACGAAATCGCCGACACGTGTTTTGTCCGAGTCGGCGAGCGTGAGTGCTTTCAAATCTTCGGAAGGAATTTTTAATACGGCAACATCTGTCGCTGCATCTTGCCCGACAATCTCCGCAACAAATTCTCGTTCGTCCACGAGAGTAACTACTACTGTCTCGGCCCCACTAATCAGGTGCTCGTTGGTGACCACATGCCCTTTTTCTGCATCGATTATTACCCCAGATCCAATTGCTCGGGTCTCCCGGGATTGCCAACGTCTTCCAAAAAAATCGGTGTTTCCTGATCTGACTGCAGTAATGTTGACTACTGCGTCTTTAACTTGGTCGACCAAAGGTGCGATCGTAGTGGGTCCGGTTAGTGCGGGTACGCCGCTAGCAAGTAAGGCTGTCGCGACCATTGACAGCACGAATAACGACCCAATTTGAACTCTTCTATAGCTCATTAGTTACTCCAAAAAAATGTAGTGATCGAGTAGCAAATATTTGTTCCGATTATATTTAGACATGTACTGTCAGTATTTGTTCAATTAGGGACACAATCACAAATTCGGGTGGTTGTGCTTTAAACTGTTTCATAACTGTAAATGTCTTTTGCGAGTCTTGATACTGCCCATGTTGTACCCCAATCGCGAATCGTCGACCACGGAAAATCCAAATGATAGACAACGCCCATTTTCTCGGACCGTGCCTGAATTCTTTCGACGCGATTCTTACGGTACGCGATGAAAGACTCAATCGCTCGGTGTGGATTCATTGAGCAAGTTTTCATTCGATTTGCAATGGTGATCGCATCTTCAATAGCCAATGCCGCTCCTTGCGCGAGAAAGGGCATGGTCGTGTGAATTGCGTCGCCTAACAATACGATCCGTTTGTGACTCCAAGACAATTTCATTCGCGCATGATGGAATAAGCCCCACCGAAACAGATGTCGTTCGTCGACGAGTTCTATGATCTCGTTCACATCACTATGCCATCCATTAAAGTACTCGCGTAATTCCGCGACACTACCGTTTTGTTTCCACTTACCAGAGAGAGTCTCCGACGATTTGGTTACAAAAACGAAGTTGTAGGTCTGCTGGGCATTAACTGGGTAATGGACGATGTGTCCTGTCGTCCCGCACCATACGTTCGTGTTCGATAAACCCTGGACAGCTGAGCTAGGTGCTTGCAGTATTGTTCGCCATGCTTGCCATTGGGAAAATTTTGGCTCTTCCGTGTTGCCCAAGTGCCTACTAATCGTTGAATGAGTCCCATCTGCGCCAACCACCATTGGTGCTGAGAATTTTCCTTTTGAAGAGTACAGATTAACTTTGTCTTTGGCTTGCTCGACTTCCTCCACGTCTACACGAGACATCAGTTCAATGTTTGTACTGTTTTCACACTCACCGCGTAGCACATTTACTAATTCAGATCTCTGTATCTGAAGATAGGGGTACGAACAATATTGAGCGACTATTTCTTGCAACGGTACTCTGCACAGCACTTTGCCAGTCTTCCAATGCCTAGTCTCTAGGATTTGTGGTTCGTGAGACACCTCACGTAGTGAGCTCTTTAGCCCTAGGTGAAACAAGACTCGCGTAGCATTGGGTGTGAGTTGTATCCCGGCTCCGGTCTCGTCTTTATAGTTTGATCGTTCCAGTACCAGAGAAGAGATTCCTACATCGTCGAACGCTAGCGCCGTAGTTAGCCCTGCAACACCACCTCCCACAATAATTACTTGGGCGCTTATATTCCCAGTCGAATTCATCGCGGGTTCGACCTAACCCAATAGAAAGTAGGGTTGGCTAATAGAAGGTGTTTTAGGTTCGTTTATGTTTGATGCGGTACGAATCTAAGATAGGGGAGAGGAGCGTTCCAACCGTTTGGGTATCGTTTTCGCGCCTCTTCGTCTGGAATACTTGGTACGATGATTACTGGATCTCCGTGATTCCAATTTACGGGCGTGGCGACTGCTTGTTTCACCGTGAGTTGGCAGGAGTCGATCAGTCGAAGAACTTCGTCGAAATTTCTACCCGATGTCATGGGATAGGTTAGAATCGCCTTAATTTTTTTATCTGGCGCGATGATAAACACCGATCTTACCGTTGCATTCTCCGCAGCCGTTCGTCCGTCGCTTGAGTCTCCAGCGCCAGCGGGAAGCATGTCGTAAATTTTTGCGATGGAAAGGTGAGGATCCCCGATAAGGGGGTAGGTGACCTTATTTCCTTGACTTGATTCGATGTCCGGTAGCCAATCTAAATGGCTGTCTACCGAATCTACTGAGAGACCGATAATCTTGCAGTTGCGAGCGCTAAACTCCTCTGATAAACCTGCTAAGCAACCCAGCTCTGTGGTACACACCGGAGTGAAGTCTTTAGGGTGCGAGAACAACACGACCCAACTGTCTCCGATCCAATCGTGGAACGATATTTCCCCATGTGTGGTTTGAGCCGTGAAATCGGGCGCGATCGAGTCAATTCTTAAAGTCATAACTTAGTCCAAAACGAAAAGTGAATTAAAGTAAGGATCGCAAATTATGCAAACGAATCGAGACATTGATTACGCCTCTAAAGTTGCACTTTTGATCAATGCATATACCACGGCATTTTCTTGCAGTCTGAGCTCTTGCATAGAAGCTCGAGTAATGGTTGCTCGGAATCTTTCTGTACCACATTTCAATCGAATCAACGCGAATGGACTATCGGGGGGCTGTTCAATTTCCAAAATCCTACATTTCAGCGCGTTTCGCATGCTCGTATTGACGGGTTTCGTGGTCGCTATCGCAACATCTCGATCTTGTATACGGATGGGTACCATACCTTTGAAGTGTGGCGATTCTGACATTGGAATTACCATGGCTTGGTCGTTGATCTTGAAGTATGCAAGGTACAACTGCTCGTCGAAACTCACGTACTCGGCGTTTATCAAGGAACTCTTCGTTGTCAGTTCTGGCAAGTCAATGTCAGAAATTGAGTGAATCACTTCATCAACGCGGCCGCTTGCTAACGCATTTCCATCCCGTAATACGAGCGCATCGGTACACAAGCGCGCGACTTCGGTGAAATCGTGAGTGACATAGAGCATAGGCAATGGGCGATCATCGAGAATCCCTTCCAGATACGGTAACAAATCGCGTTTCCGATCCACATCGATCGTCGAAAGCGGTTCATCTAGTAATAACAAATCTGGGTCGGAGATTAGAGCTCTGGCGAGAGCAACGCGACTCGTTTCCCCTCCTGAGAGAGTCGTCGGTTTTCTATCGAGCAAGGATTCGAGTTCAAACTTGGTGATCACACCGGATAGAGTGTTAGTCGAACCCTTATCGCTGCGATTGGCTGCTAGCTGGAACGCGAATTGAAGATTGCGAGCGACTGACATATGAGGGAATAGTTTCGGAGTCTGCGAAACGTATCCAAGTTTGCGTTTTCGCGTGGGTACAGAAATGCTGGAACTACTGTCGAGCCACGTTGCATCATTCACATGGATCTTTCCTGTAGCTTGATCTAAACCCGCGATCGCACGGAGTAAGCTAGTTTTGCCACTTCCATTCCGACCGACGATAGCGGTCGCGCCGCTAGAACTCAGTTCAGCTTGAACCTTTAACTCAAAGTCCCCCCTTTTGGAGTGAAGGTCAAAGTTCAGCATCAATTCAATCCTATTCGGGTGCGCCGGTTCCACGAATACACAAAGACGAGTGTGATAAAACTAAACACCAAGAGTCCCCCCGCAAGTAAATGTGCGTCCGCATAGTTCAGAGTTTCAACGTTTTCGTAGATCGCAATGGAGACCACACGTGTTTCTCTTGGAATGTTTCCGCCAATCATGAGTACGACGCCGAATTCACCTACTGTATGCGCGAAGGTGAGCACTAGTGCTGTGAGTACTCCCCTCACAGAAGAGGGAAGAATCACTTTCAAAATCGTGGTCCATGCGTTAGCGCCTAGAACTTTAGCGGTTTCGAGAAGTTCTTGATCAAGTTGTTCGAAAGCCACCTTAAGCGGTTGAATCATAAACGGCATTGAGTAGATCACTGACGCCAGTACTAGGCCATGGAACGTAAATGTGAGCGTCTCACCGGTAATCCATACGAAAAAGGTACCAAGAGGCGCGTGCGGATTAAATAACAGTAGAAAGTAAAAACCCAGTACGGTAGGAGGGAGCACTAACGGCAGTGTGGTTAGCGCTTCCACTACTGACTTACCCTTTGCCTGGGTACGTGCGAGCCACCATGCGACCGGAGCACCGATCAAGAAAAGGACGACGGTAGTTACCGCGGCTAGCTGGATTGTTATCCAGATAGCTGAAAGATTAGCGGAGTTCAATCAAGCTCATAACCATTGTTTCGAATAATAGCCTTTGCATCATCACTCTGAACAAAGTCAATGAATTCGCGAGCACTCGCTTCATTTTTTGTACGACTCAAGATTATGGCATCCTGCCGTAAAGGACTGTAATGCTTTGCTGGGAGAACGTAGAAATATTCGTCGCTTAGTTCGTCATCAAGAACAGACGACAAAGCAACCATCCCCACGTCTGCGTTGCCCGTGTTTACGATCGCGTACGCTTTTCCAACATTGTCTGCCAAAATGACTTTCTTCTTCTCTTTTTTCATGTCGATCTCTAACGCGTCAAAGACTTCTTCTGCAGCGGCACCATAAGGTGCAAGTTTTGGATTCGCCAAGACGATACGTGTAAACTCCAGATTTGCAAACAGTTCTCCGGCGTTTTGTTTGTAATCTTTTTTGGGATTTACCATGAAGCACAAACGTCCGCGTGCGTAAGTTATACGCGAGTCGTCTATTCCGAGACTCTCTTCAACAATCGCTTCGATTTTTTCTTGGTCTGCGGAAAAGAAAACATCGTAAGGTGCACCATTTTTAGCTTGCGCAAAAAGCTGTCCTGAGGAACCAGCCACTAAAGTTATCTTTAAGTCTGATTCTTCTTCAAACTGTTTAATCAACTCTTCAGCCGTGGTCAAAAAATTTGTTGCGACAGCGACCATGAGTTCTTCAGGTGCTACGGTAAAACAACCCCACACACACAGTACGAAACAACAACGTGCGATGATCTGGTTAATTCGACTCACGATAGTTCTCTGCTGCGTCGATCGGAGCGAAGCCAACGGTGTCGTACGCGTGGGTCAAGTCTCGATAGCCCCATTTGTTGTTTGAAGTCACAAAAAATGTTGAGAATTTCACCGGGTCCTTCGTGGTAACGCAGGCCAGTATCGCATTGACCACATCTCTTTGACTACACCAGGTTGCCCAGTCTCGATCTTTTTGCGGTTTGTTTTCTCGGTTCACATAGCCTATGCGAACACAGAATACGCTCATTTCGGATGAATCGGCAAAGTTGCGACAAATTGCTTCACCCCAGATCTTCGTCGATCCGTAGAGACCCGATGACCAGACAGGGTGCTTATGATCTATCCTAACGAAGTCCTCAGAGACATTTGAGTAGTTGCCCTGGACAATAGATTGGTAAGGCTCGATTGTTTCGTAGCCGGTGACGGTAGCACCACTACTCGCAAAGATAAATCTACGACAGTTCGACTCCCTCGCTAGTTTGAGTACGTTATAGGTTCCCACAATATTTGTTGTTTGGAGGTCCGACCAAGGGTGTCGACCGCCTGCTTTAGCTGCCAAGTGGACTACAGTATCAATACCGTTGAACGCTGGTCGAATCGCGTCTTCATAGGCAATGTCTGCTTGAGTGGTTGGTATTCCGGCGACGACGCTACGATTTAACGCACTTACTTCGTAGCCGCGCTCAAGTTCCGGACGAAGAATCGAACCAATCAACCCACTGAGACCAGTAACTAGTACTCTATGTGTCATCAGGTATGTGCAATTTCATCATTTGGGTTCGCACCACTCAACTCAAGTGTTGGTAGACTATCCAAGGCTAAAATTATCGTTTATTTGTGTTTCAATCCTATTTCAAACAAGGGAGTGTAATGAATAAGTACCAGTGTTTAACTTGCGGGTACGTCTATGACGAAGCCATAGGAGAACCGATCGATGGAATCCCTCCGGGAACTCGCTGGGAAGATGTACCCGAGGATTGGGTTTGTCCTGAATGCGGTACTCCAAAGAGTGACTTTGACATGGTGGAAGTATAAGTCTTCATTCTTCAAATAAACGTCCCTTGAGATAATCTGCATCAACTCTACGAAAACTTATTCTTGGTTTGCGTACGTCGATCCGATGTGAAGAGGATTTCTTAGTCAGTGGTCGCGCGCGATGGGCAATCTGTGAGCAAAAATATTTCGAGCAGAGAACTACTTAGGAGTCGGCTGTTATACATTTATTGTCAGTTTCAGTGGCGACAGACTGTGTTCTTTCAGGTCAATTAGAGTGAACGGTTGTTCTCAAGCACGTTTCAGCAGGATTGTTGTGAAGACTTCCGTAAATAGTGTGAGGTGTAGGTTTTCTAGGTAGAACGTGGAACCTGTGATTCGCACCTTAATGAATATACAGACTTAGAAATCATGGCATTAGTACCAATTAGCCCAAGAGCCCTATCGTGGGCCATCGCAGAATCGGGTATTCCCAAGACTTCGCTTGACACTCTGCTTAGAGTGCCAATTGGTACCATTGAGAGATGGATCGAAGGGGATGACCAGCCAAATCAGTCACAATTCAAACGACTAAAAGAACGATTGAGACGACCAGCTGCGATATTCTTCATGGAAGCCCCACCCGAGACAGCGGAATCGGCTGTCGCCATGAGGTTTGGTTTCGGCGCGACAAGTAGGGCTAGAACACCAAAAGAGAGACTTGTTATTCGAGACTCGTTACGGGTGCGAGATTTTGTTAGCGATTTGCGGGATGAATTGGGGCGAAGGCAAATAAACGTTCCTACATATTCAACTAATGAGAGTCCTGAACGGGTCGCCAGTGTAGTAAGGCAAGAATTTTTCGGAATCTCTGTGGAAGATCAAGTGTCTTGGAAAACACCGACGGAAGCGTTTCGCAAGTGGAGATCTTTAATTGAGCGAATGGACATCCTAGTCTTTCTTTACCCCATTGGCGAAGACTCTGCGCGGGGTTTCTCGTTTGCTACACAACCTCCGCCCGTAATTGGTGTTAGTTCCACTTGGGATGCGACAGTTCGTGTGTACACACTCTTTCACGAGCTTGGTCACATTCTCACCCGCACAAACTCTTCATGTGTCGAAGACATGGTAAAAGGCATAACGACCGATCCAATCGAACGATGGTGCGAAAATTTTGCGGCCTCATTCCTCATGCCTCGTCCAGAATTCGAAAAACTCACCAGTCAAATTCAGGCTACCGATCCTTTTGCGACAGCAACACGAATTGCTAATAAGTTATTTGTCAGTCGTAAATCTGCTCTACTCCGGTTAGTCGAAATCGGACTTGCGAATTGGGATGACTTTCGAAGATTGCAGTCTAAATACGAGAAAAAGGCGTCGGGCGGACGTCCAGATTCCGGTAAAAAGCGTTCTCGGGATGTCGCTCGGAGGGACACATACGGAGGTTGTCTTTCCATCGTTGATGATGCATACAAAGCAGGATTTGTTAGCGAGTCAGATATTAGGACATATCTCAGGATGTATCCCGATGAGCTAAACTAAGATGGATCTCCTTGAAGGACAGACTTGGGTAATAGACACCTCGTCTTTAATAAATGTCAAGGAATTAGTTAAGATCGAGTTTCGACAGGAGATCTTTAGCGAATTGGAAATTGTGTGCAACGAAGGGAGGCTTGTGTATCCGAGCGAGGTTATCGCTGAGCTAAAAAACGGCGTGAAGCAGGGAGAGTCTGACCCGCCATTGACTTGGGCTAAGAAGAACAAGAAATTGGGATGTCGGCTAGGACCGTGTTTTGATGAATTGTCAGAGGTCATGAACAATCCTGTTGCTAAACTCACGCCGGATCCCAATCAAACGGTCGGTGAAGACGATGCAGACCCACATGTGCTCGCCACGGCTCTAAAGATAATCTCCCTCGGCGGCAACCCCATTGTGGTGACACAAGAATCGAGAAAACGTCATCCTCAAGTGCCCCTCAACATAGCAGCGGGAGCTCTCGGCTTACCCTCCATTAATCTTTATGCTCTGTTGATTGCTATAAACGCTTGGTCGGACGAAATGAAAGTTCTTTGACTCAATTACTACGACAGAGTGGTTCGAAGATTTTTGGGAAGTTTTTCCAGTTGAGGTTATAGACTGGATCCGTTCATGTTTAGAGTGTAATCGGATTCTGAGCGTGGAATGACAGACTTAACTAATAGTTGATGCTCTAGTTACAGCAATTATGTTTGAGTCTATCAGTCTCATTAGAACAAAGGGAAGTGATTATTCAAAACATAGCAAAAACGCACAAGAACTAAATTGCTTGAAACGAGTCGTGATTCGAAGTTTTACTGCTGCAAGAGCTCAACTATGTTCTGATGACCGCGTTTACTTGCCCAGAACAACGGTGTTGTAAATTTTTCGTGTGCAGAGGAAGGATATGCAGTCTTTAAGTCAGAGTTATACGACAAGAGGAATTTCACAAAATCTGTTTGCCCTTCGCGGGCCGCCCATCCCAAAGGAGTCGTCCGATACTCCAGATCGACCAACAATGGATCAGCACCATATTTCAGAAATAACTTAGCACTAGGAATATTTCCTTGCCCGGCCATGTGGTGCAATGGAGTCACTCGTTGCCAATTTGGTAAATTTGGATCCATACCATGCTCCAGAAGCAACTCCGCTAAATCGAGGTCGTACCAAAGGTAGGTTTGACATATCGATAACGTTGAAGGTACTCTGAATCCTCCGTTGAGTAATAGTTTCACCAATTGTGTATCGCTGTTACGCACACCAGCCGCAAATCCTTGTGCGATCTCCGTCTCTGTCAATTGATCCGGGTGCGTGTCTAAGAACTCCTCGACGTAGTCGATGTTTTTGTTGTGAAAGTGTGCGATGATCGATATTCTGCCGCCATGATGAGACAATAGTTCTCGAATCTCAGAGTCGTTAGTTGCTTCAATTGGAGAGCCCGAGGAGTCTACTTGAGCATTGGGATCCGCGCCATGATCCAACAACAGTTTGACAACGTTTGTATGTCCGAAGCGCGCAGCACTCCACAATGCATATCCGTTAGGGCAATATGGTCCCTCAGGAAGATTTGGGTTCGCTTCATGTTGGAGCAATACTTCGACAATTTCGAGATGATTCCTTTCTGCAGCCGCAGAGAGGGCTCTCTTTCCACAAGGTTCAGCGAAATCCGGATCCTTACTCTGCCGATTCAACAATGCTTCCACACGCTCTAGGTCTCCGCATGCTGCTGCGATTGGCAGTGTATATGAAGAACCCTGGGAAACCAAGTACTCTACGATTTCATAGTTGTTTCTTTGACGCCAAAATCCATGGTACCACAATGCAGTTGCAACTGGTCTAAACCCAAAGGTACCAAGCCGGTCATGACTACTGTATGCAATCTCATCAAACTTTCCCCCTTTCTCAACGAGAAGTTCAATCATGTCGATGTCTTCATTCTCAACGGCGAAGTGCAACGGTGTCTTTGCACGAGAACCAATCAGATCCAAGTTGCGTGAATCATCGTTCAGAATGGTTTTTACTTTTTCGTACTCACGTTGTTGCACTGCAATATGAATCGCTTGATCATGAATCGTGAGTGAAGCGTTTTGATTTCCCAAATACACCGCAAGATCGTTGTGTCCATGATCGCGAGCAATTTGTGCTACGTTGTCTCGGTTGTCAATCGGATCTTCGTCCCAGATTGACGAGTGCAACAGAAGTTCTTTAACGACAATTTCGTGCCCCTCTCGAGCAGCGATACGAAGAGGGGAAGTGTACCAGTAGTTTGCATGAACGAGAGTGGGATCTTTCTTCAATAGTTTGCGAACTGAGTCGACATCACCGGTCCATGCTGCGCGTAGCAGGTTCCATACATCTTCAGGCAACCATCGATTCAACCACTTCGGTTGTTCAGGTTGTAGTTCGAACGGTCGTATCAAAGCTAATCTATTGAGTTCTGTCATATTTGTCTAAAGGCTGATGGCGATGTTTTGTAGATGTTATCTTCTGTGAAGTCGCACGGTAAAGTTTGTAGCTCGGTTTCTACATACAATTTTTGGCACTTTAAGTCTTTAACGGACGGATTACTTAAAAGGGAGTCTGCTTGTCTAACCCACATCGCCGACATTCTGAATTCTTACAACCTCGTTACCGCTGGATGTTTGGTGGTTGCAAGATTCTATGTGTCCTTGGCATCAGCTACTTTTTGGCTAGTTGTGCAGTCGTTTCGGATGTACCCGAGATATCGAATTACGAGCTTCAACAAGAGGTTAAAAAGCAGCTCGAATTTGCCGAACGTACGATGATCGAAAGAACACATAAGTTGGCTAATCTATCTTGGCCTATCTTAGTCCATAATCTCGAGATGTGCGAGGATTTCGTTCAACATCGAACCGGGATGTGGTTATCTAGGAAGTCTTCCATCCTAACAAACCTATCTTGGGTACCTGAAGATGAGCAGACTATTGGTGAAGACCCCGTTGTTTGGGGAGTAGCTGACGACTCTCCAGCAGCGAGAGCAGGGCTTGAAGTTGGAGATCACATTCTTGCAATTGACTCAAAACGCGTTAAGTCAAGTGCCGATGCTCGTCGTTTGCTTGCGAAGTCTACCAAAGAGTTCGCGGCTGAGCGCACGGACCCAATCCAATTGCTCATACTGAGAGACGACGAACGAAAGAGTATCGAGGTGAAACCAGTTTTAGCTTGCCGATCTGAAATATCACTTGCTGGCGGTACACGCTTTAACGCCTACGCAACTGGTAGACATATAAAAATACTCAACGGCATATTTACTTTCGTAGAAACAGACGAAGAATTGCAATATGTCATCGCGCACGAACTAGCGCACAACATTTCGAATCACGTGGTCTACGCTCGGGCGAGGGGAGCAGTTGGGATCGTTTTTGATTTGCTCGCATTACGTTGGAATGTATGGACGAATGGTGGAATTAGTCGCCTTACGGTCCAGGCATTCACGAAGCCCTATGAAGTTGAAGCCGACTATTTAGCGCTCTATCTGTTAGCGAACGCGGGGATCGACTCAACGGGAGTTGAAAATCTGTGGCGGCGGTTAGCTACGGACGACATATCGCGCATTGGATGGAATCTTACACATCCATCCACACCAGAACGATTTATTCAGTTGCAGAAAACGCGCGAAGAAATTGAAGCCAAACAGCGAAGAAACGAAAAGTTATTACCCGAGCGCAAGTAGTCAGTCAACGTACTACTCAATTTGAATGGCTCCACCTGCTGGGCTCGAACCAGCGACAAGCTGATTAACAGTCAGCTGCTCTACCAACTGAGCTAAGGTGGAACGGTTACAAATTATATCGAGAAGAATTTGGCGATTCTTGGTGGAGAATCACGGTCAATGAGGGTAGTATTAGCCTTCCCCATAACACCGCTCCCACAAGTGACAATCGGACTTAATGAAGGTTCCCGCTACCTCTCAGCAACACACTAAACGGTGAATCTCAAAATTAATCCGATATAGTTAACCCCATAAGTTCTGCTGGCGTAACGCCAAGTGCATCGGATACCATGTTAAAGAATGTAATTTCTCGAGAACTTACGCGTTCATCGGAATGAATGACACTAACGACCGATTCAAGCAACGAAATTTTTTGTTCGAGGCTTATTACCTTACCCACTGATCCTAAATACCGATCCAGCGTAGCAGATTCAAAGAGCTGAGACTTTGCGGCAATGCGAATGTCACTGAGGCTTACTTCTTCGCCAGTAGTTTCCTTGACGATTCGCTGAACAGCTTCCAATTCGATATGCTTAATGTTCGTGTCCGCGCTGGTCGTCCGTGCAAGTGTCATTAGGACAGTTTCGTTGAAAATATCCGTAATTGACTGTTTTGCAGAACCGGATTGAAAGAGTCTGAGTATTGAATTTAAGCCTGAGCTAATCATAAATTACCGTTACCAGTGATGTGGATAAGTTGCTAAACAAAAACCGAAAGAGCGGAAGTTTGGAACCTCGCATACTACTCTCCTAGAGGTTGCTTTCCTAAAAGTACGATACTCCTTAGGTTCAACCGTTGTATTTTGCATGATTGTGTGTCATTTTGATCGAATCGTTTGCGACACAAATCGTTGTACAACTCCAATCTATCAATTACCGTTAGCTCTTTTGGTGGCAGGCATCTTCGAGTAGTTGATCAGAAATAAATTTGAAAGAGTAATCGAACTCCGACTGCGGTACCGCTGCGTGTTTACCTGGGTTTTCGCGTATCTGCTTAGACGAACTCGCCAACGCGTCGAATAGCTCGAGGCAACCCGCTCGACTGAACATTTCGTCTTCTTGTTGTACCAAAAAATTCAATGGACAATGGACATTCGAAGCATCTCTGAGTAGTCGTTTTCGAAACGGTGAAACCACCCCGGTCGGTCCCATTAGACCAAGAACAGCGACTGCTGTAGATTTTCCCGTCAGATGTCTGTTAGCCAAATACGGGATGCCGAAAAAAGAGCCCATTGACAAGCCAAAGTAAGAGACGGTGTCAATGGAAAATTTCAGCTTTGTCTCTACCAGTTCTAATGCGAGTTCCCAGTCCTTGAATAGATGGTTGAATGCTTTCGGCTTACTCATTTCGGCGTACAACGCGATGCGGCCGCCGTCCAACTTTTTTCTTAGACCATGAACTGGCCCGTCGATAGCAAGTGAAGCTACTCCTTGGTTTGCGAACAGATTAGATAGATAGGGAATCGGAGCTTGCAATCGATCTCCTGATGCGCCGTGCATAAACGCTACAACCACACCTAGACGTGTTTCTTGTTTGGGAATCCATAGACATCCGGTAACTTTGCGATGATCAACATATTCGGCGACAAATTGGTGCACCGTATTACCTAGTGGATCATTCGTGCGAGTCCATTTAGCGTTCATGGGAAAAGAAACACGAGGACCGAAACCGCGAACCGAGGATGTAGTCTTACAGAACTCGGCGGTTGATGTCTAATAAATGTCAAGTGCAAAACTACATCTACAACAGAAAGCCTTGCATGACCGGAACACCGAGTCACTCGATATATTCGTCAGAAGTTGCCGCAGCGAGAAAGTTCTCTTCTAAGATGTCAAAGTTTTGGATATCGGAATTTACGACATCCATCCCATGTTCTAAAACGTATGCATAGCTCTTTTGAAATACCGAAAACTCGGCATTTTTGAGTTTTTCGGAGTAATGTGACTCATAGAGGTTCTTCGCATTCTTTCCTCCAAACATTCTGGGCGCAAGGTGCCTAGCTACTTTCATACCCACCAAGGCGATACCCGCTTTTTTGCATCCTCAAATGCAGGTTTGAGATCTACCATTGGCGGCGAGTCTGATAAAACTGCCTTTCGGTTCCAGTCGTACCAACCTGCAGGTGTAATAGCCACCATTGCTAAGTGATACCAGTCTGTCTCTGCTGCCGCAGCAAGCACTTCAGCGGCACGGTTGTGCGTACTCAAGCCGAAGTATGAGACTTTACCATCTTGCTTGGCACGCTCAAACTCTCGATAAATCTCCTCGTTCTTTACGATCAAAGGATTTTTTGCGTCCATGGTGTAGTAGGCATCAACGTGTTCCTGTTTTAGTTGGGACAAGCTTTGTTCCATATCCTCACGCCATTGTTGTGCAAGTTCTTTTGCGCGTTTTACTGAAGGTTCTTCATTCTCAGATGCATTGAGATAGGATTTAGAAATTAAGAAAATGTCATCTCGATGTTCCTTTACAAAGTCAGCCATGTTGCTTTCTGCGTTTCCATAGTATCGACTCGTACCTACGTCGTATACATTGATGCCTGCGTCGAACGCGACTTTCAATAATGAGTCGTTCTTACTTCGCGACAGTGCTGCTCCGCATCCGTAAACCAAACGGCTAGCTTTAAATTCGGTACGACCAAGAGTCGTATATTTCATAGTCGGCCATTCTTTCGTACGAGCTAGATCAATGGAGTCGGATTGCGCAAATAGGGGTCGAGCGCGTAAGAGAGTAGGTGCACCTAATCCAACCAGAATTGAATTTCGAAGGAATTTACGTCTGACAGTCATAGAAGGGTATTGGTCAAAACAGCTTTATCAAATTTTAGCAAGTAGAGGAACTAATTTCACTTAAGGAAGTCATAAGCGATTGACACCTAAATTTCTGTGATGAGAATCTACATTCACTGAAACTTTCAGCACAAGTTCGTGTGCGATGATGTTAGTCGTCAACAGAAGTATTAGGAGTCAAAATATTTACTTTTCTTGAGGATTTTGATATGATAATCGTTCTCAACTCTTACAAGGATGTAATTCATGAGCATATATGAGCATAAACAAGGCAAGTACACAAGCTACCGAGTAGCCCGTTCGGTAAACGGAGTCTTGCGACAAAAATATTTTCCAATGACTAGGGATGGTCTTGCTGAGGCGCGCGATCTTGATGATGAGTGGGCCGCCGAGCAGGCAGACGCACAAACTAGATTTACTGGTGCACGTTCACGCTGGCGTCGAGAGCCAATGCAAGCGGGACCGCACACTAGCCGTTATGCCGACAAACGAGTCGCGAATTCTTCGAACGGCTAAACCAAACCACATTCAGTAGCACATCCCTGACTATTCAAATTATTGACGACGTATAGATAGTCGTTGATACTGCGCGCGCAAGAGTTGCGTTTCATTCAGTTTTTAGATCAACTCCGACAGGGCAGTGATCTGAGCCTTTAATGTTAGGCCAGATGAAAGCCGCAGAGACGCGCTTATCGGCCGTCGGCGACGCAAAAACGTAGTCAATCCTCCATCCCACATTGTTTTCGCGGCTACCACCCCATTGTCGCCACCACGTATAGTGGCCGGTTTGTTTGGGATGTCGCTTGCGAAACGTGTCAATCCATCCTTTTTGCGTCCATTGATCAAGAGCTTCTCGCTCAATAGGCAAAAAACCTGAAGTCTTTTCGTTAGATTTTGGTCTTGCGAGATCGACTTCCGTATGAGCGGTATTGAAATCTCCTGTAACGAAGACTGGACCAATCTTTCGCAATCGTTCAAGTTCAAGACGGACAGTTTCGTAGAAGTCGAGTTTGTACGGTACTCTACTGTTGTCCCGATCTTTTCCAGCACCATTTGGAAAGTAGATTGAGGCGATTGACATACGACCATACTGAGCGACGAGATAACGACCTTCGACGTTAAATCTTGATTCAGGTAGCGCGGCGATGATTTTGTCGGCAGGTTTGCGACTAAAAATTGCTACACCCGAGTATCCCAACCGTTCAGCTGCAGAGAAATAAGTGTACCAACCCTTTAACGTGCAAACTTCTTTTGGTAGTTGAGCTTCGTTCACCCGTGTCTCTTGTAGAGTAACAATGTCCGCTTGGGAGTGTTCAAGGAACTCCAACAAAACACCCTTCTTGACTAAAGCGCGTAAGCCGTTTACATTCCAGCTGACGATTCGCAAGTGATTGGCTACGAATTGACAGAGACTGTCTTTACCAATCCCTCATTGAGAGATCCTGATCGAAAGCCGGCAAGGTCTAGAGCAACGAATCGATATCCAAAAGCCTTTAGCTGGTCGTCTATGAACGACTTATTCGCAATTGCTCTTTCCATCTCTTCGGGTATCAGTTCCAATCTCGCAACGTCACCATGGTGTCGAACGCGATATTGAGTGAATCCGAGTTCTGCTAGGCAGTTCTCAGCCCGTTCTATCCGATCGAGAATATTCTCATCAATTTTCGTACCGTAGGGAACGCGACTGGACAGGCAAGCAGCCTGAGGTTTTTGTGCGTTTTCCAAATTCAAGAACTCAGCTACTGCCCGAACATCGGCTTTAGAGAAACCCGCATCACTAAGAGGAGATACGACATTGAAATTGTTAGCAGCGACGAGTCCTGGTCTATGATCTTGCAAATCATCGCGGTTGGTACCATTTAGTATCCATTGAATACCTTCGTTTTCAGCTATGTCGGAAAGAGCTTCGTAGAGCGATGTTTTGCAATGGAAGCAGCGATTGACGGGATTCTTTAAGTACGAGTCCTTACTAAGTTCGTCGGTAACAATAACTCGATGATTGAGATACCATTGTTCAGCAAGCGTCTCGGTAAGGGTCAGATCATCGCGCTTGAGACTTTTGGAACCAGAGGTCACGATAAGAGCGTCATGCTTAAGTTCTCGATTCGCGACATAGGCAACGAGAGAACTATCGACACCACCAGAAAAGGCAACGATTACACGCCCCATTCGACGGAGCTCAGCGCAAAGTGTTTCATATTTGGACTGAACACTCGTTGATAGGGATTTCATGAGGCCAAATGATCTTGCAAGATGAGTCGATCGAAGTGTACCAGTATAACCCAGAAACCGAAATGCGTTTAAATGCGTCTAATGTTTATATGACTAACAAGTTCTCCTGCGGAACGCTTGTCGGTATGGAACGGAGATTGTTTCCCATCCTTCATTTGTGTGTGATAAACAGAGACGAAGAGAGTATATGAAGAGATTATGGCAAATATGTTTTGCTGACACTCGTGCGGGTTTCGACGGGCTCAAAGAATCGCCCCCAATACTGTTTCCAGCAATATTCTCACTTATCTGTCTTACGCTGCAGTGTGTAGTGTTTTTGGTGCTCATAATTGACTGGGATGCGACTAGCGCGAGTAATTCTGTTTCAAACGAGAGTTGGTTGTATGTGAACTTTGCGTTGATGTGGGCAGCGCGCGCTGTACTGTATCCGGTTGCGTTTGTCTGCACGTGGTGGTTCATCACATCAATGTACTACTTTGGGATCGCAAGATTGTTCAACATCTCTACTTCTTGGAAAAATTGGCTTGGACTTAGTTGTTGGTCGTCAATCCCTTTGATAACGGTACCGGTGTTTTTAGTCATTGCGATAGCCGTTCAAGCGATTCCGATTCTAGGCAGAGAGGTAGACCCATAGTATATCGAAACCATATCTACCTGCTTGTTAGTAGTTCCATTCATGTGGTGTACTCTTATCTCTGCGTTAGGATTACGCAGTCGGACAGAGGCAGAGGGTCGGGGCAATGTGTATTGGCGAGTGGTAGCTATTGTGCCTCATGTCTTGCTACTGTCTGTATTAATGGTTGTCGGTATATGGTTTATGAGTTGGGCATAGTACATCAATAGAGATGGGACTGGGTAGGTTTCAGGGGACGCACTTTTAGTCACTCTTTCATCAACAAAAAGCATCTTTTTCCCTTGAGTGGCGTGCTTGGAGCGCGTCGAATCAGAGTCGACAACTGTTTGAGTTGTTACCTACGAAGCCCAATGAACACTGGCAAATAGAAGTCACCTACGTGCATGTGCCACAAGGACGCTGGTGGCATATGCCCAAATGTGGTGATCAATAGTCACAACGGTTTTGAGGGTTGCTCACGGACCACTTCGAATTACGTTTCCTAGTTTGTAGACTAGTTTACGCTAATAGGTAATGGTATAGGGGTTATTAGAGCACTTTCATGGGACCTAAAAATGGAAGAAGAGCACTATCGTATCTATGAGCATCCCAATCATGCTCGACTGTGCTTGGAAGAATTTGCCAACGCTACAACCAGGTGCGGCCACATTGGGCGTTTCGACCGGCGGAATACGTACCTCCCTGCACTCCAGCCGAGGTCTATGAGCAAATTCGCACCATCATCATTCCGCAATGGCAGGGATGGGCGAAAGCCGCTAAACAGAAACTTGAAGAACAACCGCATCGAACAAACGGAGAGCGTCTCGCAGCATGACCAAAAGCTACGGAAACTCTCTAATACCGTATGTGATTCTCACTCAAATTCACCTCCGAATTACGAGAGCTTGTAACTGTTTG
>VXUA01000047.1 GCA_009837185.1 Gammaproteobacteria bacterium | reverse complement strand
TAATTTTATGTTTCGTTGTTGGGTTATTTATTGCTTGATATTCGGAATGGTTTACTTGCCCTCTACCTTATTGCGCCTTCTCGTATTCACAAATTTTTGAATGTGATGTTGAGTTGGACACAAAAACCAAATTGATGCAGTATTTCCAGAGTCCGCGGTGAACGCATTCGATACCGAATTCTAGACTTCGGTAATTCATAATTCATGTGATCAAAAGGAAGAATTTGAGAAAAAACATTTTTCAACGATTTCGGACTTGGTTCATCTACCGGTATTACTCGAAAAATGTTCATAGGTCGCAAGCCTACCACACATTTGAGTGCGTATTAGAAGTCTTTTGGGTTATTTGGATCGCGTCTTTTCTTGTCTATTGGTTGCTATTCTGAGGGACAATCAACTTGGAAGAATTAGAAGACATTTATCGTGAGCCTAAGTCAAGTTTGGTGAAGTACCTAGTTGAATTAGACTCATTAAAAAGAAAGCGAACGATAAAGTGCGCAAAATTTTTATTTCGATGCTACACGATTCAATTTTGTTTAACGTCAATATTTCTAGTTGTTCTAATCGCGCGTATCGCAGGCTATTCTGGATTGCTGTAAAAAGTGGCTGAACCCAGTCACAACAATTTTTGCGCCTGCAACTCCTTCCACTCCAAAATGCACCAAGGCGTGTACTCGTCTGGCTTCGCAACTAGTTCCTGACTAAGTTTTTCAGGCTCAATCCACATCAAATCGGAGATCTCATCCCGGTCAATATCGGGCTGTCCTTGGGTTGTACCGGTAAATACGGAAACAAGTTCGTGCTCAGCGTGTTCATTGGAGAATGACGCTTGATATTTCAATTTGAAGTGAAAGGTCAACTCTACAGACAAACCCAGCTCTTCACGAACTCTTCGTATTGCGCAATCGATTGTTGATTCACCAACAAAGGGATGCGTACAGCAGCTGTTTGACCAATAACCTCCCCAAACCAGTTTGTCCGGATGCCGCTTTTGCATGAGAACACATCCATTTTCATCGGTAAGAAAAACTGAAATAGCTCGATGAAGCGAACCTCGACCAGAATGTGCTGCTAACTTGTCTAGAGTACCAATCTGCTGATCTTGTGCATCGACTAGGACTACAGTGTCTCTTACCTCAATTCTAGTGTTCATTGTCAAATTTGTCCCGATTTTTTTCTGATCTTACATAAACAGTAACAGTTTCTTCCGTCTATCTACGAATCCGGTACTACTATTGACTCATCTAAGAGCGAGCGCAAAAATTGAATCTGAACTGAGAAGGAGTGGTCTTGATTTACTTTCTTACGAAAACCGTGCCCTTCGTCCATGTAGAGTACGTACCAGGCTGGGACTCCTGAAAGTTCTAAAGCTTTTGCGATCTGTTCACTTTCGGAGACTGGGACTCTAGGGTCGTTAAATCCTTGGAATATAAGCAAGGGTTTTCGAATTTTCTCAATCTGGTTCATAGGTGCGATCGATTCTAAAAATTCTCTCATTTCGGGAATACGTTCGTCCCCGTATTCAACACGTCTTAAGTCCCGTCGATAACCCTGAGTATTTTCTAAAAAAGTAACAAAATTACTGATACCTACCCTTTCAGATCCACCAAGCAATCGATCGCTGTAATGAACCAAGCAGGCTAAGACCATATAACCTCCGTACGAGCCACCATCAACAATAACCCGCTTGGAGTCGAGATCAGGTTGCTCTTCGATCCAATCTAATAGAGCACCGATATCTTGAACCGAATCTTCACGCTTCTTCCAATCATCCAACGTGAGATACTCTTTACCATAGCCACTTGAACCTCGAACGTTAGGTGCAACGACGGCGATGTCTAGTTCATTGACGTAATATTGAAATCTCGACGAAAAGCCTGGTCTATATTGTGATGCAGGACCGCCATGAATGTATATCAATACTGGGTGTGGCCCATCACTCCGAGGCTTGTATACAAACGCCGGAATCTCCAATTCGTCAAAACTGGAATAGGACACCAACTCCGCGCGAACAAGTTCGTCTGCATCGATACCTCCTAGTTCAGATTGAGTCCACCGTACAACCTCTCCCGTTGCTAGATCGAGTACGTACACATCACTTTGAGCCTGCGCGGACTGGAACGTGAACGCAATCGCCGTACCTTCGTTGTTAAATCGAGCACCACCTAACAGTCCATCTGAGAAATCGGGTAATAGTTGAGACAACTTGTCCGTGGCTACGTCGTAAAGATGAAACAGTCTATACCCCTGAAAATTCTGCGAAACAATCATCTTTGAACGATCCCACGAGAGCGAGTAAGAACTAACATCGGATTCGACAAACTGAATTAATACTTCTAGTTGCTCAGTCTCAGGATTGAGTCGATGTAAGCGGCGAAAGTTTGACCCATGATCACTAATCAAAATGACGGTACCATCGGGTAGATACTCCACTCCACCAATTGAAATTTCACCGTACTGCTCCAACAACCGGTTTTTTTCACCAGTGTTGAAATCGATCTCAAATAAGTGCGATTCCGCGACCGAGATGTACTTACGAATCAGTGCTTTTTCTGCAGTAGGATGCCACGCGACGAACGACCAGCCTACTTCATCAACGATGTGTAATGGGGTCTCGACTTGGTTTTCAAGATCAAAGATGTATAAATCGGAATATTGACCTGTTCGTTTAGTTGATGTGTAGCTGATCTTAGAGCTATCCGGACTATAACTAACGCCGGTATAACGGCCGTCACCACTAGTAATCATTGTTTGTTTATCGTTGGTAAGATCGTATTCGTAAATTTGATAGGACTCGGTACCTCCTACATCTTGGAGAAACAAGAACGACCGTACCTCCTCTAGATCCGGCACTAAGACTCCAGAAACAGGTTCATCCGCAAAAGTTAGTTGCTCTCGCATTCCCATGGGTACGCGCACTCGATGGAGTTGTGAAGACTCTCCAAATCGGGTGCGAATCATCAAGTCGTCTCCTAGCCAGTCTACCACTGAAGCTGTTCGAACATTCCTGTAACGTTCAATCGACTTTAGCACTTCTTCGTCGATTTCGGGAACGTTTCGTACAACTACGTTTTCGTGTGCTTCAGACTGTTTAGCAAATGGAAGGCTCATAAGCAGGATGAGGATACTACACAAGATTGGGCTAAATTTGATAGCAGACCCTCTTTGAGTTACGTACATATTGATTGACCAGGATAAGAGTTCCCGAAATTTTGCATTTTCAACGTGAGTGTAGCAGTTTTCGCTAGTGCGCAACTTGCATAATTTGTCGCTTCGTGATGACTTAATCGCATCATTCAGGTCAAACAATTCAACAGAAATTTTCTCTCATTCAGCTTCACTCTATGTCCGACTCACTCAACCAGAAATCGGTGTTCTCGTTTCCTCGGATGGAACAGGAAATACTTCACTATTGGGAGACACACGATACCTTCAGAGAATCGATGCGCCAGAACGAATCGCAGCAACCCTTTGTATTCTTTGACGGACCACCATTCGCGACGGGACTTCCTCACCATGGAAATTTGCTTGCGTCCGTAATCAAAGACATAGTTCCGCGTTATTGGACAATGAAAAGTCGGTATGTGGGACGTCGCTTCGGGTGGGACTGCCACGGTCTTCCCATTGAGCACGAGATCAACAAAAAACTTGGGATGCCGGCTCATCAAGCGATCAATGAGCTCGGTATCGCAGGCTACAACCAAGAGTGCCGCAACATTGTTGAGCGATATGTCCAAGATTGGAGACACATTATCACCCGTTTAGGACGATGGGTCGATTTTGACGACGACTACAAAACGATGGACGTCGACTTTATGGAATCCGTTTGGTGGGTGGTGAAAGAACTTTGGGATAAAGGACTCATTTACCGCGGTAATAAAGTCATGCCGGTTTCCACCGGGCTGGAGACTCCGTTGTCAAACTTTGAAGCGGGTATGAACTACAAGGATGTCCAAGATCCGTCCATAACAGTACTCTTCAAATTGACGGACGAGGACGCTTACATCAGTACTTGGACTACGACACCTTGGACGCTACCTTCCAATCTAGCTCTCTGTGTTGGTGCCGATATCTCCTATGTCCTTGTGCATGACAAGGCATCAGATCGAAAGTTCTATCTGGCAGAAGAACGGTTAACCAGCTATGTTGAGAAGCACAATCTTGTGGTGCTAAAACGCATGACTGGAAAACAACTCGAGGATCGTAAATATGAGCCATTGTTTCCCTACTTCGCAAACTTGAAGAGCGAAGGAGCATTTCAAGTCGTATGCGATGGGTACGTCAAGACCGATGAAGGCACTGGAATCGTCCATCAAGCTCCGGCGTTTGGCGAGGACGACCACAGGATTGCCCAACTACACGGCATACCCACACACGTCTGTCCAGTAACCATGAGCGGTTGTTTTACAGATGAGGTGTCTGATTTTGCCGGTGCGTTTATTAAAGAAGCAGACCCCCACATTATCGCTTGGCTGAAAAATAACGGCGGATTGTTCGAGCACACTACTCTACAACACAGTTATCCCTACTGTTATCGCTCTCAAACTCCCTTGATCTATCGCGCGGTTCCTTCTTGGTTTGTACGAATTGCAGACTTTCGAGAATCGTTGCTCGAGTCAAATCAAAAAATCCGTTGGGTTCCTGACCACATACAAAGTGGTCGAATGGGGAATTGGCTTGAGAACGCAAATGATTGGTGTATTTCTCGAAATCGAGTATGGGGAACTCCCGTGCCGATTTGGGAAAATGACGTCACGGGTGCATTTGTGTGTATCGGTTCTCGACAAGAGTTAAAACAATACACTGGCGTCGAAATTGAAGACTTGCACCGTGAATTCATCGATCCCCAAACATTCCAGCTAGAGAATGAAGACGGTACATTTCACCGAGTCCCCGAAGTCCTTGACTGTTGGTTTGAATCCGGCTCTATGCCGTATGCACAGAATCATTATCCCTTTGAAAACAAAGCTAAGTTTGAACAAGGATTTCCGGCAGATTTCATCGCTGAAGGACTTGATCAAACAAGAGGTTGGTTCTACACACTCATCGCGCTTAGTACATTGCTCTACCAACAACCGCCCTTCAAGAATGTGATCGTCAACGGACTTGTGCTGGCTGAGGACGGGAAAAAGATGTCGAAGAGCTTGCGCAACTACACGGATCCGGAGCAGTTGATGAACGAGCATGGAGCCGATGCGCTACGTTTGTATCTAATTAATTCTGGTTTGGTCCGCGGTGAAGAACAAAGATTTGTTGACTCAGGAGTAAGAGAAATGACTCGTCGAGTGCTTCTACCTTGGCACAACGCATTCTCATTTCTGGAGCTTTATGCGAAAATCGATGGTTGGACTCCTGACAGACTAGATCTCTCGGACACAAACATCCTGGATCGGTGGATTTTATCGCGCTTGCAGACAATGAAGTCGACAATTGCCTTTGAAATGGAGCGTTATCGGCTCGACAATGTAGTGCCACGTCTATTCGTGTATATTGAAGAACTCACGAACTGGTACATCCGACTAAACAGGTCAAGGTTTTGGGGACCGGGACTAGGTGTTGACAAAGTAGCAGCTTATTCGACTCTCTATCTCGCGATCAAAGAGTTAACCCTGGCTTTAGCCCCTTGCGCACCTTTCTTATCCGAATACGTGTACCAGAAGTTGAGCAGTATCGGAAACATCGAAACATCCAAAACGTCCGTTCATCTTTGTAGTTATCCAATCGCCGACGACGCGCTTCAAGATCAATCGTTGGAAGCCGCCGTCTCAAGGTTGCAACAAATTGTCCTACTCGGTCGTAAACAACGCGAAGATCACAAAATTTCCCTACGGACCCCATTGTCTCGTCTCACGGTTATCCATAAAGACCAAGATTTGCTTGGAGATGTACGACAGCTAGAGCCATACATTAAAAAAGAACTAAATGTGAAACAGGTGAATTACGACCAGAACGAACGCGATTACATCGAGTGGGTAGCAAAGCCAAATTTTCCTGTATTAGGAAAGCGGTTGGGTAAACGGATGCGGTCTATTCAGCAATTAATTCAACAACTCAGTTCAGCGGATTTAGAAGAATTTCAGAAAAACGGTACGATTCTTTTGGATGAAGAAACCTTTAACTTGGATGAAGTTCACGTCTTTCGACAAGCTAAGCCGGGTAGCGCGGTAGTTTCAGACCGGCTCATTTCCATTGAGCAAGACTTAGAGGTGACCACCGATCTCAAAAATGAGGGAGTAGCGCGGGAAATCGTACATCGAATCCAACTTGCTCGGAAGGAGTTAGACTTCCAAGTAACTGACCGAATACGCGTAACTTATCAAGCGACACCGAAAATATTGCCAATTATTGACCAGTTTCGCGAATATATTGGGGGTGAGGTACTAGCCGTAGACTTTACCCTTGGGGATGAGATCAGTTTCAGATTGGATCTTAATGAGGAATCGTTTGAATTTGGCTTAGAACAGGTACCAACCTAAACAAATCTCGCCTACGAAACGTTGGCTCCTCTAAAACTATTCTCGACACAGGTTGGAACTGTAATCGGCACTCGATCGAGACTCATCCAGACTTGTTGGAATGTCCTTAGCTTAGTGTTCGACGTCAGTACCGAGCACTCATTTTGTTCCAAATTCATACTTGGTCAATAAAAACTCTTTCACGGCATTCTTAGAGCCACTGAAAATTAGCCGATCTTTCTTCCGGGCTAGCTGATAGTCATACATCGGATCGTAGTAGTATCGTAACAAAAGCGCGAGCCAATGGAAGTGATCTTCACGATCACGTGTGTTGTACGCGTTCTGAATAGCAGCTCGAATTTCATCATAGCGTTCCGTCCCAAGACGTTTTCGAATTTTCTCTAAATTCGAAAGCATCACCTCTTCAGCAGTCCCTTGTACGTAGCTGAGATAAATATGCTGTATTCGTCCAGTCTCTTCCTCTTGTAACACAACAACCGGTGATTGACCCATTTTTTTGAAAAGCGCTTCTGGTATCGCTAGCTTCCCGATTACTCTGCTTTCGTCCTCGACGAGTATGCTTCGCCTATGCTGGAATCGTAAAAGATCTCTGACCAGCGCGCCTTCAAAACTTACTGGAAGCGGTTGAGAAGCAGTGTCCCCGCCAAATGCGGACCCTCGATGATGAGCAAGACCTTCTAAGTCGATTGAGGGATGTAATTCTTCGAGCAGCTGCGTCTTCCCAGAACCAGTCCGTCCTGCCAGCACGACATAGTTGTGCTGTCCAGCGGCGTCAATTCTGTTCATGCAAAACGTTCGTATTGCTTTGGATCCACCAGCAATTCTTGGTACCTGCCAACCGGTCGCGTAGAGCCATGTTTGTACGATCTTCGAACGCAGACCTCCTCTCCAACAGCAGATCACGGCATTAGGATGTTGTTCCAAAAATCGAATCCATCGTCTAACGCGAACGTCTCGATTTTCTTTCGGTAAGATTTCTAACCCTTTGGTTATGGCACTTACCTGTCCGCCCTCTTTGTAAGCAAGCCCGACCTGCCTACGCTCATCGTCGTTGAGTAAGGGCAGATTTACAGCATTTGGTACAGCACCGTGAGCAAATTCAATCGGGGAACGTACGTCGATGATCGGGACCGATTCGAGCAAAATCTGCCGAATATCGTCGACTGTTTCGAATGCCTCTACTTCAAGAGTCCGTTCAAGGAATTGATTCGCTAAGTGCTTCACCGTTTAGAAAACTGTCTAAATGACTTTCGATTTCGTCAATCCAATCTGAAAACCTCTCATCGCCAATTGCTAGTTCCAACGCTTCTCGTTGCAGTTGTACCGCGCGAACGAAGTCCCCCAAAGCTGCGTGAGCGGCGGCCCAAGTATCGACTATCATCGGATTGGCTCGAGATTCTTCGTTATTCTCCATCAGGTGGTTCACAATCTTCAAAGCATATTCAGGGTTCCGTAAGCGTCTTTTGTCAGTAACTGCAAGCGTCCATGCCACAGTGTTGACAATTTCTGGGTCTTCAGGTGCTGTCTCTACCGCTTTACGATACCAGCGCGATGCTTTGCGATAATTAGGTTTTTGGGCACATCCGCGGACATAACAATTACCCAGTTCGAGCATTGCTAATACGTCGTCGTTCGCAGCTGAATCAAGTAACCAATCGACCAGCTTCTTGCTTACAGCTAAACCCGAATCTGGATGTGCAACTACTCGATAGTATTCAATACGTGCCATGCGGTCTCCCGTTTCCGCTGCACGTTCATAAAACCTAGCTGCTCTTTGAAGATCGACTTGCTCCGGGTTCCCGCGACGATACACATCCCCGAGATATCTAAGGGCTAAGGCATCATCGAACGAAGCGGCGCGTTCCAGCATCTCCATCCCATCTGATCTCCTGGAATTTCCAAAATACCCTCGATGTAACAGCCACCCAAGTTGCCTTAGTGCAGTGTGATAGCCGTAATCAATAGCTTGGGAATAGTGCGATTGAGCTACTTGCAGATACCTGTGCGCATCACTTTCATTTGGGTCAAATGCTCGATTCAAAAATAGATTACCATAAAGCATGTGCGCGTAGCCATTGTCGGCGCGACTAGCCGCGATGTACATACTCTCTGCACGGGATGTCGCTCCACCGTTGGCAAGGAACCGACCCAAACTCAATTGTGCTGAAGAGTCTCCAGCGTTCGCCAAATTTACAAGTACCAGAGGTAAGGGGGCTTGTGAGGCTTCAACATTTCGGGATTCGAACTCGCGAAGAAGTATTGGATATATTGCGCTTAAATCAAAAAAGACTTCGTCAAAGGGTCCTTCTCCTTTTATGCGCATGACCTGTAATACCATGGGTTCCACATTAGTGCGCACGTAAATCGACCCGATCACGCGATAACCAGACTGTTGAACAAATAGTACAGCATCCACTGGACTCAATGCTCGGTATGGTTTCTCCAACGAACCATCACGCTCGGTAGTCATGTACTCAACGATTCGATTTAGTTGTGCCTCGTGAACACTTGCATGTTCATTTTCCAAATGCTTGTAGTAATGGAACATCGCTAAATGGCCTGCATAACTAAGTTCCAGACGATCGAGAACCGCGCTTCCTATTGAACCCAAACGTAACGGACTGTCGAGTAATCGTGCTACACGTCGTCCAAAGTTGTCAAGTTCAGCAATGGCGTCCACCGTTAAATTTGACTCAGAGAGATCTACTTCAACACTCGAAAGATCAAGATTCTTTTCGCTGAAAACTATCGCTAAGAATTCTTCGTAGGAGTGTGTCGTGAGTTCTGTCATGCCTGCACACCCGAAAATCAGGCATGTACTCAGTAAAACAAGACTACGTGAGAAAAACCTTATCAAAAATATCACTCGCAACTTCGAACAAACAAAAATATATCATAATCAACCTAGTATAGACGACAATCGAAACTATGTTCAACAGAAACTCAAAGAGAAATGAGAGCTATCTCCCTGATCGCGCGGAGTCAATACAAGTAGCAGACGAACACTTTGTCAACGGAAATCGAATCACACCGCCATTTCCTCTAGGCTTAGCAACTGCTGTGTTTGGTATGGGTTGTTTTTGGGGAGTCGAACGAAAGTTCTGGCAACTACAGGGTGTATATAGCACATCTGCAGGATACGCCGGGGGTGAAACGAAAAATCCCACTTACAAGGATGTCTGTTCCGGTCGTACCGGACACGCCGAAGTTGTACTCATTAAATACGAGCCCAGTGAGATTGAATTTAGCACATTGCTGAAGACGTTTTGGGAAGGACACGACCCGACGCAAGGGATGCGCCAAGGAAACGATATTGGGACACAATATCGGTCCATTGCGTTTTATTTTGACTCAACACAACACAACGTACTATTGCTTTCGTTGAAAGAGTATCAGCACAAGTTAAATCAGGCCGGTTTTGGCGAAATTACGACAGAAATCTTACCTTTTTCCGAGTACTTTTATGCGGAGGAGTACCACCAGCAATATTTAGCAAAAAACCCTTCTGGTTACTGTGGAGTCGGTGGTACTGGAGTCGCCTGTGACGTCAGGTCTCCTATGCTTGAATAGACGCGGTTCTGTTCAGCACCTGTGGCAAGAATCCGCTCTTTGATCGCCAATTCCAAGTTTCACTTATAGATCCATCAACAAAGATGGTATGAATCTGGGGCAGTCATGAATGTCTCTTGACCCAAGGTAGAGTGTCTGAGGGGCTACGTTTGATCTATGATTGAGCAAAATCGCTGTAGTACTCGATAGGTTAGTCCCCAAACAAAGTGTCTATCATTCAAGCGAAATCCAGGTAGCTGATATTCTTTGGAATTGAAATTTACGGTTTCGTTAGTGATTAGTTCGCCGGAGATCAACCGGTTGAGTGGAACCCAGATTACCTCAGACACTTCATGATTGAGGTATAACTCCGGTTCGTAAGTGAGGGCAAATACGTAGGGTAGAACCACGAGATCTGTTCGTTGATCTGAAGTGTAGGGTTTCTCAACGGGGAGCTGGGTCACACAGTCCGAAAAAGTAAGAGTAATGCCGACCTCTTCCTTAGTCTCGCGGACTACAGTGTGCAATACATCGGTGTCTGATAGATCGTAATGTCCTCCCGGAAAAGCGATGTGTCCCGACCATGGATCTTCCTCTCGCAATGCTCGTTGGATGAACAGAACGCTCAGGTTTTTTCCTAAAGCTCTCAAAATCAATGCCACGCCAGCACGACGAGAATTTGCAGGTATGGGTTTCGGCGGGGTGTCGTTTTCACGTAGCGCGCGAACAATCGCTGAAAGGATAAGCGAATCTTTATTATTTGCGAGGCTCATGTGGTGAATTCAATGAACTTGTTTGAACGAAATGCTAATCATTGTTTTGTCTGCGGTCCTAGGAACGCAAGCGGATTGCGAGTGCGCTTCACACTCAACTCTGAAGGAAACTGCCAAGCTAATTGGACTTCAACTCAAGATTACATGGGATACGACGGTGTCACTCATGGTGGGATCCTGTTTTCGTTGCTCGATGATGTCATGGCAAACTTGTTCTTCTTACAAGGAGAAATTTGCGTCACAGCTAAAGCTGAAATCCGATTTCGTAATCCTCTACAGATTGGTGAATCTGTGCGTCTTCAAAGCAAGCTCGTATCTCGCCGCCGCAATCTCGCAGTCATCGAAGCGAGCGCAACTCGCGAGCACGACGGACTATTGATTGCATCTTCGACTGGACACTTCATGATCACTGGAAAGTTGACTCCCGATCAACTGTCCCAGCTACACTAAACCCGTAACCGGTATAGCCGCACCGTGAATCGGATCTGCGCCCGCAGAAGCGAGAAAAAGCACTACCTGTGCTAATGCATCGGGGGAAACCCACTTGGAAAAGTCGGCGTTAGGCATGTCTTGGCGATTGCGCGCAGTATCAATTATGCTGGGTAGGACACAGTTGACGTTGATACCGTCGTGCTTTAGCTCGCCTGCTAAACTTTCTGTGGTTCGGATTACGACACTCTTGGATGCGACATAGGGACCCATTCGCGCGATACCGTGCAAAGCACCCTGAGCCCCGATATTGACGATTTTGCCACCCTCGCCGGATGCACGCATCACCGGTACGACTGCACGCACCAGATTTAACATCGTACGAACGTTCAAATTCATCATATAGTCCCACGTTTCATCCGTCGTCTCGGCGACTGTTTCACCCATTGTGAAGCCACCGGCAATATTTGCCAGAATATTGACTGAGCTCAGCGACGCTATTGCTTGTTTTGTTTGAGTCAAGTCTAGAAGATCAAGTTCAAGAGTATTGAATGGTGCAGAATGTGCGATAACGTCAATACCAATCACAGTCGCGCCAGATTCGTGAAACGCTCGACCCACGGCTTCCCCCAAAACTCCTGCAGTCCCAGAGACTACGACTACTTTGTTATCAAATTCGTTCATGTCAATTCCTCCGAATGACTTTTGAAGAGGCTAGACCAACGCAATGGGTCAGACGACTAAGTTTCTGAACGTAGCGTCGAAGAAGAAACGTCGCATTGAAATTGCGGAGCATCCACTTGTTGACACAGTTGGCGTAGCCCATCTGGCATTGAGAGATCTTTTATGGTCTTAAACTTGTTTTGTACCGTGCGGCCGAAAACCAGAAATTTTGTACCAGAGGCAATGAAAAAATTTATCACATCATCCAGTTGCTCGCCAGTGTTGTAATACTTCGGTTGGATGATTCGCGCAAACGTATCAATCCCAACTACAAATGAGACCCCTCCGTTCTTGCTGAGGTATTTTGCCTTATTGAAGAAGTAAGGAAGATTTGTGAGCACGACTTCGTCTGGTGCAAATTGGTTCAACCTTTCGTTTAAATCAAAGTAGTCCAAAGGGAGCTTATCGACGTTGTTGACGCTCAGCTCGTACTGTACTTCACGCTGCAGCAATTCCTGAGCGAGTGCGTGCATTCGCCGATGACCCGTATGTAACGGGTTGAAAGCACCAGGAAAATAAACCTTCGTACGAGTGCCTAAGGCAACTGGTTCGCGTTTATACAATCGGCTATGCGATGCGTGGGCGATCGCAGTGTGAGTCTGGTAATTTGGGTATGCATCGGAAGCTAATTCAAGCCCTGCACAGAGCTTTGAGTAAGCGACATCGGCGAGCATAGATTCTTGATCTTCTCTCGTTCTGGAGTCCGCAAACTTCAGTTCCGTTACCTGCGATCGGCTCATGGTTTGGAGTGCGACGAAGGCTCTTATTGCACCTCGCTTTTTTCGATTCGTACTTAAACTTGCGGTGATACCTAACCCAAAGAGCTGATCAGTGGATCTCAGGTGTTGAGCAGTCATGAACGCTTTCATCGCAAGATTGCGTGCCGCGGTTTCTGAGCAAGCTTGTTCTGGTTTACTGCCTAATAATAGCACCAATGCTTCATAACTGTAAGGTACTTGCGCGTCAAGGATGGTTGTAGATGCCCCAGGTACACTAAGTAATTGACTCAACAGTAGCGATCCACCTCCGGTTAAATAACACACCCCAGCCCAATCCGACGAGTGTAGATCTTCAACTCTCATCTTCACAAGAAGTCGCGTATTAGTTGTAAAAACTCGTCAAATTGATCGTGATGACACCAATGGCCCGCGTTTGCGATTGAATGCACTTTGACGTCTTGCATAGATTTCACGCGCTCGTCTTGTGATGGATGTAAAACCCAAGAATCTTGACCATGCACTAAAAGGGTGGGACAGGAAATTCGCGCATAAATTTGTTCTGTCTCTTCATACGACAACGTAATGGGAGCTAGTACCCGAAAATAGTTATCAAATTTCCAACTAAAAGTGCCGTCCTCGTTTTGAATACTTCCATGGATGGTGAGATGACGGGCGTGCTCTGCGGAAAGGTGAGAATTCACTGCTTGTAGACGCTGAATCGCTTCTTCAAGCGTAGCATATCTTCGGGGTCGTCGCCCAGAAAGTTGGTGCACATCTTCAACCCATCCGCGAATATGCTCATGCATTCGGTTCGTTGCCATTCGCCACTGGTTCAGCATGATCCCCATCCCTTCAACCGCAATGAGTCGATTGACGTTTTCCGGGTAGTTGCCAGCATACAACAATGAGATGATTGCACCTAACGAGTGCCCGATGACACTCATTGGAGCAATAGCAGTTTGGCGGACCAACTGTTGAACATCGTAAATGTAATCGACGATCGAGTATGCGCCGCCGACCATCCACTGCGAGTCTCCGTGCCCGCGCAAATCGGGTGCAACGATGAAATAATCGTCCTTGAGTACGGTGGCTACCCAATCCCAATTGCGACAGTGATCTCGACCACCGTGAATAAGTAGCAACACCGGCGCGTCCGGATCTCCCCAAGCGACGTAGTGAAGTCGTAATCGTTGAGAAAAGTAAATATGTGAGGTTGGAGAATCTTTTAACATGCGGAAATTCTAAGTGTGTAATGAAATAGCACTACCTGATCGGAACACTCCAAGTATGGTGGCGATTCAACCGAACAATAAACCCGGTTGCGAAAAAGCACCCAGTAACGCAATCCTGATAAAATCTCAAATTCTGCTCTTATTCAATATTCAATTTTTCTTGGAGACCTTTCTATGCGCGATGTCGTAGTTATCGATAGTGTTCGTACCGGATTAGCAAAGTCGTTTCGAGGGAGTTTTAATCTTACCCGATCCGATGACATGCTAGCGGTTGTAATCGACGCACTACTTGCTCGAAATCCAAGTGTCGCCCCTGACGAGATTGAGGATGTCATAGTAGGTGCTGGCAGTCATGCAGGAGAACAAGACGGAAACTTAGCAAGACTCGCTGTAGTACTCTCAAAACTTCCAATTACCTCAGCGGGACAGACGATCAATCGGTTCTGCTCGTCCGGACTTCAATCCATCGCAATTGCCGCCAACCAAATCGCGACCGGTCAAACAGAAGTTGCCATGGCTGGGGGCGTCGACTCCTTATCCATGCGGAGCCGGCAGACCGCCGCGCAAGCACAACAGAATCAACGACTTCTCGACGAGAAGCCAGAAATATTCATGGCGATGGGTAACACTGCTGAAGTCGTAGCTCGACGCTACAACGTTACCAGAGAAGTTCAAGACGAATATGCTGTACAGAGTCAAGAACGATACGCTCAAGCTCAAAATTCTGGTTGGATGGATGAGGAAATCGTGCCGATGACGGTAGAAATGCTCCACATCGACAAAGAAACCAAAGCCGAGAGTCGTCGTACCGTCACCGTGGATCGAGATGAATGCAATCGGCCTTCGACAACAATGGAAGGACTGGCTCGTTTACCACCCGCGTTTGAAGAAGGAGGCACCGTTACTGCTGGTAATGCTTCGCAACTCTCGGACGGGGCTTCAATGGCTTTAGTCATGAGTATGGAACGAGCAAACCAGTTAAATTTGCGACCCATGGGTGTGTACCGTGGATTTACCGTTGCAGCCTGCGAGCCTGATGAGATGGGTATCGGTCCGATTTTTGCTATTCCCCGATTACTAAAGAACGCCGGCTTAGCGCAAGACGATGTCGATCTCTGGGAACTTAACGAAGCGTTTGCCAGTCAATGCGTGTACTGTCGTGATTACTTAGATATCGACAATGACAAATACAACGTGAACGGAGGGAGCATCGCTATTGGTCATCCGTTTGGCATGACCGGTGCCCGCCTGACCGGAACGTTGTTGCGTGAGCTTGCTCGTAGAAAACAGCGATATGGAGTCGTCACTATGTGCGTGGGTGGAGGCCAAGGAGCTGCGGGTTTGTTTGAACGAATATAAAGCCGTTTCAACTTTACGTAAATTCAGTTCAAAACGACTTTACTATCGCTTATAATTCACAATGATTTAAAGTTACTGTCGATTAGACAGAGCAAACCTTTAGAAGGAGAGGAGGCGCACTCAGGTTTGAATTCGATAGGAAGTGTGTGCCGAAAAATCTGTCGTCAGCATACATTGGAGCCCACGCTGACGAAATCGGGTTTTGAAACAGGGAGGTTTTGAAACGTGGATAATTCAACCAACCAGGGACTAAACCGCATGACTGTGAGACACCGTTTTTTTGGTGCAGTAGTTTCAACATTAATTGGACTTTCAGCGTATGTGCTCACAGCACAAGAAGTTGATGAAACCGATGATTCTTCAACCGCTGATCAGGGCGCCACAGTGTCTGATGCAAACGATGCTGTCGACGCCGCGTCGATCGAAGATCAATTCACGAAAGAGTTCCTCGAAGAATTATCCAAAGAAGAATTTACGCATTACGTACTTAACGGTCATAAGTACAGTAAAAACGATCAAGATGCACTACTCGAGGAATATCAACGTCGATGTTCTGACGAAAGCACGGCCAGTTCTTCTGATCTTTGTCCGGATGATATCGAACCAAATTGGGGTGACACCGACCAAATTGCAGAACAGACTGAACTGGAATCTGATGAAAGTGAAGAGGAGCATCAAATCCCAGAATTACAAGAAGAAACAGTTGAGGTCCGGGTTGCACCTCCGAACGAAGGTACTGAGAATTTAGCAGATCCAAGAAGGAACAATAAGCCCTCAGAGAAAAAACAACTTGTTCCAGCATGGAGAAATAAGTAACTCAACTAAGTGGCTTAACGGACAGCGGTCAACGCGTTCTGGTCGTCGACGACGACCCTAACCTATGTGAACTTCTCGCAGGATTTTTAGGTAAACACGGTTTAAACGTCGACACAGTCGCCGATGGTTCGGCGATGGACGAAGCACTTCGCACCTATCAATACGATCTGATCGTACTTGATCTCATGTTACCGGGTGAAGACGGCTTGTCCATCGCGAAACGACTCAAACAGGTCACAACAGCCCCGATAATCATGCTAACGGCACTCACCGACAGCATCGACCGTGTGGTCGGTCTTGAAGTCGGTGCTGACGACTATGTCGCCAAGCCTTTTAGCCCACGAATTCTCTTAGCGCGCATCCGCTCGGTGTTACGTAGACGGAACGCTCCATACAAAGATCAAGTCCACCACATTGGGAAGCTCTTAGTCGTTGATGATGACCCCAACATTCGAGAATTGCTGTCTGACTACCTGACTCGTCAAGGTTTTGAAGTGGTTACTGTGCCAGACGGAGCAGAGTTAGAATTAGAACTGAATCGGACTGATTTTGACCTTGTAATTCTGGATCTGAGAATCCCGGGCGAAGACGGGCTACAGCTGACAGCTCGAATACTTCGCGATCACGATTTACCCTTCATCGTGATGACTGCAATGGGTGACGATGTTGAGCAAGTCGTCGGACTGGAATTAGGTGCCGACGACTACGTAGATAAGCCGGTGAATCCACGCGAATTACTTGCCAGGATTAAAGCAGTACTTCGACGCAACGCAGGAACTTCAACAGTGCGAAGCGGTGACGGTGTTTACCGCTTTGGCGATTTCACTTTCGACGTAGCTCAATTATCGCTTACTCGCAAAACCGGTGAATTAATATCCCTGACCTCGGGCGAATTTGAAATGCTCAACGTTTTGGTTAAACATCCTTATCGCACCCTCGATCGAGATCGCATTCAGGAGCTGCTTGGCGATGAAAATAAGTCTGGAGTAGATCGCAGTATTGATGTCAGAATCACTCGACTCCGCAGTAAGATCGAAGCCAATCCGTCAAATCCAAAGTTTATTAAAACGGTGTGGGGAAAGGGGTACGTATTTTGTCCCGAAAGCTCTTAAATCGAATTCGCGCTAACTCTCTGGCCGGGAAATTTAGCCTGATCATCGGAACCGCGACGTTATTGTTAGGCGTGTGTTTTGTGATTCTTTACCAACTGTACGGCTATTCACCGATGAGACAACAGTGGATAGAGAGCCGTGTATCTGATGTCGGAGTAATCGAGCGTTTATGGCACGTAAATCCAGAAATTTTTGACTTTAATTTGCTCTCTTACATGGTTGACAAAAAAGGGTTAGTCATTAAGAACAATTTAACTCAACAAGACGAGTTAAGTCAGATAACAAGGACCGATGGAGTCCTCTATAGATTGAAGACCGCTTTTGAAGAAACTTTCAGCAATGAAAATATTAGCACGTACGCGGATTACAGTGCCAATCAGAACCCTGCGTTTTGGGTGATTTTTCCCTTTGGGACTAATACCGATGACATTTTGGTGATAAAGTTCTTTGTCAGTCCTAAACCGTTGCGCACGTTGGATTTGGTGCTGATCGCAATTATCCTGAGTGTTGTTGCGACAGCAATCACAGCACTCTATAGCATGAATCGAATCAGTCGACCGATGACGCAACTAGCTTACGCAACACAGTCTTTTCGAGGTGTATCCGGGTATGATCCTCTTCCTGAAACCGGCTCGGACGAAGTTGTTTTATTAGCGAGGAGTTTCAATGATATGGCGGAGGAAATCTCTGCACTAATATCGAATCGTACGACTATTACGGCTGGGCTGTCGCACGATTTGCGTACGCCTTTGACGCGCATGCGCTTAGCATTAGAACTTCTACCGGAAGACACTGATCCGAATCTCCTGAGCGCCTTTGAAGAAAATCTGCAACACATGAATTCATTGATTTCCGACGCAGCACTTTTTGCGAAAGGGGAACAGGAACGACTACAAAGAGTAAACTTTCGAGACTTAATGCAATCGATTGTTCACACCGTCGATAATTCTCTTGTGGTGGAGTGGTTCGGAGCTCCGCCTGCGCACATTCACACAGCCCCAAATGCTTTGCGTCGCTGCATTACTAATCTAGTACAGAACGCGACGCAATATGGCAAAAACGTGCGGGTACAAGTTCGCGTAACACAAGACCATGATGAAGTACATGTGCTGGATGATGGACCAGGAATCCCCAAAGCAGAACGCCAGCGAATACTACAGCCATTTGTTCGACTCGATAAGTCACGCAATTTGGAAACTGGTGGTAGCGGTTTGGGTTTAGCAATCGTCAACCAGTTGTGTTTGATCCACAATTGGAAGTTAGAGATTGGCGCGAGTCCAGTGGGTGGTACAGACGTAGCAATCACAATCCCAACGAAAATTTCATCCGAGATTTTGAGAGGGACTCCGGATTTAGCCATTCAAGAACGTCTTGCTGACGTAAAGTAATAAGAACTACTTAGCACTTAGATGTGCTCGGTCTTTGAGCATAATTCCCTGCATTTCAGAGACTCTTCATACAACACATTACGCACAGCAATCTGAAACTATGAACTCCAACAAAACAGAAGAACAAGAAGTAAGCAACTTCGCGTTGTCCCGAGTACGCGATGCACTTTATGACGCACGTATCGTTACTCTCTTCGGAAACATTGACCAAAAAGTAACTCAGCAAACTGTCGAGCAGCTTCTAGCTTTAGCCACGGAAAACTCGGAATTTATTACTTTATTTCTTGGATCCCCGGGTGGCCACGTCGAGTCTGGAGACACGATTCATGACATGATCCGCTATATTGAAGCACCAGTGAGAACCGTTGGTACCGGCTGGGTTGGGAGCATTGCAACGCACATTTACTTAGCCGCCGAAAAAGAAAACAGACTCTGTCTTCCAAATACCAGATTTCTGATCCACCAACCATCCGGACGATTACAGGGAGATGCTTCTGACATCTCCATTCAAGTCAAAGAAATTGTCAAAATTCGGGAACGAATTAACGAGACAATCGCTACGCGAACGGGTCAAAAACTCGAGCAAGTCAATAAAGACACAAACCGCGATCACTGGCTCTCAGCTAAGGAATCGCTCGAGTACGGCTTAGTGGGACGCATTATTCAGTCGGTGTCGGATCTCGATTAGTGATTTCGACACGCGATGAAGAGTCGTTAACTGTCGAAGGACAAGAGATCAGTGTTTGCTTGACTACGGGCAATACTTCAAGATGTACCGTTATTTTTGGCCATGGTGCCGGTGCTGGGATGAGGCACGCGTCGCTTGATGCGATCGTGATTGCCAATGCTGAAGTAGGGATTTCGACGCTTCGTTTTAACTTTCCTTACATGGAAGCAGGTCGAAACCGGGTTGACGCACTTTCGGTCTCGACACAAACGTTCAAAGAACTTCATTCCTTCGCCATTACAAAAGGGCTAGATCCACTCTTTCTCGGCGGTCATAGCTTCGGCGGAAGGATGGCAACACATGCCGTAGTGGAACACAATCTAGTTGTCGAAGGACTCATTCTGAGCTCATTTCCCCTACACAATCCAAAGAAACCTTCACTTGACAGAGCCCGCCACTTTGACAAGATCAAGTGTCCTATCCTATTCTTGATCGGTACTCGAGACGGTATGGCGAATGCTGATCTCATGCAACAGCTAGCGGCGGAACACCAAGCCACGTTGAAGTGGTTAGACACAGCAGATCATGGATATAAGACTCTGAAGCGCACTCGTACCCGTCAAGATGATGTCTTTCAAGAAATAGCAAAACACACCGACGCATTTGTCAGTGACATTTTGAAACTCCGATAACGCTGAGTGAGAGAATCTGTTGTCATTGTGGGTGGTGGCATCGCCGGACTGTCTTTGGCTCTACAAGCCGCTTCTGAATTTGACATTACGGTTCTCGAAACGGAATTTCAACCAGGGCATCACAGTACAGGTCGCTCTGCCGCGGTTCTGCACATTCCATTTGAAAACGATGTGGTGCACCGACTCACACTAGAGTCTGTCGAATTCTTCCAATCACCTGCTCGAGGCTTTAACGGTATCGCGGGTTCTTTGTCCACTCTGAGAGTCGGTAGGGTCGCGAACGAATCAAAAATCGAGCAATTCTTTGAAACTTGGGTTGAACGGTGTCCCTGGCTCGTTCGATTGTCACAGAATCAATTGCTAGCCAAATGTCCAATTCTTTCGAGCGACTTCACTAGCGGAGTATTTGACTGTCGATCGCTGCATCTCGATGTCCACCACTTGCTGACTTGTACGCGGCAAGTTTTCAAGGAACTGGGTGGAAGAGTGGAAACGAATTTTCGGGTGGTATGTATCGAGAGTGTGCACGGATCGTGGAGATTGACTGCAGTTAACGGATCCACCGTGAACGCTGACATCATCGTAAACGCGGCTGGTGCTTGGGTTGACGAAATTGCCAAGTTAGCTGGTGTCCAACCGATAGGAGTGCAAGCAAAACGAAGAACTGGTATTAGGTGTAAACCTGAGGTCTTCTCAAGTTCGTGGCCGATGTGTTACCTGATAACAGATGACCTCTATTTCAAGCCGGAAGGACAGTCTTTAATGTTGTCTCCCTACGATGAAACTCCAAGTGAACCGTGTGATGCCCAACCAGAGAGGATCGACATTGCTCAGGCTATCGCACGCCTAGAAGAGAACACCACGCTATACGATGTTGTTCCCGAAGAATGCTGGGCGGGATTACGTGTTTTTGTACCGGACCAATGCCCAGTCGTTGGCTATGACTGCAATCATCCGGGATTCTTTTGGTACGGCGCGTTTGGAGGCTTTGGCGTACAAACTGCTCCTGGTTGTAGCAAGTTGGGAGCGAGACTACTGAGGCACGCTCCGTTTACCAACACGTCCCTAGCAGAATTAGAACTGAGTCCCAGGCGATTGATTCGATCTGTTTAATTTTTTTATGAGCGATGAACTCACGATAGCAAAAGTCAGCGCAATAGTGCGTTAAGTCGTTCGGCTAGCTTCAACAGTCCTGGAGGGGCGTGCGCGCGTCGCAGACGACCAGCGGCTAAGCGGACGGCTTCCATCCGCGTAGGGTACACGTGAATAGTAGACAGAATCGAGTTAGCTCCATATCCATGGCGCATCGCATTGATGCAACTCGAAATCAACTCCCCTGCACCAGTACCGACAATACACGCACCTAATATCGTGTCTTTTTTGGGTTTGGTGATCAACTTTACAAAACCCTTTGTCGTTCCTTCGGCAATGGCCCGATCCAATTCTGCAAATGGAAACTTTGTAACTTCATGTGGAATATTCAGTCGTATTGCTTCACTTTCAGACACACCTACCCTGGCTAGTTCCGGGTCAGTGAAGATCGCCCATGGTACAAATTTTTTATTGATCTTGGCACGCCAAAAAGGACGAATCAGGGCGTTCATACTCGCGTACCAAGCCTGATGTGCGGCCATATGGGTAAATTGATAAGGTCCTACGACATCACCGCAGGCAAAAACAGATTTAACCTCTGTTTGCATGTAGTCATTTACGGCAACAGTCCGAGTCGGTGACAGGCTAATACCGTTTTCTTCAAGTCCGAGATTTTTCACTCGGGAAGTTCGACCGGTCGCTACCAGCAATTGGTCAAAATCTAAAATCTTTTCTTGGTCGCGAGTATGTATTGTTAACTGTTGGTTTTTGCAAGTGCTTGCTTGCCAACCAGTGTATACATCGATACCTTCGGTCAGTAACACTTCGGTGATGACTTCTGATGCATCCGTATCTTCTAATGGTAGCAGCTGATCTCGCATTTCAACGATAGCAACTTTGCTCCCTAGTCTAGAAAAAGCTTGAGCTAATTCACATCCAATTGGACCGCCACCTAGAACTACCAATCGGCGCGGTAACTCTTTGAGTCCCCAGAGTGTCTCAGAAGTGAGAAACTGACAGTTTGATAGTCCTGGAATGGGTGGTATAGTCGGAGAAGCCCCAGTAGCCAAGACAATGCTCCTCGTCGAATGTCGTTCGTCATTTACTTCAACGCAATGTGGGTCGATTACGCGAGCATTACCTCCCTCGCAATGCACGCCTAAAGACGTGTAGCGTTCGACCGAGTCATGAGGTTGAATTTGACTGATAGCTTCTCGTACTCGGCCCATCACAACTGAAAAATTAGTCGCATTTCGCGTAGTTTCGACTCCGTAACGTGAAGCATTTCGCACTTGTTGTGCGACTCGAGCAGACGCGATCAATGTCTTACTAGGAACGCACCCGGTGTGCAAACAATCACCACCCATACGATTCGATTCAACTAACATCGTTTTCGCACCAGCAGTTGCACCGACCAAGGATGCAATCAGACCGGCACTACCAGCACCAATCACGATGAGGTTGTAGTCGTACTTAGCCATAAAAATATGTTATTGCTTGACTTCCGCTGATATTATGTGTGGATTTCTACTACAACAAGCTTAGCGATTTCCTAGAATTTAGACTTTCTACACAAAATATTTTCACTATCTGTCGCTGTAAATTTCCATGGTTGCTAAGTTTCCTCACATTCGAATGCGGCGGAATCGGTCCGACGAATTCATACGTAGACTCGTACGTGAACACGAGGTCACGGTAAACGATCTAATTTACCCCATATTCGTGATTGAGGGCAAAAATCAACGACAACCAATAGCATCAATGCCCGGTATTGAACGTGTATCCTTGGACGAACTTGAACGTGAACTAGAGAGTATCGTCGCTCTAGGAATTCCTGCTGTCGCGCTATTCCCAAAGGTGGCTGTTTCACTCAAAGATTTGAGAGGGTCGGAAGCAATTAATCCTGAGGGACTAATTCCACGTGCAGTAGCTGTTGCAAAAACTTGTACGCCGTCCGTCGGCGTGATCACTGATGCCGCTCTAGATCCATATACATCGCATGGCCAGGATGGAGTCACAGACGACAACGGTTACGTCCTAAATGACGAAACTCTCGAGGTTCTTATTGAACAAGCATTAGTGTGCGCTCGGGCTGGTGCTGATGTCATCGCCCCTTCAGACATGATGGACGGGAGAATTCGAGCGATACGCAACTCACTTGAAGAAAACTCTTTCCAAAATACCAAAATATTAGCCTATGCAGCAAAATATGCCTCAGCGTACTACGGTCCGTTTCGAGACGCCGTGGGGTCTTCAGGTAATCTTGGTTCAAAAAATAAACACCAATATCAAATGGATCCTGCCAACAGCGAGGAAGCCTTGAGGGAAGTTGCCATGGATATCGATGAAGGAGCGGACATGGTCATGGTCAAACCGGGTTTACCCTATTTGGACGTAATTCACCAGGTCAAGCAAGAATTTGGGATGCCCACATTTGCCTACCAAGTCAGTGGTGAGTACAGCATGCAAATGGCGGCTATACAGCAAAATTGGGTGCAAGAGTCAGTCATATACGAGAGCTTGCTCTGCTTTAAACGTGCGGGCGCGGACGGTATTCTTACATACTTCGGTAAATACCTTGCCGAACAACTTCAACAAAACTCCGAATAGTAAAAGCTACCGACTTACACCGCAGCAAAGAATGAAAGCTAAGCGCGAGTTGAGGATAGCATCTCGAGCGAGCCAACTCGCCCGCATTCAAGCCCAGTTAGTGGGGCACGCCGTTGAAAAACAATTTTCCAATCTAAACATCACCTACGTACCGGTCACTACTACTGGGGACCGATCAGCCGAGATGGGAAATCTACCTCCGAAGAATAAGGATGACTTTGTCAAAGAAATCGAGGAGTTGCTACTTAAGGATGAAGCGGATTTAGCTGTGCACAGCTTAAAAGACGTACCGAGTAAAACGCCCGATGGGCTCGCTGTCCATACAGTCTTGCAACGCGAAGATCCACGAGACGTATTGGTCGGTCAAGCGAACGTGTTTTGCCTAGATCGGAGCGCAAAAATAGGTACATCAAGCCCAAGGAGACGGGCACTGCTGAACTTTCGTTTCAAGACTAACAATGTCGCACACATACGAGGTAACGTCGATACGCGTTTGCGAAAACTGGATAGTGATGAATATGACGCGATTCTCCTCGCAGCCGCTGGGTTACAACGAATGAATTTGCGAGATCGGATAGACGCATATCTCGATCCAACTAATTTCATTCCGGCACCATGTCAGGGTACGCTTGCAGTTCAATTCAGACACGACGATGTACAAATGGCATCTACTATCGCACCATTACAGCACTTGAGAGTGGAAGCGGCTGCCCTTTGCGAGCGCGAGATCGTTCTTGCGCTTAACGCGGATTGCACTTCACCTATAGGAGTCTATTGTGAAGATCTAGGCGATGAGTATGCTTTACATGCAATCGTACTGAATGCAGCTGGAACAGAAACACTGGAACTAAGAGTAAACGACCATGACCCAATTCGGATTGCATCAAACACAGCTTCAAGTCTAATTGCGATGGGTGTGGAAGAGCTCTTGCATTCGTGACCAAGCGTATTTGGATCACACGTACGGAACCAGGGGCGAGTCGACTTGCTTCAAAGTTGCACCAGTCAGGATACCAACCTATCACTGCGCCCGTCTTTGCAATCGAGCCAGTCCAGTCACCAACTCCACGGCTAGAAACCGATCTTTGGGTGTTTGTTTCTACCCACGCAGTGTCCCATACGGCTAATCGTCAGTGGGATAGAACCAAACCAGTGATTGCAGTGGGACCCGCGACGGCATTGCAGTTTGAGTCGATGCAGGTTCATCCCTTGGTTCCAAGTCAACACTCTTCCGAAGGCATCTACGACTTGATTCGCAGCCGGTTCAAAACCGGTCTAAGCGTGACAATCGTATCAGGACGCGATGGACGGAAAGATTTACGTACTTGGTTGAGTGGTGATGGCTATGTTTGCCATGAATGGATCGTGTATGAGCGAAAACCCACGAGGGTCCAAGTATCAACTTCACAGTTAGATGCCATCGTTGCAGCTAGCGGGGCTGCAATTTCAGAGATCCGACAACAATTTGCCACCCTGAGTTCAGTTTCGATACCACTTGTTGTACCGTCCCCTCGCGACGCAGAATTAGCTAAATCAATGCAGTTTACCACAGTTTTAATTGCCGAGGGTGCGTTCGACGACGCTATCGTCAGTTCGTTAGAGGACTTAATCTCGACTAAGGGACAATGCTGAGGGCAAGGGCGTCCCAACTTCGTAACACTTTTTAAAAATGCTATTTTAGAAATAGCACCTTAAGG
>VXUA01000016.1 GCA_009837185.1 Gammaproteobacteria bacterium | reverse complement strand
TTTTTAACAGGTCTACGACAAGTGGAGCTCCCTGACTTTCGTACGTGTTGCGGTCAACAATCGTGACCGCGTGAGAAGCATCAATTGGTGTGCCTCGTATCAAAGAGCCCACCACGACAACTTCTTCTAATTCGTCATCTTCAGTATCTTGAGCTTCCGTTTTTGCTCCAAGAATAAGACAGACGAATATAACCGTTAAATAGACCGAGTACTTAATTCTTCGACCCACATCAAAGGTGCAGTTCAACATATTTTTGGATCTCAATTGTGGTGGAATCTTTATTTTATAAAGACACTCAAAATCAATTAGCAGAGACAAGAAGGCACTCACAAGACTCCTTACTGCAATGAGACTCGACTGTACAGATAGCAGTTAGCTCGTAATAAAGACGAACGATCGAGTTAGAGACGTTCCATCGGATTAATTTTTGACGACACGACACTCGTGCGCCGGTTGGCAGCACTTAGAATCAGATTCCTTGAAATTCGCTAGGAACGACTAGTGCGAAAATTAGGATAGCAAATGGCTCGAGCTGCAGGTGTGCTTGCCATAATTCACACGGTCATAACACTGATTTTGAATTTCAATGATCTTTCGGATTGGATAACCATCAAAAAATTTTTCGGTGTTGCGACCGCGTCCTTAGCGATCATTTTGCTCGCAACTATCGCCTCAAAATCAGAAAGTTGGTTTTGTGCCACTCTCATAATCTTATGCTCCGTCATAGGTGTACATTTTGGACATTGGCTAATCCGCTTGTTTCTATCGGGAAGTTTACTAGGCGGCACTGTGTTGGCATGCGAGCAATACAAGCAACAGTCCAGTGAAATTAAATAAATTCCGACCGGTAAGCACCGAGTCGAAGCAAGACTTTGGAACACTGCACGGAGCGAATCGTTCGTACCGGTCTGAGTTAAACAAGGTCAGAAACCTGATCCCGACAATACTTAACGACCTGTGCTGATGGCAGATTTGAGCTGAAGAAAACCCGTGTTAACACTCAACCAAGCGAAATTCAGGAGCGCGCTGGTCAATCGTTTGTTGAATTGAATCTCGGAACCGTTCGAAAGGTAAAGTCAGTTGCTCTCGTATTCCTTATCGTCGAAGAGTTACTGTCTGATCTTGTTCTTCTTGACTTCCGACGATGAGAAGATTAGGAATCTTATTGACGGTAGCCGCTCTAATTTTTTTCATTACTGTATCGGATTCATCTGCAAGTTCAGCTCGAATGAATCGAGTACATAAAGCTGATACGATTTTGCGATCGTAGTCGTCAGAATGTCAAAATGCGAGCCATACAGAGACTTTTTTATATCGGTTCCCTTAGGGCGTGTTCGTCTGGTCTCGTACGATTAAAAAGGGGCAGCTTACACAAAATCGTCCCGATCGCTTATTCGAAAACGTCCAGTTCCAAAGCAACTTGTTTGAACTTGTCGAGCGCAGCGATGACGGTTGGGGAATTGATCCCTAGTTGGCGAACTTCCAGGACGATTTGCTTGCAACTTTGTAACTTCACTGGTTTGATGCCCATTTGTTCGAAGTCAGACGGTCGTATGTAGATGGGAACACACACATATTCCACTACCGCGTGCCAATTGAACTGAAGCGCATTGTTTTGTTCGGTACTAGGTTTACCATCTCTCGCAAGCAGTGCGATAGCTTGTATGAAATTTTCGATACAGAACTGTCTATTCGAATGTCCAGTATCAAAACCACGCCAGGTAGTACCGGTTGTAATTAAAGACTGCCATTCTTCACTAGCAAACAGTTCTGCAAATCGCCCAAATTGATACCCGCCACTGGGAAGATCACCGCCTATTCGTCGCCAGGTTGGCCCGACCCACGTCAGTCCGGCCGCCTCATCGCCCAAACGAGCTGCAAGCTTAATCAACTGTTCTTGTGGGTGAGTAGGCCAATTTGCTTCACTCAACGACATGACTAGTGCATGTATTTGAGCTAGCGTTGAATCTAATCCCTCGCACTTCTTTTCCATCCAATCAGTCTCAAGAACTTGCTTCCACATAAAACGATCTTGTTTTGGAGAGGGGTTATCTTCAAGACTGTACCACTCTGTGTGACGGCGTTTCCTAACACCTCCGTCAAAGCAAAAATGATCAATGAGTGCAAAGTTAAAAAACGAATCCGCGTGACAGATTTCTTTCAATTTCCAATTTTTTTCGTTTCCCTTTAGCAAACATTCTGGGCGGGACAGTGCGCTTTCGACGCGAAGGGAATCGCCTACGGGATCTGCAAAAACACGCTCGAATGTTAAAGGTGTGTCCACTTTTATAAAAGCGGCTGCACGGTTTCGATAGTCATCAGCAGCAGCCCAAACATACGGGTGGATAGTTTTGACATGGTTTTCCAAAGCGGTCTGACACGTAACGGATTCCAGTGCACTATTTCGAACTTCGCTCATTGTTCCTGTCTCCTCTGCTACCCAATAGGGTGGAAACTCATTCACACCACATGCTTCTTCAATCGAACCCAGTGGGAATTTCAGCGGTGGAAACTGAATAGATGTATCGACCACAGCGGTAGGTGCTGTAGTGGGTAACGAGGAGTAGCCCCCTGGGCGAGATTCACTCACTGGTGGGATGGGTTCCTCGGGTGTGGGACGACCCAGCCAGTAAAGCACTAGACAAACAACAACTACCACGCTTAACCCTAGTCCAACAACACTGATCCATGACCAAATCGGCGCAAGGGCACGCTGGTTCAGCCCACGTTCTTTTTGATGCATCCTCATTTTAAATTCTAGAGGGTAGGAACATTCGCCGTGGAAACATCGGAAGCTTTATTTCTGGATGGTTCAACCCGCGGTTACAAATTTTGTACTCGGATAATTACACTTGTCAGGAGAAAATATTTCAACGTATCCTAGCACTAAAATTCCACACTTCACAACAGAGTACAAAAAATTTGAACTACTTATTTGAGCAATGTGGAGAATTTTGGAAGTCGGTCCACAATGATACGCTACTGCACCCACGACACATCGTCGCTATTAATTTCAAGACCTCCAACTGGAGCGAGGAATCAAAAACTCGCTGTGATATCTATGAAGTCGTTGACATCACTGGCACGACACATCAATTCGAATCGGAACGGGTAGAACCGAGTTCTGATATTAAAACTTTGTTGAAAAGGAATGTTGAGCATCTCACCGGCTGGACGGAAGACGTGGAATAGTTCCCGGTTCGAATTCTACCGTCTGATTGTGAAAGTAAGAGCTATATGGGAACTCTTTACCCTGGACGAATAAAAAATTTGTTCAGGAATCGTTCGCTCCACCTCGTGCAATCGTGCTTTACAGCAGAAAGAGTAAAAATATCCCGATTGCCATAAGCCTCGTCGACGACCAACTAATCGTTTGCTTCCATATCCAAAACAGCCTTTTCGAACTTATCTAACACGTCAATCAATGGTCGGAAAGTGATCTCTCTCTGTTGACGTATTTCATGGACGATTTCTTGACAGCTTTTAGGCACAAAAAAATTTTCGACATCCTCCGGTTCAAGTTCCCATTCTCTTAGTTCCCCCGGTTCAAGTTCCAACAACATCTCAGGGTCGTTGAAATGCACAATAGTGCCATCTTCCCTAACATCTGCGAGATACTCCGAAGAAGGTGGTGTGCACAAATGTTGTACCAACTGATCGTAATCAAACTGAATCGCTTTGAGTGTGTCAACTTCTCGACTCTCAGCTGTCGCCAACATATGGAATATTTGAAAAAAGCGATCAGTATTGGGAGCTTGCTTCAGAGCCAGCTCCTTCCAAGTGGCATTAGTTAATAGCTCGGCAAAACGTCCAAACTTAGCACCCTCCTCCTTATCACCACGGGGAACGACCATTTGCGGAAATTGAGCTAGGGTCAGCCCAGCCGCGTCATCCCCCAGACGTGCCGAGAGTTCAATCAAAAGCTCGTGAGCGTTTTTTTCCCCTGCCGGACTCTGGAAGGACATCACCAATTTATGAAGTTCCGGGTACTGCTCTGACGAAAACTCCAATGTTTGGTCTAATGTTTCACATTTCATTTCCATCCAAACATCTTCAAAATCTTGTTTCCACATGAGCCGATCTTGCTTCGGGGTTAGGTTATTGTTGTCCGGATATTGCGTACCTTCTCGTTCCCATCCATAACCCATACAAATACGATTGATTAAAGCAAAATTCAAAAAAGCCTCAGCGTAGCAAGAATCTTTTAATTCCCAGTTGGTTTCTTCACCTGTTAACAAACACTCCGGGCGGGACAGTGCATCTTTCACGCGGACAAAGTCGCCAGTAGGATCCGCAAAAACACGCTCATAAGTAAAACGTTCCTCCATTACCACAAATTGAAACGGGCGTCTTTTTTCGGTATCTATGTCTACAAGAAAGGGATTGATGGTGCCGACGTGCGATTCCATAGCGGACCAGCATTCTTCGACCGCCAGAGGTTTTCTCAAGTCCCATTCGGAGTCGAAGGTGCTGGAATAGTAGGGAGGTAAGTCATTGAAGCCACACGCCTCTTCCACGGAACCGAGAGGGAAGTCCAAACGGGGTAACTGGGACGATGATTCGACAACAGCGATCACAGGCTCGGTGTTAGTTAGCGAGGATGGGACAGCTGTGCTAAGTTTGCTCTTCTCCAATGCCACAGGGTTGATCGAAGTCCTATTTTGTATGAACGAAAGCACGCAAACAATAGCGAGCACGGTGAGAGGAAGTCCAATCACACTGATCCAAATCCAATTGGGTACTCGGGAAAGCTGACTTGTTCTATTCTCTGTTTGACGCATCCTGAGTCCAGATTGTAGCGGTGGAGCATTCATGAAGAAAACATTGGCTACAGTCTCCAGATTCTTCTGTCCTGGCCACTATGGAGCACGATGAACTTCTTCATGCGTCAAAGTGAACAAAACTAGACGGCAAAAACGAAATCGCGTGCCCTATGCAATTTCGGATGTTGCGCTCGAATTAGGAGAGGTTTAGCTAGCTCTTATCTAAACGAAACTCTGCAGCACGCTGATCAATCGATTGTTGAATTGAATCTTGGAACTGTTCAAACGGTAAAGTCAATTGCTCTCGTATTCCGTACCGACGAAGTGTTACTGTTCGATCTTGCTCTTCTTGACTTCCGACGATGAGAAGGTTTGGGATCTTATTCACAGTGGCAGCTCTAACTTTTTTCGATACCGTGTCGGATTCCTCTGCGAGTTCAGCTCGAATGAATCGTGCACGTAAAGCTGATACGATTTTGCGACCGTAGTCGTGAAATTGATCTGACACGGTGATTACCTTCACCTGAACTGGCGATAGCCAAGTGGGGAAAGCTCCACCGTAGTGTTCAATGAGATACGCAACTATGCGTTCATGCGTAGACAGTGGTGCTCGATGTATGCAATAAGGGACGTGGTCGAGCCCGTCGCTGCCGACGTAAGATAAGCCCAAACGGGCAGGAACCGCAAAATCTAGCTGAACGGTACTAACGGACTCGTCTCTTCCAGTAACAGTCGGAAATTGAACGTCAATTTTTGGACCATAAAACGCGGCTTCACCTACACCAATAACAAAGTCCACTTCCATTTCGTTCAATAATTCTTCTATGATCGCTTCAGATTTGATCCAAGCGCTCGGATTGTCGACATACTTTTGTTTTCGTTTGGGGTCCTCTGGATCCGACTTAGACAGCCGTAGGTAATAGGACTCTAACCCAAGAATTCGATATGCTTCCGCGTAGAGTTCCATGACGTTTCGAAACTCGCTCTTGATTTGTTCTTCGGTGCAATAAATGTGGGCATCATTCATGCACATACCGCGTACTCGGACTAGTCCTCCGACTGCACCGGATTCTTCAAATCTATAGACATGGCTGTACTCGGCTAAGCGAAGCGGTAGCTCTCGGTAACTGCGCGGTTCTGCGTCGAAGATTTTGTGATGATGGGGACAGTTCATAGGTTTGAGCACATAGGCTTCTTTGACTTTCTCCCCGTGGTCGGTCTGTTCCACAAGTTCCATGGGGGGATACATGTCTTCGGCGTAGTAAGGTAAGTGCCCAGTTTGAAAAAACAGTTCCTGTTTTGCGATGTGTGGAGTCGAAACCCGTTGGTATCCAGCTTGAAATTCGAGCTCGAATGCTAGTTTTTCTAGTTCATCACGAATGATCGTCCCGTTGGGAAGCCACAGGGGCAGCCCACGTCCAATGTCGTTGTCGATTGTGTATATGCCAAGTTGTTTTCCGAGTTTTTTATGATCTCGTTCTTGGGCTAGTTCGTATGCTTGAACATAGCTGTCTAGCTCTTCTTTACTAAGAAATGCCCACGCATAAATTCGAGTGAGCATTTGGTTGTTTGAATCCCCTCGCCAATACGCACCAGCGACACTCCTGAGTTTAAACGAATCTCGAGGGATCTCTTTAGTGGTGTCGACATGAGGTCCTTCGCACATATCGACAAATGAACCATTGCGATAAAAGGAAAGTGAGTCTAAGTTGTGTTTGTCGCAGAGTTCTTCGGCATATTCCTGTTTATAGGGCTCACCCATCTCCTCCAGTCGTGCAAGTGCATCGTTCTTGGAGAGGTTTTCCTGATAAAAACGTTGCCCACTTTTTAGGATTTTCTTCATGAGCCGTTCGATTTCTGGAAAGTCAGCATCGGTAATCTGCTCACTGAGCGCGAAATCATAGTAAAACCCGTCTTTGATCGGCGGGCCGAATCCTAGAGTTGACCCTGGTCGAAATTGAAGTACCGCTTGCGCAAGCACGTGTGCTAGGCTGTGACGTACTCGATAGAGTTGATCGTCATCAGATTGAAACTCACCTTGATGTTCGAAGGACATGCTAAGAAACTCTAGTGTTTAGGGACCCGCTTAACTATCGTCGAGCAGATTTTCTAGTACGTATTGCAGAATGCCACCGGCGCGGAAGTACTCGATTTCATTCGGAGTGTCAATGCGAGCGCGAACTTCAATCGACTGACTGCTTCCATCTGCATACTTGATGGTCAAACACAGATTTTGCTTAGGTTTTAGTGTGTCCGTACCGTCGGGGAACCCTAGACTCAACTGCTCTCTGCCTGTGAGATTCAGCGTTTTTCTGGACACATCCGTTGGAAATTCCAACGGAAGTACACCCATGCCTACCAGATTGGAGCGATGGATGCGCTCGAAAGACTCTGCTATGACAGCAACAATACCGATTAGTTTCGTACCTTTTGCAGCCCAGTCTCGGCTCGACCCGGTACCGTACTCTTTTCCAGCGACTACAACTAGTGGCGTGTTAGTTTTCGCATATCTTTGAGAGGCTTCATATATTGAGACTTGCTCTGCTGAAGGTATATGGAGTGTATACCCACCTTCAGTCCCTGGAACCATTTCATTTCGGATACGAATGTTTGCAAACGTTCCACGCATCATGACCTCGTGGTTTCCTCTTCGCGAGCCATACGAATTGAAGTCCTGGACTGCAACATCGTGTTGTTGCAAATATTGTCCAGCAGGACTCGCTGCTTGGATCGCGCCCGCAGGCGAAATGTGATCGGTAGTCAACGAGTCACCTAGTAACGCCAGAATGTTTGCGTTGTCGAACTCGACCGCGTAATTCGAACTCTGACTTGATGAAAAGAACGGTGGTTGTTTAACGTATGTCGAATCAGCCCAATCGTACGACGCCGTTTGGGCAGCCTCCATGGACCGCCACTCGGGCGGACCAGTAAATACGTCGGCGTACTGCCGCGCGAACATCTCAGCAGATACTTTCTGTAGTTGACTCTGCAACTCCTCGGTTGTCGGCCATAAATCTCTCAGATAGACATCGTCGCCATTACTATCCTGCGCGATTGGCATCGTACTGAAGTTGATTTTTGTCGTTCCAGCAAGAGCAAACGCCACAACTAACGGTGGCGACGCAAGCCAGTTTGTCTTGACTTCTTGATGTATTCGACCCTCAAAGTTTCGGTTTCCTGAGAGCACGGCGGCGACAACTAGATTCCCTCTTGAAATCGCAGTGGAAATTGGCTTGGGCAGAGGGCCGGAATTCCCGATGCAAGTAGTGCAACCGTAACCGACTAAGTTAAAGCCAATCTGATCGAGAGCATCTTGTAAGTTGGTGTGTTCTAAATATTCCGAAACTACTTTTGATCCGGGTGCGAGTGAAGTCTTCACCCAGGGTTTTACAGAGAGTCCATTTTCAAGAGCTTTCTCCGCGATTAACCCAGCCGCGAGCATGACCGCTGGATTGGAGGTATTAGTACACGAAGTAATTGCTGCTATAACGACATCACCGTGGGAGATTGAGTAGTCTTCGCCTGTGATCGCTGTACTCTGAGAAATGTCTTGTTCGCCCACGCCGTACTGGGATGCAGCAAGTTCAAAAGCGGAGCGTATGCGATCAAGTGGTACTCGATCTTGTGGTCGTTTTGGTCCTGCGACCGATGGTTCTATCGTAGCGATATCTAGCTCGATTACTTCTGAGAAGTGCGGTGGAACGTCGTCGTCGCGCCACAATCCTTGTTGTTTCGCATACGCTTCCACGAGCGCAACGGTACGTTCTGGTCGAGAACTTAAACGTAAATACGTTAAAGTCTCCGAGTCGATCGGAAAGAAACCGCATGTCGCCCCATACTCTGGCGCCATATTAGCAATGGTTGCGCGGTCGGCTAACGACAAAGTTTCTAAGCCCGCACCGTAAAACTCGACAAAGCAACCAACCACTCCGTGTTGTCTTAGTCGTTCTACGATTACAAGCACTAGGTCGGTCGCAGTGACTCCGTCGCGCAGAGCACCAGTAAGGTGTACACCTACAACTTTTGGAATTAGCATGGATATCGGTTGGCCTAACATCGCGGCTTCAGCTTCGATGCCGCCGACTCCCCAACCTAGAACTCCAAGCGCATTAATCATCGTGGTATGGCTATCAGTTCCTACTAAGGTATCGGGATAGGCAGTAGTCGTCCCATTCGAAGTCTCACTTGTCCAAACGACTCTAGCTAGGTACTCAAGATTTACTTGGTGACAGATTCCGGTTCCAGGAGGAACCACGCTGAAGTTGGAAAATGCATTTTGTCCCCACTTCAAGAATCGATATCGTTCCGAGTTCCTTGAGATCTCCAGAGCGACGTTCGCGTCAAATGCGTCATCAGATCCAAAGTGATCGACCATCACCGAATGATCGATAACAAGGTCGACGGGTGTGAGTGGATTGATAATTTGCGGGTCTTTGCCAGCGCGCTCAACGGCTTCTCTCATCGCGGCTAAGTCTGCTACCGCAGGGACACCAGTGAAATCTTGCATGAGAACACGGGCGGGGCGGTAAGCTATATCTCGATCTTTCGGATGGACTCTATTCCAATTCGCTAAGTGTTGGACGTCTTCGGCGGTGACGGTCGTACCATCTTCGTGGCGGAGAAGGTTTTCTAACAGTACCCTCAGTGAAACTGGAAGTCGTGAAATTTCACCGGCACCGTGCTCACTGGCGCGATTAAGGTCATGGTAAATGTACTCTTCGTCTTTGACTCGAAGAGTGTGTTGGCTATTGAAACTGTTTCTGTACACAGTGTAGACGATCCAAAACTGTAGGAAGACAGAGTGATAAGAAGCGCGAATTGCGGACAAACATTTTAAGCTTTAGGTGAAATTGCACCGAACTGTTCTCGTTGGTTAAATTGCTTGCAGCATTAGCGACCCAGTGCTAAAGCAGTGCTTAATCTAAGCCGACTGCTGCGCCCTTGCTTCTCGGGTCTGAAACACCGATCACATTTGATTCTGTTGTTAAAGCAGAATTTGCATCACCGATTGAGGCACGGGTTGCAATTTTGTGTCCTAGATTGGTGAGTTCGTCCAAAGTCTCCTCGTCGAATTTATCACGTTCAACGGTAATCTGGTCTGGTAACCACTGATGGTGGAATCTTGGACTACCAACTGCTTCAGCGAGAGACATTTCATGGTCAACGAGATTCACGATAATTTGAAGCACTGTTGTGATAATGGTGGAGCCACCTGGAGATCCTGTTACTAGGATACGGCCATCGGTATGCACGAGGATTGTTGGCGTCATCGAACTCAACATTCTTTTTTTAGGTTCTATCGCATTGGCTTCACCGCCTACTAAGCCAAATTGATTCGGAACTCCCGGTTTTGAAGAAAAATCATCCATCTCGTTATTCAACAAGAATCCTGCTCCCTGGACAACGTATCCGTTGCCGTAACCTGAGTTGAGAGTCGTCGTCAGTGCCACAGCGTTCCCCTCGCTGTCAATGGCGGAAAGATGTGTAGTTTCTTCGCTTTCTAAAGGAATCTGACCAGCGGTGACCTTCTCGGAAGGCGTCGCGCCGTCTTTGTCGAATTCCTCAAATCTAGACAAAGCGTATTTCTTACTCATCAGAGTCTCGATTGGAACCGGGAAGAAGTCCGTGTCGCCGAGATACTCTGCTCGGTCCGAATACGCTCGACGTTCCACTTCAGCCATAAGATGTAGAGTTGATGAGGTACCGAATCCACTTGCTTTCAAATCATACGGTTCCAACATGTTGAGCATTTGAATGAGGATGATCCCGCCGGATGAAGGTGGCGGCATTGAGATTACGTCATGCTCTCGGTAGGTTCCAATTATCGGCTCTCGCCACTTCGGTGTATAGTCTTTGAGGTCTTCAAGCGAAATTAAACCATTCCCGCGCGCCATTTCCACGACGATGAGTTCAGCCGTTTTACCTTGGTAAAACCCATCACGACCTTCTTTAGAAATACGCTGCAATGTTGCAGCCAAGTCTTTTTGGACAAAGAGTGAACCAGCCTCTAGTACCTCACCGTCTTCGTCCAAAAACTTATTACGAGATCCATCAGATCGTAGCCAAACTTCCTTGCGTCCCGCAATCTGTCGCGCAATGTCGTCTGGAAGTTCGAACCCTTCTTCTGCAAGTCGAATGGCTTCGGCGAGAACTTCTTGCCGCGAGAGCTTTCCGAATCGCTCGTGTGCGAGTAATAGACCAGCAACTGATCCGGGCACGCCACTCGCCATGCGACTTCGAAGAGCGACATCGGGATCGTAGTTTCCATCCTCATCTAAGAACATGTCTCGGGTTGAAGCGGCGGGCGCGATCTCTCGAAAGTCTAACGCCCAAGTAGAACCGTCATGCTGCCTGAAGACTATAAAACCACCACCACCTAAATTTCCAGCCGATGGATATGTAACTGCTAGCGCAAAAGCTGAAGCAACAATCGCGTCGATTGCATTACCACCTTTTTGCATCACATCGACTCCAGCTTGTGACGCTAGTTCGGAGCGAGTTGATACCACACCCCCCTTGGCATGGACTTCATTGGCGCTGACACAACACAACTGGAAGAACAGCAATAACAAGAGCGAACCGAGTCCAAGAGTCTTCTTACCAAGGAAACGGCTAATGATGACTGAGAGATTCATGGAGTAATGTTCCTAGCTGACTTGAAAGAGTGAGAATTTTGTCGTAGAGCGCTTAACGGTAATAGATGAATTCTGCAAAAACACCTGCTACGCCACCGACCGCTAATTCATCGTCTACGATAAGTTCACCAAATTCTTCATTAGTGTCCCCGAATGGCAAGCGGACACCAAAGTTCACGCTGGCATGGTCGGTTGGCGCGAATGAAACGTAAGTTTGCAACAAAGCACTCTTGTCGTTCGTGTTGGTAAGAACTGTTATCGTTTGATTCCAAAGCGGGTGCCAGGAGACATGCGCTCCTACGGCAAGGAGATTTCTACCCAATGAAAACAGATCACCACGACCAAGTCTTCGAGTATGTGCTTTGGATAAGGCACTATAGCCAGGACTCAAGTCCGTAACTCCGATACCGTTGTAAAAGCACTCTCCGAAGATGTATATGGGGCTACCAAGAAGACTAAAGGTGTAGTCGATGTTCAGGACGCCTGAGATATGGCAATCAGCGGTATCGATGCATGTACGGACCACATCAGTACGTAGTACGATATCGGCGACCGGTAGTGCGGTTGAAACGCCAAAAATTTCATCACCGTAGTGAATAGCTCCGACAGTCTCAAGTTCTGCCAAACCTATCGGTATGGAGTACTTAATCGCAAAAGTATTACTGGGTCGACGGATCTCGACGAGTCGTTTTCGAACGGTAGTAAGTACTTGAAACTCCGCACCCGATTTGAATGCATACTCGATGAGCAGAGAGTCGTTTCCGCGTTTGAATTCTCTATCAACCAGTGTCGGTGCAAATGCGTTAAAGACATCGAGAGGTTGAAACACCAAACCGCGTCCCCACGAATTGGGAAATCTCCCCAAGGATGCGCGGAACGATTCATTCTTAAACGTCAGTTGAGCCCGATCGATTGACGCGATCAGAGAGTAGTTTGAACCTTCAGTAAGAGTCCAAAATGCTCGATCTTGACGATCGAATTGTGTCAAGGAATGCAACCAGGGGTTTCTTTCTGGATCGGGCGTGTAGTTGAACTCAGAAACGAGTTGCAAGTCGAACGCCCAATGGTCGCTTGAAGTAGACCACAGATAGCGAAGGTTCAGCAATCTTTGCATGCTGGGATCCGCGTCGTCTTCCGAAGTTTGTGCTGAAGCTTCCGATACCTCGGTACTAATTTTCAATCGAAAGTTACTATCGGCTGCGATGGTTAGCGGGAAGAACGTCAGAATTGTCAGCAACCACATCAGTCGACTGTTCATGGATTGGACTTGTCCTCTACGACCCGTCCGTCTTCTAAACTGATACTACGGTTAGTGTAACCCATAACCAAGGGATCGTGCGTCGCAGTTACTATGGTTATACCTCGGTCTGTGTTTATTTGGCGAAGTAACTCACAAAGTTCTCGCGTGGCAGTCGAATCAAGATTTGCACTGGGTTCGTCCGCAAACAGTAGCACCGGTTCGCCGACCAATGCGCGAGCGATTGCGACGCGCTGTTGTTGTCCACCTGACAGTTCCGTAGCTGGACGGTCTGCTACATCCGCTAGTCCGAGCGCGTCAAGTACTTCTGTGGTTTTGGACTGTCGTTCTCGGCGTGAGAAACCGAGCAATTGAAGAACGAATTGAACATTTTCCGCGGCAGTAAGAACGGGTAGGAGATTGAACGCTTGAAATACAAACCCAAATTTTTGTAAACGTAAGTCTGTGAGTTCGCCCCGACTCATTTCACCCAAACTGTTGCCATCGAAATGAACCGCACCCCTGGTTGGTTGATCTAAAGCCCCCATGAGGTTGAGTAGAGTTGACTTACCGCACCCTGAGGGACCGACGATACTGACGAATTCTCCCTTGGTTATGCTGAGTGAAACGTCGGTGAGAGCTAGAACTTTCGTCGCTTCTTTACCGTAAATACGAGACACATTGGTTAAAGTAAGGATTTCGGTTGCCATTCCTCTAGTCTCGCAAGGCAACCAAAGGATCCAAACGCACTGCGCGTATTGCCGGATACAAGCTAGCAACTAGGGCTAAGAACACTGTTGCGACTATCACGATATTAATGTCTTGCCATACGATAGCGGGTCTGATTTTTGGCGCTAAATTTAGCATTTCAACTCCAGCAGCGAACGCGCTGAGATCGATTCCATCACCGAGGAGTTGCAGAACACCCCAACTCAATAGTAAGCCACCGATGAGACCTAAGAACATGATGATGAGAGACTCTGTTACAACCTGGTATAAGACAAGGCTGGACTTCATACCCATCGATTTGCATAGACCGATTTCTTGTGTCCTTTCCAATACCGCCGTTATAAAGGAATTCATCAAACCGAAGACAAGGGCGGTAAACACAATTGCAAGCCAGACGTAGACCATTGCATTGACAGATTCGTACATGAATGCAAGAATTGGATCAATGTTTTTCCAATCGACCACCTCAAGATTTGGGAAGGCGTGTGAGATTGTCTCGAGACCATTAGGAGGAATCAATCGGGTATTAAAACGGAGGGACAGTTCTGTTATAGACTCTGAACCTAGGAATTGTTGTAATGCATCCTTGCCGACAAAAACGACATGTTTTTCCATTCCTTCGGAATCACTGTCGTAGACACCTGCGATTTGAAAGCCAACTTCTATGGATTTGCTATTAATGTCTTGCATTACGAGCACGATACGATGCCCGATTTTGGTTCGTAGCTGAGTCAACAAGGCGCGACCGAGCACAATGCGATTGTCAGCTGAATCTACAAGAAACGTGCCTTCTATGGGCAAGTCTGCGACAATGGAAATGTGCTCCTGCACCGGATCTATTCCAACAATTTGAACTCCTCGGGTTTCGCGTTCACTCATGACGACTGCAGGAATCTTGATGCGAGTAGCCCATCCTGCAAGATTTAATGACTCTAGCTTTCGCTCAAACTCGTTAGAGTCTTCTATAAACGCTCTGGTAATGGCAGGATCCGATCGGTAGTCGGGTGCATGCAAAGTGATATGACCATTGAGGTTGTACACCACTTGGTCGACCATCTGTAACTGCATCCCGCGGATCAAGCTATTCAGTACAACCACTCCCGTGATGGCGCAGATGACTGACACCAGTAAGATAGTATTTCGTCGACGTTGACGCCACAAGTTGCGGACACTCAGTGAGTAAATTAACGAAACGCGAGACAAAAGGGGGTGCTTCATTCTTTGAATCGCAACGCTTTTGTGAGAGAGATTCGGTACATCCGAGCAGCAGCGAACATCGAGGTAGTGCAGATTCCTACTCCAAGCGCGAGCGGGGCAACCAGTAGCACGTTGATGTCTATATGCGGGTGCAAACGATCGGGTAAATAGAACTGACCGGCGAATTGATCCACTCCCAATGAGCTGAGTGCTATGCCGTAATGCGCTAGTGGTACATTACCCAAGATCGTCACCGTTATTCCAATGGACACACCTAGCAGCCAGAGAATAATCGACTCAGTCAAAAACATCCGGAACAGCGCGAAGTTCTTCATTCCTAACGCACGCAATGTTCCAAACTCTCTGGTCCGTTCAAAAATTGACATCACAAAAGTATTTGCGATAGACAACACTACGATGATCGTGAGCGTCCCATAAATAATGCCGTTGCTAATCTTGTCCAGTCTAATGTTCTGACTAATTTCAGGCATTAGTTCGCGCCAGTCGTAAACCCTAGTTGAGGGTGGAAGAATTCGGCCGATCATTTTCTTGGTTGAATCAAGATCTAAAGGATTTTCGACCATGATCACGATCCGGTGTACATCGTCTTCTAACTGGTATATGTCATTAAATGTCTCTATGGGAATCTGAACTAAGGAGCGGTCTAATTGATCATTACCACTAGTAAAGATTCCCGTCAAAATCGGTACCGAAGCAGCAATACCACCTAGATTGTCATGACTCAGCAACACGATCTCGTCTCCCAACTTCAAACCTAGATTTTTGGCGAGGATTGTGCCAGTGTAGGCTGAATCGGAGGTGGGCAAGTATTCGCCTTCAGAAATATTTCTAGGGAGATAAGAGACCTCAAATTCCGATAGTGCATCTACGCCGATGATCATTGCACCATAGCTTTTCTCTTCATTGTTGAGTAATGCAAAACTTTCTGATCGTGGAGCAACCGCAGTTACATTTGGAATGATGGTTAAATTAGTAAGGAGGTATTTGGAGTTCGGTATAGTTCGCTCTAACTTAGGCTCGTCCTTGTAGTCCTGATGTTGAATCTGAAGATGTCCGCTACCGAAACGTGTCGCACCCTCAATCATCGGACCGTAACTACCAACTTGAAACGACATTCCCAGTTGAATGAGTACTGTCGCAAATGCAATCGCGCTACACGTTAAGATCGTGCGTCGCTTGTTTCGCCACAAGTTTCTCCAAGCGATGGTTAGAGTAAACAAGGAACGTTAGCCGTTAACACAAAAATATTTAATTACGGAAGTCAGTTGGAGTCTCTGAGCGAAAATAAAGTGAATTTGTTGTCGTCGAGTTCAACGTCGAATTCAGCGTGGGTATATTCAACCTCTGTCCACTTCTCTTCATCGTCCGTATTCTTCATTCGAAGTTTCTTTGGGATGGGACGTCCGTCGAACGTGGTAATTTCTTGAGTCTCAATCCATTTGACCAATTTGCGATCCTGATCGTAGAAAGAGTGCTCCAATAGCACATAGTCATCCCTAAGCTTGAGAACTTCTTTACCCCAAACTACCGGCGCGTTTTCTAGTGGAACGGCTTCAATAGTATAGATTGTGTGGTCGCCGTCCAATTGGTCTTCAACGATCGCTAGTTCATAGTGTTGGAGCAGGGTGTCCGAACGCGCGAGATCGTTATAAGAGAAATCCGAACCTGCCCAGCCCTGCGACATCATCGACCTTGGTAGACGGACGGTACGCTTAATCTTGGGTGAAAACGTCCACATTTGGTCTCCCTTTTTCAAAGTTGCATTGCCCACATCTCGGGGTGGTGCGGTAAACCGGATGAGAGCGTCTTCCCGGCCGCGCGTCCAAACTGTAAAAGACGAACTTCGAGTCCATTCCAGTCGATTCACCGTCATTGTGAGCTCGGAGTACGATGTCAATCCTCGTGTTTGGTCTAGTACTTTTCCGACCAGTTCTTCTGCAGTCGGTGTTGTCTCTTCGGCTTGCACGACGTCAATGTTCATGAGTAACAGGCAGAGCGTAAACAAAGACCAAACGCGGGAAATCATGTATTCAATCAAACAATTCGAGGTACTCACAAAATTTTAAGACTACGAGACTAAGAGACTGATCTTAGTTCGATCGAGAATACCCATCTTTGCTAATTGAAAGAATCGCTACAAGAGAATAACTCGAACAGGATGTCGTTAGTTCTCCGACTGGCGAATTCGTTGATTTTGTGTGGTTCACACAAAATACTCGGTTTAGGGGAGTCAGACTAGCGATAATTGATGGACTGGGAGGAAGTTAACGGGACATGACTGTTTCTATAGATAAATTTGCCGAGGTGAGTCCGGACGCAGAATTGGGCGATGGTTGCGTCATTGGTCCGTATTGTGTGGTGGGTGAGAACGTCAATATCGGTCCTGGTACGCACCTACATTCACATGTAGTCGTCGGAGAACATACATCGATCGGCGGGGACTGTGAGATATTTCCTTTTGTCACACTTGGGGTTCAATCACAGGACCAAAAGTACATACCTGGAACGGTTTCATACACCAAGATCGGGGACCGGAACAACATTCGAGAGTTTGTGAGCATCCATAGTGGCACCGAAGCGGGATCGTCTACGGAAATCGGAGACGATTGTGCGCTTCTTGCGCATGCGCATGTTGCCCACAATTGCAAAGTAGGAAACAAAGTGATTATGTCCCACGGTGCGACTTTAGGTGGTCATGTCGTGATAGGCGACCGCGCAAATTTAGGTGGTTTGTGTGGTATTCACCAGTTTTGTCATGTCGGAACCACCGCGCTCGTTGCTGGTCTTGCGCGGGTCGTCCAAGACGTACTACCATTCGTCATCGCGGAAGGCGTACCGGCGACAATGCGAATAGTAAACAAGGTTGGCATGGAGCGAGCCGGCTACAACGCTGATGAGATTCGCGACGTTAGAAAGGCTTTTCGAACACTATTCTTACGCGAGCTCAGGCTTGAAGAAGCTGTTCAACGAGTGAAAGATGAGTTGGGAGACAAACCTTACATTCAACTCATGATTGAAGCAATTGAATCTTCACAACGTGGCCTCGCTCGTCCAGACACCGCGACCTTGGAGTTCAATACAAGCCAATAAAGAGGCTTAGGTTAGCGGTGCAATCTGGTGGCTGCTACCTGCAGGTTCAATACACTTCGGACCGTTGTTCTTCGAATTGCTTACAAATTTTGAGACTGGAATGATCTCAAGCGCGTGCGGCAATCGCGGTCTTACCAGCAAATGCAATAACTCAGTATCCGTGTCATGATGCAGCCAAGTCGCCATGTCGTCCGTCCCTAGCATCACAGGTTGTCGATGGTGAAGAAATCTAATAGGGCCCGCGGCTTCGCACGTAACGATCGTGAAGCTTGTAAGAATCTGATCATCTTCTGGGTTGCGCCATTCGTCCCACAGACCACCTCCTGCCTTCAGCGTTCGATCGAATTTAATATGAGTATCCTGTGCTTGATCGGAGCCCGTCTAACGATAGCTGTGTCTTTACAACTTCTAGCTAAAAGGAGAATTCTCGTCCGTTATCGCAGTCGGCAGCTCGAATTTCTGTCGGTTCTTAGTAAATTTGTTTTTTGAAGATGGAAGGTTTTAAACGGATGTCAACAGTTAGAAGCAGTATCTAATATTGAAAGAAATTTAATAAGAGCTAGTACCAGTCATTATCGACCGTACCACCCCCGTCATATGCGAGTCTTTCACCCGTCATGTAAGTGTTCTGCGGAGACAAAAGAAACATTACTAAATTGGCAACTTCTTCGGGTTGACAAACATGTCCGTAAGGTGACACGTCGTCAAGTTCTCGAATGTTGATAACTCCTGCGCGTGCCCGCATGAGACGACGCCCCATTTCAGTGTCGACTAGTCCTGGAGCGACTACGTTGACCTTAATTCCGTGCTCGCGCTCTTCTTTGGCAAGCGAATAGGCCAAATTTTCCAATGCCACTTTCGCCATCGTATAGGGCGCTCCATTAGCTAAGGGATTTAAAGCGGTAGCGCATGACATCATGATGATGTCGCCACTCGCTACCTTTCTCATCTCTGGCACTATGAGACGACAGAGTGTGTGTGCAGAAATCACATGTGTCCCCATTAATTGAAAGACTTCTCGTGAAGGAGTTTCTGCCACTGATAAACCACGACTCGCAATTCCTGCGTTGTTCACCAAAATAGTGATAGCACCCAGATCAGTAGAAATTTGGCGTACTAATTCTTCACACTCTTCGACTCGATCGACACTAGCGTGAAAAGTCTCTGCCGCACCTCCAACAGCTAGTATCTCCTCCTTCGTCATTTGAGCTGCGCTTTCGTCGCGGCGGTAATTGATGGCTACCGTAGCACCAGCTGCTGCGATAGCTTTAGAGATTGCGCGACCGATGCCGCGTCCACCACCTGTTACTAAGGCTACCCGTTCAGATAAGAATTTATTGTCAATCATCACTACGATAAAACAAGATTGTGAGTGCTGGATTCGTAGAGGAGTTGCTTCCTCGTATCGCTTCTAACAGATTGTAAACCGTTCAGAAAACTGTCATTTAGTCGTGAGTGTAATTCTGCATGAAATGCATTGTCAACTGTTATACATATGAACCCTCGCAAACTAGGTAGCTAGTAACTGTAGTGGTTTTCAGGAAGATAGAATTTGGATTAACAATTACGCTTCACTATAACGGTAATACCAAATTAACGGAGTAGAAGGTACTCGTGGTTTTGGGCAGACCACCAAAAGTTGGTAGGAGGTATACACAGCTTGTGAACGGTGAATTCGAGAGTGAGATCGACGTACCCTTGTCGGTGACAAAAGTTTCTCGAATCATTGAGGAAAACTCAGACCTACGAGTAAACACGGTCAGAAAACTAGGTGAAGGACTTGAGTTTCAGTCCTACTTAGTCAACGAAGCTTGGGTATTTAGGTTTCCCAAACGAGTTTCGGAAACACTCGACCCGCTTGCGGAAAAGACGTTTTCACAAAAGCTCAAGTTATCAACCTCCGTTCCGAAGATCAGTTGTATTTGGAACCATCCTTGGGGGTACCCAGAAACAATTTCTGGGTACGAGTATCTTCCGGGAACTTCCCTCGAACACTTTCGCGGGGAGGAAATCGACCAAGACTGTTTAGGAAGACAGCTTGGTACCGTATTGAAAGAACTTCATACTATGAGTGGCGTGGCTGTCTCCAAGGTTTGCGATCCGCTCGCAACCTTACGCACATGGAGCGAGGATTTAGACGAACAGCTTGGTCGTATTTCACGCAGCACACTGTCATATTCCAAACGGACGACTATTAAGTCGTACATTGATCAGTACAAATTCGATCTACCAAGCTCAGAGGGTGTTTTGATTCATGGGGATTTGGGTGCGGACCACATACTTCTCGATGAACGGAAGCAATTATCTGGTATTATCGATTGGTCGAATCACACCAAAGGATGTCGGTATCGAGATTTTGTCGGAATTTGGCGATGGGGAGGGGACGTGTTTTGTACGCGAGTCCTGTACCACTATCCCGAAAAACCGAGTTTAACAGAATTTGCTTTCGTACGAGTAATGGGTCTAGTCAGTTGTATTTCGAGGGTAATCCTGGTATGTGAACAACAAAGCGAGAAATTACGGAAACGGGCACATACCTTATTGTTAGAACGACTTTCTGAGATCACCAACAAGTCCCCGTATGAGCCGCTAAGTGGCTGAGAGTGTCAGTTATTCAGCATCGACAAAGTACTCTATTGGATCGATCCATACTTGCCCATCTTCTTAAAATGACTCGCGGCCGAGAGTAATCGGTCTCTCCAGTACCTCTTTGTCTTCGCTTGCAGAACTTGTTTGCGAGCGATTTTCATATACAGTAAGGTCAAACACACAACGAGTTCATATGCAGACTAACGATCAAACTATCGCACAAAGCGTCGAGCTACGTCCATTAGCTGAGATATTAAGGGATAAGTTGCACTTATCGGAGGAAGAATTTACAACTTATGGTAAGTACAAGGCCAAGATTCATTCAAGCAGTCTGAGTGAAAAGCAATTCAACGATCAGGCTAAATTGGTGTTGGTAACCGGTGTATCACCAACAGCAGCAGGTGAGGGGAAAACGACGACATCGGTTGGACTAACTGATGCCTTAAATTTATTGGGCGTGAACTCAGTGGCTTGTCTCCGCGAACCATCATTGGGACCTTGTTTTGGAATGAAAGGGGGGGCACATGGTGGAGGTCGAGCTCAAGTAGCTCCAGCAACCGAAATAAATTTACACTTCAATGGTGATTTACATGCGATAACCTCGGCAAACAATTTGCTATCCGCTATTCTCGAAAACCACATCTACTGGGGTAATGACCTCGGCATCGATCCGTCCCGATTAATGTTCTTACGTGCTATGGACATGAATGATCGATCTTTACGCATATTTAAGGTACCGTCCCGTCGAGATTTGTTCCTAGACACAGGATTCAACATAACTGCTGCGTCGGAAGTAATGGCAGTTTTTTCGTTAGCAGAAAACTTAGAAGATTTACAGCGTCGCTTAGGCAACATTGTCGTAGCCCGATCTAAATCGGGTGTGTTCATAGCAGCGCGAGATTTGAACGTCGACGGCGCGATGACCGTACTGCTGCGCGAAGCACTAGATCCGAACGTAGTTCAAACGTTAGAACACAATCCTGTCATCGTTCACGGCGGACCTTTTGCCAATATCGCGCACGGTTGCAACTCGGTGATCGCAACCAGAACAGGACTAGCGTTAGCTGATGTTGTTATAACTGAAGCAGGTTTCGGTGCGGACTTAGGCGCAGAAAAGTTTCTGAACATAAAGTGTCGTCAGACTGGTCTAAAACCTCATGCAGTAGTGATTGTCGCAACTATTCGCTCGATCAAGATGCACGCCAACATTCCACTCGACCAACTCACCAAACCCGATGTAGAGGCGTTGAAGACAGGGATAGTGAATTTAGAAGCACATGTACAAAACTTACTCAAGATGGGAATAGTTCCCATTGTTGCGATCAACCGATTTGAATCGGATCGCGATGACGAATTGCTCTTCGTGACCAAAAGGATGCGAGAGTTAGGCGTCGAGTGCAACGAGTGCACTCATTGGGCCGACGGAGGCCGCGGGGCATTGGAACTTGCAGAAAGCGTAATGGCGTGTATCACGCGGGAAGATTGCAAAAATTTTGCACCGCTCTATTCCACAAACACGCCGTTAAAAGAAAAAGTTGCCTCGGTAGCTACAAACATCTATTATGCGCGTGGCGTCGAATTTACCGAGACGTCCGAGTCAGAGCTGGATGACTTACAACAACGAGGTTTTGGCACATTGCCTGTTTGTATTGCGAAGACACAATACAGTTTTACCGCCGACCCTAAACGCCTAGGCGCTCCTAACGATCACATTCTTCCTATTCGAGAAGTGAGACTGAGTGCAGGCGCGGAGTTTGTGGTGGTCGTTTGCGGTAATATGATGACGATGCCAGGACTGCCACGCGTACCGGCTGCTAATCAGATAAGCATTGACGAGAATAATCAAGTCGTTGGAATTTGACTGAGCTCACGCTCAATCAGGCAGTTTACTTTTGTTTCTAATTTAGTCTGGTACCTACTAGACTGAGTTCAACCTCCCATGACATATCAGGTTCCCCATCGAAGTCAAGACTGTGCCGTAAAGGTTCTTTAAAGGGTGGAGGTCGCTCCTGTCGACGCTCATAATCCAAGCCTTCACGACACAATTTTGCTCACTGCAAACGGTCAAGCAAAACAGAAAAGTGACACAGAGTGTGTGCACATTCCACACGCTTTTTATTGTTCAAAACGTGTTTTTGCAGTGTCAGAAGTAAGCGAGAGTACACAAAACTTACCATATTCAACACTGTTGAAGTCCGAAAAAGTAGGGAGTGCAGTGTGCCGTTGAGGATGCTACAAGGACCCCCGATACCCTTTTCTACACAAGCAAAGACGAGATTGAGGGGGCGGGGCAGAGGTTTGGTGTTCCTAAGAATGATAGATCGCTCGCAATTCTCAGTGTTTTCTACACTTTCTTCTAAAGGATCCCCGACACGTTTCCAGTTCCCTATTTAAGGTGGGATTGAGGAACAAGATCCTGACGCGTCGACCGGGCTGAAAACTATTTATTGCAAGGAACGAAAAATGTTTGTAAAATGCTTTTTGTCAAATATTTATTCAACGCGCCCGAAGTCGGGTTGCCTGTGAATACAACAGCCCGACCAAAAGTCGAGAGTTATAAACTCGGCTGGGTGAATAGCAGGGGTTTAATCCTAGTGAGAATTTTGATAAGCCCGGCATTCATTTGTCGGTAAATCGAAATTCACTAGGAGATTAAAAGATGAATACTCTTCGCAAACTTTTGGCAGGGACGATCCTAGTCGCATTGACAGGGTTTGGACTGACGGCTGGGCATTTTTGTGGTTGTTCAACCCACTCGATCCACCGGTCTTTGGTTTTACCGACAAGGAATGTTCAAATGATGACTACAAACTGTTTAGAAATCTTGCTGCGTTAATCGCTGCCGACGGTAAGAAAGATCCCAACTCTGAGGATCCGGACAAGATTTGGAATTACGGTTCCTATATTAAATATGGAGATTACACCCTCACTTGCCATCTTTTGGAATATGAAGAGGTTGTAGTGATAGGTGTGGTTCCTAAGAAACCGACCACCGGTGGTGGCGGCGGTGAAGAAGGAGGCGGTGAAGCACCACCTCAAGAACCGATTCCGCAAAAAAAAAAGGCCGACAAACACAGGCCGACAACCTTACCAAAGACGAAGCAGATGACCTACAAGAATGTTGGGAGTCAAAAACAACGGGTATTTCGGTGGAGATCAAAGGCTGGAATTCCGATGCTATCGGAGCAACAGAAGCTGTTTGGGGAATGACAAAAATGGAGAGAGGCCGCGGCCTTGGCGAAACCACCCCATATTTAAATGCGGATAAAACACTTTCAATAGATGTGCAGATTTATCCTCACGGCATTGCTAGAAAAATCCCCGACACCGCGCACCAGAACACTTTTAAGCATACACTAGTGTACACTCAGATGCATGAAACATTCCACGTCGGTCAAATCAAAGCTATATTTGACACAACTGGAGCCTTACCCAAGCCGTACGAGTGGTGGGATTTGGAAGTGCAAGCCCATAATGGGACGTCTCTGATGTACCGAACGTTATACGGCAAAAAAGCAGGTGTGCCATCTTTGCTTCTCGACACTAATGCGGAGATGACTGAGGCGTACAAGAATAAGATGGAAGACTATAAAAAACTTGAAACGGAGCTAGCAGACCCTACGACAACAGAAGCAAGGAAAAAAGAGATTGACAGTGAAATGGAAACTTTAACAACGTGGCTCAAGAACCCTAAGAACCTTCCTCAAGCAACAGCAAACAATTATTACAAACCTGATAAGGTGGAAAACTTCGAATGCGACTAAGAATAGACCAGTCATCTCACGCGTCGCGTTGGTTGTGGATCGCGGTGATTGGGCTAGGACTCGCCGTGGTGGCTGTGATTTGTGTGCTGTTAATCCCGCGCAATCGAGCCCCGTTAATTTCTACAGCATTGGAGACCAGCGAACCGAGCGCGGTCGTCCCTGCTTCATCACCTACGATCGAACCTGCAGTGGCAGTGATTGACGCGCCGTCCCAACTACCGCGTTTGGACTTCGCGCCGGGCTCTGTGGAAGAGGCGTGTGGTTTGAATGAGTTTCCGCTGTATTCGAAGTTTAGTACTGATCGAAGGGAAGTAAAAAAGACCAGCGACCGCGCCAAAGTCCTCGAATCCGATGCATGTCAGGCGGCTTTGGAGGCATATATGAATGCCACGAACCCTCAACAATTTCTTTCTGGCGAACTCTATGAAGCCAGTTTGGCTGAGCTTGTGATATTGGAAAACCCCTTCACGTTTGAGCGCATCTTTGCCGATCCTACAGGGGACTTAGCTCGGGTGCAAGACGCGCTCTCCCGACCTGAGTGTTTGTTGACGGGAGATGAAACCAACTGGGAGTTGAAAGAAACCTGTCATGCGGACGCGCTTTTGAATTATGCTTTCGTCAATCTTTTTTGTTTTGGTGAGGGGATCAAAAGACGTCATAGGGTAGGTGGGGGGATTCTATTCTATGAAGAGTATAACAATCCTTATCGCAAACCTCCTACCCCGGAGCAAGATCGGATGTTGTGGAAACAAGATTTGGAAGACGCTTGGATGACAGCGAAATGCGCGACGCTAGATCCTGCACTAGAGCTCTCCGCGGAACGCTATCCAGAGTTGCATGCACTCGTAATTTCCTCGGATGAAACGGAACGAACTCCATTCTCTAAAGGTGCCGACGCGTTATTAGTTGAATTAGCAGCACGTTTGGGCGATGACGCGGCCGGATTGTCGCAGGGAGTTTACGTATATAGCTTGAATGGCTGGCGTTTCGAGGGAAACGGGTACACGTTTGGACGAATTAACAAATTCGTGGAAAATGGCGAATGGTTCCAGTTTACTTTAAAAGAACCCCCTAGCGCTGATCGCTTCCTAAAAGCACTCCACATGCTCGCCCGGCTCGACAGTCCAAAATCAGATCCCCGCGACGAATTTGCTTTTGATTGGGAGTTTGTGGCGCGCCACCTTTGTGAGCCACCTTACTTCGAATATCAGCCATTTTCTAGTGGTCCTAAGCTGGTAGAAAACGGAGAGCATTCAAGTTGCAAGGAGATCGTCCACGAAATTCGCCAAAAAGGCATAACCTTCCCGCCGTTGGTAAAGATGTTGGACAAGTTCGAACAGGTGGCTTTGGAACTAGAAGTGTACGAGTAAGCGGTGATCGATCCTCGACATTCCTTGTTCATTGATCGAGGAGAGGTACTCTCACATCTTCGACGTCGGGGATTGGTCGCTGTTTTGCGATCGGCACCGGGTGTCTGCGATCAATGGAACTGAAACTGACGAAGGTCTACGGATCCCAGGCACCCGCGCGCCGCGCCAAGAGCGAACGCTTGAAGTAGATCTAAAACGTCAATTTCTACTTTCACAATCTTGAATTTTGCAACTCTCCGATGGTCGTAGCTCGAAACCCTGCGCTCCCGCAACGAGTCCAATTCACATAGAAAACCCCGCCTTCTAGCCGACTCCTACATCATCCCCGAGCAACCGCCTCTTAAATCGCCTCTCTGTGCCTGTGATATTACACTGTAATATGTATAATAACAGTTTAGAGGAAGCATTGATGCCAGGACTCTATACGAACCGTCGCGACGAGAACCAATCCATCAAGGTGTGCGATCACTGTCGACACGCCATCTATCAGACTGAGGAATGGCGCTACGCGGGCGAGGTCGTGCCGCAAG
>VXUA01000070.1 GCA_009837185.1 Gammaproteobacteria bacterium | reverse complement strand
GCGTCAGTACAAGTTCGTTATTTTCAAAGTCTAACTTTAAACTGAAGTGTTTTAATAGTCCCCAGCCGATCTTAGCCGCGATATCAATCCGTTCGTTCTGCTCTTCAAACTCTGCAGTAAGCTGTTGCATCACTCGGAAACTCGGTCCTCCGGGTGGAGCTCGGCGCAGTTGGTCTCTTGGAATTTCTAAGGAAAAATTTTCAGCAAGAATTTTTAGTGTTGTTTCTCCTTCGCCAAATCGCATTGAGTCATATAGACCAGGCCAAACATCCATAACTCCTGGTTGGGTATAGTCAATTACGACATAGGTATCCTTCTGAAAAATTTGAGATTCTAGTCTCAACTTGACCGCAATGTTATCGGTGTACACCATAAGAGGTGCTGATCCTCCGATTCCCAATTCGGTTGTCGCGGGAGCATCTCCCGACTGTGCTTGCAATGAAATTCCCGTGAGTAATGCAATAATTGCAACCCAAGAAATTTTGGAGCTAAATAGGTTCTTCATAATAGTGCCTGTCCCTCAAATGTTTCTAGTCGGTACTCGTTACAAAATGTTGTTCAAATGTGATCAAACACGTTGGTCCACAATAACGAACCGACGAGTTCAACCAACTCCTGCACTGTAACACACAAAGCTAAATCGCAATACGTCTATTTACTGTTACGTACTAAACCGCAATTTCAGGCGGAGACAGAGTCGAACACGAACATTTTTTATTTTGCAAAGAGGTAGCAGCACTGAATGTAAAACGCCGGTGGTGAGGTATCTCACCACCGGTGCTGTGTCTTACTAAGAAAAAGAAAGATTAAATCTGAATCAGATTTTGTTCTATTTGCTCAATCATCTCGTCAGTTAACGAATGCCCACGTGCAAGCAAAGTGCCGTCCTGGCCAACAAGCATGTAGGTAGGATATCCACGAATATTCCACTTCTGATGTGTTTCGCTAGTTGCGCCAATGTGCCAATGATCCCAAGGTAACTCTTCGTCTTCTAAGAAATCTTTCACCGTTTCGACTTTGTCGTCCGCGCTGACCGAGAGGACCGTAAAGTTAGTCCCTTCAAATTGCTCTGCTACTTCGCGGAGCTTGGGCAGGCCAGCGATACAAGGACCACACCAAGTAGCCCACACGTCGATAAGTACTACCTTGCCTTTGAAATCTTCAAGTGTCTGCTCAACGCCTTCTAAAGTCTTGGCAGTGACATTAGGTAGTGCATCACCGATTTTCACGACAACAGAGACATACTTTCGCATGTTCTCCACTTCTTCGATTAATGGATCGTGTGGATCAAGATGCGGTCGAATTCGTGTAAGCCCTTCCTGAGCATTAGCAACCATATCGGGTGGTAGGGTCATTTGCTCCTTCAATGCACGAGCATAGTTCGCGTATGCACGACCCCATCGCTCCTGTTTTTCGTAAACTGTGGCTAGCTTAAACTTCACAACGTTCTCTGCTCTCGGATCCCCGTTAAAGCCAGCACTCATGTAGTACCGTGTGGCTTGTTTGACATCACCCTGTTCAAAGTACAAATCGCCCATGTACATCTGAATCTGCTGACGGTCGGCTGGGTTGTTTGACACGCCGACGAACTCTAATGAACGTTCGCCCACAGCAATCGTCAAATTGGGGTCAGCGTCAGCTTGTGCTGCAAGACCAACAAATCCATTGAGATAACGGAACCGTTCGCCTTTGTCAGTGACATCGACACCTTTTTCTAGCGCAGCCATTTGCACGTCGACTGTGTCGCCGGCTTCAAGTCCGAGAACAAATCGACTTTCTACAGCTTCTTCGACGTTTCGGTCTGCTGGATGAGCAGCAAGAAATGCATCAAGAGCATGCCGGTCTTTCGCTTCAAGCGCAGCATAGAATTCCTCATCTTGAGTTCTATAGTTGCTATTCGTGACCTGTGTGAGCGCTAGATAACCTTGTTTTGGATTAATCTCAAGATCATAACCCGTCAATAGAGAGAGCCCGGTCGCCAATCGCTGACCTGCGTTCATGCGGTCGTCTGATTGAAAATCGACTCGCATCAAAGCTGCCATGTCCGTAATCGGTCGTTCAGTATCTCCATCGGAGAAGTAAACCGTTGCTCCTTCCTCAGCCGGATAGTTAATGGTCGAAGCGAGATCTTGATCAATGCGGGTGTGATATGTAGCCGTATCGAATTGCATGTAGACTCTGTCATCTTCCGCTGCAAATACTGGCACCCAAACTTGGTCTCCAACTTGTTGTAAATCATTTATGACAAGCTCAAACTCCGCTCTTGCATCCTCTGGGGATCTCTCCTCAGAAGGAGTTAGTACCAGTTCCTGAGTGTCAAAATTCAACCGCAAGCTGTAGTGCTTCAATATCGGCCATCCGATCTTAGCGGCGACGTCAATCTGATTGTTTTCTTCGGCATACTCTGCTGTCAATGTATTGCAAAGTAAGTCTGGAGCTACGCTGATGTCTTCTTTGGAAACTTCAATGTGGAAGTTCTCGGCGAGAACCTTTAAAGTGTTTTCGTTTTCGCCAAACCTTAACGTACCAAGTACGCAAGCCTGAATTTCGAAAGCGTTTGTTTGGGCGTAATCGATAACTACATAGGTATCTTTACGCCAACGCTCGGTTTCCAGGCGTAACTTCATTGCAATATTGTCGCTGTAAATGCTCATCGGTACAGCACCGCCAATTCCGTGTTCGGGTGTAGCAGCTGAATTACCATTTTGGGCTTGGATACCCAAACATGAAAGCATCGCAACTAGTGGCAACCACCACAGCGACTTAAATGAAGATCTCGTCATAGGTCCCCCTATTTTCACAACAAGTAGAACAAGATTGGTAGACGCAATACTTCCGCCAAACGGATGTACGCGCCCGCGATGGAAATTCATTTTACACAAAACACAATCGCAATCGCATGAAATTCGGTGCTACAGTAAAAAAATATATTCTGTGTTAATTTGTCGCGTTGGTCAATTTCGATTTGCGACCTATTGCCCCTTCTACAAAGAGTCTAACAAGTTACGGAAGGACAAACAATGATCTCTTAAACTGATCAAAATTTTGGTTTAGGCAATTGGGCAATAACGAATCAATATGAACGATCTTCCTTCTGATGAGGCGCGGTCTCTTGCAGCTTGTGCACTCATGGATTGTCACCTCGGTCGCCAGCACACTTTCGCGGACTAGCAGTTGGCTCATCGCAATTCGTATCTATCCAGCGAAGCACGAGATGAACTGAAATTTAGCATTTCGCCTTCGCTGGACTGAGGATTCGATACTATTAGGTGAAGGATGTGATTGTTTGTGAATCACGAGGCTCGACCCTAGTCCTTTTCTATGTCTCAGACGAACTGTTTCCGCACCCAATCATACTACGAAAAGAAAACAGACCATATACTGTGTTTAACTAGATCAGGTCAAGAACCGCTTATAACCGTTAAAGAGTGAAATTCGTTGAACCGCTCTGTATTCATGTCTGAGATTGAATCCGTGGTGATTTCGACTTTGTGCTCGGTGTCTTCTTCTTCCGCAGGAATGGAAAAGATCACAACGAAAGCCAAAATCAGAGCTAATACTACAAACAGTACCTGACGCCAGATAGCCGCCAAAGAACGAAACATCCCTTCCCTCGTATTGTGAATGAGAGCAAGCACTGTCTGTACAAAGTAGTAGGCAGCAAACGCTTTTGAAGCAAGTGCGATGATACCAAACAAGTCGACCGTCCAAACAAGCATTGCAGCAGAGACTGTCACTACTATGTAGCCCACCTTGGAGGACAGGATGTCCTGACTGTTTTCGCGCAATAAACCACCGCCGCCACTGGTATCCGCGACAGCGGCACTAAACTGACTCATTAATGCTGCGAGCATCAACATCGCGGGTAAGACAAACGCGACCGGGGCCATAGCGGAGATGATTGATGACAGTTCAACATTGAAAAGATCGACGTTGGTAAGTAAGGGCAGCAGTAGAAACACCGAGACTATATAGATCACACCAGATATCCACTGTGCAATCCGCATACTCTTAATTCGTACTTCAGGTGTGTATTTATCGCCAAGAAATCTAGAAGTTTCAAATCCCTGTACAACCAACAGTACACCTGCAAGCATCTGAATCTGCACTACAAAAGTGAACTCTTCACGTGCAAAGACAACGTCTTCTTGAAAATTGAAGTTAAACAAGCAGAGCCCTAGGATTAACGCAGCAACGACGGATAACTGAATGGTCATGGAATAGGACTCTAAACGTTCTAAGCCCGTCAATCCACGCGTGTATCCGACAATAGCGATAAACACGATGATGGTAGAAGTAAAAATCCTTTCTAGAAGAATGTTGTTGATACCAAAGAAATTTAGCAGGAAGTCGGATAGCAACGATAAATAAAACGCCACTGCAATTACATAAGCTACAACGAGAACCAAATTTCCTAGATATTCTGGTACCCGAAACACCTTGTGGGGTTCAGAGTCGAGACTGGGCGATTCCACGTGTCTGATGTTGTATCGCATTACGTAACCCAGCGCGTAGGCAACTAGCACGATTGCCGTCACTGCATAGGTTGCGTAAATTCCGACGATGCTGGCGAGCAGCGGCGCCATCACTAAAAAGCCACTACCGATAATCGACGACAACGGTGTCAGAGTAGCTTGCCAAAGTTCGCTTTTTCGCAGTCTGGGTAATACGAGGAACACAAAAACGACTATTGCAACGAGAATCAGTAGAACGTTAAAGAGCCAATTGGTGGCCATGTTGAATCCTTACAAATCTAAGTTTGAGATGGCTGGACGATACCCTGAACTCTAAGACGCTCGTGTCTCGAATTTCAAGGATGTCTGGGTACAAAGAAATTTGTTCGCAAATTCTATGAACTGAGTTGGACGCACATGATCCGCCTGTGAGTCACAGAGTGAATTGCGACGTTGTGTGTCTTTCACAATCGACCCGATCCACGTCAATGAGTTTACCCTACCGAGATCTCGGGTGTCTAGTTCTTGGAAAGACGATCGGCTAAACTACCATGTGGTAGGAACCTATTCGTGGATTGCTGTTTGATCCACTTGGTTAGTTGTGGAGGATAAGTACCGCGATGTCGTAAAACTCGGACAAGAGGAATGACTGGCGAGTTTGCACCCCGGTCAAAGCCCGAATATTGTTCTGGGCACAACGTGAATAACTCTATCCAACTGACCAGTTCTTCGTCGGTTTTATCAACCGCAAAATCGGCCCATGCGCGCGCATCAATAAGAAAAATGACTCGTAATGTGTCAAGCTGTTCTGGAGTGAGTTGCAAATGATGCTTGGTAGTATGAGCTACCACGATGTTCAAGAGATCTCGATGTTTCTGACCGAGTGTATATAAAGCTGGATCCCAGTTTTGAACATCTGACACTGCTTATCCTTATAAGTACTTGAACTAGAATGTGATCACAAATATTTTAGCCCCGATTAAAGACGCGAATTGACTTGGTTTACCACTCAGATTCTTCGATGGAGTAAAGAACACAGTCGGACAGACTTACCTTGGCAGAAGCATCGTTCTCCATATCAAGTATGGGTTTCCGAAATAATGTTGCAACAAACTCAAGTAGCAACCGTAATTAACCACTTCGATCGCTTTATCGAACAATTCTCCGATGTGTTCGCGCTACAGCGCGCATCACAGGAAGAAGTACTCGCAACGTGGCACGGTCTAGGTTACTATCGGCGAGCGCTAAATATGTATCGGACCGCGGATGTGATCGTCAGAGAGTACTCGGGAAAATTTCCAAAGACAGTCTCAGAACTGTGTTCGTTACCAGGGATTGGACGGTCTACTGCGGGTTCCATTGTCGCTGCAGTGTGGAACGAGCCAGCTACTATTCTAGATGCTAATGTTCGCCGGGTGTTGTCGAGATTTCACGGTGTAAATGGACCAGACGCAACAAAAATTTCAGAGCGCGAAATGTGGAAATTAGCGGAATCACACACGCCACAAAAAAGAGCTCGAGACTACAATCAAGCAGTCATGGATTTTGGTGCCTTATGGTGCAAAGTATCCAATCCAAAGTGCAATGAATGCCCTTTAATCTCGAACTGTGTCGCTTATCAAACAGATCAAGTTTCAGACTTTCCAACTACAAAAAAGAGTGCTCCCTTGCAGCGTAAAACCATCAGACCTTGCGTCGTGTTTGATCAGGACTTTAATTGCTTGCTACGGCAACGTGAATCAACGGGTACCTATGCATTCATGTGGGACACTCCTGAGGTAGCAGATCTCGTCCAACCTCAAAACTTCCTACTTCAATTGAGTCTGCCAAAATCGAATGTGCGCTTATTCGAAGGTGTGCACACTAACGCGTACCGAATATCCAATCAGCAAGTCACCGAGAAGCTGACGGTTGCAAAATACAACATATCATCGAAGACTCTTGGTACGCCCTTGAACACTCGGTGGACAGCATTTCGATCATTGACGCGCGTCGGTTTGCCTGTGAGAACAATGCAACGAATTAAGTTAGCAAAATCCCTAGTGGAGACGAAATGACCCGGACCGTATTTTGTAGGAAGTACCAGAAAAAATTGCCAGGGATGGACCGACCCCCGATGCCGGGCACTCTAGGTCAGGATGCCTATGAGAACATTTCTCTCCGTGCGTGGCAGGAGTGGCAACAACTTCAGACTATGCTCATCAATGAGAGTCATCTTTCATTGCGCGATGCGCAGGCGAGACGCTACCTAATGGAACAAATGCAGAAGTTCTTCGACAATGAGCAACACGACCGTCCAGCGGGTTTTGTTAAACCACAACAGAACGATGACTGATGTTATGCTAACACCGGCTGAAGGTCGTTTCAGTTGATTGCATGTTTGACGTTACTGTTACTAGTGAACGGAACACGAAATCGTGTGAGTTGAGTCTTGCCAGAAGTTGACGGTGGTAGCAGCATTGCGCTACTTGTGATGGGTGTTATCTACGCTGGTGGTTTTTTAGTCGCAGCGTGGTGGTTCGTTCGTCGGTTGTCCCGCAAGGAACGCCCTTTTCAAGACAACAACCAGTCTGGTGGAAATAACGGGGCCACCGAGTCGGAGGATGAAAAGACGAACTCGGAGTAGCGAAATGCCAACGTCCACTGCCAATATCGGAATTGCGCAACTATTAAAACCGAAAGGACTGCTAGAGAGTGAGTGAAGAAGACCGCACCAAATGGAACGAACGATATCAAGATGGATTCTACGAGAATCGACCCCATCCCTGCCGCCTCCTCGCACATTGGAGTGAAAGATTCAATGGTTCTCGCGCACTAGACATTGCCTGTGGTACGGGACGAAACAGTCGCTTTCTCGCCAGTAGAGGATTTCAGGTCACTGGTATAGATGTCTCTGACATTGCATTAGCGAAGGCTAGGAACACAACGCACCCAAACAATGCCCAGATTACCTACATTCGACACGATCTTGATGAAGGCTTACCCGTGCTCGGAAATTTTGATCTTATCATCGTGGTGAGATACATAAAACGTGAGTTGTTTCCCAATCTCGACAAATACTTGGTGGATGGAGGCCATCTACTCATCGAGCACCACATCAAGTATGACGCTGACGACAGACCGTTAGCTGGACCAGAGAGTCCCGAATATCGACTCGACCCACACGAGTTAAAGACACTGGTAAGAGACATGCAAACGCTCTACGAATATGAGGGATTGATAACCGACCTAGATGGTCAGTTTGCCGCAATCAGCCAATTCGTTGGATGCAAATCGATTTAGGGTTTTTAACTCTCCTCGACCCAAATAGCTCTTAATGAGTTAATTCTTGAGCCTCGTAAGAAATTTGACTACAGCGCGGTTCTTAGCGTTGAACCAAATTAGAACTCGAATGGATGATTGGCTCACGGAGCTGCGAGCCGCGTTCTCTTTTACGAAAGAAAACGGTTCGAAGTCCCTTAGTTCAAGGTGTTCCCGAAGACTTAGTCCGACGCGCTTCTTCGGCTTCTTCAATACCCTCGCGTAGTTCTTCGATAACGTGTCGAAATTCTTCTTCGTTCGCAGCGTTAAGCGACGCCAATGCCTCGTGCGCTCGTAACAGCCAACGCTGTTGCGCCATCATGTCTATGTCTTCGTCGGATAGTCGAGAGCGATCAGCGGGGACTTGTACTTTACCGCTAATAACAAATCCTAATACATCGTACATACCAAGTTCTACAAACGCATCGTATATTGGTTTTGACGAACCTTGAATGGTTAAATTCAAGCTGTTGAGCGAGCATTCGTGTGCAGTTTCATGAAGGGTTCCTAACATTGCGCTGTCAAGATAGTCGCAAGCACTGAGATCCACGACGATATCGTGTTTTTTCCGCACTGCATTTCGGATCGACTGTGCAACCGGTTTCCCTTGTACCCAAGAAACTTTTCCGACAAAGATTAAAAACGTAGTTGTCTCGGCCTGAGCAATTTCGATGTGGGGGGCTGGCTGCCCATTGTTTTCTTTTCCGGTCGTTGAACCCATGGTGCGTGTACGCGTGAGCGACTCGAACTGGTTCTCAAATTGATTCTCACCTTCGCGCACGTCGATCATGAGCATGGTGATATCGTCTTGTTCCTCGGTTGTAGCACCGTTTTGCAATTCGCCGACCAGTGCGTTCAATATGTTGTCCTGTCCTTTCAATTGCTGCAACTTACTCGCAATTGCTTCCATCCTAATTGATTCGTCTTCATCCAAGCTAAATAACCCATCTGTATAAAGGAGCACGTTGTCTCCATCGTGTAATGTCAGCGTACGTTCGGCGAATACTGCGTCCGGATACAAACCCAATGCAGGGCCCGGCGATTTCACGAGTTCGACCTCGCCTGAAGCACGGATGTACAACACTGGAGGATGGCCCGCATTCGCAATTGTGAGTTGCGATTTCTGAGTGTCCAAAATGCAGCACACAGCCGTAACAAACATATTCGAACCGACCACGTCTGACACAAGTTCGTCATTTACTCGTTCAAAAACTGGGATTGCACTATAAACTGATCGAGTCTCCGATGTTTTATCGCTCAGTGGATCTGTACTTGTTTCCGATTGAAACACGCTTTCGTCGGCTTCGACTAAGTCCAGGCGATTCTTAAACAGAACCGAAAGCATCGCTGCGCTGACGCCATGACCAGTCGCATCAGCAACGACCAAGCCGAAGTGTTGATCATCGATTCGGAACACATCGTATAAATCACCCCCGACGTTATTTCCCGGTACATAGAGTGCCGAAAGCGTGAAACCTGGAACTGCAGGTGGGTACCGTGGCAGCAACGAACGTTGAATGACTTCCGCTTGTTGCAAGTCTTGCTCCATCAACTCGTTCTGCCGTTCGAAGCTAGCTACCAATGCGCTCAATTGATCCTTCGACTCTTCAAGTTCAGCCGTGCGTCGGTTTACCGTATCTTCAAGTGTTTGTTGGTTTGTTCGTACAGTCTCGACCATGTCGTTGAATACGTGCGCCAATGCGCCTAATTCATCCTTTGAATCTTCGGTTACCCGCGCAGTCAAATCACCTTCGGTAACCCGTTGCGCCGCATGTGCTAATCGACGGATCGGAAATAGTGAAGTACGTACGAACGTTGTCGCAACCAAGATGGAGAGCAACGCGACGGTAACTCCAACGACAATCGTAGTAGCTAGAGCGCTACGAGTAGGCGCGAACACTTCACTAGTATTTACTTCCACCACCAAACCAAAGCTCCCATCACTCACCGGTAAGAACGCAGTAAGGACGCGATTTCCATCTGAGTCAACAAGGTTGTCGATGAAATTAGCCTCGCCAAGCAACGCGCGATTCATTGCTATATCTTTTTCTGGGTCAATCGAGTAGTGAAGTGGCGAGTTATCCGTTGAAAAGACATACTCAATCAAGTCTTGTTCGTTCAAAACTCCCATGCGGACGTCCGTACTATCGTGTTCAGTTTGTGCTGAATTAAGCACTTCCTGCAACAGTGAAACATCACTGTTGATAACTGCAACGCCGAGTAGTTCGTCTTGCGCGCCGGTAATCGGTTCACAAATAGCAAGATACTGACCTAGAGTGCCGCGCATGTCAAATTCAGCATATTTTCTAAGCTTGCCCTCTGTAAATAACGTACTGTCCGCTAAAGATTTTCCAACTTGCGATTGGTTGCTAGCAGCGACAATCGTACCCTCTCGATTCAATAACTGAAAGGCTCGAAAAGTATTCGCTCCGGTTTCAAATTCAATAATGTTCTTTTGCATCTGTTCGCTGAGCTCGCGAGTGCTCGCAGAACTCTCGTTGGTGGTCTCCAAAGACACGTCCAACTGATTGACTGCAATATACGTGCGGAGTAGTTCGAGCTCTTGCTCGATATACAGATGAAGAATTGACCGGAGGCTTTTGCCGTAAAGACTAAGCTCGTTGTGGATTTCCCGCTTAAGGATATCGCGAATGTAGATGAAGTCGAAAACAGTCACGCTTGTGACTGTCAACATCAAAATAGTAATAACGATAACGGTTAACTTTCCACGAATGGACCGTTTGAACGGGATCTCCCCGTTACCGTGTGTATTAGTCAGCGCCACCACCCAAGTGCGTAGTGGTACGCACCAACACTACTGTCAAGAGATACTCTGAACTAGCATCGAAGAAACTCAATATTTTAAGAGAAGTACAAGGGTTTACAACTTTAGCGAGGGTGAGCTCTCGCAAGATTGAACCGATTGAAACTGTGGAACACAATCCTAATCCACTAGCAGATGTTCGATTTACCCGTTTGGTTCCAATGCTCTGCGATCGTCGGCTATGAACCTTCCAATCGTAACATAGACTAAAGCGGTGTTGATGAACGAACCTTCCGGATGTAAATTTTGTGATCAAGTACTTGTGACCTTTTTTCCAATAGAACAATCTAATTTAGCATGACCAGCATTCGTGGTGTGGAAATCGATGAGCAGACCGTGCACAAGCTCATGCGGGGCGACGTGAACGCGCAAGCAGCAGTGTTTGAACGACTGTCTCCTCACGTATATTCGATGGCGCTTCGAGTTTTAGGAGATAGCCATGCGGCCGAGGACGTCACCCAGGATACTTTCGTTGATGTGATTTCCAAAGCCCATACCGTTAAGAATCCTGATCGATTCGTCGGTTGGGTTCGCACCGTTGCAATTAATCGGTGCTACCTGAGAATTCGTTCTCCTTGGCACAAGCGACGTATCGATGTAGAACCAGAAGAAGGATACGAAGAAATCGATCAGGCTAATTCGATAGACATCGATAAAGCCCTGGCGAAAATGGATCCGAAAACGAGATTGGTGGTCTGGATGTACTGCGTGGAAGGATATACCCACAAAGAGATTGGGCAAATACTCAAACGTAGCACGAGTTATTCAAAAGTTATTATTTCAAGATTATCGCAAAAAATGAGTTCAACTGATTCACGCTCCCCAGTGGAGGAGACTGAGGGAAAGTCGGTCCAAACTGAACTACTAAGCCGATGGAGCACTCTCTCATGTCCATAAATTCTTTCGAAAATTTCTCGGAGCAGTTACAACAACTTCCCCTTCAAAACCCTCCCAAAGGTTTGTTGCTGGATGTTCAGAATACGATCCAAAGACGAAAAACATTCAAGCGAAAGTTGATACAGTGTAGTGTCGTTCTTTCGCTGTTTGTCGCGACTCTTTGGGTCGTAGTCGACCAGCAATCGAAGTTTCCGCCACCCACAAGTGTCGCGGTGAATGAGGGTATCGAAGAGAACGAAGTAGCCGCAGTAGAGCCTAGCTCAACATTACCGTCAGATCTTGATTTCCGACAACACTCATCTGCATTGACACCAACTGCAATAGTGCACAGGATAACGAACATCGACCAAGAGATCGAGAAGCTCCCTCAAAGCGCAACTGCGAGGCGGCAAGAATTGTTGCGGACAAGAGAGACTCATATGGAGAACTATCTTGCAATTCGTCTACGGCAACAAAAGAACGCATACCAAAAAGTAGCGCAGTTTAACTAAACAAAGTTGGAGAAACGCGTCATGAAAGCATTACAAATAATTGCTCTTTTCACCCTTTTCCTATTGGGCTTGAACGGCATCGCAAAGGACAATGATGATTCGGTCACGACGGATAAGAGTCAAAAGGTTGAGGCTACAAAGGAGCTTATTGAAAAAGAAACCTTAATAAAGGAATTGGAAGCGGCACTTGAAGAGAAACAACGTGCATTCGATGAAAAAGCTGCAGAGCTGAAAACAGCTCGTAATCAATTGATAAAAGAATCTGCAATTCTTCGCGAGGCAACTGACCGGCACAGGACTGAAGTTGAAGCGATTACTTCAAGCCTTGCTGAGGCACAAGAAGATGCGTTCGCTCAGGATGCCCAATATCGGTACGCTATTCTTTCTGACTTAATGTTGGATCCGTTCGCTACTAGTACTTCGGCGCGTATAGGATATATCGGTGTCCAATTGGGAGAGGCAACGGACAGTGGGATACCGATTGTAGAGGTGTTTGACGGCACTCCTGCAAACATCGCGGGCGTCCAAGTGGGCGATGTTATTCTGAGTGTAGTCGGTGTAGAAGTTGACAGTATAGATGATTCAATTGATACCGTTCTTGCTTTAATCGCTTCGTATAAACCGGGTTCGGTCATGCAATTCACGGTACAACGTGACTCTGAAGAGATTGACTTAGAAATTGCCACAATTGCTCGAAACTTACCTTACTTACCTAGTGGCTTTGCAGGCGGAGTTTATATTGGAGAACGGAGAACTACGCGTCAGAATGACGGAGTGATTGGTGTCTTATTAGGGGAAGCAACGGACTCTGGAGTACCGATTCAAGAGGTTTATGAAGGAGCACCTGCAGACATAGCTGGTATTCAAGCGGACGACGAAATTTTGGCTGTAGGAGATATTGAACTTGCCGAAATTGATAATCCGACTGCATTCACGGCAGCTTTTTTTGCACTAAAAAAGCCTGGCTCAATCATTCGTTTAGCGATAGAACGTGATCGCGACGAACGAGACGTAAGTGTGGCGGTCATTGATCGTAATTCCTTATATGCGAACATTACACCCTCTACAGCGTGGTCGACCTCAATTGCAAACGTTCTGAATCCAGAGATAGAAGGATTTGCTAGAGTCATTGGTGATACAGCCGACTTGCTTAGTGTGCCTAGCACCGATAACAAAATCTTCGTTATGGAGATTGAAGAAGAGTTCGGCGGCTACTTCAACGTTGAGTTCGGCGTTCTTGTACTCAACGCAGAAGATGTCGAAGAAATTCAAGCCGGGGACATTCTGTTAGAAATCGATGAAAAACCTGTACGGTCCCTATCGCACGCCTTTCGGCACAAACAAGATGCGGAAAGTGAAGTCGAGATTTTGCTCAAGAGGAATAAACGTGAGAAGACCATTACTCTCGACAAAGACGAATTTAGTTTGCACGCAATTTTGGAGTGAATAGTTTCAAGCAAATAAACGAAAACAGTACCGATATGAAAGTACCCAATTTCCTAACGCTCATCGTTGTACTCCTACTGGCCGCAGTATTGCAAGCCGACACAGACGATGGCACAGAGACTGAGAAAGAAGAAGACACTACGCAAGAACTTCAAACTAAGGAAGCTAATGTAAGGGCAGCAAAAACAAAGTTCGATGAAGCTCAAAAGTTGTTCGATGCTGCCGCCGTAGAACTTCAAGAAGCACGGAATCGGCTGAAAAAAGTCTCCGCCGAGCTCCAAGATTCTCAAGAAATCTTCGATGATGTACTGATTCTGACCAACAGGCTTACCGAACAGATCGCTCCGGTCACTCTCAATTTAATTCGAGAACCAACTTCGTGGAATTATCGAGGCCGCAATGATAGCGTTATAGGAGTCATGTTAGAGGATGCTTCGGGTAAAGGAGTGTTGATCACAGGTGTGATGGACACTGCGCCGGCATACCTTGCAGGAGTCAAAGCCGGCGACGTGATTTCGAGTATAGACGACGTCGATCTGTTGAACTTTGATGATCCCGTTCAATCCGCGGTTGAAGTAATCACCTCGAAATCACCCGGCACGGTCGTTCGGCTTATGTTGCAACGAAACGACGATGAGCAAGAAATAGAGGTAGCAACTATCGATCGATTTTCTATGGAGAAGCTCCGCGCCTTTGGCGGGCAATGGCATGCTGTTGAAGGAGTCACGATTAATAACTCACCGGTGGATCCGAGATTTTGGAACTATATCACGGCGAGTTTTCCTGGAGCTGAAAACAAAGTTTTCGTAATGGAAATAGAAGAAGATTTAGGTGGCTATTTTGATGTAGAGTATGGCGTAATGGTGGTCAAAGCACCCGATGTGGAAAGCATCTATGCAGGTGATATTCTCCTAAAAATTGATGACAAACCTATACGCTCAATTTCACAAGCTTTCCAACATAAGCACAACGCGGAAGATAAGATCGAGCTTCAAATTAAGCGAAAGAAAAAAGACCTGAACATTTCTCTCGAAAAGGACAAATTCAGTCTGCAAGCAATTTTGGAATGACTATAGAAATTATTCGAATTGAACAGTGTTTAGATCCATGGGTATGAAAGCTTCCATTACCTTGACCTGTATCGTTTGTATCTTTGCAAGCTTGAATGCAAACCTTGTTGCCGAAGACTCCGGTACACTAGACTCTGTCGAAGAACCAACCATTCTCCAACAGCAAACTGAAGACAGCCGATTAAACAAGTTAGAAGCTCAGTTGCGCCAGCTAGAACTACGCCTTGAAACATTGCAGAGACGCTACAACGAACTGCTCACCGATGAAGTGTCATCAAATCGAATTCCACCCATTGACACTCTGTTTTCGCGCTACAGGCAGGCTCGAGACGACACGACCAGAGGTTTTATCGGTGTTCAATTGGATCAAGCAATGGACGCTGGAGTACCGATAATCCGGGTCTTGGAAGGAGCACCCGCAAACATAGCTCGTGTTTTTGCAGGCGACGTGATTACGAGAATCGGCGATGTGGAGATAGCTGAACTAGATGATCCAGTAGCGGCTACGGTCGAGTTGATCAATTCAAACCCGCCCGGATCTATCATCAATATCACATTGCAACGTGGTACCGAAGAGATTCAAGTAGATGTTGCCACTGTCCGTTGGTCGTCGATAAATCCAGAGGAGAGTTCGACGTATCAAATACCCGCGACTCTGCGGGACATTCGCGAACGCATAAGCACTCTGTTCCAATCAGATTTTGATCGTCCAAGCGACATTGTGTATGTCATGGATATCGAAGAGGAATTTGGTCGCTACTTCGGAGTAGAGTACGGTGTGTTAGTATTAGAAGCAGAAGAAGTCGAGGGTATTCAACCTGGAGACATATTGTTGAAAGTTGATGATCAACCGATTCGTACGGTTTCTCCTCAAGCGATTGAAGAAATACGGGATGGTGAAGACGAGCTTAAGTTGTTAATTAAGCGAAACAAAAGAGAAAGAAGCGTGACTGTAGACAAAAATATATTGAGGTTTCGCACAATTTTGGATTAAACGTAATGACAAGATACAAACAAAACATGAAAGACGAACATATGGGAAAATTACATCAAATACTGTCGCTTGCAACGATAATTTTGGTCGCACCGATACTGTGGGCTCAAGAGCAATCCTCTAGCGATAACGACGACGACGAACTAGTTGTAGAAATTCAGCCTCTTGTGGACAGCGACCGGTATTTGGATACGTTGGCTGAGCTGGAGTCTTGGGTGTTAGCTGAAAGCGCGCTTGTAGACCTCTCGAATGCCATGAATGTCAAAGACATGGTCTCACCGATAGAAGACTTCATGAAGACTATGCTAAATAACCTTTCGGGGAGATTTGCGGTGTTCGGGGAACAGGAACTTGGAATCACGTTGGAAGCTACGCCAGAAAACCAAGTGTTGGTGACTTCCATAGAGCCGGAAGGGCGATTTCATCTCACGGATCTCAAGGTAAACGACGTCATAACCAAGATTAACGAACAAGTAGCAGTCGACGAGCTTGATGACCCGGTTGCGACAATGCAATATTACCTATTTCCTTATGCCAATGTGATCAGAGGCTTTCCACCGCTTGAACTTACTGTACGTCGAGACGAGAAAGAAGTTGACGTTCAGATCAAGAATGATGACGAAGCGATAGTTACAAAATTTCCCTTGAAAACATTGAAGGGACCGATGGGTCCAATAGTGATGTGGGATCACGATAGACCAGGTGCGGTTACCATTGAATACAAAGCACCACCATCTGTGTTTCTGCTGGAAATCGAAGATGAGATGGGACAGTATTTTGACGTAGAGTTTGGCGTATTAATACTAAAAGCCCCGAAGGACAGCGATTTCAAGGCGGGAGATATCCTGATAGACATCGATGACACGGCGATCCGAGCGATTGATCACGTTACCAAGGCATTGAAGCGTTCCGAGGACGATGTGATTAAAGCGGAAGTAAAACGCAAAGGGAAGAAGGTGGAGATAGAGTTGGAGCGAACATCAGTGATCTTTCGAAATGCCGAAGATCAAATGATTCACTGAGAGCAATCCTCGGTCCCCTGATCCATCGATTCAGTAAGCGAGAACCACCGAGTTTCCAAGCGCGCTATCTCCTGAGTAAGGTCGTTGTGTCGGGCGAGAAGACTGTTCAACTCGTTACGGTCTAGATGTTTCAGCGTAGTGGGGTCTTGTAAGTGCTTCGTTAACGAATCCACTTCTCCAGAAATCTCGTCAAGTGAACTCTCAATACGGTCAATTTCTCTAGCGAGAGCTCTCTTCTGTTCGCGTAATAGTGCACGATGTTGCCTCTTCGCTTTAGAGTTTAAACTGCTGGTATCAAGTTGTTCATTCACTACAGGGCTCAGCATAGCCTCATAGTCATCTAAGTCACCTCGGTACGCGGCGATTGCGCCATCACGAATGAGCCAAAATTCGTTAACACACTGTCGGAGAAGGTGTTGATCGTGTGCAACGACGACAACTGCCCCTTCAAAGTTGTCCAATGCACTCGCTAGGGCATTACGCATTTCTAAATCGAGATGGTTAGTGGGTTCATCCAGAACCAATAGCGAGGGTCTTTGCAACGCAAGCTTCGCAAGCACCAAGCGTGCTTTCTCGCCTCCACTCAATTGGGAAATTGGCCGAAATACCGTCGGTCCAGAGAATCCCCAAGCACCTAAAAAGTTTCGGATCGACTGCGCGGACATTTCCGTGCTCGTGTCAATATCCTGGTATGCTGACAGCGTACCCTTTAACACCTCCAGCTGATGCTGCGCGAAATAACCAACGGTCGTGTGTTCGCTCACTTCTACAATACCCTGTAAAGGGTTCAGTTCTTTAGCTATAGCTTTCAACAACGTTGTTTTCCCCGCTCCGTTAATCCCAAGAATCCCGATACGATCTTTGGGGTAGATGCGTTGGGTGAAATCTTTAATTACTTGATGCTGGTCGTACCCTAACGTACAGCTCTGAAAACTCACCATTGGTTGATCGAATCGAGTAGGAGACGAAAACGAAAACTGATACGGTGCCTCATCACGTAACACCGCTGTGTAAGTCATTTTTTCCAGTAATTTGATCCTACTCTGAACTTGCTTGGCTTTACTAGCCTTGGCGCGAAATCGATCGACAAATTTCTGAATACGAGCTCTTTCTCTCTCTTGTCTCTGAAGTAATGTTTCCTGTTCAAGTAAGAGTGCCGCACGTTGCTTTTCAAACGCGCTGTATCCACCACTATAAGTTCTGGCGACCCCTTGATCCAAGTGTATAACTTCGGTCGCAATACGATCGATAAACTCACGATCGTGTGCGATCAGCACGATCGTTCCTTCGTACTTATGCAACCAACGATAAAGCCATGACACGGCCTCTAGATCTAAATGATTCGTCGGTTCATCTAACAAAAGGTAGTCGGAAGGAATCATCAGTGTTTGCGCGAGATTGAGGCGAATTCGCCATCCACCAGAGAATTCGCCATGTGGTTTGTCGAGGTCTTTCGAAGTAAATCCAAGTCCGTGCAAGATCGTCTCGGCGCGTTGAGTGTAGCGGTAGCCTCCCTGATCCTCATAGGCACTCAACGACGCGACGAGCTTACTATCGTCTGCATTTTTCGTAGCAGATTCGATCTGGCTTTCAAGATAACGCAAATTCGCATCGCCATCCTTGACAAAGTCGAGTGCCGAGCGCTCACTCGGAGTCACGTTTTGACGTAGAGTCGCGACGCGCCAATCCTTGGGATAGCTTATGTCCCCGTCGTCTGGAATCAGGTTGCCGAGAAGCAGCTCGAACAATGTGGTCTTTCCGACCCCGTTCCGCCCAACGATACAGGCTCTATGCCCAGCGTGTATTGTTAGTGATAACCCCGAAAAGAGCGGTTGGTTATCGTACTTGAAATGAATATCTCTGAATTGCAACACAGAAAAAACCAGAGACGTGTAAGTTGTAAAAAGAGATTAGGTCGGGGAACCTAATCCCAATTGACTGATACCAAGTGAAGTGTCGGTGAGTTACTTATAGGACGATTGAGGTCCATAAACTAGCTGTAGAACCGCAATGGTGATCAATAGTAGAAATGCATCACACGAAAGAATAGGAATAATGGAAGGATCACCACAACTCTCCGAACCTTTGAAAAATCCAGAAACAATATCCTGTATGTGGGGCCAGTTATTTTCAAGATAATAGTTCAAATCCGCATCACAGCTTTCAGCAGCACCTGGCACGTACTGTAAGTAGAACTGACGAAACGCAAAGCCGATCCCACCCAAACAACACACAATGGTAAGTACCGGAAAGATGCCGCGCCTTGGTTCGGCAAACAAACTCAAAGTCGTTATGAACACCGCTAGAAACATGCAATAACGTTGTGATAAACAAAGATAGCAAGGATTGAGCGCGAAGACGTGCTCTAACACTAGCGTAGAAAACAGCATGCCTCCACCGATGAGCACTCCCAATGTTGCCCATGTCTCGGAATGCCGAAGGTCAAATCCTAAAAACACCAATACTCCTTTCTGGCGAACTTCTTCAATAAGTTAAGTAAGGGAATTACATACTTGGGTTGAATACATGTGTATAATAACAGTATGGCCTCCGGGATTGGGGCGTCTGGACGGCGAGAAGCGTTCACATTGGTGACTTCAAGGACCCGTCAATAAGTATATTCTGGTAGTTCAAGCTAGGTATATAAGTCCCTTAAGTAAAGTAAATTCGATTCAGTCAAGTTTTATTCAATTTTGCAGTCGAAGCCGCGTTTCTAACTTTCCATGCTTGCACCTTACCTACAAGTATCGGAAAATACTCGCGAAAATCTTCATGAAAGTCTTCAATCCGAGGTTCAAGTTTGGACAAGTGTGTTGTACGGTCATCCAGACGTAAGCGCACGAGAATGCGGCACATCACTGAAAGTATGACATCAAAATCAGTGTATTCACACCACAAATTTCGGGAGACTACGTGGTGGAAAAAGCGCTTGCCAGTAACGGGAATCTCGTACTGCCCAATTATACGATAGCAATTCGACGTGAAGTCCGTCAATTTACCAGTTCCATACCGATCCCAATGTCGTGCTAACAAGTGGTCTGCGACTAAATCCAACAAAATGGGTGCAACCCTTCGTAATTCTGTTCCAAAACGTGAATAGGTAGACCGCATCTCGGGTAATTGGTTCGTCAATGAATCAATGTATCGATGTAGTCGAATCCCTTCCTGAAGTGCTTCTGGTAGATCCCGCCGAATCGGACCCTTGTAGAAGTCGCCAAGAAATCCACCAGCAATGTGTCCTTCGTTTCCACGGGCGAGCCAACAGTGCGCTAAATGGTTCATTCTGATAGCTCTAGTTGCATGAAGTCTTCTAAGTAGTGCTCAAACGGACGTGTATCTGAAACCTCCAGTTCGCGTTGATCTCGATGAGATTGAGTAGCTAGCTCATGGTAGTGTTGCCGTCGTGATTCAGATAAAGGTTGCTTCTGTAAATCGTCTCGATGCTGCTTCGAAAGCGTTTCGATTGTCCGATAGTAAGACTTTTCCCATGTTGCCATCTGTTGCAGCAAAAGTGCTGACGGAGTTTTGGACGGATTCTGCAATTTCTCCTTTTGCAACACAACAGCGTCTTTGTGTTTGCTCCCTCCGTCAATTTCGTCAAGTAAACGGGCAACCTGTTCAACTAAATCGAGGACGGTGCGGCCGCTGTGGTGTAAGGAACGGAATTTACCGTCAACGATGATTTCCAAATTTGGATCCCTGCCCCGTTCCACGACCATCGATTGACTTCGTTGATCTTCTTCCCAATGTTCTTGTGAATCACGAGGACTAGGAGTTATCAAAGAAAGTAATAAGAAAGCATCCAAAAAGTACAACGTAGTACGGTCTATACCGGTGGAAAAGAAAGGGTTTAAATCCAAGCATCGAACTTCCAAATACTCAATACCTTGTTTTTCTAAAGCTAATAAAGGACGCAACGAGCACTTTGCTTTGGGTTTAGGTCGTATCGGGGTATAACTCTCCGCTTCAGTTTGTAACAGCGATAACGAGAGTTGTTGATATTCGCCATTCGACGAATGCAATCCTAACTCTTCGTATTGCGGATGGGGTTTGGACAATAGAGGGAGCATCGACTTACGATAATCAGCTAGCGTGTTGTACGAGAGGTAATGTCGGCCTTGCTCGGTACTCTGGTACCCTAAGGGTCCCATACGCAAAGAGGTCGCATATGGCAAGTAATAAGACTCGCCGTCGAACGGCTCAAGCTCGTGCGCACGCCCTGCTAGAAATGAACCGCAAACTGCTGGTGATGTACCGAATAGATAGACCAAGAGCCATGCGTATCGACGAAAATTTCGGATCAATCCAAGATAAGACTGGTTTCGAAACTCAATCGAATCTTCTACACCTCGCAACTTTGCGTAGTGTGCCCACAAAGAGTTCGGAAGCGAAAAGTTGTAATGCATACCTGAAATCGTTTGCATGTACTTGCCGTAGCGGAGAGCTAATCCTTGCCGATAGACTCGCTTGAATTTCCCTAAATTAGAACTCCCATAATCGGCTAGAGGTATCGATTTTTCTCCTCTCAGCATACAAGGCATACTGGATGGCCAAAGCAATTCGCTATCCAATACTTCGTATACGAAGCGATGTATTTCCTCCATTTCTTGCATGCAACTCTCAATCGAGCTGTGCACGCTGGTGACAAGTTCGAGTTGTGCCTCTGAAAAATCGGTCGTAATTGATGGATGAGTGAGAGACGAACCTAATGCGTTTGGATGGGGCTTTTTAGAAAGATAGCCATGCCGATCAATCCGCAAAGCCTCTTTCTCCAATCCATGATTGAGTTGCCCTAGACCCGGATGGCCGCGCAAACCCGCAAGAAGCTGTGAAAATTTCTGTTCCAACATTAGCAAACGTGCCGTTAGTTGGGATTGAGTCCCGTTTTGTTCGGCGTATAAAACGCCTTATGTCGGTCCGGCTTCCAAGATGTTGGACCCAATGTCGAACTTCGTAAAGTTGTCTCTAAATTTGGAAATCAGCGCACTGCGAGCGGCATCATAGTCGTTTGGATCGTTCCACCCTGCCCTTGGATCCAAAATTTGTGGATCAATTCCCTCAATTTGTGTAGGGATTGTGAGATTCAACTCCGGTAAGTGTTTCGTCGGTTCATTTAACAACTCGCCAGAACGCACGGCGTTAATAATTCGCCGCGTATCCGGGATACTCATTCGACGGCCAGTTCCAAACGCTCCGCCAGTCCAACCGGTGTTTACCAAATAAACTTTAGCACCGAAGGCATTGATCCGACGCATCAACAATTCCGCATATACTCGCGGTGGACGTGGTAAAAACGCAGCGCCAAAACCAGCTGAAAACGTCGAAGTAAAAGGATCTGTCGCACCCACCACAGTCGACCCAACTTGGGCGGTGTAGCCAGAGAGAAAATGGTAAGCTGCCCCCTCTAAAGACAGTATTGAAACCGGTGGTAGCACTCCGCTAACATCGCATGTTAAGAAAATTATGGTCTCTGGTTCGCCAGCACGATTGTCGGGTACACACAGCTTAATGTTGTCGCGTGGATAGCACGCGCGTGTGTTTTCCGTGAGACTGGAATCTGAGTAATCCGGCTCGCGGGTCAGTTCATCGATTACAACGTTTTCTAACAACGCGCCGAATCGAATAGCATCGTAAATTACCGGTTCTGTTTCGTGGTTTAAATTAATGCACTTTGCGTAGCAACCACCCTCAAAGTTAAACACTGTACCAGTTCCCCAGCCGTGCTCGTCGTCGCCGATCAAAAGACAATCGGGGTCTGAAGAAAGAGTGGTCTTACCTGTACCAGAAAGACCGAAAAACAACGCGACTTTGCCATTTGCATCGACATTTGCCGAGCAGTGCATAGGTAGGATGTCCTTGTCAGGGAGCAAAAAATTGAGCACAGCGAACATTGCCTTCTTCATCTCGCCGGCGTAGTGCATTCCGGCTACTAGTACGCGCTTGCCACTGAAATCTACAATCACAGTACCGTCTGAATTAGTACCGTCTCGCGATGGATCGCAAACAAATCGCGGCGCGTTCAATATTTGCCAAATGTCTCTACGTTCAGGATTGAATGTATCTGGAACTAGAAACAACGAACTTGCAAACATCTGATGCCACGCGAATTGGGTAGTTACCTGGACAGGTAAGTAGTGTTCGGGATGCGCCCCCACGTGCATCAATCCGCGATAACATGAATCACCCCGATCAACGAAATTTTGAACTCGAACCCATAGAGCATCCATAGCGTCAGGTTCAAAAGGTTGGTTGATGGCTCCCCAGTCTACGGTTGAACGCGTTATATCATCAAGAACGATGAATCGATCTTTGGGAGAACGGCCAGTACGTCGACCTGTCGTAACCGCGATGGCACCATTCGCGAGCAGATTTCCCTCTCGACGTTGGACCACATGTTCGGCTAGCACGGGGATAGTTAAATTTTCAAATCGCGTCGGTTCTTGCAGTGCTTCGATGTGTACTCAATCCGTTGAATGAAAAAGTTGGTATATTTTAGTCCCCACACTCGGTCATACCGAGTTCGTATTCACGAATGCATCAGTTTCGTCAAACAGAGGTAACTCGCTGGAGCAATGAAACGGAAGTATTCAATATCCAATCTTGAGAACATCTAGTAGAACCCAATACTCAGAGTCTATCGGTACCGATTCAATTCGCATCAGTGAGATAAACACTTCTGAATGAGCTTATCGGGTAAAGATTTTGAAGAATAAATTTGGCTCAAAAAAGCGTGTCATTATTTCAAATTCGCGACCGACACCAATAGGCTACCGATTAGTGCCATAACAAATAAGAACGCAAACCCTACACCACAAAAAATTGCTCCTCCTCCCGCAGCCACTACAGCGACTAAAGGGGTGAAAAACGAGTCTTTTGGTACGTTAAGTAACACGCAAAGCAAAATGATCCCAAATAATAGTGCTCCCACCCAACTGTGCGTCATCGTCTTCTTGAAGTTCAGTTCCTTGTTTGACACATCAGATTCGTCTAGGTCTAAAGAAGCTAAAACTTCGTCCATCTCTGACTCGTTCGAGTGTATTTGACTCTGGGCTTCAATATCCGGATTCTCTTTCATATGTTGGAGTTTTGCGGAAGCAGCAAGGGTAAACAGACAAACTAATATTCCTAACGAAGCAAAGATACTCCCGACAATTTTTCCGGCTTTTTTCATATTAAATTGTGTTCCACGTCTTGGTTTTGGTCCTAGATTACTGTGTGAAGTGCACTTGAGCGGCTGAGGCTTTCCTGTTTCGGGGTCTGACTAGTACAGTCATGTGCGGTGAGTCGTTGGGACACTTTACAACGGAGTCACAATTTTAGGATTTTTACGGATGGGAGCAAAACTAGTCGGTTACCCACCGATAGTTGCGTCTTCGACAACAAGCTTCGAAGATTGGTGAGAGTACGTGCCACTTGCTACTCATGACTAGTGCCTCGAACGTTTCCAATTCGCCCACAAGCTAGTCTTCTTGCCCACCACTTCGTTTTAATCGGGCTAAAACGCGCCGATCGGACTTGCTGGGTTTTGCGCGAGGAAGTAAAACTGAGTCATAGTTTGACTTTCGTCTTGCAGTAGCTTCTTCAGTTCGTGCGATTGATTCCTCAGTTTCCTGATATAACGTTTGCGCAATTTTCGCTGAACCTCGTTGTTCTCGGAACTCTTGTACTACGTATTCGCGGCTAAAGTACTCTTCTTTAATGGAGACTAGATCGCCGAGTTGAATTTCTTTTGCGGGTTTGATCCGGTCGCCATTGACTTGAATTTTTCCATGCATTACCGCAGCCTTCGCACGACTTCGAGTCTTGTAAAAACGCGCAACCCATAACCATTTATCTACTCTCATATCGAGTTAGAACTCTCAGTTATTTTGGTCTTCGACACAGATGCCGAGATCGCTCGTTTCATCGAAGCTCGCATATCGGTCAAATCTTCATCTTCGGTCAAGTTTACCTACCACTTCCTACTCGCGAAGAGCTCGTCGCAGTGTCGCTCTCTTTTCTGTTCCAAACATTAACATTTGCTTCATTGGACTTCAAAAATCATCTAGAACAAGAGAGCTCGAATTGATTGTAAGCTATCGGAAATGCGTAGCCAAACGGTGTGCACACTCCCCACCCAAGGAAGATACTCGACACAATATGACCGAATCCTCTTTAATTGCGCTGGAGGTGAAAGCAAATGCTAGATGATTTGGTCGACATAACTCGCCGTGCACACCGAGAAATTCTCGACGTGTACAACTCAAACTTCATCGTAGACACCAAATCCGATAACACACCAATTACGGACGCAGACCGAAGAGCGCACGATGTTATCATGGAAGGACTCGCGAAAATTGATCCATCTATTCCCGTGCTCTCTGAAGAGGGTGAAATACCGTCGTTTGACGAACGTCGCAACTGGGATCGACATTGGATTGTGGACCCCTTAGACGGTACCCGAGAATTTACAGAAAGAAATGATGAATTTACGGTAAACATCGCGTTGATCGAACGCGGAAGACCCAAACTAGGAGTGGTGGGCATACCGACGAAAGAAATTGTGTACTCGGGTGATGTCCAAGACGCTGTAGCCCAGAGACATACAGCCAAAGACACATCACCAATCTCGACCACGCAACTAGGTGATTCTATTCGAATGACCACCAGCCGACACTACACGACACCTCAAAACCAACAAATAATTGACTATCTTGTTTCGATAGGAAAGAAGGTGGAAGTAAAAACCGTTGGAAGTAGTATCAAAATGTGCTATATAGCCGAGGGTCTAGCCGATATTTACGTCCGTTTCGGACTATCTAACGAATGGGATATCGCGGCTGCCCATACCGTACTTTGTGCAGCAGGTGGTGGAGTGTATTTACTTGACGGTAACCAGAAGGTATACAACCAGTCGGAGTCGACTTTAAATTCTGCGTTTTTTGCGTGCAGTTCACTGCCGGAAGAATGGTCAAAAGTCATCGCCTTGTCTGGTGTCCTGACCAACGACAGCTGAAGCAGAATGAGCTATTTCATCGGTTCGATGGTTCCCGACGAAGTCCGAGCATTCCTGTCGAGTAATAGACCTGAAATTGATGACGTAAGATGGACGAAACCTGAAAAATACCACATAACGTTTGAGTACTTTCCTGACCTATCTAACGAAATGTTTAAAGCCGCCCATCGAACCGTCCAAGCTCTATCAAAGTACTTTCCTTTGAAGTGCGAACTCAATCATTTTTCTGGCTTTCCTTCCCATCGAAAGGCTCGCGTGATCATCGCTCTCATTTCCTTAGATAATTCAGGAATACAGATCGTTTGTGAAAACAAACGCTTCAACCCACACGTTACTGTTGGGTACGCACGTAACCCACCTGTGTTCGTACCTCAGAATGCATTAAAGCTTTCATTTTCTTTCGCTCGCCCCGCGCTATACCGTTCCGAAAAAGGCATCTATACCGAGATTGAAACGGTAGGAACTCGATGATAGAAAAAATTTGGTCACATCTGCGACTGACAGTATTTTGAACTATAACTTTAAGAAATAGGTGATGCAAAACACTTTGGAAAGACGTAAGTTCCATTTATTAAATTGCGCCAATTCGCTGTTTTGTTCTGGTGTTGCAACAGAAAGCTGTTGGTCTGGTGGCGATCAAGATTTCGAACTCATCCCTAGATTACACTGTGAAGTGCACTTTTTGTGCTCAGAGTTGCATTTTGAGTAACGAATCTAGTACAGTAATGGGTACTAGATCGTTGGGGTACTCGACAACGTAGTGATAATTTTAGGATTTCTTGCGGGTCGGCGCAAGAGTGTCGAGTGGTGGCCTTGAAGCTTGCGCGTTTCGGCGCGTGGGATGGTGTCGAGGTCGATGTTGACGACGAGCCCAGGGAGATTGGGTTTCGTATTCGACTACCGTTTTGGCGGTGCTTGCGAGCGGATCGCATCGAAGACTTCTTGCGGAGTTCGGAAGCCTAGGCACTTTCGTGGCATGTGATTGAGTTCTTGTGCTTCCTGCTCGACGGCTTCTTGAGTCAGGTGTTGGAACGATTGCGTCTTTCGGAACGTGCGTCGGACCAGTCCGTTGAGCTGTTCGATTTGTCCGCGTTGCCAGGAAGGGTAGGGTTTGCAGAAGTAACACGGGGCGTTCAAGACCTTGCCAGCATACTCGTGTGCGGCAAATTCCAGACCGTTATCCACCGTAATGGTGCGGACCCATGGTCGCACCGGCAGGAGCAGTTCCAGGATGGCGAACGCGAGGCATTGCGCTTCTCGGTGGGGTAAGACGCGGATCCGAGTCCATCGGGAGTAGCGTTCGATGGCGGTGAGCAAGACGCCCTGATGCCCGCGGCCGATGACCGTATCGATTTCCCAGTGTCCGGGAGTCTTGCGCCCATGATAGAGTTCGGGAGACAGTTTGCGCGGACGCGGTCGCAGCGTCTGGGCGAATTCCTGCCAGAGTTGCACGGTCTGACGACGCGGTTGTGTGTTCGCCATCGAACGCCGGTTGCGCGTGGGAGTGTCCTAAATTCCGTGTATGGGAAGATTTCCCATACTCTCCCCAGAGGAG
>VXUA01000065.1 GCA_009837185.1 Gammaproteobacteria bacterium | reverse complement strand
TATATAAAGACCGGAGCAAATTATCCAGACTTCAAGGCTATTATCGATGGTCAACAAAGACTGACATCTTTATACATAGGTTTGTGTGGAACATATGCTTATAAACAACCCCGGGTTTGGTGGCCAAGTACCATGGATGAAAACATACTGCCACCGAGAAGGCTGTATCTTGATCTCGCGCAGCCTCTGTTTTCTGATGATGATTCACTAAATCAGTACAATTTCCGATTTCTGACAGAAACACAATATCAGGATTCATTGGCTGAATCTAAAGAACACTACTGGTTCTGTTGTCATAAAATTTTAGAATTTGAACAGGTTGACGGGGCGAGCAATGTATGGAATAAAGTCATAAAGCCTTATCTTGAGCGTAGTGGTTTATCTGATAACGAGTTTGCTGAACAGACCCTCTGTCGATTGTACGATGTGGTCAGGACGGAGAAAATTATCCATTATTTCAATATAACCGATCAGAATATTGATCAGGTTCTTGATATCTTTATTCGAACCAATAGTGGTGGAACTAAACTTGAATTCTCAGACTTATTGACATCAATAGCTGTTGCAAATTGGAAAGGAGATTTTCGTCTAGAGATCGAAAATTTGACAAAATATATCCAGCAAAGTGACATGGGATTTTATATTGAGAGGAATTGGGTTTTAAAATCATGTCTAATGCTTACTGATGCGGATGTTCGATTTAAAGTTAAAAATTTTAACGCTGAACAGGTGAAAAAAATACAATCTGAATGGCAAAAAATAAAAGATTGCATCAAAGAAACCTTCCTACTTGTACGTCGTCTTGGTATTAATCAACAGTCGCTGATATCCAAAAATGCTGTAATTCCTGTTTGCTACTATCTCTATAAAAAAACCAAAAATGGCAGACCTTTATATCACGATATAAATAATTTGGCTATGTACAGTGAACAACGTTTGGAAATCGGTCGATGGTTTTACATGGCCTTGCTCAAAGGAGTTTTTGGCGGACAGGCTGATACGACTCTGACGAGCATGCGCGATGTTTTAAAAGAAAATTTCCAAAAAACAGAATTTCCTTTAGAGGAGATTATTGAACGATATAAGACTACTAACAAAGACCTTCGTTTCGATGATGATTACATAGAAAACCTATTGGACATTCAACATGGAGAAGGTCGCTGTCGAGCACTCCTCCACCTTCTTTTCCCTGAAATGAATCCGACTGAGATATTCCATATCGATCATCTGCACCCCAAGAGTGCTTTTGAAAAGAAGTCTCTTGAGAAACATGGCTTTCTCAAGGATGATGAAGCACTGCATGAATTTTTTTCTGATGCAAAGCATTGGAATTCCATAGCAAATCTTCACTTGCTAAACGACTCGCAGAATCTCTCCAAGACCGATAAGACACTGTCCAATTGGCTCAATGATTCAAACCTGACAGCAAAAGATCTGCTTGTTGAAGGAATCGGGTTGGAATTTGAAGCGTTCAAACAATTCTATAAGCACAGAAGATCAAACTTGAAAGAAGGGTTGATAAGTCGGATTTTCATGCCAAGTGCGCTACCGACAACTCCAATCGAAGATTCGGATGAAGAGGTGGTTGAAGATGAAAATGCCCTGAATTTTCGATAGCGGTTTTTATTTTCCGAACGTTTTTGCAAATCTTGCATTATGCAGGACTGAAGTTTGTACCTTCAATCATTTTGAAATTGAACCCCTACCGCATTTTCCGAAAGCCCGCCATGACAACTCAAGCCGATTCCGGAAACAAGACCGGCGAATCCGATACGGCCGGTGCCGTGCAAATCAGGAAAATCGCGGACATGGACGACGGTCAGCGTATCGACAACTACCTGATCAAGATCCTGAAAGGGGTTCCCAAATCCAGAATCTATCGGGCGGTCAGAAACGGAGAGGTGCGTATCAACGGTTCTCGTGTCAAGGCAGACAGTCGGGTCCGAATCGGGGACCGGGTGCGCATCCCCCCGATCCGGACCGCAACGCCTGGCGGGAAGCGGAGAGGATCATCGGGCCATGCGTGGCCGATTCCGGTTCTTTACGAGAATTCGGGTCTGATGGTGGTCGACAAGCCTTCCGGGCTTGCCGTGCACGGGGGAACCGGGATCGAAAGCGGGTTGATCGAGATCATCAAGGAGAAGATGGGACCGGATTCGGCCATTCAGCTGGTGCACAGGATTGACCGGGAAACCTCCGGGTGCCTGATGCTTGCCAAGTCGCGCTCGATGCTGCTGAAGCTTCACAACGACATGACTTCGACTGGCCGGATCCGCAAGCAGTATCTGGCTCTGGTGATGGGCGGGCCCGAAGCGGACAGGGTGGATATCCGTCTTGCGCTGGGGAAGAAGGCCGGGGGCGGCGATCACCGGATCAAGCCGGATGAACAGGGCCGGCATGCCCGGACCGTCGTGACGGTGGAAGAGCGGCTCGACGGCGCCTCGCTGGTTCGAATCGATCTGGTGACCGGCCGCATGCATCAGGCTCGTGTCCACTGTGCCGAATCCGGGTTTCCGATAGCGGGAGACAGCCGTTACGGAGACCGTCAGTTCAACAGGGCGATGAGGGCACTGGGACTCGGCCGGCTGTTCCTGCATGCGCACCGTCTTTGCCTGCCCGGCCCGGATGATCGTGACATGACGGTGACGGCGCCATTGCCCGAATCGCTTGAGACGGTTCTCGAATCGCTGGGATCGAAAGGGGTGGAGTGAGCCGATGAAACCGTATCGCCTGCTGGTATTCGACTGGGACGGAACCCTGATGGACTCCAGCGAGAAGATTGTCAATTGTTTTGTTGCGGCCACTTGCGACAACCGCCTTGCGGCCCCCGAGCCCGAAAAAATCGTGGAACTGATCGGGCTGAATCTGCCCGAATGCTTCGCCAGGCTTTTTCCCGAGCTCGGATCCGCCGAGATTTCGCGGCTCGTGGTGAGTTACAGGGAACACTGGATGTTTCGGGACACGACTTCGATGCGGTTGTTTCCCGGCGTCGAGAAGGGCCTCGAGCAGCTCGATGATGTCGGGTATCTGCTGTGTGTCGCGACCGGCAAGTCCGCAAGGGGGCTTCAGCGGGCACTGGACGATACCGCGCTTGGGGGCCGGTTCGTGTACACCCGCTGCGCGGACCAGGGTCGCCCCAAGCCCCACCCGGAGATGCTGGAGAACATTCTTTCCTTCACCGGGGTGTCGCGGAGCGAGGCCGTGATGATCGGGGATACGGTGTTCGATCTCGAAATGGCGGCGAATGCCGGCATGGACGGTTGGGGCGTTGCCTACGGATCCCATTCGGCAGAAACGTTGCAGGGCTTGTCCTGCCGGGACGTGGCTCTCAATTTCGGTGAGATCGTTGAGTTGCTGGAGATTGCGCGATGAAGGCCGGATCGAATTGGGTGCGATGGGTCGAGATCGGTACCCTGGACTGTTTTGAGGACGCGAGAACCGCGATCACGTTCGACATCGACAGGGACCGCTTTCTGGTCGGCTTTGCAATCCGGTACCGGGGAAAGGTCCATGCCTATTGCAACCGGTGCCCGCACAACGGCTCCAGGCTGGACTGGGTTGAAGGCGACGTCTTCGACGAATCAGGGCGGTATCTGATCTGCGCAACGCACGGGGCGGTTTTCGAGCCGGACAGCGGGAAATGCGTCGGCGGTCCATGCCTGAACCAGGCACTGGTCCCTCTCGATGTCACGATTGACGGGAGACGGATTTTCGTGGACATCCGTTGTCCCGTCGGGACCTGAGTTGCCCCGAATGGATTGCTCTTGACATTTTTCCTATCTCCCAGAATTTGGTGTGCTAATTTTGGTGATCAGCGATAGTCGATGATTGCATTGCCGTCGGCAATTCAATCCACCATCTCCTGCTTTGCAGATATTCTGATCCCAAGAACCTTCATCACTGCAAGCGTCGAGCGTAATGTCGGATTGCCTTCCTTGCTGAAGGAACGGTAAAGCTGCTCGCGCGACAGCCCGGTTTGCCTGGCAATCTCTGTCATTCCCTTGGCTCGGGCAACAACGCCCAAGGCGTGGTTGATATAAGCCGGATCGCCCGATTCGAAAGCATCTTCCATGAAGCCAGCAATAGCCTGGCTTGAGTTCAGATGCTCAGCCGGGTCAAATGTTGTCAGTTTTTCAGTCATAGTTATTCACAGTTGTTAGCCAGATTCTGTGCAGTCTTAATGTCATGCGCCTGCGATTTTTTGTCACCTCCGCATAGTAGAATGATGATTGCATTGCTACGCCTCTGAAAATAAATGCGATAGCCGGGACCGTAATGAATACGAAGTTCGCTCACCCCTCGCCGACTGGCTTGATATCTCCAGTATGACCATATGACAAGCGATTCAACCGAGAGGCAATGAGACCGACCGCCTTTTTATCTCGAAATTTGTTCAACCATTTGCGAAAGATTTCTGTTTCCTTCAATTCAATCATGCCTTAATTGTAGTTTATATGCAACACAAAGATCAATAGCATGTCCAACCAGAGGCCTGTAGAGTGTGGATGAGGAATCATCGGAGGGTGATTATCATGCTGCAGGCACATCGAGTACAGAGCCTCGAAGAAGTGAGACAGGCGGTTCAAGGGACGGGGCCGATCGAGTTCAGACTCACTTCTCGTTGGACATTAACTCTAATTC
>VXUA01000074.1 GCA_009837185.1 Gammaproteobacteria bacterium | reverse complement strand
AGCGGCAGGCTTTGCTGACTACCTCCGCGGCGAATATGAAGCCAATGGTTTGTATTTGTCTGACGAATTAAAGGATTTACTTGGTGATGACTCGGAGGAGATCGCGGCCGATTCTGAAGAAGACGCTGACCTACTTTCCGAAGAATTGGACAAGGCTATCGACGCTAAAGATGTAGAGCGTACCGCGCGCTTATTAAATATAGTCGAGCCCTCACAGCCCGTCGCGCAGATTTTCTATGAGTTCTTAGATGAACCAGAAGTCGACGAATCAGATCCGAAATCTCTTAATCGAAGAATGTTCTCGAGGGTAAATCCTCGGGACGTGCTGGGATACTCGCGTGCGATTCTAGGTGAAAGCGAATATGTCCGCATGGTACCAGTCATCACCGGAAAGCTCCAAGGAGAACCCACTCAACTACTGAACATGATTATCTCCGATCCAGAGTTGGTTGAACAATTAGAAGAAGTGGTCGGACCGTTCTTTCGAAATTTTGACGAGATTAAATTGATCCTCGAGGAACCTGATAACTCGTCAATGCACCAGCGTCTGCATTACGGTAGCATGGGACTATGGCAGTACATTGAAGCACGAGACGAACTTGATGAGAGCATCGAATTTTACGAGTACCTTGTCGAGATTATTCCACCCGACCCGCCTCCTTACCAACCACACGTACGCGGATTATCAGAAATCTATCGAAAGTTAGTTAAGCTCGATCTGAACGGCTCGCAACGTAAGAGATTGCAATCGGCTGCTCTAGACTTCGTAAAAACTATTGATTTTCAAGAAGACTATGTCGTGCGATCGGTGTGGGAATTCGTCGCAATCTTTGATGCCCCACCCGACAACTTAGATGTACTCGTCAAAGTTTACGAAGCAATCGACGAGCGAACCGCTCAAGATTGGAAGCTAGATGAAATACTTCCAGCATACTACGAGGGTTCCAAACAGGATGCCTTTCAGTTGTTGTTGGATTTGGATCCGGGACCGAATCTGATCTGGGAGGTTCGAAATGTAATTGGCAGCTTGTTCCAAGAAGAAATCCGAGTACTGATACAGCAAGTAATCGATGGGGAGTGTTTATCTGAAGAACTAACCGCAAAGCTTGATGAAATTGCTCACTATGGCTTTACTAGTTTGGGGGAAGACCGGCAAGCGTATGAAACTCTAGCGAGAGATTACGCGCGTGGTCTAATGCAATGCTTCCCAGAGGACACGAGTTATGAGACCGAATTGCTTATGTCGGCGATATATGACGACGATGCTGAGGAAATTCAAAAACTGTTTTCAAGTGTCTATGCGCGAGATAAAACGAACGAGTCAATTCGAACTGCATATTTCTTTTGGAACAAGCAACGTGAATTCTTTGTCGACGCGCTCAAAGTAGCTACAGACGGAGGTCCTGACCTCCGCAATCAGGAAATCTTGGAAGACATCATCGCGCGAAACGCAGAAAACGTTCGAACAGGTGGGGCAGAAGCTTACTTGTTGAACAGGTTGATACCCAGTGAGCTACGGCCGACGAACGATGAATTCGCTGCGCAGCCAATAGTCGACCGATTTCCTAAAAACGTCGCTCGGGCTGCCACTAAAATCGCGGAACTTGATGAGACCGCTACCCAAGCCGACGCCGCCGAGGCCGTTCGACTGTTTTGGCGTAATATAAATCTGCAGAGTTTGGATACCAGTATGCCGTTCTACATGGGTGGTTCGAACACTCTTATGTTCCTTGATTGGCCTGTTGATTTTGAAGAGTCTGGACACATAAATTTCTATGGATATGGCTATTACGGCCAGGGACCCGTTGCTGTTAATTGGTCTTCTTATATCAACCTACCCGACGATCAATACGGTCCCCGAACAGACTATGAACGGTTATTAGATCGGACGATCAAAACTTTCCCTTTAGGGCGCGAACTAGAACTTCTCCTCCGGTCCCAAAACAATCCGTACGACCCATACCAGTATCAGTTTTTTTACGGTAGCCAAACTGATGAGAAGTCAAGGTGGTACGAAGTAATTCGCGCAGCATACGGACATCATCCTGAAGATCTTCAACAACGATTGCAAGAACTTACAACTAAGATTCTGACTGGTCTAGCGAACGAGCATGAATTCATGATGTGGATGCACCTTTCAAACGAATCTCAAACCCAACCTTCCCCTGAAGTGATTACGCAATTTGAGGAATGGGCTGGCGGGATTGACACTCCTACACAACCACAATTGATAAACATCGCTCGATTGTTTGCTGGCTTGGAGGAGTGGAAGCGAGCGATCGAAGTCTACAAGCTCTTGGTCGTAAATCGCGCGGACTTCAATGAATTCATGGGTGGCGGATATTATGGTCCACCAAGCAACCAACCGCTGTCGATATCCCTCATCCTTGACGATGTCATCGAATGGTTACCGGTGAGTGAGAGTAGGAAGTTCATCCGGGATGTTCTGCCTGTGGCGCGGCGCTTCGATGACAAGGAAGTCGGTCAGTTTATGTCGGACTTTTTTAATATTGCTGCCCTAGCGAAGGTCTTTCCGTCTGACGAGATATTTGAACTTGCTAGTGAAATTCACGCAAATACGACTCTTCCGAATAATCACAACACCCCTTTGAAACCATTTGAAGCGTTGCCGCTTATGGCCGGTATTGAGGTTCAGATTGCAGGATCAGAGTACAACGATGCGTTCAATCAAATACAGCAATTGATATCAAAAGAGCACATAGCTTCATCTTCAGACAGCGGAGATTTAAGGATGGATCGGTTCCGTTCTCCATTCGGAAGTATGGATGAGATATACTACTTGGACAACCTAGTACGAGAATTTTCTAATTCACTGGGAATTACTGTCCCTTCATTAATCAGTAGGACAATGGAGGGGTTTGTCTCTAGTTCAGAACTACTATTCGTCATGCGAGAAAGAATGTTTGACTTTGAAAATGGGACATGGATGGACCGCTTGACTGATGGATTGGTGCAACTCTTGGACGACGAGACTGTAGAACAAACCGCTGTAGTGGAACTGCTTGCAGTCTTGTACTACGAGTTCTACAAACTAGAAAAGTTTGAGAGCAGCGGCGCGCTCGCAAACAAACTGATTCGATGGCTAACCGACAGTGCAGATAGTCTTACTGAAAGAACATTAGAACCGTTTGCGTACCTTGCGATTCACGCAGAATTTCCGCTAGCTCCGAACTTATTCTCAAAAATGTTGAGCTATGGTCACTTTTCGACCGAAGAACTCATCACTCTAATCCAAAAATTGCGAGAATCGAGCAACCCCGATGAGGTGTTTCTTGCAGTTCAAGAAATTTCTGTTGAGTTTTCAGGACTCTCCATACTCAAAGAACTGCGCGAAGTGGGACTGCTAGCGAACGAAGAAGCATTTGTAGCTGACTTGGAAGAACGAATTGAAGCTCTCGAATCTGCACGCAACACATTGGAGGTTCGAGTTCTGTAAGAACTGCTTATCCGTTACATGAAACCTCAGGGTGTCTAGGACACGCGCTCTTTCGACACAAGACTTGATTGTGCCCTGAGCTCTTTCAAGTTTGAGTGGCTGCTGACCCATAGTGTAACCACATTCAGATTTCTTACGTCTATTTGTTAAGAGAAAGTCGTCCGTTAAGAAGATCTATCAAGACAATTGGTCATTACCACCTGAAGGTTTCCTAATTAGTGCTGGTACTCTGCTGGCGGGGACAGAAACGTTGAACGCATAGGCCATACAAAATTTGTTTCCATCGATTCTGTTGGTTTATCGTGGAGCTGGAACTTTAGGAAGGTGACCTGTCGGTGATCAACATCGACTATGCTGAAGAAGGCACAACGAAGATTGAAAGCATCTGACTAAACCTATCGAGAATTTGAACATCACGAACCATATCGCAATAGAGTAATCTGCCTTTGACTATGTGTTTTCGTCAGTATAACCTCTTTGATTGCGCTAGCAGCTAAGAAGCCGACGCACTGAGTCGAAAACAGTAACCGTCCTCGTGTCTCATCACCGAACTATAAAGTCAATCTCTCATGCGTACCCATACTCCCAGGAATCGTTCGAGCACTCCGCTGTAGCTCACAATTTTTGCTTATACTAAGCCATGAGCAATTCTTAAGTTAACCAAAAGAAGAACACTAAAAAATGAAAGACAAACGACCGCGCGTTCAGTTGTTCCACAGATTGCTAATCGCTGTTTTTACCACCTCCATGACGGTGTCTACTTTTGCAGCACCACTAGAGGATTTGCACGAAGCAAACACGAGCGAGGAACGACTAGATTTAGACCTGGTGTACCAGGTGTTCAATGATGCAATATTGACGCATCTAGAGCTAGATCCGGCTCTCGATGAACTACGCAGTGTCGGAGAAAGCATCGACTCTAGCACTCGCACCCGCGCGAAATCGTACCTTTCAATGGCACATCTCTATTGGCGCTATGGTCACTTCGACAGCGCGATCGAAGTTGCTGACAAAGCGATTGAACTAGAAGAAACAACAGATGGTACCCTCCTCAAAGCGCGCTTGCTCGACGCACAAGGTCTAAGAGGGGATGCCGTCGAATGGTATCAAAAGACGCTGGGACTGACCCAACTCCCAGAAGAACAGAAATTCATTCGAATTCGTCTCGCGATGATTGACGTGCAGCCGACGAATGTTG
>VXUA01000072.1 GCA_009837185.1 Gammaproteobacteria bacterium | reverse complement strand
CGGTTGGTGCCAGAAGCAGAAGCGCTATCGCCAACACGACTACCGGATCCGGCTCGCCCGCGCCAAGAAGAGAAAATGAATTTTGACTGATAAGGATATTGCTCATCCGAGACCAGCATGGCAAGATCACGTATCCACGAGATCCTGTGAAATTGAAACAGGCGCTACTCAAGCAAGCGGCGATGGAATATTGGACGACGACGGGCGACAGTTCGTGGTACTTTGAGATATTGCACGAGCAACAAGCTTGAGGTTAGTCGTATGAAAAAATGGAGCGCGTCAATAAGCGCCCCGCCGAAAAGGCGTAAATTAGCCCCAAATTCACGCGCAAAATCCGGAGCTAACCTCATCCCCATCTTTTTGGTTTTCGCACCGTCTCTGGTGGATCTGTTGCGAAAATACGGTATTCGAAGGGCTGTTCACCACGCGTTCGAAGCGGCGGGTTCCATTCCAGCCGCGGAAGCCGCTAAGAGAGAAACTGTGATAAAATGCTTTCGTTCAAATTGTTTAGGGAACCCGAAAGTCGGGTTGCCTGTGAATACAACAGCCCGACCAAAAGTCGAGAGTTATAAACTTGACTGGGTGAATAAGCAGGGTCTTTAATCCATGAAAAGTTTGATAAGCCCGGCACTAGTTTGTCGGTAAATCAAAATGTTCATGGAGATTGAAAAATGAAAACTCTTCGCAAACTTTTAGCAGGTTCGCTCTTGGTCGCATTGACTGTGTTCGGACTGACTGCTCTGACTTCTTCTTCCACCGATTCAGGTGAAACCACTCAGGTTTGGGGTTTCCTCAATGAAACCTGTAACAGCGAGATCGCTGTGTTGCTTGACAGCATAGAAGATATGCTCAAACTCAGAGGCCAGGAAAGGGAAGGAATCATCATGGATTTCAAGTCATACTACCGCGTCGCGGAACTGCACCAGGCAGACCCACCATGCCGGTTGGTGGCTGGGTTGTTAGCAGAACCTCCTGTGCGATCGATCGGCACACCGCCACCGGTGATCTGGATTCCTGTTGAAACCCAACCCAACCCCCGACCCGGCCAACCCGGCGGCGGTGGTGCAGTAATTAAAAATCCACCACCACCCAAAGAATTTACGTTTACCAATAAGGATCTCAAAGAACTCAATGAGTGTTGGCATCAGAAAATAAAGGATTTATTTGAAGCTGCAGAAAATGAGGACAACGAGAGGAAGCGTAAACAGAAACTTAAGAAGCTCAGAAAACAACTCTCTGGCTATGAGGCGAACGCTGGTGACAGGGATAAATATAAGTGGATCGCCTCTCAAGAAGAAAATCCTTTTGGTTTTGGGCATATCGATTGGCCGCCTATATCCACTGTTAAGATTTTTTCGAAGAATCTCACCAAACACAAGTTTGCTCAGCCCATGCATATTGCTGCACAAGCGGCTTTCCAAGAATACTACCATATCATCCAAAGAAATCGCTTAGGGCGAGATCCAAAACCTTACGAGCTGTACGACTTGGAAGTTGAAGCTCACAACACGACACGAGGGTGGTTTCGTCCTATCTTCGGATTTGGAGCTCCAATAGCTGAATTTATTGGTGATGAAGCGGACTTTTCCAGCGACGACGAGTTTAAAAAGAAGAAGAAAGAGTATCAAGATCTTGAAACAGATTTAGCTAAGGAAGGCCTAACAGAGGCGGAGAAAAAGAAAATAAAAGATGAAATGACAGAATTAGAAAAGTGGTTTCGAAATCCGGCTCATTTACCTAGCACCGAACACGTGGGCGGAGGCTACGAGAAAAATTCGGACTTAGGATGCGACTAAAAAACAAAACAAGTTCACGCTCAACACTCTACTATTGGAGCGGTGGTGTCGGACTAGGGCTAATCGCGGTCGCGGTGGTTTGTGTGCTGCTATATGAGAACGGTCGTACTTTGTCTAAATCTCACAGTGTAGCGGTGCGTGAACCAACGGTAAGTGATACGAGTGCTGTCGTCTCTACTTCACGCCCGACCACCGTGGCCACGGTCGCGGTGGTTGAAGAGCTGCCTCGTGTGAACTTTCCACCCGGGTCAGTTGAAGAGGCGTGTGAGTTGAATGACTTTATACCGTACCACTACGATGACCCAGACGACCAGTTTGACTGGCTTTCAGCTCTAGAATCCTCAGCATGTTGGACGGCATTAGACGATCACATCAGCACCATCAATCCCTATCTCTGGGGCGAGCTCAACACCAACCATCCTCTTGCTTTTCTCGCGCTCGAAAAACCCTTAACGTTCGGTCGTATCTTTACCGACCCCGCAGGCGATTTAGCCCGCGTGCAAGAAGCTCTCTCTCGTCCTGAGTGTTTGTTGGAACAAGGTGCAGAAACCAACTGGGAGTTGAAAGAAATTTGTCATGCGGACGCGTTTTTGAATTATGCTCTATTCAATCGGTTTTGTTTTGACGAAGGGGTCAGCAATCGTACCCGGACTTACTATTGGGAGGAAGAGAACCCAACCCCAGAGCAAGATCGGTTTATGTGGAAACAAACATTAGAAGACGCTTGGGTTAGAAGTAAATGCGAGGAGTTCGCTCCTGAGCTACAACTCACAGTGAAACAATATCCAGAGTTCACCGAGTTGCTCTTTTCTTTAGGAGACCCTGAAAGGGTAGCCATGAAAAAGGCAAAAAGAGAAATGTATGATCCGGAGACACTTATTACTCCGTATTTGATTCCTACTTTGATCGAACACGCGGCCCGGCTCGGTGACGACGCGGCGGGACTTACTAGGCCTATGACCTTAGTTTGGAACTTTGCAAGTGCAGGTCAAAGCTACCATGAAGAAGGGTACAAGTACGGACGGTTTTCCGATCTGTTGACGAGTGTTGAATGGAAGGATTTTGTGAAGAAGAGTGAACCTAATACCGATCACTTTTTACGCTCGTTCCACTTTTTAACAAGACTTAGCGCGCTCAGGCCAAACCCCCGCGACGAGCTACAGTTAAATTGGGAATGGGTGGCACGCCATATGTGCGCCCTCCCTCACGACAAACTCGATTTGGAATCTGAGTCAGAGGAATCCGCGACGCCCCAGAGTTGTCAAGAGATCGTCCATGAACTCCGTCAGCTCGATATTAAATTCCGACCGGTGTTAGACGCGTTGGACAAGTTCGAGCAGGTGGCTTTGGAACTAGGAGTGTACGAGTAAGCGTAGTCGTGTTTAGGGGCTGTGCTACAATTCCTGTATCGATCTATCTCGCCCCGATTGCGAAGCGTCGATCGGGGCATTTTTCTGCAGCTCTCCCGCACGAGACCAGGGGAACGCGTCTAAGCGCGGCGGATCAGTGAGCGCGTGCAACGTGGAGAACCGCACGATCTTTCTCCACGACAACTTAGAGATACTCCGAGGGCTGAACTCGCGCTGTATCGATCTGATCTACCTAGATCCTCCGTTCAATAAGAATAAGAAGTTCACAGCTCCGATCGGGAGTAGCGCTGAGGGCGCGGAGTTTAGCGACATCTTCCGCGAGGAGGACGTCAAGGACGAGTGGTTGCAGACCATTAAGGAGGACCAGCCCGAGCTGTACCAGTATCTGAATGGAATAAAGGGCGTGGGTAAGCCGTACAACTTCGCCTACTTGGCTTACATGGCTATTCGGTTGATTGAGTGTGAGCGGATATTGAAGACCACTGGTTCAATCTATCTGCATTGCGATCCGACCATGAGCCACTACCTCAAAACGATGATGGACTGTATTTTCGGAGAGGGGCATTTTCAAAACGAAGTGGCTTGGTGTTACAAGTCTGGAGGCGCTAGTCCGAAACGACGTTTTAGCAAAAAACATGACGTAATTCTATGGTACTCGAAAACTAATTCCTATCTGTTCAATCCACAGCAAGAAAAGTCGTACAACAGAAATTTTGCACCGTACAATTTTGCGGGAGTGAAAGAATATCAGGACGAAATGGGTTGGTATACGCTTGTCGGAATGAAGGATTATTGGAACATTGACATGGTTGGTCGCACTAGCGGTGAACGCACTGGCTACCCGACACAGAAACCTTTGGTATTGTTAGAACGGATTATCAATGCTTCGAGCAATGAGAGCGACATTGTCCTAGACCCTTTTTGCGGATGTGCAACGACCTGTGTAGCTGTTGAACGACTCAATCGAAAATGGGTTGGAATAGATGTGTCAATTAAAGCCTACGAGCTAGTGAAAGAGCGTTTGTTGAAAGAGAGAGAATTAGTAGCGGCTTCGTCAGAAGAGCGCAGACTTGCGAGTAGTGAGGTTGTTCTCAAAACCGATCCCCGAAGCGAACCGATGTGGGCATGGACTATCGCGAGGAGAAGTACGTGTACGTCATTTCGCACCCGAAGTATGAGAACGAGTACAAGGTAGGAATTGCCAAAGACCCGAAGGCGCGATTGAACTCCTATCAGATCGGCGACCCCGAACGCGCATACTCATTGCTGTACGCTCTGAAAACGCCCAGATTTAGAGAAACCGAAAGCCACATCCACCAGGTATTCCCGAACAAATACGAGTGGGTACAAGGGGAATTGGAAGAGATTAAACGAGAGATAGAGGCATATGCGTCTTTTTAACTGCGCGGCGCCGGACGTGCGCGCTCGATCTATACGCTCCAGCTCGAAACCCTGCGCTCCCGCAACGAGTCCAATTCACATAGAAAACCCCGCCT
>VXUA01000014.1 GCA_009837185.1 Gammaproteobacteria bacterium | reverse complement strand
TGTTTTTCGGTTCCTATCATACCATCAAGCAGCCAGAATACTGTTACGCTCTAGCCGATCCGGACGAAATGGAAGAAGTTAGAGTCGTTGGCCGGCGACCAACACCACTGTCTAAACCGAATGCAAGCGATTATACATACGTGTATCCAATAAGAAGGATTTTTCGACCGCCTCCGGCGTTTCGCACTTGGGTGCTTGCGTTCGACCACTACAGTCGGTGTATGCAAAAAAAAGCTGCCCGGTCTGTATCAGGATGGAAGAAAATCACCGGTTATCGAATTGAATTTTTCAATGGCCGCTTGGATTCTGGTGTCTTAGGAGAAACTTGGCACAAACCTGTTCATCCTCCTCGCATTCGCTTAAGCCGAAGAAACATATGGGATCACGCGGAGCGTATGAAATACAACCCTTGGCATCTTATGATGCAAACGTTTATCCATGAATGGGTACACGCTGAGGTTGGTGCTCCAGCGAACACTCCCTGGCAGAGAGTGCAGTATGAATGGAACGCGCAGAGGGAAGCCTATGATCGGTATGTAGCTATTTATAATCGAGAACCTCCACAAACCTATAACACCTTAGAATCTTTGGGACTGACTCAAGAAGAATGGGATTCAAACGTGAACCGCTATAACGAGTTGCAAGAAATAATTGATAGTGGCGAAGAGCTGGACGAGGATGAACGAACAGAATTTAAGAATCTTGAGGAAAAATTTAATGAATTAGAAAGAACACCGGTGGCTAACAATCCTAATTACAACTACAACCATTTCGATCTATGCGAGTAAGTAAATTTTTGTTTCTGACTCTCATTGGTGTGGGTTCCGTTGTTTCATTGATTGTAGTTGTGTTCATCTTCAAGTTTACGAGCGATTCTACCAGTTCACCCACTGCACCAGAAGTCAATTCTATGGGTGAAACAACAAGCGAATTGAATCACGTAGGTGAAACCGTGCCATCGACCAATGCGAGCCAACTGGCTAACTCTAGAGATGTGTGGGAAATATGTGGTCTGTCAGATTTCCCAACAGAATTAGAAGCCGCGAAGACGTTTGTTCAAGAGTTTGTGATCTCTGAGGAATGTCTGTCGGCGTTAGAGCTCCATACGCTAAAGACGAATCCTTTTGAGAGGAATGGATTGGCTATCGTTAAGAATATACCTGAGTTTTCGTTGGTCATCTTAGATAATCCCATGACGTACGAGCGCATTTTTGAAGATCCAGCCGAAGATCTCCAACGTATATCCGAAGCTCTCTCACTACCAGACTGCGAATGGGAAACGGTTTTTTGGAAAAAGGGACTTAAAGAAGTTTGTCATGCTGAAGCATTTACCAATTATGCGACGTTCTACCATGCTTGTTTCGATTTGGCGGGCGAGAGGAGTAAGCAAGCTAAAACGTATTTTCATCTAGAACACTACTACATTTTTGAAGCTCAAGAACCAGAACCTGACAACATCACCGATATGTGGCAAGGTTATTTAGAATATCGGTGGGTGGAAGAAAAGTGCAAGGAATTTGGTTCCGAGGTTGCGCTGAATGCTGAGAACTACCCTAGGGAATTTAAAACATTGCGTAGACATTCGGAGTCTCTCCTGTCGTCATTCGAGCGACAAAAGTTACTACTCGAACGAGCGAAAAACCCCTTGTTTTCCCTACCGTTTAACGAATACGATCTTATCAGCATTCTTTTAAATTTTGGTGCAGAGCTAGGGGATGAAGCGGCGGGACTAGCGTTGTTAGGCAGAGGCGTGTTTGCTGATAAGCTACATAACTCGAAGTGGACAGAACTGAAGAATGAGCGAACTCTGAGCACGGAGCGATTGCGGGAATCTCTTTGGTTCGCGCTTGGATTAGAACGCAGAGGTGTCAAACTCAATTGGGATTGGTTGGTTCGACACATCTGTTCTTCTCAACCCGCCGCCGAGAGTGACAATAGTGCAACGGAACCTGAAAATTGTCGCGCTGCGATCAACGACCTGTACACAAAGCGCGCCTCGTCAGGACACGATCGCGAAGATCCACTGTTAGTTGCTTTGGATAGGTTTCAGCGCATCGCTATCGAGTTGGACGTATATGAGTAAGGATGTAGCAGTGTGTCTTTTTCGCACATCACAACCTCATAACGCATACTAGATGTCGAAGTTTATAGTACTCCGCTAGGGAACAGCTCGATGCGATGTAGGTGTGCTTCATAATCGATTAATTGAGTTCGCAAGAAAACCCGCGCCAAATCCATTGTCAATGTTGACAACTGAAACTCCCGACGCGCACGAAGTCAACATGCCTAATAAGGCTGCGATCCCCTGAAACGACGCACCATAACCAACGCTTGTAGGTACGGCAATTACCGGCGTATCGACTAGCCCACCAACGACGCTTGGAAGCGCTCCTTCCATTCCGGCCACGACAATAAGCACTCGGCACGAACGAATGACTTCAAGACGACTGAATAGTCGATGCACTCCAGCCACACCGACGTCAAACACACGTTCAACGTCGTTTCCATAAAACTCAGCCGTAATTGCTGCTGCTTCCGCAACCGACAAATCACTTGTACCTGCAGTTATAACACCAATTTGCGTGGTTGGGGTTTGTGTTTCTGTTAGCTTTTTGTAGGCTATTCGTGCCTCTGGTACATAAACGATTCCGTCGATGCGATCTAGTAGTAGTTCGGCTGCCTCAGGTTGCAGTCGTGTTGCTAAGGTATTATTGCCATTTCCGAGTATCAGTTCAAAAGCTTTGAGTACTTGATTTGGGGTCTTGAACTCACCGTAAATTACTTCGGGCGTACCGGTTCGCTGCTCGCGCGCGTGGTCGATTGTCGTTGACTCAATTGTTTGGTGTTGAACTTCACTAATCCGAACCATCGCATCGTCGACAGCGAGCTTGCCAGCTCGAACTTGTTGCAGAATCTGTTCTAAGTCACTCATCTTTCTGCAGTTTGTCGGTCACTTCTTGTTCTAGTATTCGCTTCATTTCAAGATAGCTCGTCTCATTTTCTTTTGCAATAGAGAGCACGTCGTCGTGTTCTAGTTTCCACCTTGAAGCGCCATCGGGTAACTGTACCGTCTTCACGCGTACTTGCCCCAAACTAGTGATCACCACTTGGACCTCCCGGTCTAGCAACCGTTTCTGGACAGTGTGCATTCGCACTCCCGAGGTCGTCGTACTACACAATATTTCTCGTACTATCTTGCCTTCACCGTTTGACGGTACGAGGACTGTTAGTTTGTTCGCTGGACGAGATTTTTTCATGATTATTGGCGTTAGGAATACATCGACCGCTCCGAGAGTAAAGAGTTGATCGATCAGATATTCGTACGCCTCAGGATTCATATCGTCGATATTGCACTCGATTTCCACGTTATCTGAACGTTTTATTGACTCACTAAATTCCCCGAATGTTACCCTCACAGCATTCGATCGAGTAGAGATTTTTTCGCCGAGACCATATCCAACCCGCGTTGTGTTGAAGCTTGCTGGAATTGCGCCAACACTACAACCAAGTGCGGCCACATTGGGCTTTACGACCGGCGGAAAACGTACCTCCCTGCACTCCCGCCGAGGTCTATGAGCACGGTCGCACCATCGTCATTCCGCAATGGCAGGGATGGGCGAAAGCCGCCAATCAGAAACTTGAAGAACAACCGCATCGAATCAACGGAGAGCTTTTCGCAGCATGACCAAAAGCTACGGAAACTCTTTAATACAGTATGTGATTCTCACTCAAATTCACCTCCGAATTACGAGAGCTTGTAACTGTTTGGGTTGCAAATGTCGTTTACATTTAGTGACATGCTTAGTTTCATGATTGTGATTTGTTCATAATCGTACCTGTTTGAGAACGACGAGGTTCACCATGAGTTTCACCCCCCCCTTCACATTTGTATAGCATGTAAGTAATAATTCCTTTTCCAATCTTAGTGTTTCTCACACATCCAATGAGAAATATCATCACTCTTTAAGCTCTCTTCACCGATGGTTTCGAGCATTTTTTGCAATTGCACGACATCATAATTACAGCCTTCAGACCCTACTATTTTCTTCGCTCACCAGTTCCCACATCCGAAGGAGATATAGTACAACCGACGGTCGGTGTACACGCAACCTCTTACGTCCGAGTCAAAGAACTAATCAGACAGTCCCTCGTGTATTGTCTCTCGTGTGGTTGAGCGTGCTCGCGATTTCGGTCGCTTTCACAGAAGTTTTATCTGGGGACGAGGCTACCCCTGAAACAGAAATGACTCCTTTGGTAGCGGCACTGATAGGCGAAGCAGAGAACCCACAATGTATTTATTTTGATGACGACGTTTCGTGGTCGCTTGTCACCAAACACTTGGATGACGAAGTAGCCACGTTGACTGCGAAAAAAGCCAAGAACGAAGGAGCAGTGGTCGGTTTCGAGGATGAAAGTTGCTCAAACGAAGAATCGTGGCGATTTGACAACTTTGAAGACTTACGGGCGTATGAAGGCACTGAGGAAGACGGAAAAACAGTGTTTTTCGGTTCCTATCATACCATCAAGCAGCCAGAATACTGTTACGCTCTAGCTGATCCGGACGAAATGGAAGAAATTAGGGTCATTGGCCGGCGACCAACACCACTGTCAAAACCGAAAGCAAGTGATTATAGCTTCCATTATCCAAAAAGAAGGATTTCGCGACCACCTCCGGGGTATCGTAGTTATGCGCGTGCGTTCGACAACTACAGTCGGTGTATGCAAGAAAAAGCTGCACAGTCTGTATCAGGATGGAAGAAAATCAAGGGTTATGAAATTCATTTTCTCAATTACGACCTGCCACAAGGTGTTTTAGGAGATACTTTGCACAAGCCTGTTCATCCTCCTCGCATTCGCTTAAGTCGAACAAATATATGGGATTACGCCGAGGCGGAGAAATACAACCCTTGGCATCTTACTATGCAAACTTTTATCCATGAATGGGTACACGCTGAGGTTGGTGCTCCACCGAACACTCCCTGGCAGAGAGTGCAGCATGAATGGAACGCGCAGAGGGTAGCCTATGATCGATATGTAGCTATTTATAATCGAGAACCTCCACAACTCTATAACACGTTAGAAACTTTTGGACTGACTCAAGAAGAATGGGATTCAAAAGTGAGTCGTTATAAAGAGTTGCTAGAAAAAAAAGAGAGTGGCGAATCGCTGGACCAGGAAGAACAAAAAGAGTTCGCTGGTCTTAAGGAAGATTTTGAATTTTACGAAAGAAAAGCGGCGGATAACAATCCTAATTACAACTACAACCATTTCGATCTATGCGAGTAAACAAAAATATTTTTCTGACTCTCATTGGTGTCGGATCCGTCGCGTCATTGATTGTAGTTGTGTTTATCTTCAATTTTTCGAGCGATTCTACCAGTTCTCCCATTGCACAGAAAGTCAGTTCTATTGGTGAAACAACAAGCGAGTTGAATCACCGAGGTGAAACCGTGCCATCGACCAATGCGAACCAACTATCTAGGTCTAGAGATGTTTGGGAAATATGTGGTCTGTCAGAATTCCCAACAGAATCAGCAGCCGCGAAGACGTTTGTTGAAGAGTTTGAGATCTCTCAGGAATGTCTGTCGGCGTTAGAGATCCATACGCTAAAGACGAATCCTTTTGAGAGGAATGGATTGGCGGTCGTTAAGGGTATACCTGAGTTTTCGTTGGTCATATTAGATAATTCCATGACGTATGCGCGCATTTTTGAAGATCCAGCCGAAGATCTCCAACGTATCATTGAAGCTCTCTCACAACCTGACTGCGAATGGGAAGAGTTTTATGGGAAAAAGGAACTTAACGAAGTTTGTCATGCCGAAGCACTCACCAATTACGCGACATTCTACCATGCTTGTTTTAATATGGCGGGGGAGAAGAGTAAGCAAGCTAAAATGTATTTTCATCTACAACACTACTATATTTTTGAAGCTCAAGAACCAAAGCCTGACAACATCACCGATATGTGGCAAGGTTATTTAGAATATCGGTGGGTGGAAGAAAAGTGCAAGGAATTTGGTTCCGAGGTTGCGCTGAATGCTGAGAACTACCCTCGGGAATTTGCAACATTACGTCGATATTCGGAATCTCGCGTATCGGGATATGATTACCAGCTACTACTACTAGAGCGAGAGAAAAATCCCTTGTTTTCCCTACCATTTACCAAATACGATCTAATCACCATTCTGTTGGATTTTGGTGCTGAGCTAGGAGATGAAGCCGCGGGACTCGTGTATTTAGATAGAGGCGTGTTTGCAAATAAGTTAAATAACGGGAAGTGGACAGAACTGAAGATTGCGCGAGCACTGAGCACGGAGCGATTGCGGGAATCTCTTTGGTTCGTGCTTGGTTTAGAACGAAAAGGTGTCGAAATCAATTGGGATTGGTTGGTTAGCCACATCTGTTCTTCTCAACCCGCCGCCGAGAGTGACAAAAATGCAACGGAACCTGAAAATTGTCGCGCAGCGATCAACGACCTGTACACAAAGCGCGCCTCGTCAGGACAGGATCGAGAAGATCCACTGTTAGTTGCCTTGGATAGGTTTCAGCGCATTGCAATTGAGTTGGACGTATATGAGTAAGGATGTAGCAGTGTGTCTTTGTTGCACAGCACGACCTCATAACGCATACTTGATGTCGACGTCTATATTGTTCCGCTAGGGAACAGCTCGATGCGATGTAGGTGTGCTTCATAAACGATTAATTAGATTCGCTAGAAAACCCGCACCAAATCCATTGTCAATGTTGACCACGGATACTCCCGAAGCGCACGAATTCAACATGCCTAGTAAGGCAGCGATCCCCTGAAATGATGCACCATATCCGACGCTGGTCGGCACTGCAATCACCGGTTTATCCACCAACCCGCCTACCACGCTTGGAAGTGCTCCTTCCATACCGGCCACGACTATGAGTACGCGGCAGGAACGAATGAGTTCCAGACGGCTAAATAATCGATGCACTCCCGCCACCCCCACATCAAACACACGTTCAACGTCGTTTCCATAAAACTCAGCCGTAATTGCTGCTTCTTCCGCAACCGACAAATCGCTCGTACCCGCAGTTATAACACCAATTTGCGTGGTTGGGGTTTGTGTTTCCGTTAACTTCTTGTAGGCTATTCGTGCCTCTGGTACACAGACGACTCCGTCGATTCGATCTTGTAATAATTCCGATGCCTCGGGTTGTAGTCGTGTCGCTAAGGTGTTATTGCCATTCCCAAGTATCAGTTCAAATGCTTTGAGTACTTGTAGCGGGGTTTTGTGCTCACCGTAAATTACTTCGGGAGTTCCAGTTCTTTGCTTGCGAGTGTGGTCGATTGTCGTGGACTCGATTGTTCGGTGTTGATCTTCACTGATCTGAACCATCGCATCGTCGACAGCGAGCTTGCCAGCTCGAACTTGTTGCAGAATCTGTTCTAAGTCACTCATCGTTCGATATCTTATCGTTCACTTCACGTTCTATTATTCGCTTCACTTCAAGATAACTCAACTCGTTCTCTTTTGCAATGTAGAGTACATCGTCGTGCTCTAGTTTCCACCGTGTTGCACCTTCGGGTAACTGTACAGTCTTCACGCGTACCTTCCCCAAACTGGTGCTGATAGATTGCACTTCCCGACTCAATATCTGTTTCCGAACGGTGTGCATGCGCACCCCAGATGTTGTGGTACTTCGCAATATTTCTCGTACTATCTTGCCTTCACTGTTTGACGGTACAAGGACTGTTAGTTTGTTCGCTGGACGAGATTTTTTCATGATTATTGGCGTTAGGAATACATCGACCGCTCCGAGAGTAAAGAGTTGATCGATCAGATATTCGTATGCCTCCGGATTCATATCGTCGACATTGCACTCGATTTCCATGTTTTCTGAACGTTTTATCGACTCACGCAATTCCCCGATTGTTACCCTCACAGCATTCGGTCTAGAAGAGGTTTTTTCGCCGAGACCATATCCAACCCGCGTTGTGTTGAAGCTTGCTGGAATTTCGAAACTATCAACATAGTTGCAAAGGATTGCAGCACCGGTGGGTGTGGTGGCTTCGAATGGGACATTACCTCGAGTAGTCGGTTTGTTGAGTAGTAACTGCAAGGTCGCAGGAGCTGGCACGGGTAAAGTCCCGTGTTCACTGTCTGCTGTACCACTACCAAGCTCCACGGGTCCACAATACACCTCACTCGGTTGCAAATATTCCATCGCGATGGCACTCCCTACGATGTCGACAATGGCGTCCACAGCCCCGACCTCGTGAAAGTGTACGTTTGAGATATCTGTATCGTGGACTGTCGCTTCCGCTTCTGCGAGAAGCTCGAAGGTGCGTATTGCTGAACTCTTAATCCTGTCGGAGTAGGGCGAGTTATTGATGATTTCTTTAATGTGATGGAGATTGCGAACCTTGTCTGACGATTCACATGTCACCCGTACTAAAGTTCCAGCTATACCCTTACTCTTCGCCCGTGCAATAGACAGTTCAAACTCCCTGTCCATACCCAACCGAGAGAGTTCGGCACGTAAATAGTCGGGTGGAACACCCAGATCGATGAGTGCTCCCAAGTTCATGTTTCCTGCTATACCACTGAAGCACTCGTACAGCAGAGCAGGCATCAGTTAAAACGCCTGCGTTTAACCGAGCATGCGATGGGTCGGTGCGCACAGATCGGCAATCGCAATCCCGTAGGTACAAGCGTCTTTGCACGGAGCTCCACTACAGGTCAAACACGCCTTACCGTCGATTTCAATATTGGCGTACTCCGCACGTGCCATCTCAACATCTTGGTAGTCCGTTGCATACATTCGAGTACGTAGTACGTCAGCGATTTGTACGTTGTACGGGCAGCTCCCATAGCAATCGTCGCATCCTTGTCGGCATTGAGTTGAACTGTTTAACTGCGCATACCTATGCAGTAACTGATGGTCGTAATAGGAAACCTCCTCATCGCCAGAAGCGACCAAATACTCGTCAATCAAAGTCTTACTTGTCATGGAAACGATCAAAGCATCTACATTTGCATCGGACAGGACCCAACGAAATGCTGCTTGCGCGAAGGTGCCTTCTTCGGTCTCGTATTCACGCATGTCATTTAAACGTGCTCCTGATAAAGTTTTCATCGTGATCGTACCGACGTTCTTTTTCTTTGCCTTTTCCAATAGCTTTGGTAAATCTGGTTGACGCACAATCCTGTCCATTCCCCGCGTCAAGTTCGCGAGAAATGAGGGATCACGTCCAAAGTTATAGGACACGAGAATCACGTCGCACAAATCTTCATCAAGAGAGTACTCTAAACACTCATTCAAGCGTCCCGCATGACCTGACATACCACTGAATAGTATCTTCCCTTGTTTTTTAGCTTTTTCTACGAAGCCTTGCCACTCTTCGGATTTCATACGCTCAACATCGTTAACGGCGTGGTTCAGATATACGTCAACGTAGTCAGTTTTTAGCCTTTTCAACGACTGTTCCAAATGGTCCATGATCTGTTCGGTCGTCCATCTCTTGTTAGTGTGCGCTTTAGACACGAGGTACACTTTATCACGTTTACCCTTAATTGCGTTTCCAATCACTGTTTCCGATTGGCCTTTTGTGTAACTGTGAGCTGAATCTAAATAATTGATGCCTCGGTCCATAGCATGGCGAACGATATTCTCTTGTCCGCTCCGAAGTCTACTTGACCCAAAGGAAATGTCGGAAATCTTGAGACCGGTTCGACCTAACGTTTTGTACTTCCTCACTTCTGGCAAAGTCTTCGAGTTCGTCGATCCATTTGGCACTGACGCGAATGCATTAGTGCTCAGCAATCCCCCAGTGACTCCAGCAGCTGATCCCCATTTCAAAATGTCTCGTCGATTAGGTGCAGTCATCGTAGTTTTGCTCCAATTTTTGGTAGTTACTAATAATCTTGGGACTTGTCCAGCTGATTAGACAACTGATGACAATTTCAACGCTTCCTTGAGGCTGCTATTAGTCAACGCTAGGTCAAGATAATAGTCTGACATCCCCTCCACGTTTTCGGAAAATTCCAGGACGCTGACCCCCAGCTGCCCTATTACGTTGATTCCTTCTCGGCGAATATTCTTCGCGGCGTTCAAGTCTCTATTCAGAATCGTACCGCAACTGAAACATTCCCAAGTACGGTCTGAAAGAGTTAAATCTTTATTAACCGAACAGCATTCAAAACAGGTTTTACTGGACGGATACCACTGATCGATTTCTAAGAAATGTTTTCCACGCCACGCGCACTTATATTCCACGAGTCGAGAATATTTACCTAGCCCTAAATCTTGTACGTGCTTTGCCAGTCTCCTGTTTTTCGTCATGCCTTTCACATTCAGCTTTTCTAAGATGACTGCTTGGTTTTCGTCAACCATCTTGGTACTGGTCTTATGTAAAAAGTCATGGCGACAATTTGCAACTTTTTCGTGTATCGAAGCCACTTTCAGTCGCTGTTTCACACGGCGTTTCGATCCGATTTGTTTTCTTGATAAGGACTTCTGCGCTGTTTGCAACCGCGCGTGATATTTCATAAAGTGTCGCGGGTTCGCAGTCCTGTTGCCGTTCGAATCGACTGCGAAGTCCTTGATTCCAACGTCAACACCAATGACTTTGTTTTTTGGGATCGTTTTGTTTAGTTTTGGTTGTTCAGCTCCGTCATCGACCAATATTGACACGAAATACTTATTTGTTGGAGTTTTCTTGAGCGTCACGGTCTTGATTTTCCCGAGAAAGTGCCGATCTAAAATGACTTTCACCAGACCTAATTTCGGAATGTGAATCTTCCTACCCTTAAATTTCACGCCTTGTGGGTAATAACACGCTTTGTTGAGATCATGTTTCGACTTAAACACCGGGGCTCTACTTTGGCCGTTTTTATGGCGGGTGTAACCATCCATCAAGTTTTTGATCGCCTGATTTAATGACTGAGCGTACGCACCGGTCAACCAGCGGTATTCATCCGTCATCTTTAATCGCGCTAAATCGGTCGTCATCTCCACAAAAGACATACGACGCTCTTTAATTGCGCGCAGATCTCGATTTGCAGCGAGGTAATAGTTGTACGCCCACCGAACCGCACCAAACTCCCCCTCCAATACTTCCTGTTGGGACTTCGTTGGATATATTCGATATTTAAACGCTTTCATTTGTACAGATAGCTTAACACAAAACAGAACAGATGAGAAGTCAATGGCGTTTAAAATCAATCAACTTGAACTGCAAAATTGTCTAATCAGCTGGATAAGTCCCATAATCTTACACCAAACAGACGAGATTTAGCTCTTGCGAGTGAACAAACTTACGAATTCGCAAAAAATTAAGCAGAGTTTAGTGCCTGAACGAATAACAAGTACCAAATTTTCACAAGTCAAACTCGCACAAGCACTTCACAAAAAGAGTACGCGAGATCAGGATGGACTGTTCATCGTTGAAGGCGCAAAAGAGCTTGAGCTAGCGGTAGATAACGGAGTGCAGGTACACTCTCTCTTTGTGCACGAAGAGTGTCTTCAAGATGAAAGCTCATCTCTTGTGTTTCACAAGGCAAGCGATGAATTGGAAGAGGGGTGTATCTTTAGCGTGACCGATCGAGTATTTCGATCTATGTGTTATCGTTCGAGCTCACGGATAGTTGCAATCGCACACAAGCATGATGTGCCGATGGAGGATTTCAAACCCGCTGGCGACGCATTCTTCGTAATCTGTTCCGGTATGGAGAAACCAGGTAATTTAGGAGCCGTAATGCGCTCGGCTGATGCTGTTGGTACGCACGCAGTGATTATTGAGAGTCCTGTGTTGGACGTGTTTAATGCAAATGTTGTGCGCGCGAGTATCGGAACTTTGTTCTCAGTACCTGTAATCCTGGCCGAGTTTGAAGTTCTCACTTCCTGGTTGCAACAACATGATATCGTCGTTATTGCCACCAGCCCTGATGCGGACATAAACTACTCGGACTATGTTTTTCCAGAGCGCTTAGCCATTGTCGTAGGTAGTGAAGCCCACGGGTTAGAACAACGTTGGTTTCAAGTTGCGAAGGATGTTGTGTCAATACCACAACATGGCCAAGCGGACTCGTTGAACGCCGCGATGTCTGCAACGATTGTTATGTATGAGGTTTTACGCCAACGAAACCAGTCTTGAATCGAGCTAGACTATGCGTAGTGTCAAGTAGCTTATTCGCTCAGTTTGATCGTCCATTAGATTGACGTTTCCTCAATGCGCGTGGTAGCCGAGTGTCCTCCAAAGAATGGTCCCAAATAGAGTGTTCGTTGATGGAGTACACAAATCGATAGTGGGGAGGTCGCTGAGAGTAAATCTTATTGTCGATGTCCAGTAGAGCTACTTGATCTTCATCTGTACGGACCGCGATTACGGCATGGTATTCTTGTACGTTCTGGTCATACACAACAACTATGCGAAGGTCGTGGGTGTCGAAACCGATGAGTTTTAGTAACGCGTATTTCGCGGTAGCAAAGTCCTCACAATCCCCACCTTTTTGCATGAAATCCAATAATGTAGACCATTGTTGCCTAACTAATAATCGAGAATCTTCAAGCTCTTTATAGACTCTACGATCGTCGTTGTAGCGGCGCATTCGGTTTATATACCGATTGACGAGTTGTAGCTGTTGTGCGGGTTGTAGTTTTTTGCCATTGATTACGACAACCCGGATTCGTCGCATGTCACGATCGCACTTAGATTCATCCTCAATGCACGCTTCTATTGCTACTAATTCGTCGTTCGTACGCTGAACGGTTTCATACCAGTCGTCCCAAAGGCTTGCTTCACCAAATCGATCTGATTCATCGTCGAATCGGTATTCAAAGTCTACGGTCGCACAAGCAGATACGATCAAACAAACACAAAGAGCCACGTACGACCGTGCAAGACACATCAATATCGAACCGGTTCTTTGCAAAATCTGGCCTCTACTAACGCGAAGAGAGTGTCCTCAGCATATCGTACTGTGTTGGACGGCCACTTCTTTTCGGATCATCTATTGTGATAAAAAATAAAGAGATCAAAGAGTACTACCATGACCTACGATTCAAACAATATTTTCGCCAAAATTTTGCGCGGCGAAGCACCGGCACACATTGTGCATGAAGACGATAAGTGTTTTTGCATGATGGATGTAATGCCGCAAAGTACTGGTCACACTCTTATTATTCCCAGGGAACCCGCGAAAGATATTTTTTCCGTTTCCGATGAGGGTCTACAACACCTGATATTGCAAACTCGACGAATTGCGCGGGCAGTGGACACGGTATTTCAACCCGAAGGCGTAATGATCATGCAGTTAAATCGAGCAGGTGCAGGACAGTCGGTGTTCCATTTACACTTTCATGTCATACCCCGTTGGGGTGGATGGCAGCAGCGTTTTCACGCGCGGGACTTGGCAGATTCAGAAATGCTCGCGGACCACGCTATGCGCTTACGTGAAGCCTTAATTGATTAGCCATAGATTGAAGTAGACATGATTCCAAGAGATTTATTTGCACAAATCCTCGCGACGAACTTATCTTCTCGTAAATATTTCCCGTTGATTTACCAGAGGAATCGTGTCGACGGTACCTTTAAAATAAGAAGAGAATATTGAGTGTTGAAGAATTCGCAGTAGAGGAGTAATTTATAGGATATGAGATTATGAAAGATCGTGTTACAAAAGTGTTTACCAACGTGGGACTATTAGCGTTATTGCTGTGTGCAATCTGTTATGTAAGTCTTGCAGCTTGGGGTCTCTATGGGGTATTTAATGAAGATGTACCTTGGATGTTCAAAGGGATAATCGTTTTCGGCATCGCTGGTGGCGGTATTCTTTTGCGCGTCGTCATTCGAGAAAGATTGATCGAACGGAAAACTGATAGATACAAAGACGTGGAGTTGTAGTAATGATTGTTGTAAATACTGAAACCGTACCTGGCATGCGAGTCGTTAAGTCGTTAGGGTTAGTTAGGGGTAACACGGTGCGTGCACGCCATATTGGGACAGATGTCATGGCGGGATTTAAGAATGTAGTGGGTGGCGAAATACGCGAATATGCGAAGTTGATCGCCGAGAGCCGCGAGCAGAGCTTAGATCGCATGATAGACCACGCAAGAGAAATCGGCGCGAATGCGGTAGTGGGTGTACGCTTTACAACGTCTGTCATCATGGAAGGTTCAGCGGAACTGCTTGCGTATGGCACCGGAGTCGTTGTAGAACCGGAGTAATCCTCAAGACGAGTGTTCGTCTGACCTATTCACGCACTGTACCTGTCTAGTGCGAGCGATTCTTGATCTGTAGTTTTTGGTAACTTGTTCTAGTGCGCAGTCTTCAAACTGTTTTAGCCGGTGCTGGCTTGCTTTTTGTTCTTGTCATAACGTTTAGTTGCAGTGTTCGCATTTCAATCACTAGCTCCGATACGCGGGACTCTATAGAAACTCCCACGGGCACTAATGGGTTTGAAGTAGAGAGCTTGTGGCTCGACGCAGAGCCCATTTCTGAAGACAATCTCGAAATATGGTCTGCCGCAGTCAATAATCTAGGTACTGACGAGAAGCGTTCTTGTACATACACCAAAATCACTGCTCCATGTGATGACTGCGATGGAGAGCCCACTCGCCGTAGTCTTTATGCACTTCGCCACTCGCTTTTGCAACCGGGGAGGAAAGCGCTGATGGAATGGTTCGATACTCCGGCTGCGCACACAGTTTCTGCGAGAGTTGAAGAAAAATTTGACGCGACGCTAGAACCACCTTGGACTCTGCTAAAGCTTGATGATGAAGAACCGAGCGAGAGTGAACGATATAGTCATTATCAAGAGAAAATTGCGTTATTCAGTAGTGTGGAACAGAAACGAGCGCGTCGCGAAGAGCGTATTCCAATTGGCGATTTTCATCCCGCCGCGATGAAATCGTGGTTTGAATCGTTGGTCCCGACACACTATCTAGGAGCTGATGACGAGCAACTGTTTGTGGGTCTTAAACCGAACCGAAAGTCCAAGTCTCCTGTGTCCAAGCATCTGCAACTCACCCTGGCAATTGACCCAGAAACACATGAATTCACGATGTTCGACCAACGTGCAGGACGCGGATTTGTTCCACACTTTGGACTTCGAGTCCGAGAAGTGAAATTCCAAGGGACGTTTGAACGTGAACCGGATCTAGATGTTGTGGTGTTGAATCACTTTGAATATTCGTTTCGCGTTCGATTGACCACTATCTTTCCGAGTGCAAACCAATTTTCACATTGGTACCAAGATTTCAGTTGTGAAGATGAGTCCGATTCTCCTGATTTAGATGAGCAGAGTGGTTAGACGATACCAGAACCATCGGGTCGCGTGTTGTTTCCGAAGGCTAAGCGTGTTCAAGTCCTGTCCCTGACGCTTAGAGTACACACACCATTCAGCACGATAACACTTTCTAGAATCGGGGGATACTGCGGAACAATCAATTTTCAGATCTCTTTACGGAAGAGATGTAGAATTTTTTCCAAAAGAAACAATGGACACCGCCCAGAATTACTCGATTCCTTCGTAACATCAGTTGTAGAGTGAAGAGGTCGATTGACTTCAGCCTACAAGATATTTCATGGCAAAAGAAAATTTTTTGTGAAACGAAGGAACTTTGTCGAACTCGTTCAGTCACAACAGACGTACAATCCTCCCAGGTTGGATATTTCAAGATCTTGATACTCCCAAGTTCTCAGTGGAACGACTGTCGCGAACTGAATACGGGCAAGCTATGAGAAGATTCTTTCAAACTTCTTCCCTATCGATCCTAGTATGTTGGAGCGCGGCAGCAACACTGAGCCAAGAACAAGTTGACGCCGAAGCCACTTCAGATCCAGATTTGGATGAAGCGACCCTGCTTGAAGACAAAGCGTCGATCGAACAATTGACGGCACTGAGTGTCTTTCGCGAACCCTTACAAATCGGTGGTACGAGTCCAAGAATGGTATTGCTACCATCGGGGAAATTTGAGATGGGATGTCTTACAGAAATCGACTGTTCTGACGACGAAATTCCATCTCGTGAAGTCCAAGTCAGTAGATTTGCGGTTTCCCAGTTTGAGGTTACGTTCGACCAATACCTAGTCTTCGCCAAAACGTCTTTAAGGTCTGTACCCGATGACAGTCAATGGGGCCGAGGTGCAAGACCTGCGATTCATGTTTCGTGGTACGATGCGGTGGCTTACACTAAGTGGTTGTCTGACGAAACCGGTGCGATCTATCGATTGCCTTCTGAAGCTGAGTGGGAGTATGCCGGGCGTGCCGGTACGAATACAAAGTATAGCTGGGGCGACGATCTTCTATTCGGCAAAGCAAACTGTGATGGATGCAATGATGGTAGCCCAATCGAAAAAACTACAGAAGTAGGGAAGTATGCACCGAATCCGTGGAAACTCTATGACATACACGGTAACGTGTGGGAGTGGACTCTAGATTGTTGGAACCGCAACTTTGGTACAGCCCCGACTGATGGGACTGCTTGGACTACGGGAGATTGTGCTCGGCGTGTTGTCCGTGGTGGGAGTTGGATCGCTTCACCATTCTTTGTTCGATCCGCGACACGACACTTTTATAGTGCAGAAAATCGCGTCAGTCTCGTGGGATTTCGTGTAGTTCGAGAAATTGATCCGAGTCCGACCGACGACCCAATTTAACGCAATTCTTTCAATTTCTTCGGTAAGACACTCTACATCTCTAGCCTCACTTCATCCATTGAGGGCATCGTGGTTCAACAGGCTTTTGAGTTAACAGCAAATTACATTCCTCGCGGCGATCAGCCTGAGGCAATAGCTCGGTTGACCGAAGGAATCGATCTCGGGTACATGCACCAAACGCTACTCGGGGTAACCGGTTCAGGCAAAACGTTCACAATGGCTAATGTCGTTCAAAATCTGCAACGACCAACTCTTGTATTAGCGCACAACAAAACACTAGCAGCTCAACTCTACGGGGAGTTTCGTGAGTTCTTTCCCAAGAATGCAGTGGAATATTTCGTTTCATACTATGACTACTATCAACCCGAAGCGTATGTTCCGTCTTCTGATACCTACATCGAAAAAGACTCATCGATCAATGATCACATTGAACAAATGCGCTTGTCCGCGACGAAAGCACTTATGCAACGTCGTGATACGATTATTGTGGCGTCTGTGTCAGCAATCTACGGATTGGGAGATCCTGGATCCTATCTCGAAATGGTATTACACCTAGACCGAGGGGATCGAGTAGACCAACGTTTCATTCTGAAACGACTTGCTGTGTTGCAATACGTTCGCAACGACACATTCTTTCAACGCGGGACGTATCGTGTTCGTGGCGATGTCATCGATGTATTTCCGGCAGAGTCAGAACGAGATGCGATTAGGATTGAATTGTTCGATGATGTCATTGAGAATTTGACAATTTTTGATCCACTAACAGGTGTGAAACGGGAACGAGTCCCAAGATACACGATATTTCCAAAATCACATTACGTCACTCCCATTGAGCGAATGCGCAGCGTACTCGACGAGATTCACGATGAACTGCAATCTAGGCTCGATGAGTTTAAAGCGAACGACAAGCTCGTTGAAGCTCAACGTCTTGAGCAACGTACCGCCTACGATCTCGAAATGATGAATGAATTGGGATTCTGTACTGGAATCGAAAATTATTCCCGGTATTTGTCTGGACGAGGTGAAGGGGAACCACCACCAACGCTGTTTGAATACCTACCCAAAGATGCGATACTCTTTGTAGATGAATCGCATGTAACCATTCCACAACTGGGAGCCATGTATCGTGGCGATCGGTCCAGAAAGGAAACGCTTGTGAACTATGGTTTTCGATTACCGTCTGCGTTGGACAATCGCCCGCTCCGTTTTGACGAATGGGAGATTCTAGCTCCACAAATGATATTTGTATCCGCGACTCCAGGAGCTTACGAAGAGAAACACGGCGCACAAACGGTAGATCAAGTGGTCAGACCTACGGGGTTAGTAGATCCAGAAGTAATTGTCAAGCCGGCGGTGACCCAAGTTGACGACCTGATGCATGAGATCCATGAAACAGTAAACGCAGGACATCGGGTGTTGGTTACGACTCTGACAAAACGTATGGCAGAAGACTTGTCCGAGTACTTAGACAGCAATGGCATATCCGTGCGGTACCTACATTCTGACATCAACACGGTTGAACGTGTGGAAATCATCCGAGATTTAAGACTCGGACAGTTTGATGTATTAGTCGGCATCAATCTACTGCGCGAAGGACTGGATATGCCTGAAGTCGCTCTGGTAGCGATCCTAGATGCCGATAAGGAAGGATTCTTGCGCGCTGAGACTTCGTTGATTCAAACCATCGGACGTGCTGCACGGAATGTCGATGGTCGCGCGATTTTGTATGCGGATCAGGTCACAGGATCGATGCAACGCGCGATGGACGAAACGTCTCGTCGTCGTAATAAACAGGTAACCCACAACCAAGTTAACGGTATTACTCCGCAGTCGGTGACTAAATCAGTCGCAGACATAATGGAAGGGGCACGCACAGCACAACGTCGACGCAAACGCGGCTCACGCCGAGAGGTGAAGAACGACTTCGTTATTGAAGACATTCCGCGCGATCCATCCGCGCTTAAAAGGTTACTTCGCGACCTTGAAAAACGAATGCTCAACCATGCGGAGGAACTGGAATTTGAAGAAGCAGCGATGATTCGTGATCAGATTGACGAAGTAAAAAAGGTAACTTTCTTCAAAGCCTGATTTAAACACGGCCTGGTAGGCGCGATTGGACTTGAACCAACGACCCCCACCATGTCAAGGTGATGCTCTAGCCAACTGAGCTACGCGCCTACACGTTAACGTCTGTTTCTTGAGTCAATCTAACAGTCGTAATCGGACTCGAAATTATAGTTTGGCGATTGCTTTCAAAAAAGAAGGCACGTAGCACGTCAACGTTCACGATTTTTACAAATTCAACCTTATTCTGTCGATAGTTGTGGGAAGACGCTCTTTTCTTGATAAAATCGTTTATGTTAGGAATTCCCAAAAAGTTCATTAGTTCATATATACTAGGGGAGAAGAATTAGCATAATGTTCGGTATGTCTTTGGAACACGAACTTTATAGATTTCATGCACTGTACTAAACAACCCAGGAGAATTGAAATGAAACTACTCATTGCACTAGCGGTTTTAGTATCTACAGTTGTCTTTGCGCAGCAGGGTCAACAAGATCCCGCGCAAGCGCGTGGTCAGCGTGGAGCAGAAGCGCCAAAAGAGCAAGAAGCACCAGAGCCCTTATCTAAAAAAGGATTTTCGAAATCTGACTGCAGAGGTTTTTTCAAGCACGAAGACCTACCATACAAGGTGGAGATTACTTCGTTTAATGCGACTCGTACGACCATCAATGGCCCCACAGACATAGTTATGCTGTTGACGATGAAAGGTTCGATCACGGATGGTGAGGTTAAGAAAATAATTGACACTACGCGAACACCATCGAGACTTAGAGCTCAAAGCAACTCTTATGCGGGGCACGCTCAGTTTTATAAAACGTCTTTGCGCAATCCGTTCAACTTTCTCAAGAAATACCCAGACGAAGACCTTGGTAAAGCTATCAAGAGTGTCTCCGTAGTCGCAAAGAAAGATATGATTAACTTCGACAGAGGCGGTACTTTTCACTATGAAACAAAACGCGTGCAAATGCAACCGATCTTTATGTGTATCACGTTCGACTTGACAAAGGTTGAGAAACGCAAATCGTCATCGACGAAGAAGTCTCATGCCTTTTACCTTTCCGAACATGTAGAAACTCTTAAAAAACTTTTTGCGCCACCGCCGCCACAGGTTGAAGAGATTTGAATTGTCGTGTAGAGGGTCTCACCTAATTTACCACACTCGGAAAGTGTCCTTGTAGAACTGACATTTATGAGGGAGGCGTCTCAAGTTCCTTGATCGCAAGTTGCTGTCCCTTCGCTTGGACTGTCTTGATCAGATAGATTGTTAGTTCGGTACTACACGTTGGTTCCCGTCGAGACTCGAAGGTCATTAGTCACAGAGTTACGCAACGTCGCAACAGATTCGAAGTCGATTTGCTGGGTGTGATTGAGAGTGCTTACTGAGAATAGGACACAATAAAAGGAATGCAACGACCCTTCGTCCTAACACTCGGCGGTTTAATCATCGGCGTAGGACTAGGTCTATTGGTTGCGGTGGTGTTTCTCTCACCGACGGACTCAGAGTCGGTCGCAACAACACATACTGAAGTAAGCGTTCCTTCTTCGGATAAGGACGACGACAATGAGAATACTGAGTCGGTACCTACTAATCTAGCTTCGGTCCTTGAGCTAGACACTGCATCCGCGAGACGCCTAGCTCTCTATGAATTGCTTGAACAAGCGGGTGAGGAGCAGATTGCAGAATTGCTCGTACAGTCTCTTACGATGGGCACTAGCAACAAACTACCTTCGATTCAAAGGTTGCTTTTCGCCGCGCTAGCGCGACTTAACCCAGAACTCTCCCTAGAACTAGTGTGGCGATCAGAACGGTCACATTGGGACGAGTTCTTTACCGTGGTTTTTGAAGACTGGGCTAGTGGTGACCCCCAACGTGCCATGCGAACCAGCGCAGAACTTGGGGAACCCTGGAAGTCAAAAGCTTTTCAAACTATCTTCCGGACCCGCCAAGATTTTTCAGACGCTGAACTGCTCGAGTTCGCGGAAGCTTATGGTGCTATCCGTGTTTTTAATGAGTTAACCGTTGAAACACAGCTTGATGAAGTACTCGATGAGCCCAAGGCTGGCTTTGAATTGATACTACAAGCCGATATCCCGGCGTTTCGAAAGAGTGAAATAGCGAATCGGATAACCGATCGATGGATTGAAAGAGAAGGTATCGACAACATCCGTTCGATGCTGAGTCTGGTTCATGAAACGTTTTTCGAGGAACAGTACGAACAGGACCAATGGCGCTCGGTTGTTTCCAAATTTGCTGCAAGTGATCCGAAACTTGCGTGGGAACAATTGTCGACCTTGTCGTTGGATGCTCAGAAGATGCTGAACGACGAAGTGTTTAAAGTTTGGGTAAAGCTGGATCCAGATAGTGCTATAAACGAGCTGAATGAATCAGAGTACATGGTCAAGGAGAGTGAAGAACTAAGAAAGCTGTACGCGACATGGGCTATTGCAGTTTGGGAACAATTACCCGAAAAAATAGACTTGGTACCAGAGTCCCACCGGGCAAATATGTTGATACCTGCGGTCCGAAATTTAGTTCCTCTAGTAGAGCCGTCGGCACTACTCGATCAATTGAATCAAATTCGAAGCGTGGGAGTTAACACACAGAATACGTTGGAATTATTTTTTTTCTGGTTAAGCACTGAAGATCCAGTCGTAGCTCTACACTTGGCCAAAGAGTATATGGACGAAGAACATTATGCGTTTTCATCCATACTTCAGCGGCTTGCGGTCGTCGATGTTAATATGGCGATGGAATTTGCGCTTCAACAACCTGCTAGCAGCCGAGCTAAGGAGTCTGTTGTTCAAGCGATACTCTCGCAAGGATGGCTCGATCAAGGGCTTGAGTTGCTTCCTAGAATACGAGCAGGAACGCGTGCGAGGCATTTGTACTCACAGGCTGGCGCATTGTTGATTGAAAATGGACGAATAGCAGAAACTGTAGCACTTGCAGAGAAGCTCGCTGAAGAAAATAGACCTAGATACTTTGTGAACGTCGCACGAAGTTTGGTATTCAAGGATATCAACGAATTTCTTCCAGTACTTTCGGAGATACCCAATGAAGAACATCGTGCACATGTTGCGGAAATGATATTGCGCATGGATCGTCTATCGGGAAATTTAACTGATGACGAGATCGAGATCGTTCGTTCTTACATACCGCTTAACACTGACCCATGAGCCGAGATCGAATTCAATGACAAGAGATTTTGGAACCATAAACTTGCTCTCCGCATCTGAACATTTAGGTATGAAATGTTGAGCGATTCGAAACCAAACGTTAAATTTTTGGGAATTAGTAAGATAAGTTACCAAATAGTGTAAAATACCAGTTATGAACGAGCCTAACTGGAAGAACGGCACTGTTTGGACCGGGGAATCTGGGGCGGTGCAAACGCACTGGAGAAGCCTCCCATGCGTACCGACACGGACGAACTTCCCAATTACCGAACTCATAGACATCGATTGTTCGGGGAGCAAGAGGGTTTCTGTGTTGGTTGTGATACTCAATTCCCATTCAGAGTCATGGAAGTTGACCATATGCTGCCACGTTCAAGAGGTGGCACTGACCACGCCGATAACTTGCAATTACTCTGTTCAGGGTGCAACAAGAGCAAGGGGAATAAGACGATGGCAGAATGGCGGTCAGGTGGGTAGTTGGTTATTTATCCTAATAATTCCCATTTTTATAGTATCGCAACGCGATTGTTGAATGATCGGACATCAGACATATTGGACTTGATTGAGAGATTACCGTCCGCAGAACTACAAACGGGTGTGGTTGATCGATTCTTGAATGGCTGGACTTTAGAAAGATACTTCACTTCAAATCAAATTGAAACTTTAGAGTCCTATGTGTCGGAGTAATGCAAGCTCTGCGCTATAGAACTATAGACGATAAGTTTGGGCACTAGATCATTGCTTAGCACAAAACAAAAACAATTGGTGCTACTGTTCATTGGTTTGACTGGCGGAATTGGACTAGGTTTGCTATTTTCTTTTGTGCTGTTCTCACCGGATCAAGCAAATGAAAGAAGGTTTTCTAACGACAGTGCACGCCGCCCGGTACTAACCGATAGCTTGAGCAGTAGAGATGAAACTTCGGTAGAAAGAGACATAGCAGATATCATCGAACTACAAAGTGTCGTTGATCGACGTCTCGCTCTTAACCAATTATTGGAAGGTAAGGGTGCTAAGCAGATTGCGGAATTACTCTCGCACACATTCACGCTCGAACTCGCCGAGAATTTATATTCAGTACAAGATTTGCTCTTCTCTGAACTCGCTCATCTCGACTCAGAGAAGGCATTGGAGCTGATCTGGGAAACAGAACGCGTACGATGGGGGACATTATTTGAAATAGTAGCGATACAGTGGAGCGCAATCGCACCTCGCAAAGCTTTGCGAGCATTTTCGTCATTGACAGAACCATGGAAAGGTAGTGCAATCAAAATAGTTTTGCATCATCAGAGTAGTTTGACGGAAGCCGAATTAACTGAAATAGTGGAATCGTTAGACATCACCGATTACTTCGATCAGTGGGTATTTGAAGCTGAACTTGTTAAAGTAATCGACGAACCAAGTAACGCATTTAACTTAGTGATCGAAGCTAACGTTTCGGACTTTCAGAAGCAAACAGCACTCCAGAAGATTACCCGTCGCTGGATCGCACGCGAGAGTGAGGATAACATCGGCTCTATGCTAAGTGTAGTTGGAGAATTGTTCACTCAAAGATCATATATTCTTTGGCGTCCTGTCGTCGCCGAAATTGTTGCGACCAACCCTACGATCGCTTGGAATCAACTATTGTCCTTGCCCGAGGAAACTGAACAGGCTTTCAGAAATGTGGCATTTAGAGCACTAGCTGATGAAGATCCAATAAACGCTATACGCACCATTACTTCAGATGAATACATGGAGTCTATGAAGTCTGAAGTCAAGTACTTGTTGATAACCTGGGTGAATGTATTATCTGGTCAGGTTCTTGAACATATTGACTTAGTACCGGAGGACTTCCGGAGTTCAGTGGCTCGCGACGCAATTTACCGAGTAGCCGAGAATTCACCACCTAGTGAAGTTCTTGATTTACTAGCACAATTTAGACTACTAGGAGTTAATACTCGGGATGCTACGAGTTCGTTTGTCACTATTTGGAGTCGAAGGGATCCCGAAACTGCGGTGCAATGGATACTTGAAAACATGGATCAAGGTACCTTTAATGGTCGATGGACGTTGCGGTATGGCTTGGAACAACTAGCACTTTCCGATTCAGCCAAAGCAATGGAGATTGCACTCAAACAACCGGTCGAGAGTGCAGTAGAAGATGGTGTTGTGTTAGCTCTACTCAGAGAGGGAAGAATCGACGAAGGAATGGCACTGTTACCGCAAATTCGAGACTCTGCTAATCCCTATGTTTTCAATAGAGTGAGTGATTTTCTCATAGAAGCCGGTCGGATCGATGACGCGCTTGCACTAGGAGAGACTCTCGAGAAGTCAATGAGACCGAATTTCTATCGCCGTTTGGTTTGGCCATGGCTGCAATTTGATGCTGAGTTGCTTCTTGAAGAACTTCCACAAATGGAAAATGTTGAGATTCGAAGCATGATTGCAATTGGCGTGTTGCAGCAAGACGATTATTTGTCAGAGGCAGAGCTCGAAATGATAAGTACGTTTGTACTCGACGAATCCAATCAGTGAAAGTAGGCACTGATAATGGTGTCAACCTTTGAAGCGAAGACTTGGACGAATTAGACGAGTCATGAGTAGCGCGCAAAACAGAAAAGAATTCACATCCAGATTCAGTGCACGTACGACTCTACTCACCGGATTATTGATTGGAGTAGTGTCCGGCGTCGTTGTATATTCGATCATTGTTTGGACAATTCGTTCTTCGAATTCCGGCATGGGTTCGTCTTCTTACTCGACCGAATCCACGGATACGCAGAGGCTCGCTAATAGCTTTGATACGATTTTTTCCGATGAACTTAGCCAATCGGACTTTTTTGGATTGACAGAGTCACTGAGTACTCTCACTCAGCACGACTTGAAAAAATTAATCAAGAAAAGTTCAAATCTTCCCTGGAATACCCGCCTCTATACGCTACAGGAGATGTTGGTCGAGTTCTTAGTCCACATTTCTCCTAAGGAGGCTTTAGCAAGTTTAGTTGATTTTGACGAGCACAGACGACTCGTTCTATTACGAGTAGTGTTCGCATGTTGGTCCAAAACCAACTTAGAACAAGCGTTATCGGCCGCGACTGAACTACCACAATCGGAACAGCACTCCGTATTGCGCGCCATTTTTACAGAACAGAACAGTTTATCCAGCGAAGATTTGCTTTCGATATCGAGCAAACACAATCTCGAATCTGAGTTAATAGCGTGGCATAGAGAACTCGAAACGTTTGAGGTATTGGATCAAGAACCAGCTAAAGCATTAGATTTACTTGCTAATGATGAAATCGATGATTTTCTACAAATGGATTTGTATCGACAGATTGTGGATAAGTGGTATCAACTCGATGGAATGAACATTATTCCTCAAATCGGAAACGCAAGATTAAGAGAGAGTCTTTGGAGCGAACTTTTCGATTTTGTAACGGGGCGTGATCGTGTTGTCGCACTTGATTACTTATTCGGAGACAGCGAGCGAATTTCTCGACCGGGGCTAGCGCAACACTTAATCAACTATTGGGTAAAAGATAATGCAGAAGAAGCGTTTCAAGCGGTTCAAGATTTACCCAATTCTCAATTTCGCAATTCGATGATGCAAAGGTTGGTTTTTGATTGGGCGGAAACAGATCCTAACGCTGTATTGGAACGGTTGATGGATATACCTCGGTTCTATCGGAGCAGCGTATTGTCTGCGGCTGCTGCGGAACTTGCACAGGACAATCCAAAGGATGTACTTGACCGAATCTCATCTTTTCGGTCACTTCCAGGCACGAATATAGGTAGTGCTACACGAACCATCATTCGAAACTGGTCGGATGATGAGCCGACGCAATCGTTGGAATGGGTGCAAACTAATACAATAAAAGGATCAACACTTCGTAATGACCTTTTGAGTGAAGTTCTTGGAGAGTATGCTCTTGAAGAACCGGAACAAGCTATGAAAATAGCTGTTCAAGAATTCATCTCAGCCGAAGTATACCCGAATCTAGAATCGAGCGTTATTCGTTCATTGTTGTTCGCCAACCGGCTAGATACAGCCAAAGAATTACTAGGTCAGGTACGTGGCGAGAATCGGGTATCGCAAACCATTGAGGTTGGCGTCGAATTTGCCAAGAAGAGTCAGATCGATGAGGTTATAACGCTTAGCTCCTCGATTCCCGAGGAGAGGAACTCTGATTATTTCTATCAATTAGTAACGCGGTTGACAATTTACGATCGAGTTTCCGAAATCATGGAAGTGATTTCAAAGATACCGAACACCGAAGTACAGTCCGATGTTGCGGAGCAATTGTTGAGTGCCGGTTATGGAGATTCAACTTTCACAACTGAACAAGTCGAGACTTTAAGGTCATATGTGTCCGAATAGTTTCCACGTTAATAAATAGGGTAATTTACTGAGCACATTGATTGCATTGATGGTGATTGTTCGACAGTAAGGTTGGACAAGAATTCTCTCTCTTGTCTGCAACACACATGAGCTTGATTTTCGAGACGCGTCGTATTCTTTAGTACTTATAATATATGAACATAATATCACGTAATTTCCATTGAACTATTCAGGTTGTCGAAGGGCATTTTTGCGGATAAACATCTCCCTGGTTGAAGTTCATCAACCAGGACGAGCGTCAGCATTCGCTAGCTGTGTTACTATCAACGTATTGGAAAGGTCGTAGATCAAATGTTTGGGGATTATAAACCTTACTTGACAAAATACTAGTTTTATGGTATAGTTACCACATTGAGATTAGGAATAAATTGTATGAGTAAATCAGCCCTAGGCAAAGCACACCGCGAAGGTATTTCGTTGTTAGAACTGTTTGCCATGTTCCCCGATGAAGCAACCGCTACCAAGTGGTTTGAGGACATTTTTTGGAGCGAAGGTCGCAAGTGCGGTAAGTGTCAGAGTAAAAAGACTAGCACAGTGAAAAGTGGTAAGCCCATGCCTTATTGGTGTACTAATTGTCGTTCCTATTTCAGTGTTCGTACTGGTACTGCAATAGCTCGGTCGAATGTTCCTTTGCGTAAGTGGGCAATTGCGATCTATCTCTGTTTAACGAGCTTGAAAAGCGTATCAAGCATGAAACTTCACAGAGATTTAGGCGTGTCGCAACCTACCGCTTGGTTTATGCTCCACAGAATACGCGAAGCCTGGTCTGGTGAGTCCGAGGATACGTTCTCAGGTCCGATTGAAGTAGACGAAACTTACGTAGGCGGTAAGCGTAGCAACATGTCCAAGTCCAAGCGATCCGAACTTGAAGGACGCGGAGCGGTTGGTAAAACTGCGGTCGTTGGTGCGAAAGATCGAGCAACTAAACAAGTACGCGCGAAGGTCGTTGAATGTACCGACAAACCGACCTTACAAAGTTTCGTGCTTGGATTAGCAGAAATGGACGCAGTGGTTTATACGGACGATGCGACCGCGTACAAAGGACTTCCACGAGAGCATGAAGCGGTCAAACATAGTGTTGGCGAGTACGTACGCATGATGGCGCATACCAATGGCGTAGAGTCCTTCTGGTCAATGTTGAAACGCGCCCACAAAGGAACGTTCCACAAGATCAGTCCAAAGCACTTGAACCGCTATGTTCAAGAGTTTGCAGGGAAGCACAATGTCCGAGAGTTAGGTACGCTCAACCAAATGCGCGACACGGTATTACGACTTGTCGGTCGCAACCTTCTTCGTATTGACCTTATCGCCGATAACGGATTGAGTTCTATGGCGAGGTCTCAATAACGCCCTCGCTAGCTTCTCGGGAGTAGCACCTTTAAGGTGCTTTTTTGGGTCAAGTACGGGATTCATTGTCGTTAAATCGCGAAACAAATAGTGCCTTCTGAACCATTATAGAACAGTGTTCCGGCCCGCAAAACATCTCGTCCAATCAATGCTATCAACCCTTGCGATGCTAAATTTGCACCAACAAAGGAATCGCTGTTAATATTCAATCCAGGAATCACTAACTTGCCGTTGTACACGGGCATGATAGTATTTGAATGAGAAGCGGAAGTTAAATTACTCCTTCCAACAATCGGTAAACCAATAGTGTTAGCAGCATGTTGATCGAAGCAACTAAAACTTGCTCCAGTGTCAAACATAACTACCCCACCAATTGAACGAATCTCTTTTTCAGTATTTGCTAATGCTTGTTGGTGAGCATCAGAATAAGTCAACGTGGCTTCAACACACGGGCCACGAACCCTTAATGCTTCCGCTGGATGGAGTTCTTTCCGCTCACCTTTATCATTTTCGACTACTCCGCCAGCTCTAACATTCAGGACTGGCATTGGAGTATTCCGAGAGTCAGCGCTGGAGCAGATAAAACAGGTTCGCTTTCACCTGTTCTCCGTACTAAAAAGGGTTCCTGCCCAAATTTTAGAATCCCTGCAGAAATAGCTTCATTCGAACTCTCAAAATCGCCGTGTACCTTCTTCCCATGAATCAATAGTACGCGGTTTGGGTATTTCAACAAAAGTTCGTCTCTATTCTCTTCATAAAAGGACGATTCAACTTGTAACAAGTTCTTATATTCATTGTTCTCGTTTGAGGATACTGTCATTTCTTCTTGAGTTAAAAACATGAGGTGATTAGTAAGTACAAGACATTTTACACGACTTAAAGTTCCTGTACTTGTTAGCAAAACACGTCTAGCATCGCGTAAAATGGAGAAGTCAACTATGTGCGGCAGCCCAACGTCGGGTTGTCTCCGTCATATATCCGATTTACAAAGACCTGAGAACTCCCGAGGTAGCGAATGCCTTAATTTCATCCAAGCTAGCCTGTACCCACTCATATTTATTCGGAAAATGATGGTGAATGTGTGCTTCGGTTTCCCTAAATAGCGGCGTCCTGAGGGAATGCTCTAACTTGTACTGACGCTCAGGATCTGAGGTCTGATACGCGTTCAATCTCGCGTTTACGTCCTTTGCAATTCCAACCTTGTACTCACGTTCATAATTCGGGTGCGAAATTACGTACACAAATTTCTCTTCCCGGTAGTCCGCACCGACATCAGTTCGCTTCGGGGGATGAGTCTTGAGAACAACCCCGCTACTAGCAAGTTTATCTTTTTCTGACAAATTCTCCAAAAGTGCTTTTTCTGTGAATAAACGCTCTTTAACTAGTTCGTAAGCTTTAATAGACACATCTACACCGACCCATTTTCTATTGAGTCGCTCTGCCGCCACACAAGTGGTAGCACAACCGCAAAACGGATCTAGAACTATATCGCCTTCATTAGAACTTGCGTTGATTATTCGTTTGAGTAGTGCTAATGGCTTTTGCGTTGGATAGCCTGTCCTTTCTTTGCCAGAAGATGGAAGGATGTCATCCCAAAAGTTTCCACACGGAGTACCGCGAAATTCATCCTCATATTTACGGCGTTGTAACCGTCCGTTGGGCAAAATAACGATATTTCCCTTTTCGTATTCCTCTTCTAGCCGCTGCTTTGTCAACCGCCAACCACTCACGTAGGGATTCTTGAATCCTCTCCATTCGTAGCACTGATTGGGTCTGGCACCCATATTCGGTGAATTCCAGATGTGAGCACTATCGTCGTAGTATCGTCTTCCTGTGTCTTCGTCAATAAATTTGAACTTTTTCATTCGTTCACTTGCCGATATTTGGCGGTATGGGGCAAGACGGAACCGATCCGACTTAGTGTAAAACAGCAAAACATCGGTGATGGATCCCCATTGTTTGGGAGCATGTTGGAATGAACCGTGAACTGATGTATGACGTTTCCATACTATGTCGTTACGAAAATTCTGCTCACCAAAAATACAGTCCAGAGTACTTTTCAGATAGTGGCTCATGGTCGGATCGCAGTGTAGGTAAATTGAACCTGTCGGTTTCAGCACACGCCAACATTCAATTAAGCGGATCGCCATATACGCTAAGTAGGCGAAGTTGTACGGCTTGCCCACACCTTTAATTCCGTTCAGATATTGGTAAAGTTCGGGCTGATCCTCCTTGATGGTTTGTAGCCATTCGTCCTTGACATCCTCCTCGCGGAAGATGTCTCTAAACTCCGCGCCTTCTGCACTACTGCCTATTGGAGCAGTGAACTTCTTGTTTTTGTTGAACGGTGGGTCAAGATATATCAGGTCGATACAGCGGGAATTAAGACCTTGCAGTATCTCTAAATTGTCGTGGAGAAAGATAGTCCGGTTCTTACAATTTAGCTCACTCATCAGTGCGAGATTGTACAAATCTTCGCTACTTTGTCAAGTAAAGTTTATAATCCCCAAATGTTTTTTGAAGAGGATACGGCCGCGCTAACGGTTAAAGAAGCTAGCGTCGTCGCATCAAAAGTGACACAAACGCGGATTACGACCGAGAATATACATTACCTTATACGCTATGGCGTACTCAAACAAATTAGAGAGACGTCCGGTGGCTATGTTTTAAATCAAGACGAAGTCATCACGTACTTCGAAGAACGCTTGCAACGTTTAAAAGAAGGCTTTAAAAACTCGTTCTCGTGCGACCTGAACTGGCGGTTGTCGTTCTCTGAGTACCGAGAATCAGAGACTACTAAGCACGTCCATCGTATCCATCCTTACAAAGGAAAATTTATTCCTCAGTTGGTCGAATATTTTGTCGACTCTCATATCGATGAGTTTAAGACAGAATCATATTTTCGACAAGGCGATGTGATTCTAGATCCGTTTTGCGGAAGTGGCACAACTTTGGTTCAATGTAACGAATTAGGGATTCACGCACTTGGGGTCGATATATCGGAGTTTAATGCGCTAATTTCGAACTGCAAGTTAGCTGACATTGATCATTCGCAACTACATGCTGAAGCGTTGAAAATTAATACGCTGTTGGAATCGGACGAGACGAGTATCAAGGCTCGGATTTTGGAGAGTGAGCTTAAAACGCTTTTGAGTGAGTTCAATAAGAAACACTTTCCTAGTCCTCATTTTCGACGTGCTGTCTCGGAAGGCGACATCAAAGAAGATAGTGTAGGACATGAACACGCTTTAGAGTTTTGCACGTGCTTCTATGAACTTTGTGATAAGTACTCAATTGACTTTACCGTTAACGAAGATAGCAAAAGATTTTTAGATCGCTGGTTTGCCGCTACGATTCGGCACGAATTGGCACTATTAAGACAGCAAATTTTTCAGATCGCTTCGCTTCCTATTCGCAATCTGCTGAGCCTCGTGTTGACCCGTACTGCCAGATCGGTTCGAGCCACAAAGCACTATGACCTTGCCACTCTAATTCAACCGATTCAAAGACCGTACTACTGCTCAAAACACTATAAGATTTGCACACCAAAGATAACGTTGCACGGCTGGTGGAAACGATATCTTGAAGACACTGCTCGGAGATTGGTTGAGTTCAAATCACTTCGAACGGATACATTTCAAGAATGTGTAGTGGGTGACTCCAAGAATTTAGATTTCCTCAACAGACTAAGCAATAAACAATTCACAAAAAAAATATCGGAGCAAAAATTTCAAGGAATTTTCACTTCGCCACCTTACGTCGGTCTTATCGACTACCATGATCAACACGCTTATGCATATGAGATTCTTGAACTCCCAAGAAGGGATGAATTCGAGATAGGGTCATTGTCCAACGGTCAGCGAAAAGAAGCTAGAGAACAGTACGTGGACGAGATTGCAGAAGTGTTTAAGAACGTTAAACCTTACTTAGCTGAAGACTTTAATGTCTTCATTGTGGCGAACGACCGATTCGGTCTGTATCCCAAAATTGCCGAGAAAGCGGGTTATTCACTCGTGAACGAATTTAAACGACCGGTTTTGAATCGAGCAGAGGGCATAAAAGGTAAGTACTTGGAATCAATATTTCACTTAAGAGGGAGTACGTGTGCTTCCGGCTCGTGAGATAGAGGAACTTCTTTGTCAAGTTATCGAGTCCAAAATCAGGAGTTTAGATCAGACCAAAGTTTCGTACAAACCGTTTTACACACCGCTACTGGGCACAGGAACACTGTTAACTCATCAAATTGTTCGAAGTATTCTTACCACATTTGGAATGTCGGTGTTTGAGAAGGTTGCATGTTTAGTCGCGCGAGACAATTTTGATGAAGTGATCTCGCAATTTAAACTGAACAAGACGTTGTCTAAACGCGCGAGTGATAAGGTCTCAAACATGATAGGCGACTTGAGGAATAAACGAGTCGACCCGAGTGCAGTCGATGAGTACAAAGTTCTTCGGAACTCGACCATGTCCTTGTCCGACAGTATTGAACGTAACACCGTTATGGTAGACCTGTTCCTACGTCGTGGTCGAGACTTGTACTTAATAGACTTAAAGACAGTCAAACCGAATAAGAGTGGTATTCTCGATTACAAGCGGCAAATTCCAGTTCGTTATCCACCGTAATGGTACGAACCCATGGTCGCACCGGCAGGAGCAGTTCAAGAATGGCGAACGCGATGCCGTATAACCCTTACCATCCTGAACCTTACCTGAGATTTGATATCGACAAGATTTTTGATATTGATGGGGGGCAACTACTGGTGGGTGAAGAGTTTTGGAATTTCGTAGCTGGTGCTGATGCGTTTGAAGAACTTGTAGCAATATTTGAACGGGCTGGATCGAAGGTGAGACCAAAACTTCAAGAGTTGTTCGATCATCGATAACGTGCACCACAGATTCGACAGTCGCCAGGCTACTTTACGAGCAAGTCGAACAAATCTAGTGTGTCTGCTCAAGAGAGACCGGAACTACGACTTTATTTGGATATTGCGAGACGTTCAAAACTTCATCCAGCTAGGATGGAAGAATCTGCGTCGCAGTAATTCGTTTTGCACAGTAAGACAATTTTCGTGCAATTAACTTGCACACCCGTAAACATGCGGTAAAATTTATCGTTTGTTTGGAACGATCACAACTGGAGTTTTTATGCTACAAAACCTTTCACCCTTGAGTTTGAGCCAAAGCCGAGAGACTGTATCGATCCAAAAGAGACCAAGTACAAATTGAGCTAACGCCCGCGAGGAGAACACATCAGCAAAACACCTGCAGGCTCTAAATTTGAGCGTGCGACTCTTAATGAGGACATAGACGCTCCACAGGTGCGTTTGATTGACAAGGACGGTGAGCAAGTAGGTATCGTGCCACGATCACGAGCCTTAGCAGAAGCGAAAAAAGATGGGCTTGATTTGGTGTTAATCGCACCACAATCAAATCCACCGGTCGTAAAGGTACTTGACTACAGCAAACATCTCTTTGAGCAAAAGAAATATATCTCTGCAAACAAGAAAAAGCAGAGAAATACACAAATCAAGGAAGTAAGGTTTCGCGTAAATACCGGAGATAGAGACTACCAAACAAAGACACGTAACATTGAACGTTTTCTGAATGACGGAGACAAAGCTAAGGTCAGTTTACGATTCAAAGGGCGTGAGAGCTTACACCCAGAGATCGGGCTTAAGGTTCTGGAGCGGTTGCAAGACGACTTGAGTGAGAAAGCAACTGTTGAGCAACAACCGAAGTTTGAAGGGACTCAACTTGTAATGGTGTTCGCACCTGTAAGTACGAAAAAGAAAAGATAAAAATAATGCCAAAGATCAAAACCCACCGAGGAGCCGCCAAACGTTTTCGGCGTACTGCAAACGGGTACAAACACAAGCGCACTGGAAAGAATCATCTTCTTTCCAAGAAGTCGCAACAACGTAAACGTCAATTACGCGGTTTTAAGAATCTTTCAGAGAGTGATGTCGCTAAGGTCGATGATTTACTTCCTTACGACGCGAGATAAGCCCGAGGAGTATCGGTGACTAGAGCAACAAACAGTGTAGCGTCGCGAGCTCGACGCAAGAAAGTCTTACGGCAATCCCGTGGCTACTATGGCGCGCGCAGCAGATCGTTCAAAGTTGCGAAGCAAGCAGTAATCAAAGCTGGTCAATACGCTTATCGCGATCGACGACAACGTAAAAGACAATTTCGTTCTTTGTGGATCATCCGCATTAACGCGGCTGCACGCGAAAATGGCATGACCTATGGGCAGTTCATGCACGGACTTAAGAAAGCAAATATCAATTTAGATAGGAAGGTGTTAGCAGATCTCGCATATCACGAATCTGCGTCGTTTACCCACTTAGTTTCGCTAGCGAAAAAAGCAGTCGCAAACTAATCGTTGCGATTGATTCGCGCAGCGCATCTTCCGCTTCGTCCTTACTATATTGCTGGACGTAGCGATTCGCCACCACACCAAAGGAATATCAACGGCTTTCTCCGTTTATGGGTTCACTAAACGACACGTTTGACAGCACTCTTCGATCGGTTCAGTCTGCACAGACTGAAAAAGAGTTGGAGGATATTCGCGTTCAAGCTCTTGGACGCAAGGGGTCGATTACACTTGCCTTACGTGGATTAAAGGACCTTTCACCAGAACAACGTCCTGTAGAGGGTGAGAAGATCAATCGGTACAAAAAGTCCCTCGAAGCCGCACTCGAGCAACGCCGAAACGAACTTGAGGCTGGAATTGGCGAGCAAAGAGCAGCCCTCGATGGGATTGACATTTCCTTACCTAGCAGAGCAAGATACAACGGTAGTTTACATCCTGTTACTCAAGCTCTCACTCGAATTGAGGACATATTTCTCAACGCGGGCTACGACGTCATTCATGGGCCAGAAATTGAAGACGAGTATCACAATTTCGAAGCGCTGAACATACCGGCCGGGCATCCCGCTCGCGACATGCACGACACGTTTTACTTACAAGACGGACAGGTATTGCGTACGCACACCTCACCGGTTCAAATACGGACCATGGAGAGTAGGGAACCACCGATTCACATTATCTGTCCCGGTCGAGTCTATCGTTGCGACTATGATCGTACTCATACGCCCATGTTTCATCAGGTAGAAGGACTAGTGGTAGATCGAGGCGTGAGTTTTGCGCATTTGAAGCATACTGTCATCGAATTCATACACACCTTTTTTGAAGAATCTGTAGAGGTACGGTTTCGCCCGTCATACTTTCCATTCACTGAACCCTCAGCCGAGGTAGATGTGAAGGGTGCTCACGGATGGAGTGAGGTCATGGGGTGCGGGATGGTGCACCCACGAGTACTCAGTATGTCCAACGTGGATCCAGAAGAATTTAGCGGTTTCGCATTTGGGTTTGGCGCTGATCGACTCGCGATGCTGAAGTTCGGCATTAGAGACTTGCGATTGATGTTCGAAAACGATCTTCGTTTTCTCAACCAATTTCGATGAGGTGAGAAATTGAAGATTACGACTAGCTGGCTAACTCGACTGATAAAGCACGACTGCGACGATGCGGAGTTGGTGAACCATTTCAATTCTCTCGGACTTGAAGTAGATGCAGTCTACAAAGCACCAGTTCCTTTTTCAGGCGTTATTGTTGGGCGTGTAGAACAATTGGAAGCACATCCGGATCGTGAAGATTTGTTGGTCTGCACTGTTCTTGCCGATAGTGAGCGCAACGAAACGGTCCAAGTTGTATGCGGGGACCTGACGTTGAAATTAGAGGAAAGAGTAGTACTAGCTCAAGACGGAGCCAAACTTCCTGATGGAAGAGTCATAAAGAAAACCAAGATTCATGGAGTCGAGTCCAATGGCATGTTGTGTTCGGGACGAGAACTAGCCATTTCGTCAGTACACGAAACCGTTTGGCGCATGAGTAGCAATCAAGGTCAAATCGGCGAGTGCCCGGGCGAGGCTTTGCTTTGGAACGACAGTGTTTTGGATTTGGATCTAACACCCAATCGCGGAGACTGTTTTTCAGTTGTGGGATTAGCACGAGAACTCGCGTTAGTTGCCAATACGGACTATGAAAATCCACTCACAAATGATTCCGATTCGTTACCAGCGACGCACTCCGATCGAGTGTCAATTGAAGTTCAAGCTCCCGAAGCGTGTCCAATATATCACGGTATCGTAGTAAAGAACGTGCCACAAGACACGTCTAACTTATATCGGCTTCGAAAAGACTTGACTTGCTGCGGTTTACGACCGGTGAACTATGTGGTTGATTGTCTAAATTTCGAACTACTTGAAACGGGTCAACCAACCCACGCGTTTGATCTAGAAAAAGTGAAGGATGGGATCGTTGTGCGGTTCGCACGAGCAGGGGAGAAAATTCTGCTTCTGGACGGTACTGATGTAACTCTCGATTCATCAACACTGGTAATCGCTAGTGGAGATCGACCCGTCGCAATCGCAGGAGTCATGGGAAGTCTGGATAGTGCGGTCACAGACGATACGAAAGACATTCTGCTAGAAGTTGCCTATTTCACTCCTGAAGCGGTGCGGGGAACAGCAAGAAAGTACGGTGTTCAATCGGAAGCTTCCTTGCGTTTTGAACGAGGCGTGGATTTCTCTATACAATCACAAGCTCTTCGTCGCGCCTGCCGGAGATTGGCGGCTGAGGCACCTTCGAGTTCTTCAGAAAAGGACAATGCACCACAATTCGGTCCGGTGGTAAGTGTGGTCTCAGAAAGTCATCTACCCCCGCGACCTGAGATTTTTCTCCCGAATGAGTTTCCTAAGCAGCGGATCGGATATGCGCTAGACGCGGACAAAATGAACCAGATGTTTGAAGGACTGGAGTTCAGCTTCAGACAAGATGACAAAGGTTGGTGGATCACGCCCCCTCCGCACCGATACGATATCGAAATTGCTGAAGATTTTGTAGAGGAAATTTGTCGAATTTACGGGTACGACAACATCCCAAGTCAGCCTTTACAAGCTACAGTACACCTACAAGGTTCGAAACGAATTCGGGGAGACTCTCGCGAACTTCGAGCAAGTTTGAGCGCGTTGGGCTATAACGAGGCTATGACCTATAGTTTCATTCACGAGAACGCGAATGAAATGTTCAGTAATTACAAGAAAATACCTGAATTAGCTAATCCTATATCTGTTGATAGATCGGTTATGAGATGTTCGATTATTCCAGGTCTCCTTTCTGCAGTCGCGTACAACACCGCCCGTCAGGAAACCACCCTTCGTCTGTTTGAATATGGTCAGTGTTTTGAGTATGACGTATCGGGTGAACTTCATCAACGAGATAAGGTTGCTGGCGTGTTGGTAGGAACGAGACATCCAGAGGGTTGGGCGAGTGGTCGAGAGAGTATCGATTTTTACGACATTAAAGCCGATTTAGAGTCGTTGTTGTGCTACACCAAGGTTGACTTCGACTCGGTCGATTGCAAGTGGCTTCAGTCTGGCCATAGCGCAAGCGTGAAAGTGAAGGATCAAATTGTTGGAGTAGTCGGTAGAGTAAAACAGAACATCAGACATCAGTTTGAGCTTGAACAGGATGTGTATGCGTTCGAACTTGACGCGACATTACTGCTTAGATCGGAATATGCAAGCTTCGCAGAATTTAGTCCATTTCCTTCGGTCCGGCGAGATTTAGCATTCGTTCTAGACAAGTCGGTGACAATTCGAGAAATTGAAACTGTGGTGAGAGATACTTTGAACAGTCTACTATGGGATTTTGTTGTTTTCGACGTCTTCGGAGGTTCTCAGTTTGCAGACAATCAACACAGTATCGGTATTGGTATTACTTTGCGCCATCAATCCAGAACTCTGCAAGACGAAGAAGTAAACGACTTAATGAATGAAGTTGTGGACAAAATTACGACTCAATTTCATGCAAAATTAAGAACCTAGATTAATTCGATGGTATTAAATTGACCGCGAAGAAGGAAGTAATAACTCGAGCAGCGCTGGCGCAGCGAATACATGATGAGCTGGGTATTCCTTTTACCGAAGCAAGCTCTATCGTGGATGACTTTTTCGAAGCGATTACTTACGGACTAGAAACGAGGGACTCGGTACAGCTTAAGGGTTTCGGGAAGTTCGAAGTACGTGAGTGGAAAGGGCGTTTGGGCCGAAACATCAAAACTGGCGAGACGGTCAAAATTGAACCGAGTGCTAAAGTTCACTTCAAACCAAGTCGGACGTTAACAAAACGGATCGCGAAGTATGCGGGACCAGGAATCGAGTAAGACCTCTCAAGATCGCTACTACACGATCGGCGACGTTAGCTCGTTATGTGACGTAAAACAACATGTGCTCCGTTACTGGGAGACACAATTTGAACAACTGCAAAAGTTGACACGTTTAAACGGCCGCCGATATTACACCAAGAGTGACATTGACTTTATCCATGAACTAAAAGAGTTGCTCTACACACGAGGGTTCACGATCAGCGGCGCGCAAAAGCACTTAGCGACGCGAACAAAAGAACCCGAGACGAAAGATCTAACTGAAGAATCGCAGTCTACGATAAAGTCTGCGATCACAGACTTGCAAGACGCTAAGCAGATCTTGAAGGAAATTTCATTCGAGTAATATCTACTTAGAAGGGTCAAATACTCTGTAGATATTTAAGTCGAGACATCGGGACGTGGCGCAGTTTGGTAGCGCACATGACTGGGGGTCATGTGGTCGCCGGTTCAAATCCGGCCGTCCCGACCACCATCAAACTTAGGGCGTGTATCAACTAGTCGATAACGCCTTGCCCGCCGTCTTCCATCTTTTCGGGACGAGACCAATAGCGGAATTGTGGTGTCCACTTGTCTTCTTTAATTCCAGCCAAGGCAAATATGTGCCACATAGCACAATACACATCACCGGGTCCAAACATACAAGCGTTTTTCTTGAAAATTTGATCGCCTTTACGGACGTACACCGCCCCTCCCGGGACATTGCCGTACTCACCTAAGGTGGTGTGATCTTTTGCGTAATCGCAGTTTCTATGCGATGCGACATTGAAACGCCAACCTCGGGAGTTTGCAAATCGTCTCTGTGTGTCAGGATCGTTCTTTGATACCAAAACAACTGACATGGCAGTTTCGAGATGGGGTAAGAAACCGTTTATACCGTCTGCCCAAATAGTGCAGTACCGGCACCCATCTCCCATGTTATGAATAACGAATAGTGTGTCTTTATTACCGAACAGGTCGTTGAGCGTTACGTTCCCGAATTCTGTTTCAAACGTGTAATTCGGTACGGGTTCGGACGCTGCTTCGTTTGCGATTTGAAGTTCCTTCAGCTTAGTGGTAAGTTCTCCGATTTGTTTTTCTAGCGCTTGTATTTCAGGTATGCTCATAGTTGGTCTTCGATGTGGATTTAAGATTAAATTGTCCAAACTCCTGTTTAGCTAGCTGTACGAACCCACTATGGTTGATAACAAAGAGTATGGAAGCCGTATGGGTGAAGTTCGCCATTTTATGAATTGGAATTGAGCGATTGATTGAGCCGTTTTGTGTCTTTTATTCTCTTTACCGATCGCGCGCGATGAGGTGTATGACGAACACACAGCTCAGAAAGGAAACGCTGAGATCATCATCAATCAACACCGGAACGGTCCTCGAGGAGACGTGGTGACATTTTGACGGACAGGAACAACGAAAAAAGTGGAAGTGTGACAGTATGTGTTGTCGTGTTTCTCTTTTAGTCGCTTCAGGACTTCCTCATTCGGCTCGTCTAAAACAACAGCAAAAAGTTTGTCTGCCATGCTCAATCGTCTAAATTGTTGTTGTGTTTGAAAGTGATTATAGCCTCACGGCATTCGCCCGGTGAGAAATTTAGGAGAATGCACTAATGGATTTTTACAGTGCTGGTAAAGGTACTACAATAGCACGAGTCTCTCGGAAAGCAACCAACTATTCGAGGGGCTTTTGTTCAAGAACGACGAGAAGATCCTTCAAAACCCGTTTGATTCCAAAATTCAGCGATCCATTAGTCAAATCTTAATCGTGGTTGGCTGATTGAGACTCCTTTAAAGTCCAAGTCTGGCGACAACAGTCGCTATGTACTAACGTTTGAATTGTCCAACCCATAGACGAAATTGAGGACACACTATCTGCTACCGCGTCTTCCGCGATCGCACCGTACGGCTCTTTCGTGCCCAACTCAACACCCGTACATGGGAAATAGCAGACGGTCAATGGGTTCTAGCGACATAGCTCTGTTTGCACAATTTTTTTCCAGAAAAAATTTTTTCGAGAGAATGTGCTCGAGTGACGCAAGTATATAAACCATTCTTCTATGCGAGGTCGTAAGAACCGAACCATGAGCACCGCTCTTGCGCCATCAGTGAAGCACGCCGAATGCGTGAAGGACTACGCTACAATTTGGGTCGTACTGCGATACCACTGTTCATACGGTCTCTAACCGAGTCGGCTCACTTTATCTTAAGCATCTGTTCCCTTCGTGAATTCGAACTCGGAATGGCCGAGTGTCAAGGCTAAAATAAAATAATGGTTACACTTCCTGAAGATTCGACAACGTGGTAGTAGGAGTGTCCAATCAACTTTGATCAATATGATTTAGACGACAAATTCTTTGACGAACTCTTTGCGGAAGATGGCTCGCCACATCCTCACAACCATCATCTACACAAACACCTAACTGCCACATCCGTTGAAGAACTAGAGAGTATTCAAGAGCGCGTTACTCGAACATTCTCTAGTCAGTCGATCTCATTCACGCTCTACGGTGAAGATGAAGCTACAGAGCGCATCATTCCCATCGACTGTATCCCTCGAATAATTCCTTCGTCAGAATGGGATGTACTCGAAGCAGGATTGATTCAACGCATTGCGGCACTCAACAAGTTTATAGTCGACGTTTACGGATCTGCCCATATTCTGGCTGATGGAGTAATTCCAATTGATCATGTGCGTGGCTGTCCACAGTACCGAATAGAGATGCAAGGTGTGTCAATTCCGCTAGATGTTCCCGTTGGGATTTGTGGCACCGACTTAGTACGAGTGGGTGAAGGTTTTCGAGTGCTGGAGGATAATCTACGTGTACCTTCGGGTGTATCCTACATGATCGCCAATCGTCAGGCGACAAAGACTAACTTTCGGGAACTGTACCGAAAGTATCGAGTACGCGATGTAGAAAAATACGGTACGTTGCTCTACGAAACCTTACGTGAATTTGATCCAAACGGCTCCACCGATCCCTGTATCGTATTACTTACACCTGGCGTATTCAACGCCGCGTTTTACGAGCACATGTTTCTTGCAGATGAAATTGGAGCCGAGTTGGTCGAGGGGCGCGATCTTCTCGTTAATGACGGTTTTGTGTACATGCGTACGACTTCCGGATTACGAAAAGTCGATGTGATCTATCGACGAGTTGACGACGATTTCCTGGATCCTCTGTTTTATCGGCGAGACTCCATACTTGGAGTTCCGGGTCTCATGCATGCCTACCGAAAAGGCAATGTTGCACTTGTTAATGCACCTGGAACAGGAATTGCTGACGATAAATCGATCTATGCATACGTTCCAGACATGATCAGGTACTACCTATCGGAAGATCCTATCCTACGGAACGTCGAAACCTATCTTTGTCGAGAGCCCGAAGATTTGGAATACACGTTAGACAACTTAGAGCAATTAGTCGTCAAACCAGTCGGTGGTTCAGGAGGCTATGGCCTTTTCATCGGTGCGGACAAGACTACAGCAGAACGAGACGAATTCAGCAAGCAGTTACGCGAAGATCCGGAGAATTACATTGCCCAACCGATACTGGCGATATCACGAGCACCCTGTTGGATTGAACGCAACATTGAACCTCGTTGTGTTGATCTTCGCCCGTTCATTTTGACCGGAAAGGAGTCGCGGCTAGTAGGTGGTGCATTTTGTCGCATCGCACTACCGAGGGGAAGTCTCGTAGTAAATTCGAGCCAAGGAGGCGGTGCTAAAGACCTCTGGGTGGTGAAAAACTAATGCTTGCCCGTAGCGCGCATGGGCTGTATTGGATAGGTCGTTATCTAAAACGCGTCGAACACACGAGCCGTTTGATGGAATTACAGATGAACGCGCTGGTGGACTGCACTTGGGATCAAATTCATTTCGGTTGGCTGAGACTCTTCAGACATCTAAAAACAGCACCGCATAACGAAGAATTGGTCAATTGGGAAGAACATGGTGATTCCTGGGGGTTGACCGACTCGTTCGCACTCGCCGACGAATTGTCGTTTGTTATGGAAAACGAGTCCTCGATTCTCAGTTGTTTCACAATGGGACGTGAAAATGCGCGTCAAATGCGCCATTGCATTAGTTCGGAAATGTGGATCTGCTTGAACAAAGCGTATTTTGAAATTCGGGATTTGAGCATAGAAGACATTTGGACCAAAGATCCGATGCAGTTTTATGCAAATCGAGTACAGGACGTAAATACGTTCATGGGAGTTTGTGCAGCGACACTGTACCGAGACGAACGTTGGGAGTTCTTACAGATCGGTCGCTTAATCGAACATGCACAGTTGATGCTAGCACTCATGTCATTTCAGAATAAATCCACTGACAGCGTTGAATTCGAAGATCTGGAGCATTATGACTGGTGGAGTTTGCTACATTGCTTTCAAGCTGATGAAGCTTATCAACATTACTTTGGCGCGAAAATCCATCCAGAGCACGTGATGAATATGTTGGTTGCAGACCAGCTATTGCCGAATTCGATTGACTTTTCGTTGAATCAGATTGCGGATCGGTTGTCTGCGCTCGGAGAAGCTCCTGCAAACCGGCACGGAGCAATGGCCAATCGTTTTATAGGGCGACTTGTCGCCTTAGTACGGTTCGAGTGGCCGGATGCGGAGAACAAGACGCGCATGCTAACGTTGGCCGAGAGTCTCGCCTTGAAGTTGCACGAGCACATAGCTGCGGCTTGGTTTAACTATGAAGTGGATGACAGTGTTCGATTTTGACTCAAAACAAAAATTTGTTTCGTACGAAATCGTGCATCAAACGACTTACAGTTACGAACACAAGAAGCGTTCGAGTGTTATGACTGTATGTATGCAACCGAAAGCAACTTCATGGCAATTTCTTGATCATTATCAATTGGCGACCACACCCGAGAGTATGATAGACATCGACGTTGACCCGTTCGGTAATACTCGACATTTCTTTGACATTCACCGGCCGCATAACAAACTCACGGTAACCAGCAACGCACGTGTCCGATCCCATTTCAATGAAGCGGGCGACGTAGCTGATCATGATGATTGGAGTGCTTTAGCGAAGCTTCATACTAAATTAGATTTCTGGGATTTTCTGCTACCCACAGATTTGACTCGTACCAAGAGCGACCTCGACCGTTGGACTGATCATCAAGGGGGAATCGACAAGTCAAGTCCTTGGCTTTTTTTGAAGTCTCTGGAACAACGTCTTTCCGAAGTCATACGTTATCGTCCTGGTGCAACTTCTATTGACTCGACCGTAGACGACTTGTTACGGCACCACGAGGGAGTGTGCCAAGACATATCTCAACTCATGATCGCGATTGCGAGATCGAAGGGAATTCCGGCGCGCTACGTCTCGGGTTACCTCTATGTAGCTCCGAACGCGACAAGGCGACTCGTAGATAATGCAACGCACGCTTGGGTAGAGTGCTATTTACCGTCGAAGGGGTGGTGTACTTTCGATCCAACCAATCCTCAGGGTGCTCCAGAGACACGCGTAACCGTTGCTTATGGACGCGACTATCGGGACGTACCTCCTATACGTGGGATCACCTTCGGTGAGGGCGAGGCTGTAATGGATGTCAGCGTCATGGTGTTTCGGCAATAGTAGGTTGAGATCGACCTCGTTCTCGAACAATCAGGTAAATCCCTAGAATTTACCGCAATGGATGAAACCTATCGTGCAACGAACCAGTTGTACAAGAGAGAATACGAACTATGAGCGAATTTGTTGCGAGTCATATTCTTGTTGTCGATGACGAGCCTGATTTAGAAGAACTCATGCGGCAGCGCATGCGTCGAGAGGTTCGAAAGGGAGCAGTAACACTGAGTTTCGCTCAAAACGGTCGGGAAGCGCTCGACATATTGAGACAAAACAGCGATATCGAAATCGTGTTGTCGGACATAAATATGCCCGTCATGGACGGACTGACCATGTTGGAGAATATTCCTTCGATTAACGATAAGCTGAAGACCGTGATGATCTCCGCCTACGGCGACATGAAGAACATTCGGCAAGCAATGAACCGCGGCGCGTTTGACTTTATCACCAAACCAGTCGATTTTGAAGATCTTCGGATCACGATAAATCGGACCTCGGAACGTTTTCGGATCGAGCGCGAACTCCATCAAAATCGAGAGAAATTGATCAGTATTCAATCCGAGCTCGCGACGGCCGCAAGCATGCAACAATCCATTCTTCCGCGTTCGTTTCCCAGCAACGATCAATACCAGATTTTTGGCAACATGGAACCGGCTAGGGAAGTCGGCGGCGATTTCTTCGATGTAATTCGACTTCCAGACAATAGAGTGGGGCTGTGCATCGCCGACGTGAGCGGTAAAGGGATTCCCGCGGCAATGTTCATGATGTCGGCGCGTACTTGGATGAGCGGTGCGAGTATTGGTCACCCACTACCCAGCAAAGTACTTGCAGAAGTTAACAATTTACTCGAAGAGAGTAACGATTCCATGATGTTCGTTACTTTGCTATACGGCGTTTATGATCCGGCTACCAACCTCTTCAGCTACGCCAATGGCGGACACAATCGTCCGTTACTCTTTAAGGCGGATGGATCTGTATCGGAGATCGACGCCGTACCTGGAATCGCGCTTGGTGTCCATCCCGGCTGTGATTTTGAGGATCAGAGCGTTCGTTTATCCAAAGGCGATCTCTTGCTAATGTATACCGACGGTGTCAATGAGGCCGAGCGCGCCGATGAAGCACTCTTTGGAATGGAAAGGTTGGAGCAAGTTTTCGACGGACAACCGCCGCCAAATGACCCAACCGAGGTTACCCAACAAGTATTTTCTCGAGTCAGTGAATTTGTCGAGGGTAATGTTGCCTCGGATGACATTACGTGTTTAGCTCTTTGTGTTAAGGAATAATGAAAGCGACCTGTCGAATCCAACTTGAAAATCGCCTCGAAGAATTTCAGCGGTTCGAATCTGCATTCATGGATTTTGCGCGCTTTCAAAACTTAAATGACGAGGTCATCTACGCGATACAACTCTCGGTAGACGAACTCTTTACAAATATCGTCTCTTACGGCTACGACGACTCGGAGACTCACATTGTTAAGTTTGTTATCGATGTGACTCAGGAAGAAGTCCGCATCGAGATTGTTGATGATGCCAAACCGTTTAATCCACTCGATGATGCACCAGACGTGAACTTGGACTTGAGTGTCGAAGAACGCAAAATTGGCGGTGTAGGGATTCACCTAGTTAAATCGTTAATGTCTGAAGTCACTTATGTCCGTGATGGGGACTACAATCGGCTCCGTCTAGTCAAAAAGTTCGAAAATTGAGAAAAATATTTCACCGATTAGTCGCTGTCGGTGTTGTTGTAGGCTTCGGAGCTTTTGTTCTAGCGCAAGAGCTTGAATCTCAAGAGTCAGAGACTGAGGTCGAAGACCAAGCGACTCCCAGTACCGAAAGCTCAGTTGATGCAAGTAGTTCACCGGGTATCTACCCAGATCGAGTAAAGTTTGGACAGTCCTGCGCGTTGACCGGACGAAACGCGGCATCTGGCGTAGGCATGCGTCTTGGACTTCAAGCAGCCTTTCAACAAGCGAATGAAAATGGTGGAATTCACGGGCGCATGATTGAACTGATCACCCTAGACGATGGGTATGAACCGGTACTAACCATTGAAAACTCCAGAAAGCTCATCCTTGAAGAGCAGGTGTTTGCACTTATCGGCGCGGTCGGAACTCCAACATCTCGTGTGGCCGTTCCCTTTTGTCAAGAACACAACGTTCCATACATCGGACCGCTTACTGGGGCAGCGTTCTTACGCGAAGAACAAGATGTAGTGATAAATTTACGTGCGTCGTACGCTCAAGAAACCGAAGAAATGGTGAAATTTCTTACTCAGGAAGTAGGTACCGACAAGATCGCGATTTTTTACCAAGACGATAGCTACGGACGGGCGGGGTACAACGGTACTCTGGCCGCGATGGAAAAACGTGGTCTAGAATTCGTCAGTTCTGGAAATTACCGACGGAATACTCTGGACGTACGAACTGCTGTATTGGACATTTCTGAAGCAGATCCTGACGCTATCATCATGATAGGCAGTTATGAACCTTCGGCTGAATTCATTAAATGGTCGAAGAAAGTGGGAATGGATGCGATATTTGTCAATATTTCGTTTGTAAATATCAATGCACTAGCCGAAGAACTGGGCTCTAGTAGTGAAGGTGTACTAGTTACTCAGGTCGTACCATTTCCGATGAGCAAATCTCTAGACATCACCAAGAACTATCAAGCCGCGTTGAAGGCTCTCGACCCAGATCTCTCGCCTGAGTTCTTTTCATACGAAGGTTATCTTGTTGGACGACTTGCGTTGTTGGGTTTAGAACGCGCGGGCGCAGACGTAACGCGCGAGTCTTTCTTAGAGGAGATCCGATCACTTGAAAACGTTGATTTGGAGGGATATCTGCTTGACTTTGGTGATGATAACCAGGGCTCAGACAGCGTATTCATCACTGTGTTGGCAGCAGATGGATCGTGCCGCGATGTTGAATCCATACAGGACATGAGTCTGCCTTAGAGGCGATGACTTCTCAACCAACACCGGACGTAACTCCACGACGTTGGACCCGGATTTCCTTCCGTCTAGGAGCGCTCTTATTGGGGGCGGTATTCCTGACTCTCGTTGCGACCTTTGTGAGTAATTTCTACTTTCAGAGTATTCAACGATTTCAAAAGGTCGTTAACGAAGAAGCTGTGCCCAATATGGAATCTGCGTTCAACGTATCGCTTGAGGGGGGACAGATAGTCAATGCAGTTCCGAGTCTCACTGCTGTTTCGGATATAGAGGCGTTAGAGACACTTAAGTCTCAAATAGACGTGGAACAAGAGACCTTTCGCAATCACTTGCGTGAAGTCGGACGGATCGGTTTGAGTGAAGAAAGTCAAGATGAGTTGAATTCAAATGCCGAAGCTCTACTCGCCAATATTGACACAGTAGAGAATCTTGTCGAAGAACGGTTTACTTTTGATGAAAAGTTGGCTGAACTTAGCAATGAATTCGGCAACATTGAAGAGAAGATAAGACAAGACTTGGCGACTGAAATTGATGAACAAACTTTGTTCTTCTCAATGGGGTACTCGGAGTTGGGTCAAGCACCCGTAGCACGAAGTGAACACTTTAACCAGGCTGAGTTTAATCGATACCGATATCTCATTGAGTTGCGTCGGAATGCGAACATTTCTGGACAGTTGCTATCACAAGCGTTGAACGTAAACGATACCCCAAACCTCGAAACGCTGAAAGATCAATTCGAATCTAGTGAATTCAGCATCCACAGAGCTCTCAAGTACTTAGAAGACGATAAGATATATGAGAAAGTGGAACCGATATTCGGTACTCTGTTGGATGTCGGCCTGTCCGAGGAAGGGATATTTCCGGTAAAGTCCCGACTAATCCAAATCGAAGTACAGATTGAAAACCTGTTTACGTCCAATCGAGAATTAGGGGAGTCAGTTGTTAGCACTATTGAGGAGGTCGTAACCAAAGCTAAAACTGACGCTGACACTGCTACCACGTCTAGTGCTAATGTCGTCACGCAAGGACAAGTCATCTTGGTAGTACTTGTCGTAATCACTGCCGTTGGAGCCGTGTTAATCGCTGTTACGTATATCAATCCCAAGATTTTGAAACGCTTAGACCTTCTGTCTCGACACATGCGTGTAATGGCCAAGGGTGATTTTGAAGAGAAGATCGAAGTCGACGGCAAGGACGAAATCGCTGATATGCAAGAGGCTCTCGAAGTCTTCCGCCGAAATTCTTTAGAAGCCCAGAGATTGAATTTGGTCGAAACGCTCGCCGAGGAACTATCGAAGAAAAATGAAGATCTCGAGTCTGCGAACGTCGAACTGAAACACGCTCAAGGTCAGATCGTCATGCGTGAAAAGCTTGCAGCTCTGGGGGAACTCACTGCTGGAGTAGCGCATGAAATCAGAAATCCCATGAACTTCATCAAGAACTTCTCTGAATCTTCTGAAGATCTACTCGAAGAAATGATTGAAGAAATTTCTGAGCCTGATAAACGAGATCCACCCGGTTCCGAGATGGACATGGGACTCATAGAAGAAATTTCGGAAGATCTAGTTTCCAATCTTAAGCGCATTAGGCAACACACCACACGCGCGAATCGAATCATCGATGACATGTTGAAGATGGGCCGAGATACACAGGAATTTCAGCCAACAGATCTCAACGAACTATTAGATGAACATGCTCGTTTAGCTTTTCACAGTGCTCGCGCTCAAGACATCGAGTTTCAGCTTGACATTCAATACGACTTAGATAACACTGTCGGTGACGTGAAAGTTGTACCACAAGATATGGGACGTTTATTTATAAACTTAGTTGCCAACTCTGGTTATGCTTGCAACGAAAAGCTAAAAACGCTGCTTGCAGAAGACCCAAATTCAGATTATGTCCCCACTTTGAGCATCAAGACACAAAGAATGGGAGATCAAATAATCCTCACCTTCAAGGATAACGGAACTGGTATTCCGCAGGATGCAATCGAAAAGATTTTTAATCCTTTCTTCACTACGAAACCTACGGACCAAGGTACAGGCTTAGGCTTATCCCTGTGTAACGATATTGTGCGCACGCACGGTGGCGAGATGAGGGTATTCTCCGAGGATGGAGAATATACTGAGATGGTGATTGATTTGCCGGAAGATCCGGCGATGTTTATGGAAGTTTAGTTCCCGAACTTCGCTAGCGCGTCCGCGTGACTGGGTACAACATCAATGATTCGATCAAACCCAGCAATTTTGATGATTTCCAGAATGGTATTCGGAACAGCGCACAGGGCAAATTTTGACTGCATCTTATTGAGAGTCTTTGCAATCAACAACATGGATCTTAACCCGGCACTACTGAGGTAGGTAACGCCACTTAAATCGACAATAACTCCATCGTCGTCTTCGACAAACAATTCTCGAATTTCTTTTTCAAAATCGCTGGCAGTCATACCGTCGATTCTTCCAGTAACCGAGACGGTTAATACTTCTCCTTCTCGGGCCGAATCAATTTGTAGTGATGTTGCGTTAATCTGAGTTCTCCAACAGTGTCAAATGTTTCGATGTAAACTTAAAGTCGTGCCGAAGCGCAAGGGTGTTTCCCAGAACTTAGGAAAGGAATTATAGATATTGTGGTAACAAAGTGACTAACCCCTCGGTTTACGTGTTACCCGCGCTCACTCCTGCGTCTGATTCAAGCGTCTCGACGATTGCACAGTGAATCGAAACATAAAGGTATTATGCACTTGACTCAATGATTTGTTTCAGTTCATTCAGATTTGCCGGAGTATTCACGTTCAGAAAGCATGACGCTATATCTGATAGGTCAGTTGGTTGTATAGCAATCTGGTCCAACCAATATTTCACGGCAATTCCCCCGTCCTCGTAAAACTCAGCTAACTCCTGCCGCCGAGCGAGATTTGCCAAGAGAAATAGGTTTTCTCTTTGGCCATCAACTATCGGTACGGCGACGCCGTGTTGTTCCGCATCGATGCTCAATCTACTCACCAATGTATTGGGGAGGAAGGGTACGTCTCCGGGTACGGCGAGCATCCAAGGCGACGTAATAGACTGCATTGCTTCAACAATACCCGCAAGTGGTCCTCTTGCTGGTTCACTGTCTACGACCACTGGGTGGCCGATCGCTTCGTAGAGTGCAACATTTCGAGAACAAGATAGGAAGACTTGTCCTACTTGCGGTTCAAGCCGCTCCAGTATGTAGTCGATTATGCGGCGCGATTCCACTGAAATCAGCGGTTTGTCTTGACCGTGCAAGCGCGCCCCCTGTCCACCGCAGAGGACGACTGCAGTAATGTCTTCACGCTTAATTGCCACTTACTCTGGAGCCGTGGTACACATTAAAACCGTTAGGACGTAAGAATCCGATGAGCGTCATATCTTGTTCTTGTGCCAAGTCGATAGCTAGGGAAGATGGAGGACCAATGGAGGCGATTAAAGGAAATCCAGCGATAGCACTTTTTTGCATGAGTTCGAAACTTGCACGTCCGCTCAACAATAGCCCGCAATCTTGAGGTTCATAAATTTTCGTGTTTCGAAGCGAACCGATTAGCTTATCAAGAGCATTGTGACGTCCTACATCTTCACGAAGTGCTTGGATTTGCCCGTCAACGTTAAAGAGAGCACTAGCGTGAAGACCACCTGTTTTTTGAAATTCACTCTGATGTTGTTGCAATCGCGTCGGTAAAACTTTCAAGACATCTGCTGAAATGAAAAAATTTGAAACTAGTTTCTTATCGACATGTACTTTGACCGCCGCTAGGGAGGTCTTACCGCAGACTCCGCAACTAGACGTGGTGTAGAAATGACGAAGCAAAGACTCGGGATCGAAATAGACGTCTTCGGCAAGACGAACGGTAATGGTATTTGGTCCGTCCGAGCGGACTTCATCAATCTGGCAAAAACCAGAAATGATTCCCTCGCTCAACAAGAAACCGCAGGCGAGATCGGCATCGTCGCCTGGAGTTCGCATTGTGACCGCAAGACTATATAGCTGGTATGAGTCAGCGACCCAGTGTTCGACTTTAAACTCTAGTGGCTCTTCAACGGAGACAGAGTCTTCACACACCGCAGAGGTATGATTTACTCGACGTATGCGGTAGTCTCGATGCCGCAAGGAATGAGGTTACCTGCGGTATTACCCGCCGCCAGCTGGTAGAAGCGTGCGTTGTCGCGCTTCTTGTTCGTGAAACTCAGCGTACCAATCAGACAAGTGATTCGCAGGCATGACCTCGACTGCTGTTACTTTGTACTCAGGACAGTTCGTAGCCCAATCAGACAATTCGGTCGTAATCACATTGGTGCCAGTAGCAGGATGGTGGAAGGTTGTATAAACAACACCAGGATTTACTCGGTCAGTAACTTCAGCCTTGAGTGTGATTTCGCCCATACGACTGCGAATGGAGAGCAGGTCCCCGGTACGAATACCGCGGCTTTCAGCATCGGCTGGATGAATTTCCAAGCGATCATCCTCCAGCCACATGTTATTAGAAGTTCGCCTGGTTTGTGTACCAACGTTGTACTGTTCTAACTTGCGACCAGTGGTCAATAACAATGGAAACTTTCGATTCGTACGCTCTTTTGTGGGTTCGTAATCAGTTCGAACAAAGTTGCCTTTACCGCGAACGAACGAACCGATATGCATTATTTCTGTGCCTAAAGGTGCGTCATCGTTGCATGGCCATTGAACGCTGTTGACTTTGTCGAGAAATTCGAAAGACACGTTTGCAAACATGGGTGCGAGTTGTGCAAGTTCATCCATGATGTCTGCAGCGGATGAGAAATTCATGGCGTAGCCCATTTCGTTGGCAAGCTGCTGAATCACTTGCCATTCTTCGCGACCGGTCACGGGTGGCATTACAGGGCGAACGCGATTGATACGACGTTCTGCGTTGATAAAGGCGCCGTCCTTCTCTAAGAACGAAGTTCCGGGAAGGAATACATGCGCAAGTTTGGCTGTCTCGGTCAAGAACAAATCTTGTACCACCACGCAATCCATTGAACGTAGGGCTTTTTCGACATGTTTGGTGTTGGGGTCGGATTGCATGAAATCTTCGCCCTGGATGAACATGCCCTTGAAGTTCCCCGCGCATGCTTCGTCAAACATATTTGGAATGCGATAACCTGGTTCAGGATCAATTTCCACATCCCACGCTTTCGCAAACGTCGCCCGAGCTTTTTCGTCTATGATTTGTTGGTATCCTGGTAGTTCGTGTGGGAACGAACCTACGTCTACAGCACCTTGGACATTGTTTTGACCTCGTAACGGGTTCACACCAACGCCACTACGACCGACATTACCTGTAGCCATGGCTAGATTAGCCATGCCCATTACCATGGTTGAACCTTGGCTATGCTCGGTCACGCCTAATCCATAGTAGATGGCCGAATTACGTGCCTTGGCGTACAGTCGAGCTGCTTCGATAATCAAGTCCGCATCTACGTCGGCGATGTTACCGACAGTTTCGGGGTTATATTCGTCCTGAAGAATCATATCACGCCATTCGGTATAGGATGCGAGATCACATCTTTCTGTTATGTAAGCCTCGTCCATTAATCCTTCCTTCAAGACCACATGGGCGATCGAATTAATAATGGGCACGTTTGTCCCCGGACGAATTGGAAGGTGGATTGCGGCTTCTACGTGCGGCGATCGGATAATGTCAATTTTTCTTGGGTCGATTACGATGATTTCCGCACCCTCACGCAATCGACGTTTCATTTGAGAAGCAAACACAGGATGACCTTCGGTGGGGTTAGCACCAATAAGCATGATCACATCGGCATCTAAAACAGAGTCAAAGTTTTGGGTACCGGCGGAAGTACCGAAGGTTTGTTTCAAACCATAACCGGTTGGTGAATGGCATACTCGTGCACAAGTGTCAACGTTGTTATTGTGAAAAGCGGTCCGGACGAGCTTTTGGACTATGTAGATGTCTTCAATGGTAGTTCTCGACGAACTGATTCCGCCGATTGATTTACGACCATGTTTGGCCTGAATGGCTTTGAACCGATTTGCAGTGGCTTTAATTGCTGTATCCCAATCAACGACTTCCCATGGATCATCAATGGAATTTCGAATCATCGGTTCGGTGATTCGGTCTGGATGTGCGGTATAGCCCCAAGCAAATCGCCCTTTAACGCAAGAATGCCCGTGGTTTGCCTTTCCTTCTTTGTAGGGAACCATGCGTACGACTTGATCGCCTTTGACTTCGGCCTTAAAGGAACATCCCACGCCACAATAGGCACATGTAGTGAGTACCGTACGGTCCGGTACGCCGTGCTCGATTACTGTTTTTTCCATTAACGTTGCTGTGGGGCACGTTTGCACGCACGCGCCACAAGACACACACTCTGAGTCGAAAAAGTTATCAGCGGAGGTCGCAACTTTTGAAGCAAAACTTCTGCCGTCTATCGTCAGAGCATATGTTCCTTGCACTTCTTCGCATGCGCGAACGCAGCGCGAACAGACGATACACTTCGAAGGGTCAAAAGCGAAGTAGGGATTTGAGCTGTCAACTTCTTCGAGCAAGTGATTGTCGCCTTCGGCATACCGAACTTCCCGCAACCCAACAGCGCCGGCCATGTCCTGCAGTTCACAGTCACCGTTAGCAGAACACGTAAGGCAATCTAACGGATGGTCGGATATGTAGAGTTCCATGACACCGCGTCGAATCTTTTCTAGTTGTGGTGTTTGGGTGCGAACGCGCATGTCCGCGCGAACAGGTTCGGTGCAGGACGCGACGAGATTTCCTCTGCCTTCGACTTCGACCAAACACAATCTACAAGATCCGAACGCTTCCAAGTTATCAGACGCACACAGCTTCGGTATAGGAATTCCAGCTAGTACGGATGCCCGTAGAATCGAAGTTCCTTCGTCTACCAAGACGTTATTCCCGTCTATACTGACAGGTACTTTCTGCTCGGGTTTGCCATTAGAACGAATTGCAGGAGTGCCGTAATCCGTTTCTAAGAGTCTCATGTTGTTTGCTCCGAGATAAAGTCCTCCGGAAATTTTTGGATAGCACTACGTACTGGAATAGGGGTCATTCCACCCATTTGGCACAAGCTAGCTTTTTCCATAACTTCACACAAATCTTCTATAACCACCAATGTTCTAGCGTCGACAGTATTGGAATCAAACTGTCGCAAAGCTTCTTTTCCGCGTACAGAACCAATGCGGCAAGGAGTACATTTTCCACAAGATTCGATCTCGCAGAACTCAAACGCGTACTCGGCCTGTTCTTTCAAATTGACGGTGTCGTCGAATACCACCAAGCCGCCATGCCCGATACCGGCACCTATTTCAGCCATCGCTTCATACGTTAGCGGCGTATCAAACTCAGATTCCGAGAGATAGGCACCTAGTGGACCGCCGATCTGCACCGTACGGATCGGACGACCGGAAAGTGTTCCATTACCATAATTGTAAATCAATTCATTCACGGTGGGACCAAAAGGTAGTTCGATGAGACCTCCGTGCTTGACGTTTCCGGACAATTGAAAAGGCATCGTGCCTGTGGATTTTCCGACACCCAACTCTGCGTACGACTCTGGACCGATCTCAAATATTCCAGGTACCGAAGCGAGACTGATGACGTTGTGTACCAAGGTGGGCTTTTCAAAGAGCCCTGCAATCGCGGGTACTGGAGGCTTTACTTTTATTTGACCACGCTTACCTTCCAAGCTCTCTAGTAACGAGGTCTCTTCTCCACAGATATAAGCTCCAGCTCCGATGAGCATGTCGATATCGAACGAAAAGTCTGAGTTCAAGACGTTCTTACCGAGCAGTCCAGCAGAGTAAGCATTTTCTAGTGCTTGATCAAGGTATTCCTTTGCGATGGGATATTCTGATCGCAGATAAATGTAACCCTGAGTAGCACCTGTTGCGTAACCTGAAATAATCATTCCTTCAATGAGTTTGAAGGGATCACCTTCCATGAGCATGCGATCAGAGAAAGTTCCAGAATCACCCTCATCTGCGTTACAAACGATGTATTTTTGGTCCGCAGGAGTATCCGCTACAGTACGCCATTTGATGAACGCTGGAAAGCCTGCTCCGCCACGACCGCGTAGTCCAGAAGTTTCCATGCCAGCGATGATTTGATTAGGGTCTTGACCAAGTAGGTTTTCCAAGAGCTTGAATGGAGGTATTTCAAGTGGTGGCCGAATACCAGCACGATCGAAGACGAGTCGGTGTTGTTGCGTCAAAAACGGATGAGTAGAAGTCACCGAGGTATGCGTCTCCTGCACATTCGGGTTTCCGTTGTCTTGATCGAGCATTGACTGTAAATTCGCCACAATCTTTGGAACCTCTTCTACTCCTACGTTCGTGAACTCAGATACGATCTCTTGATCACCGTTAAGGAGTTGAACTATGGGTTCAAGCCATGCAAGTCCTAACGACCCGTTGCGCGTCGGTTCGACACCATGAGTCTTAAACGCGAATTCCACACTCTCTGAACCCATTGCACGTGCGAATGAGTCATCGGAAATTTGTAACTTCATTCGGTACTTAGGGAAATTGAATCGGAAGTTGCTCGTGCAATGAGTTTATGGTCAACTTGTACCGAGGGACCCACTGCACATAAGCCCAAACAATATATAGCTTCAAGTTCAACTCGATTGTCAGGAGTTCGTGTGCCAAGACTCGTACCGAATTTCGCTTCAATGTCTTTTGTGAGCTGCCTCGCGCCTAGAGATTGACAGGCTTCCGCTTGACAGATTTTTATTGTGTGAACAGCAGGGGGTTTAAGCTTGAAATCGTGATAAAAGCTTATCACTCCTCTAACTTCAGCTTGACTAATGTTGAACGCTTCGGCTATCGTCGGAATCCAAGAAGAATCTATATATCCATACTCTCCTTTGAGCCAATTCAAGGCATGCATCAACCCACCGACACGGTCTACAAACCTCCTCAACTCTGAAAGAAGATCATTAGGATTGGTACCTCTCCCAGCTTTGTTATGTCGAGCTTTCTTTTGCATTCATTAGTTGGTCAGTTGACACTCAGTCGCGATGTGCTCAAGTTAGTAAAATTGTACACTTACAGTGAGGTGAGAGACGCTATGTTATATCGATGGTTGTTGTCATCGATACGATACTTTTTGCCCATTTCACCTGCAAACACTATCCTTACGTCGTTCCGAGTTGCTAGGTCCGTGGAGAGGGATCAAAGCCCACGTACGTAAGTTTTTCGACAACCAAACTTCAGGGATATCAAATGACTACATTCAAGAGGACCGCCTCTTATCTAACTGTTCTAACTCTTTCGTTGGTGCTTGCTGGATCTGTATCCTGGGCACAAGACGAAACGGGAACATCAGGTGTGACCAAGCTTTCTAGTGTTGAAGGAGTCACCGAATACCTGCTTGACAACGGACTTAGCGTTCTCCTATTACCCGATCCAAGCGAGGAAAACATTTACGTCAACATTACTTATAAAGTCGGTTCAGCACATGAGGGCTACGGTGAAGTAGGCATGGTCCATTTGTTAGAACACATGATATTTAAAGGTACGACGACTCGAACCAGTGAACAGATGCTGGATGAAACAACGGAAAATTCGATTAGTGCTAATGGAACGACTTGGTTAGACCGAACTAATTATTTCGTCACTGTCGTAGCGGATAAAGACAAATTTCGATGGGCTTTGGAGCATGAAGCTGACCGCATGTTGAATTCTCTGATCGACGCGGATGAACTGAAGACAGAACAAGGGGTCGTCGCGAACGAGTGGGATATCGGAGAGAACCCTCCTGGCGAGGTGCTGGCTAAACGCGTACGTTCGATAGCAATGGACTTGCATAGCTATCGAAATTCGACCATAGGACACCGTTCAGACATCCTAGGGGTAACAAGGGAACAACTCTACAACTTTTACCGAAAGTTCTATCAGCCAGATAACGCTACACTCATTATCGCTGGTAGATTTGACGAAAAAGAAGCATTGGATTTGGTAATTGACGTCTACGGCGGAATTCCTCGTCCTGAACGTACGGGATCGATGACAATCTACGATAACTATTCGTACGAAGCTCCGCAAGATGGCGAGCGCTCGATTGTGTTAAACCGGGTAGGAGATATACAGTTATTCCGCGCAGGGTATAGGATTCCATCAGTGTCGTCTCCTGATCATCCTGCTTTGTCGGCTCTGGGCCATATTCTCTCTGGTTCTGGAGTGAACAGTCGGTTGTATAAAGCTCTGGTTGAAACAAAAATAGCTACAGGTGCATATGGGTTTGCAGAGGGATTTAAATATCCTGGATTCTTTTGGACAGGTGCAACTGTTCCTTTGGACGGATCGTTAGAAGAAGCTGAAGCAGCGATTGAGGCAACTATCGAGGATGTGAAACAAAATCCCCCAACCGCGGAAGAACTCGCCCGGTATAAATTAACAATCGAAAACGCCTACACAAATATGTCAAACTCGGTTATGGGCGTCGCACGGCAACTCAGCGAATGGTCCGCCCGTGGTGATTGGCGATTGTTCTTCATCGTCAGGGACCGTGTTGAAGCAATAAAGGTTGAAGACGTACAACGTGTAGCAAAGAAGTATCTCATAACCTCAAATAGGTCCAAAGGGTACTTTAAACCGGTGCAAGAAACACCCCCTCGAGCTGTAGTAGGGTCGAATCCGGATATTGAGTCATTAGTAGAAGGTTATCAAGGACGTGAAGCCGTAGCTAAAGGTGAAATGTTTGACGCTACACCTGCGAATATCGCGGACCGAACGGAGTATCGAACACTGTCTAATGGTGCGCGAGTGGCAATGTTGGCAAAAGACAATACTGGTGACACAGTACAAATCAATGCCCAAATGCGATGGGGCACCCTTGACACCGTGATGCATAAAGGCTACATTGCCGGTTTCACCAGTAGTATGATGGGCCGCGGCACCGTGAACAAAACTAGAAACGAACTATCTGACGAATTTCGTCGTCTTCGACTTAACGGTGGTGCTAACGTTGGATTGACCGGTGGTGGTTTTAGCGTGAGTACAGTTCGTGAAAACTTAGAAGAATCAATTCGACTTGTCGCGGAGATTGCTCGCGAACCTGCATTTGATGAAGCTGAATTCGAGTTGTTGAAGAAAAGTCAGCTTACTAATTTGGAAGCACAGCGCTCCGAGCCTGGATCGCTAGCAAGTATCAAGCTGTTTCAACACTTAATGCAGTTTCCAAAAGGCCATCCGAGCTATACGTCGACTTTTGAGGAAGACATAGAAGGGTACGGTAGCGTGACTTTAGACCAAGTTAAGGATTATTACGACGAAGTAGCCGGCCTCAGCGACAGCACGACTATCACTGTTGTCGGAGACTTTGATCCTGACGAAGTTTTTACTTGGTTGGAAGAGTCTTTTGGAGATTGGATTTCTTCTGCTCGATACGAACGGATTGGTCGTGATGCTCAGTCTCAAGAGGCTCGATTCTTCGAAGTTAACACTCCTGACAAGACCAATGCGCTAATGCGAGCGGCTTTCGACTTTCCCTTCACTGATGAAGATCCTGATTACGAACCGCTTGTAGTTGCTTTTCAAATATTTGGTGGCGGGTTCTTGAATTCACGATTAGCACAGCGAATTCGAGTGCAAGAAGGTTTGTCCTATAGTGTAGGAGCCGGATTTTCCACACACCCAATTGACAAACGAGGATACGTCGGGGCATCAGCGACTGTTGATCCGAAGAACATGGATCAGTTAGTACAGTCGTTTAAAGAGGAAGTGATTCGAGCTGTTGAAGAAGGATTCAGTGCAGAAGAGGTCACCTTAGCGATCAACAGTATCTTAGACTCAAGAAAGGGACGTAGAGGTTCCGACGGAGTAATATCCGGTATGCTACATCACACTATGTTTTTCAATCGCGATTTGTCTCATTACCAAGAGGTCGACGACAGATTTGCTTCGGTAACCGTGGAAGAAGTGAACGATGCTTTTCGAAAGTACGTAAGCGTTGAAAAATTCACAATCGTGGTTGCTGGTGATCTTGAAAAAGATGAGGTCGCTGAGCCAGCTGAGTCAGCCGAGCCAGCGGGTGAATAGTCGATTGGTTAACTGAACACAGAACAGAAAAGAGCCGTGCTCACATCGTGGGCACGGCTTTTATGTTTCGCTTGTTTGGCAATTACTTAATCATAAACTCCATCCTGCCACGACCACAGACGATTTGCGAGCTTGGGAATACTTTTTGCCATGTAGCTTTGGGTGATTAACGCGTTTTCGCTGTCTTCGCCGATTTGTAAAATTTGAGGAGTGAGACAGTTTGTTTTGTCGATGGTTTCCTTCGACAAGACTTGGGATACTGTCCGCATCGACTGAAACAATAATCCTTACGTCGTCACAAGTTTCCTGGTTCTAGGAGAGAGACCGGTTACTGAAAACGTAAGTTTTTAACGACAACCAAACTTAAAGGTGTATCAAATGACAACATTAAAGAGGCTTTCCTCGTACCTTACACTTTTTGTATTTGCTTTTTTACTAACGGGTTCCGTATCTTGGGCACAAGAAGAACAGGATGCACCGGAAGCAAAATACATCACCACCGTTGAAGGTGTTTCGGAATGGCAACTAGATAATGGATTGCGAATACTATTGTTGCCTGATCCAAGCCAAGAAAATTTCTATGTAAACATTACCTACTTGGTTGGTTCTGCAGACGAGGCATACGGGGAGACAGGAATGACTCACTATCTTGAGCATATGGTCTTCAAAGGTACTGCTAAGCGACCGGGAACTACCATCATGGACGAGTTGACTGAGCATGGCGCTGGTGTGAATGGATCAACTTGGTACGATCGGACCAACTACTATCAGTCCTTAGTTGCAAAGCCTGGTTATCTTGAGTGGATATTGGATTTAGAAGCAGATCGCATGATTAACTCCACTATTTCACCAGAAGAGTTCGAATCGGAACGCACCATCATTCTCGATGAGTGGGGAAGGGGCGAAAATGTTCCGGGACGGGTCCTGTCGCAGCGGGTTAGTTCAGTTGCATTTAACTGGCACAACTACGCGAATTCTACGATTGGAGCCGAAGCAGACATTGCAAACGTACCTAGAGAGCGCCTTGTGAATTTTTATCGCAAGTTCTACCAACCAGATAATGCTGTGTTGATTATTGCAGGAAAAATTGACGTGGATGAAGCGTTGGATCTTGTGGTAGAGAAATTTGGTTCGATTCCTCGTCCTGATAGAACTGGGGCAATGAAGATTTTTGATAATTATTCGCACGAACCAACCCAAGACGGCGAGCGCACGGTCGTTCTAGAGCGTGTTGGCGACATGCAGATATTTCTCATGGTTCACCATATTCCTTCGATTTCATCTCCAGATCATGCCGCTCTTTCAGCTCTCGCTTTCATAATGGGGTGGGGTCTGGCGTGAATAGTCGACTGTACAAGAATGTGGTGGAAACCAAACTCGCTACAAGCGCGTCCGCATTCCCTGAACGGTTTAAGTTTCCAGGATTGTTCCGGATCAGTGCCGGCGTTCCCTTAGATGGTTCTCTTGAAGAGGCGGAAGAAGCAATTCTCGCTACAGTCGAAGAAATGAAAGATAATCCTCCGACCGAGGAAGAACTGAACAGATATAAGTTGGCGGTTTCAAACTCTTACAAAAATGCAGCATCCAATGTTATGGGTATAGCAAGTGGATTGAGTGAATGGTCAGCTCGGGGAGATTGGCGACTGTACTTCATTACTCGGGACCGTGCAGAAACAGTAACTCTAGACGATGTCCAACGAGTAGCACAAAAGTATTTGATTTCGTCAAATAGAACGAAGGGATACTTCCATCCTGTAGAAGAAGCTCCCCCACGCGCGCAAGTCCCGTTGAATCCAGACATTGCTGAATTAGTAGAAGGATATGAAGGACGTGAGGCAGTCGCGGCCGGGGAAGACTTCGACTATACCCCCGCAAATATTGCAGATCGTACTGAGTACCGAACTATGTCGAACGGAGCCCGAGTTGCACTGGTGCCGAAAGAAAATCGTGGAGATACTGTGAGCATAAATGCAACGATGCGCTGGGGCACAGAGGACTCTCTGATGCACAAGTCGTACATTGCTTCCTTCACAAGTGGTATGATGGGTCGAGGCACTGTCAATAAAACTCGAAAGGAGTTAGCTGATGAATTTACTCGTCTTCGATTGGGTGGTGGTGCGAACGTCGGCCTGACTACCGGCGGTTTCTCGGTAAGCACCGTCAGACAAAATCTTGAAGAGTCTATTAAGTTGGTCGCTGAAATCGCGCAAGAACCAGCATTTGACGAAGAAGAGTTTGAACTTTTAAAGAAGAGCAGACTTACGAGCTTAGAAGCTAGTAGATCCAATCCTGGCACGCTTGCTTCTATTGCGTTGTCAAAACATCTGTCTCGATATCCGGAAGGGCATCCGAACTACGTGTCTTCAATTGAAGAAGACATTGAGGGTTTCTCGAATGTAACACTGGATGAAATTAAGGCTTTTTATGACGAGTATGCTGGTTTAAGTGAGAGTACGACCATTACGATCGTTGGAGATTTTGATCCTGATGAAGTCATGGGTTGGCTTGAAGATTCTTTTGGGAACTGGACGTCTAGTGCTCCTTACGAACGGATCTATTCGAATGCTCAGTCGCACGAAGCTGCCGTATTTGAAATAAACACCCCTGATAAGGAGAACGCGGTTGTCTACGCTTCGTACGATTTTCCATTTACCGATGAAAATCCAGACTACGAAGCTATGATCGTTGCCTTTCGCATTTTTGGCGGAGGGTTCTTAAATTCTCGAGTGGCAGTTCGAATTCGTCAAAACGATGGACTGTCCTACGGTGTTGGGGCAGGATTTGGCACTCATCCACTCGATAACAGGGGTAGTGTTTTCTTTAGTGCGTCAAGTTCACCCGACAACGCTCAGAAAGTTGTTCAGGCATTTAAAGAAGAAGTGATTAGGGCTATTGAAGAGGGCTTCACTGAGGAAGAAGTAACTGAGGCTGTTAGCGGAATTGTTGATAGTCGCAAACGTACTCGAGCGAACGATGGTTCGATTTCGAGTCGGCTTCACCATACAATGTTTTTCAATCGCGAACTGTCGCACTTTCAAGAAATTGATGATAACATCGCATCAATGACCACTGAGCACGTGAATGAAGCCTTTCGAAAGTACGTATCTGTCGAAAAATTTACGATTGTCACGGCTGGAGATTTTGAAGCTGCTGCAAAGAGAGCTTTAGAAGCTACCGCGGAGGAAGAAACCGAACCCACAGGTGAGTAGTCCTTTCTTTCACTAAACAACTAAAAGAAAAGAGCCGTGTCCACGCTGTGGACACGGCTCTTTTTGTTACTGTTTTTAAATTTTTGTAATTAGAAACGTTGCTCCAACGCTATTTGAAAGTCTCAAAGTAAAGCTTGGATAGGATGTTGTGCGTACCGGATTCTGCTTCCCGAAACTTCGATTCACTTTCGGAAAACTGTGCGTTTTCGTTGAGTGATTGAGATCCCAGTCTCGCAACTTGGGGCACCGTATGTTTGGGAAGTATGTTGGTGTTCAAACCAGTTTCATTGATGGACTGGTAAGCGAATTTGCTCGGATTAGGTCTCACGTAATTTGCGGAGAATGTTAATGATAAACTACGCATATATTGCGGAGATTAATAGGTATAATATCCGCATATAGTGCGGAGAAAACCAGTGCGATATTTATGGGAACATAAGGAGTGGCCACATCTAACATGGGATGAACACTACCTATACAGACTGATTGCATCAATTTCGCATGAACAAGGTCGTGTACAAGGCAAAATGGAGACTTTGGGTATTGATTTACGCAATGAAGCACATCTTGTCACCAAAACGGAAGACGTAATCAAATCTAGCGAGATTGAAGGGGTAACACTTGACTACACCGAAGTTCGATCCTCTGTAGCAAGGAGACTGGGTTTAGAAGTAGGCGGTATTGTCCAAGCTAGTGAAAGAGTTGAAGGCGTAGTCGAAATGATGCTCGATGCTACCGAGAACTACGATACGATATTGAGTTCAGAAAGACTATTCACTTGGCACTTGGCCCTATTTCCAACTCGTGTCGTTGACTCGGACACACTCAAAGTAGGATGTTGGAGAGATGATCGGAAGGGTCCGATGCAAGTGATTTCAGGTCCAATCGGTCAGGAAACAGTTCATTTTCAAGCAGTACCAGCAAATCGAATTGAAGAAGAAATGTCAGTTTTTCTGCAATGGTTTGAAGATCCCGGAGATTTACATTCTTTGTTCGTTGCCGGTCTCGCACATCTTTGGTTTATCACTATACATCCTTTCGAAGATGGAAACGGCCGTATTGCTCGAGCGATAACCGATTTGGCACTTGCCCGTTCAGAACAATTTATGCAACGCTACTATAGCATGTCGGCACAGATATGTGCGGAACGAAATGATTACTACAACATCCTAGAAATTACGCAGCGAGGTTCCGTTGACATCACTGGTTGGATGAATTGGTTTCTCTGTTGTTTACAACGTGCAATAAATCAGAGCGATGAGATTCTCAACACCGTCTTAACAAAGGCTCGTTTTTGGACTCGATTCGCGCAACAGTCGTTAAATCCACGCCAAATCAAAGTAATGAACAAATTCCTCGACGATTTTAGAGGAAAGCTAACCAGTTCAAAGTGGGCGAAGATAGCTAAATGTTCTCAAGATACGGCAACTAGGGATATACAGGATCTGATCAAACGTGGGGCATTAAAAAGAGATTCGGCTGGTGGTCGTAGTACGAGTTATTCATTAGTAGTGGAATGACAATAACAAACTCGTAGTGATTGAGTTGGGGGAGGGTCTAAGGGGACGTATGGCGAATAAGTCACCTGGTAACAATCTCTTCCCTTAAGATGGATTAAGAACAAGCAATAAAATCCGCTCCTTCAGAATTGCTTTCTTCCCTTTACGTGAACTTAAACTAGGCCAATTGATGAACGAAACTGAAGACTATTCACTTGTCCTCAAAGCAGCAAATTCCTGGAAAGAACGCTGCTTTACTAACAGTGGATCGATGTTGAGCGAGCAACTACTATGGACACACAACAATTTCACCGAACTTCGTAAAACAGTAATTGACAAGCCAGATTTTGGCGACCGTAGTTTCGACGAAAAACTGAAGGATCAACTCGATGGAGCATCTCCAATAATTCAGTGTCTTTGGGCCGAAATCACCTGGTTGTACTATTTAATTGTTTCCAAAGCAATGGTTGGACCCACTCGAAAACTTGATCGGATCAAAACACCCTGGCATTGGTCCGGTGAAGCCTTCCCCGACGACCATTGGGCACTCGGAGAAGTTTTAGAAGCAGGAACAGTTATTCCAGGTACTTATTACTTGGCTCAGCAGTGGTTTGAATTTGAGTTTATAGTCGTTTTGATGTGTAATTGGACAGAACTGTCCGCAAACGAACAAGCTACTCTACTTGAAGATCCGTGGAGATTTGCGAGATGGGTGCAGTCCCAGCCAAATGGATCGAGTCGATTGTTCAGACACGTTCTTCTGTATTTACTGTTTCCTGAGTCGTTTATACCATGTATGTCTCAAAATCACAAACGATTAATCGTCAAAGAACTGAACGAGGACTCTTTAGACCCATCCGACGTTGACGAAATGGATTTGATAGAAGTCGACAAAGAGCTTCTGTCGATTACACAACGACTACAACAACAGCACGGGAAGCAAGAAATCGACTATTACGATACACCCTTCCGCGAACAATGGCACCCAGGGAGGGACACTAGTCAGGACGAAGGTAGTGATGAAGCGTGGTATAAGGATCGTTTCGGAGATGCAAATGTGTGGGTCATTGCTCCCGGTGGTGGCGCGCTGTACTGGACTGAATTTCTGAAAGCGGGAAATGTGCGTATTGCGTATGATCCGCGGATCGGTGATCTTCGAGAGTTCAAATCAAGGGAAGAAGTTCACCAAAAGCTAATTGAATACGGGGCAGGTAAAAACCCTTTCAATAGTTCACTGGCACTTTGGCAATTTTGTCATGAAATTAAAAACGGTGATTTCTTATTGGCAAAACAAGGGCAAAAAAAGCTTCTAGGGTATGGCAAAGTCACTGGCGAATATCTCTTTGATTCTGACCATTTGGATTGCCGGCATACCCGTAAAGCTGAATGGTATGCACTGGCCAAGCCAATTCAAACCGAACAGAACGTTGCAATTAAGACGTTAACTCTAGCATCGCGACCAATGTGGAATAGCTGGCTGCGACTCGCGTTTGGTTTGATGGATAAAGAAGGAACAAAGAGAATAATGCCAGTGATCGACGATACAGGCGACGATTATGGTATAGACCAAGCATTAGAAGCTCTATTTCTCGATCAATCTAAATTTCAACGCATTCTTGATGCCTTAGCGTCTCGAAAAAACTTGATACTTCAAGGACCACCTGGCGTAGGAAAAACTTTCATTGCGAAACGAATAGCGTACTGTTTGATGGGAAAAAAAGATCCAAGGTGTGTTAAATTGGTGCAATTCCATCAGTCCTATACATACGAGGACTTCGTCCAAGGATGGAGACCAACGGATTCAGGTGGGTTCATCTTACGAGATGGTGTGTTTTTGAATTTTTGCCGTCGGGCCACAGCACATCCTGATAAGCGATTCGTACTGATTATTGATGAGATAAATCGTGGAAATTTGTCACGGATTTTCGGGGAGCTACTTATGCTCATTGAATCAGATAAACGAGGACCGGAATATGGTGTGACTCTGACATATGGAGATCCTGACAACACCTTTAGTGTCCCTGACAATCTTTACATTCTTGGTCTGATGAATACCGCTGATCGTTCCTTAGCGTTGGTCGACTACGCGTTACGAAGAAGGTTTGCTTTTGCAACACTCCATCCAGCATTTGATAAACGAGAGTTTAGAGAATACCTGCTTGAAACGGAAGTCGATCCGCTACTAGTAGATCGAATCACCTCTAACTTCACTCAACTCAATGCAAAGATCTGCGAAGACAAAGATCTTGGCGCTGGTTTTCAAATTGGGCACAGCTATTTTGTACCCGAGGAAGAGGCAGACGAAGTCTGGTACCAAAACGTACTGGAATCCCAGATCGCTCCGCTCTTGGAGGAATACTGGTTTGATCGCCCCGAGGAAGTAGAACGTACTATTGAATCACTGAAATTGTGAATAAACAGAAGATCCCGATTGCCAATGTTTACTACCTCTTCTGCTACGCATGGCAGCATGCTGAAGAAAAAGATCTCCTCCGGCTAGCCGAACTGGATAAGCTCGAGGCAGTTCACGACCTATTGGGGTTATTGCTTGCGGAAGGAGTCTTTCGTCTGGTACGTGCAGGTCTAGATCGAGGATATTTAGACAAGCGAGAAGATCTTGTGGGTGTTCGCGGAAAAATAGACTCATCTGAAACTATGAAACGCGCTCTCCGGTCCAAAGGTCGTGTGTGTTGTGAATTTCAAGAATTGTCTCACGATATACTTCACAACAGAATTCTGCGTACGACCCTCAAGAATTTACTTCGTCTACCATCACTAGATGGCAGAATTCGTTCGCGCGTCACTCAAGCGTACGGAAAGCTGGCAGGTGTCAGCTCTGTGAATCTCAGTCTTCGAATGTTCAATCAGGTTCATCTAGATCGTAACCGTAGATATTATCGGATGTTATTGACAGTTTGTCGGCTCATCTATGAACAACTATTGATTGACGAAGAGACAGGGCATCATACGTTTAAGGAACTGCAGGATGAACGAATGGCGAGACTGTTTGAACGATTTGTGATTGAGTTTTATCGTCGAGAGCAAAACCACTTTAAAGTTAATCGATCCAGGAAGATTGAATGGAATCACGAAGGATCGCAGACAAAACACTTGAATAAACTCCCTGGAATGGAGGCAGATGTTATACTCGAAGGTTCTGATCGTCGCATAATTTTGGACGCTAAGTATTACCTAGAAGCTCTGAGTGAATGGTACGAAACGAAAAAGTTGCAGTCAGCACATCTCTACCAGCTAACAGCTTACTTACGAAATCGCGAAGCAACCAGACCTGCCGATTCAGCGCATGAAGGTATTTTGCTATATCCAACAGTTTCCGATCCTGTGTCTGTAGATCTTTGGTTAGAGGGATTTTCGATTAAAGCCCGAAGTATTGATCTTGCTCAGGATTGGCGCGAAATCCATCGATCCATGCTACAACTGCTGGACTAGAACATCTGAATGGGGAGGAACATTGATAGTGGGTACTTCTATGTTTCTTCAATTGAGTCAAAAAAACTTTCAGAATATGTACCAAACTGCCCTGAAGAAGATGTACTCAAACAGGGGTCATACTCCAATCGTCTGAGACACTGGAGACGGAATAAAACACCCACCGGTCATCGAACCCGATGATTCCATTACAACCAACTGTGGAACACCGAAAAGTCCAGGTGCAACAACGTTGCGTCTCACCCTTGTGTTTGAGAATTTCGCTTGCAAATTGTCGATGGCATCGGCGTCCATGTTGTCCATGATCGTTATCAAATCTGTTCCAGAAACATCAACTCTAGCTTGGTGTAACGCATCCGTCGTATCCATACCATAATCGCAGAGATAGGACAGAATTTGAAATACTGCAGGAAAAATCTGTCTTCCGCCATAAGTACCTAAAGCGAATTTTCTTCCATCTTGCGTTTTTCCAATCACCGGGCACATGTTGCTTAGTGGTCTGCGACCGGGCGCGACAGAGTTTGGAGTATTGGGTCTCGGATCAAACCACATCATGCCGTTGTTCAAGAGGACTCCAGTCTTCGGGAGCATTACAAGGGATCCAAAAACTGACATAAGCGTTTGAGTTAAAGACACCATGTTCCCGTCTCGATCTACAACACAGAGATGTGATGTCGCCCCAGTGGAAGTACTTTCGTTTGATCCGTCTCCTAGGTGCTTTAGCCGATACTCATAAGAATCGAGAAGCGTATTTGCGAAGATCTCATAATCGGAAGCGTTTGGGTACTTCTTGTCGTTGATTGACATTCGTTCTTCTAGCGTCGTTAGGGCTTGCACTAACGACGGTCCAGCTGACCGTCGTGAAGGAGCAAAGACTTCGTGTCCTCGATAGTTGTGCTTCATCGGTGTGGTGATGAACGCTTCATATTGCTCCAAGTCTTCCAATTGAATCTTGGACCCAGCTCCTGCTAAGTCAGCGGAGATTTTTTCCGCTAATGCACCAGAGTAGAATGCGTTCGGTCCCTCTCGTTGCAACACTCGCAGAGTATTAGGCAAATTTCCTAATTGGATGCGATTCGTGGCTCCTGCGTCATCTTCGGTGTCTGGAGGGAGACCGTCAGGCAAATAGACTCGTTCAACTTCGTTATATCGCCGCATGGTTCGCGCACCACGCAGAATCTGCAGTTGCGTATACCAATGAGTAGGCAAGCCCCATTCAGCTAGCTGACAAGCTGGTTCTATCACGTCACACCAATCCCAAGTACCAAACTTCTCTAGGGCTAGTGAGACTCCTTTTAAGTAGCCTGGAGTTGCGATAGCAAACGGTCCATGGACGTTTCTGTCTTCAAAGACCTCTGGCCAATGAAACGATGATGCGCCGGTAGCATTTCCAGTTAATGGATAGTCATTAGGATCTGCTCGTAAAGGAGCACGCATACCGAACTCTACGACCGAAACTCGATCATTCTTCGCATCGTAAAGCGTCATAAATCCGCCGCCACCAATGCCACTCATCCACGGTTCAACGCACCCTAGTGCTAATCCACTTGCGACTGCCGCGTCGATTGCATTACCACCCCGGGAGAGAACAGAAGCCCCCACCTTCGATGCGAGATAGTGTTGTGTTGCAACAACCCCGTTAGAGCTGGTAACTGCAGGTTTTCGCAGGTTCCATTGTTCCTGAAAAATTGTCGGAAAATCTAGTTTCACGGAGATATTTGAAAAAACTTTTTTAACCAAAATCGAGCTTGGCTACAATTCTAAATACTCTTAATTGCAATAGTGGTAAGAAAGCAATAACGGCACGCTTCGAGTGACCTAAAAGACTGCTACTGGTCCTTCGGACTTGAGGTTCTTTCAAATGAAAACTCTGACTTACACAACGGTTCTTGTCTTACTCCTGCTTGGAGGGGTCGCACATGCCCAATTTACATCGTCTGTCGTGTATAGTGGTACCATGCCAGAGTACCTACATCGGCTAGATTTGTTTGAGAACTATGGTAACAAGGAAAAGTTAATCGACGCCGAAGAGCATTTAGTGAAATTTTCGCACGAACACAAAGATGGAACCTTGACTGAAAGAGTCTTCAAACTTGACATTGTCGGACCAACAGAGGACATTATCGAATTTCACGTGACCTTTCAAAGAGAAGAAGACTTAGAGGATGACGACAGTAGTGTAGCAATTGACTTCGATGAAGCAGTGATCAGTTTTATCGGATTTCCCTTGCCAAGGAGTCATCCACTTGCTAGACGTTGGGGACACCGGTTGACATACAACTTCGATGCTCGAGATCAAGACGACCAGACCAAAGTACGCTCACCAGTGAGATTTTCATTCGAACACGACACCGAGGAACTAAAAAGAATTGACATTATGTCCATCTACCAGACTGCTGAAGGATTCGTAGGCAAGATAAAACCCATAGAGCCGGAGGAGTCCTGGGATGTTAAATCGATGAGTTTACGGAAACGTTTAAAACTAGTTAATGAATTGTTAGAAAAACACGGGATACCAGCGCCACAGACCTCGGATGTGCTTGAAACGGAAGAACACAAAATCCTGCACCCAACACTTAACTAGTCGATCTTTCCTGTACGTCTCACGTTTTGATGATGTGAAATGCGTAACGGCTACACTTAGGTAACACCAAACTAAGGAACTGTCGTTTTGAACAAGTCCTGAATTTCGGTGCAAATCTCAAGAAGACTGACGGCTTCTGTGTCAGCACTCAGAGCTACTCGATCACTGCCCGTGTACACCACGAAACATCTGTCTGCGTCAACGTCTTTCTTTGCGATGTAAAAGCCCTTCTTTCTACGTGCTGCGATATTCCTTTTGATCTCAATAGCCCATCTTGTTTGAAGACCTGGAAACTGCAGTATTAAATCGATTTCAGCCCCCTTAGCCGTTCGATAGAAATTAGCTTGAGTTCCATGTGGTACTACGCTCAGAATGTTTTCTACGACAAATCCTTCCCAACTTTGACCCACCGTCGGATGTCCGAATAGCTGCATATCGGTTTGCATCCCTAATAAGGCGTGCATCAGCCCGCTGTCGCGAACATAAACTTTAGGGCTTTTTACGTATTGTTTAGAGACATTAGTGCGCAAAGGTCTAAGGACTCTTAGTAGTAACAACTGATCCAGTAGTTCGATGTAATTACGGATTGTTGGTGAGGATACTCCCAGCGATTTAGCAAGCGAAGAGTAGTTGACAGTCGATCCTTGTGAATAAGCCAACATGGTCCAAAGTTGTTCGATCAAAGCGGTTGGAGTCCGTTCAGAAAACACTTTTAAATCCCGATCAAGGTATGTTTTGATGAAATCTGTGCGCCACCTAAAGCTCTTTGCATCGGACATCGCTGTTAAGCTGTCAGGAAATCCTCCACGTAGCCACAAATTGGTTAGGTCGATTCCACTCTGATGCGCTTCAACGATGTTGATGGGTTCGAGTTCCACGTAGGTGATTCTGCCGGCTAAGCTTTCGCTACTTTGTCGCAGCAAGTCCATTGAAGCAGATCCCAAGACTAAATACATACCGTTGCGTATACCCTCAAGTCGTGCTCGGTCGATCTCTCCTCGTAATTGGGAGAATATTTCAGGAGATCGATGTATTTCATCAAGAATAACCAATTTATCTCGGTTCTGTGCGAAAAAGAAGTCCGGATCTTCCAGCACTAGACGATCACTTTGTCGTTCGAGATCGAGGTATCGTGACGCTGTTTGTTCTGCGATTTGAACAGCGAGCGTGGTTTTACCAACCTGACGTGGACCAATTAACGCGACACACGCTTGACTGTTTAAGGAGTCGATCAGATTTTTGTATGCTAGGCGAGGTATAAACATCCTAAATTTAAAATCTGTATTTAAATATAAGAGGATATTTTATACAAAAATTGTCCGCTGCGTACGCTTAAAAGGTTTAGTTTTTTGTACTCGCTTTTACTTTGGGCACTTTGGATTGTGTTTTTGCGGACACTGAGTCAAGGAGCATTACTTGTTCAATCTTGTACAATCAAACAGACGTGTCGTGATTTCGCTTCGATATCGTCGATTCGTGGAGTTCGGTGCATCTTCAGTGTCTAGTACATGCTTTGGTGCATCTAATGACTATAGATCTACTCTTTGTGGGACATGGCAGGTTTCTTGGATACGTTCTTTGGTCAACCAAAAACGTACAGAAATTTAGCTATATAGACTGTGTTTTCAGATTTCTTTGAGAAAATGCAATTCACGAGCGCAATCAATCACGGCGCTATGAACAACCACGCGCAAAACGCAACTCTTCAACACTCGCATTTCAAAAAAGCCTTCGCTACGAGGAGGAGCTTTATGAGACCGTTATCACGAGCTTTACTTGGGTTTGCATGTATAGCAGCTACAACTCTTCAGCCCCAGGCGAGCGACACGAATCTAGACCTTGAAATACCCCAATGGACGACTGAAGACTTTTACGCCGCTATCGACAAAGACGACGTGAAATCTGTTCAAGAGTATCTATCGGATACCAAGCGTGCCACAAAAGAATTTCTAAGCTATTACTTGCTCGACTATGCTCTCGAACATGAGAGGAATCAAATTGCACAACTAATGATCGAAGCCGGAGCTGGAGTCGATACCTTTTCAGCCGTTAAGTACGAAAACGTACCGATACTTGAAGAGATGTTGAAACGAGGAATACCACCTTTAGGAGCGTCGCTTGCAGCTGAAAGAGGCAACACTGACCTAGTGGTCATGTTGTTGGATCATGGAGAGGGTGACCTAAATACCGAAGGAGCAGTCCGAAATGGGCACCTAGATGCGGTGAAATTACTTCTTGACCATGGCGCGGAACCAGCTGGGTTAGTAACAGCCATCGCTCTCGGACATAAAGCTGTGGCACAACTTCTCTTAGACTCAGGTGCGAATCCCAACGAGTTAACTCGATTTAGTGGAGACGTTTGGCGTCAAATCGACTTTCCATCAGAGTACACACTCGAATATCTGTCCCCTCTACATTATGCGGTCCTTATCAAATCGTTAGATTTGGTGAACGCGCTGTTAGAAGCAGGAGCAGATCCCAATATATTCCCGAGTGCGAATGTATTGCGTGAACACAGTTTTTCCGATGACGCTTGGCCTACTGTACTTCAAACAGCACAAGACCCCGAGTGGGGAGACAAGGCTATCACGCAGATACTGAAGAAAAACGGTGCGATCTTAGATGTATCAAATGATGATGAGGACGCGAAGTTAGTGTTGGATCTTTATGACGCGGCTGAAGCATGGAACTATGAAGAGGTCGCTCGGTTGTTGAAATTAGGCGCAACACCAACCGGATTTGGAAGTTTCTTCTACGAGATGTCAGAACGATACGATCCTAAAATCATACAAGCCTTCGTTGAAGCTGGTGCTGACCCTAACGTCTTCGATTTACTTGCTGGCGGTCCTATGTACACACCTACAGCATTAACGCTTTGGAACGGAGATATAGAGAACTTTAAGCGATTTGTTGAAGCGGGTGCTGAGATTAGTGAGACTCTGTTTGGTTGGTACATGAAAATTGCCCATAGCCCGGGACTAAGTGAAGCAATAGAAATTCTTTGGAAGATTGGTCATGACCGGCAGTACGAATACTATCGAGCCCCATTCGATCTCGCCCTTCTTCACGATGTCGAAGCCATGCTTGCTAAGGGAGCTCGACCCGTGGGGTTGCGAACCGCAGTAGGGAGAGGACGCGAGCTTGAAGTGAAGTTACTATTAGAAGCTGGTGCGGATCCGAATCAACCATCGGAACGCGATGAGCGAACTATCCTTGAAATAGCGATGGAACTGGATAACGAAGTTATCGTGAATTTACTAGAACAGGCCGATGCGGAGGATTAGTACGGTAGATTTCGATGAACGAAGATACTCGAGACGCTACTCACGAACGTAATCCCATGACAGCGCCGGGGACTGACCGGAGGTCGAACATTCTAAGAGCGGTTTGGATTGGATGGGTTGCAATTTCCAGTCTTTCGGTCCAGGCTTGCAACACGATTGAAGAACTTGAAATCCCGGAGTGGACAACTGCAGACTTCTATGATGCCATCGAAAGAGACGATGCGAAATCAGTACGGGAATATCTGTCCGATACGACACGAGCGACCAAAGACTTCTTAAGTCATTACTTGCTAGACTATGCGCTCGAACTTGGTAGAGACGACATTGCTAGCTTGATGGTTGAGGCAGGTGCAGGATTGAATACTCAGTTGGCTGTTCAACACGAAAACGTGCTGATACTAGAAGAAATGTTGAATCTCGGTGTTGAACCTCAAGGAGCATCTCTAGCAGCCGAAGTTGGAAATCTGCAAATGTTGAACTTGTTGCTTAGTTATGGGGAGGACGATCTCAGTACAGAAAAGGCTGCGCGAACTGGGCACACTGAAGCAATTAAGCTGCTTCTGCAACACGGAGCGAAACCTGAGGGGCTAGGAATTGCTAGTCTTCACGGACAGGTGGATGTCGCTAAACTACTATTGGACGCGGGCGCTGACCCAAATGAACTGACTCGACGACACTTAGAGAGATTCGACCTCGAATTTGATATTCCAAAACGATACATGATGGAGTATCTGTCGCCACTTCACCATGCAGTACTCAGCCAGTCGCGCGAGTTAGTCGAGTTATTATTGGAGAACGGTGCGGATCCCAATGTCTCACCAAATGCAGTGACTCTACAAAAGAATTCCTCGAGTAGACAATTTTGGCCAACAGTGCTACAAGTTGCAACGGATTTACTAAATTCTGGCGATGCGTCGATCGCAAAACTGCTGATAAAGCATGGTGCGGCGACATCTGTTTCAGTCGATGATGAAGGCATTCATCTGGCAAGGCGACTCTATAGCGCAGCGAAAGTGCGAGACTATGAAGCCGTGGTTAGATTGATAGAGGATGGTGCTCGACCCACTGGATTTGGAGACATCTTAGACGCCCACCACAGATATAAGTACAACCCAAAGATCATCACAGCATTTTTCGATGCGGGTGCGGATCCAAACACCTACCGTGGAAGAAGCTATATGGAAGACCCGGCAGTTCTTACGCTTAAGAATGGGGACGTCGACAATTTTCGACGGTTCGCGGAGTCGGGACTTGACGTATACGAGCCAGCGCTCAGTTGGTACGGGAAAATTGCGTGCGTCCGAGGATTGAACGCAGCCTTAGAGGTATTGTGGACACTAGGCATTGAACGAGGACCTTGGGAACTGGTCATTCCAGTAAATTACGGTCATGTTCACATGGTCGAGTTCTTGCTCTACAAGGGAATGAGACCTGATTTTTTGCGACGTGCCGTGAAGTCCGAACGTGTTGAAATTGTGAGATTACTTTTAGAAGCAGGGGCAGACCCGAACGAGCCGGATGATCGAGACGAAAACTCGATTCTTGAGGTAGCACAGGAATCTGGTAATGAACACATCATTGGTATGTTGAAGATCGCTGGAGCCACGGAATAATCTAGGTCGCGTCAATGATGGCTCGGTCTCTCGTGAGTCCGAAATCTGTCTTACTTAAGCTGGATTTCAGTTCCGCTTCGTAAAGGAACTGAATTTCTCACACATCGGAACGATTTAAATTATTCCCAGTTCTGTCGAACATGGTCAAGCACTCGTCGGTTTGCTCCTTATGCCAATCAACGTCCACTTCTTGTACAACAAGAACAACGGTGGTAGCACAATCAAAGTTAGGATCATCGCACTGATCATCCCACCAAACATTGGTGCCGCGATACGTTGCATGATTTGAGCTCCTGAACCCGAAGCCCACATGATCGGCAATAGTCCGAGAAAGACAGTCATCGTTGTCATCATGATGGGGCGGATACGTAACATCGCGCCTTCTTCAATCGCCGCCACAACATCTTTCAATACTAGTGCTCGTTGTTCCTCTCCAGCTTGCTCGCGCTTTTGGTCCATTGCGAGATTAAGATAGGTGAGCAGAACTACCCCTAGTTCCACAGCTACTCCAGCCAGCGCGATAAAGCCAACACCTACTGCAACAGACAAGTCATACTCAAGAAGGTAGAGACAAACAATCCCGCCAACTAAAGCGAATGGGACGGTTGTGACTATGAGGAAAACATCGGTCGCGCGGCGAAAATTCAAGAATAGCAGTACCAGCACGATTCCCAGTGTCAAAGGACCCATGATCATTAGACGTTGTTGCGCTCGTACAAGATATTCGTACTGCCCAGACCATTCGAGCGAGTAATTCGGCGGAAGATCGACTTGCTCGCGCACGACTTGTTGTGCTTCGGCGACGTACGAACCAAGATCGCGACCTGCGATGTCGATGAATAACCAACCGGTAGGTCGAGCGTTTTCACTCTTTATCATCGGTGCGCCGTCGGTAACTTCAACTGTGGCGACGTCTCCAAGTGCAACTCTTGCTCCCTTGGGAGTGGTAATGGGTAAGTTTTTTAAGTTTTCGATCGAACTTCGAACTCTTTGTGGATAACGAATGTTGATTGGATATCTTTCAAGTCCCTCTACAGTGGTTGCGACATTCATCCCGCCTATTGCGGTACTCACAATGTCTTGTACATCACTGACATTGAGTCCGTATCGAGCTGCTCGTAAACGATCAATATCGACACTCAGATATCGACCTCCGGCAACTCGTTCCGCAAAAACTGAAGCAGTGCCCGGTACGTTCGCTAATGCTTCTTCGATTGCGGTGCCAATAGACTGAACAACTTTCAAATCTGGACCTAGAACTTTAATTCCCACAGGAGTCTTTATGCCCGTAGCGAGCATGTCAATACGGGTCTTAATAGGCATGACCCATGCGTTGTTTAATCCAGGGAAATTCACGCGTTGGTTCAATTCATCGCGAATGTCGTCCATGGTAACTCCGGGTCGCCATTCATCTCGAGGTTTGAGCTGTATAGACGTCTCGATCATCGTTAAGGGCGCTGGGTCGGTCGCGGTGTCAGCTCGACCGACTTTCCCGAAAACGTTCTCTACCTCAGGTACGCCACGAATGAGTTTGTCTGTTTGTTGTAACAATTCTCGCGCCTTGTCGACCGAAATTCCAGGATGTGTCGTGGGCATGTACATTAAATCGCCTTCGTCTAAGGGCGGCATGAATTCCGTACCTAACTTGGTTATCGGCCAGAATCCACAAGCGAGAACAATCACGCTCACGATGATGGTCGTCTTCGGGAAGCGAAGAATCACACCTAGTATCGGGCGATATCCCGCGACCAATAGTTTGTTAAAGGGATTTCTCTGTTCGGAAAAAATCTTTCCTCGTACCAAGTATCCTGTTAATACAGGGATCAATGTGATTGCTAGGATAGCCGCGACGGCCATTGAGTACGTCTTGGTGAATGCAAGAGGTTTGAATAACCGCCCCTCCTGCGCTTCAAGCGTGAACACTGGTACGAAACTCAGAGTGATGATCAGTAGACAAAAGAAAATCGGAGGACCAAGTTGAGTCGCAGCTTCGCGAATCGCTTTCCAGCGCAGTTCGGTAGAGATCACCGTACCCGGCGGCGCGTAATGTTCGATTCTCTTATGCGCGTTTTCAACAATGACGATGGCACCATCGACCATCGCACCAATTGCGATCGCAATACCTCCTAGGGACATAATGTTGGCATTAATACCTTGCACTCGCATCACCAAAAATGCCCCTAAGATCGCGATGGGTAGACTCAAAATGATTACGAGTGAGGATCGTAAGTGGAACAGGAAGAGGGCGCAGACCAATGCGACGATCAAAAATTCTTCGATCAGAGTGTCGCGCAGATTGTGTACTGAATTAGAGATGAGTTTGGATCGATCATAGGTGGGTACGACTTCAACGCCTTCGGGTAAGCTCGGCTTCAGTTCTTCCAGCCGTTTTTTGACGTTACTAATCGTTCGGAGTGCATTTTCGCCGGAACGCATCACCACGATGCCACCAACGACCTCACCTTCGCCATCGAGTTCTGCGATCCCGCGGCGCATCTGCGGACCGATTCGAATTTCGGCAATGTCTGACAAAAGAATCGGTGTGCCGCGAGGATTTAAGCCAATAGGAATCTGTTGAAGATCCTCCAATCCTTCGATGTATCCGCCGGCTCGAATCATGTATTCAGCTTCTCCCATCTCAATGACTGAACCACCGGTTTCTCGATTATTCGCTTTTATTGCTTCTCGAATTTGTTTGAGCGTTAGCCCATAGGTATAGAGTCTGTCGGGATCGACAACTACCTGATACTGCCGAACCATACCACCGACGGTCGCTACTTCAGCAACGCCGGGCACTGTCTTGAGTTCGTATTTCAAGAACCAGTCTTGCAGACTTCTAAGTTGGCTCAGATCTAGATTTCCGCTGTGGTCGACAAGCGCGTATTGGTAAACCCAACCGACACCAGTAGCGTCTGGACCTATGGTAGGTTCGACCCCTTCTGGCAATTGGTTCTTTGCTTGAATCAGATTCTCTGTGACGCGGGAGATCGCCCAATAGAGATCAGTACCATCTTCGAAAATCACATACACGTAGGAATCGCCGAAAAAGGAATATCCGCGAACGTCAATCGCTTTCGGGACGGAAAGCATCGCCACGGAAAGCGGGTAGGTTACCTGATTCTCGACTACTTGCGGGGCTTGCCCATGATAGGTAGTCTTGACGATAACTTGCACGTCGGAAAGGTCGGGGATCGCATCAATCGGGGTGCGGAATACGCTGATGACACCACCGACGATAAGAAACACCGTCGCGATCAAAATGAGTTTTCGATTGTCGATTGACCAACCGATGATGCGCGCGATCATGGAGATTTACTGTTCTTCGGAAACTTGTTGGACACCTATGATTTTGGCGCGTTCACCGGGTTTCCGCTCGAGATCCAGAATGACTTCCTGGCCTTTCTCCAAACCATCAAATAGTGATTCTTCTGCAACGTCTAAGAACATCGTCATGGACTTCCAACCCCATTCCGGAATTCTCCCATGTTTGATGCGGAGACGTTGGCCTTCGTGGTCGAAGTCGCGTACTGTAGCGCTGACTGTAACGTTGATTGGCTTCTCAGCTTCTTTTTTCTCTTCTTCATATCGTGCGATCGCGACTTCGATATTGGACTCTGAGTCAATAAGAAATTGTCCGGAGGTAACTATAGAGTCGCCTTCTTTTAGCCCGTCCAGTATGTGAACTCGTGCATCGACTTCCATACCTACAACTACTGGTACGGAGCGATAGATACTACTTTCAGCAGCTAGCACAACCCTGTCGGTTAAACCACCTCGAATGACTGCTTCGGATGGTATGTGAAGAACCGATTCAGATCCCTCGACCAGAATGGTCACTCTAGCGAACATATTGGGCCGTAATACCTCATTGTTGGTATCGAACATAATGCGAACCTGCAAGCTTCGCGTAGTGGGATCAAGTTCGGGATAGATGTAGTCGACGGACCCCTTATAGGTTCGACCAGGATTTGCTTCCAGCTCAAACTCTACCTTCTGCCCAACCTCCACATAGCTCGATTGTCGTTCCAAAATTTCTGCAACAATCCACACCTTGTCTAGTTCGGCAATCGACATTGTGTGGGTAGCGGGAGTCACGTGTTCGCCTTCGCGAATGCCTAACATCCCGACCACGCCGTCTGATTTTGCGAAGACGCGCACCCGTTGGCTAGTCTTCTCCGATTCGTTAAGTTCTTGTATCTGTTCGGAGGAAAGACCGAGTGCTTCTAAGCGACCAGCAGCAGCCTCCAGCATGTCTTGATTGTTATTTGACTTCGCTAAGAGATATTCTTCTTGTGCATTGACTAGTTCTGGAGAATATATCTCAAACAGTACTTGACCTTCTTCAACCGGATCTCCTGTATCTTTGACACTCAGTTTTTCGATCCATCCTTCGACTCGTGTATGGATGTGGTGCAAGGCATTCTCGTCGTATTCGACGTAGCCCACCGCCTGAATTTTTCGATCCAGTTTTCCTTTCTTGACGGCGGAGGTTCGAATCCCCATGTTTTGCTCGACGAGAGGATTGATTTGAACCTCGTCTTCGGATAGGTCTTCACCACCTGCATATACGGGCACTAAATCCATTCCCATTGGAGACTTACCGGGTCCATCACGTCGGTAGTTTGGATCCATGGGCGCGACCCAATACAGAATTTCTTTCTCATCGGATTTCTCGGCAGTTCCTTCAGAGCCTTGCATACTGTTCAACACCCAAGCAGCGGCGAAACCAATCCCGACGCCAACTACAAGCAGTGCGATTATCAAAAAAGTGCGTTTCATAGGTTCTCCAGACGTACTAGCTTGTCGATGTCCGCCCAAGCCTTCAGTCGACTAATGGTTAACTCCAAATGTTTCAGTTCAGCGTCAATTTGGCTTATGTGGCTCTGCACCACATCGGAGAGATTGTTGGCTTGATTCTCGTAAGATTCAAGATTAACGGTAACGAGTTCTTCCGTTTTAGGCAAGATTTGTTCTTCGTAGAGAGTGACTCTCGAAGTTAGCGTAGTCCAGTGCTCTAGTGCCGATTCTAGCTTGGTCTCAAGTTCTCGAAGAGTACTTTGTTGTTTGAGCAAGATTGCACTGTGCATCTTCGATACTTGCACGACTTTTTGTCGATACTTTTGCTGTCCCCATATTGGGAGATTGAAGGAGATCGATGCAGAGATAAGATCGGACCGAGACTCACTCGACAACAACCCACCGTCCCGATACGCGTAGCTGAGATCAATCATCCATTTACGATTGAGTCCAGATTCCTCCACCCGACGTTGCGCGGCAGTGGCATCAGCTTGGGCAGTGAGTGCAATCATTTTTGGGTGTTCAGCGAGCGCAGGACGTAGTTCAGCTAAACTTGGAACTGATTTCCAATTAGGCAACGTGGTTGACACTTTGACGAAACGGTCTTCACCAACGTACTCCCTAAGAGAAATATACGCGTGGTCTCGTTCTTGCTCGGCTATGAGAATGCGGTCTTCAATTTTGAATTGCTCGAGTTCAATCTGTAGGATGTCGCTTTGATTGCCGTCTCCTGTGGAGTACAGTGTTCGAGCTAAATGCAATAAGTCACCAAACAACCCCTGTGATTTGAGGATCAGTTCCAATCTACGTTCATGGTAACTTGCGTCTAACCACGCATGTCGAACCTTGTGGGTTATTTCGAGGGCGTGATTCACACCCAAGTAATCTTGTTCTTGGGCTAAATATTCGTTTTTATCGAATAGTGCAGGTCGAAGACCACGTGGTGGAATGGACTGTCTAACGCCGATGACCGAGTGGGTCATTCCTTCAGTTCGAAAATTACCATGTTCTAACGGGTAGTTCATTAGTCCTGCTCGAACCTGTACGTCTGGCAGCTCGGTCACCGAGGCGGCTAAATGTTCGAAAGCTTCCGCTCGAGAGAGAAAGGCTTGGATATCTGGGTCGCGAGCAAGTGCTAACTGTTCAGCTTCCTCGAGAGATAATTCTGAAGGCACCAAAATCGAAGGCGAAGATCCCAGTTGCAAGCATGCGAGGACAACCGTAGTGATTGCTATTGTGCGAAGCAAAGAGTTATGGGAGAACAGCAATTTGAAAGATTCTACCTTAGCAATTCAGTTACAGCATTGTAGTTTATATGACAATCGTGTGAACTATAAGTTTGTTCGAGTCGGTCGTTCGCGCGTTCACAGGTTCTATTGCTGACAGGTAACGTTATTCGTGAACTTACGAAATACGTCTGTGCTGTGTTCTAACTAGGAGCGACGCGTCAGTGCCACACCCGCGTACATGTCATAAAAGAGAGTACTCTTATGCAAGCAAACTGCTGCCTACAGTCGAAGCGATTCGGATTTGTCCGTCTTTTCTTAACTTGTAACAAATATGGCGTGAAAAACTGGGTGTTACCGCTTAGCGAGCAGTTTGTAGCATCTTTGCTCATCTCCAAAATGGCACAAATTTCGAGCGGAGAAACTATAGAAACTGTGTCTTGCTCGCTAAATATGGGAATAAATAACACCATATTTACTATAGAATCATCGAGGGGTGAAAACTATGAGCAAGCGAATTGTACTGAGTACAACGGAGCGAGGCGAGCTCGTCTTGCGGCTCCTTCGTAAAGAAGCCGCGGCAGGAGAGTTAGCCCGCGAAGCCGGGATCTCCTATCCTGTAATTACGGATCTGCAAAACGTTGTAATGACATCAGATCCGTTCTCACTTTTGAGTTAGCAACAAAACGTGGTTGGGGTTAGTCTCCCGTAATCGTGGAGTCGGGTCTTGGCTAGTTGTACTCGATTCCACTCCCACTAGGTATTTACAACATCGATGCTAACATATTTACACTCCATTCGCTCATCGTTTACTCAATCCGACCTTGACGAATATGTTGTAACTCTTAGTGTTGTCGATCTTGGTTTTTCAATGGTTCGTCGAGACCTAGATTCCATTATGAAGTGCACTTTTTGTGATCGGCGTTGCATTTTGAGTAACGAATCTAGTACAGTAATAGGTACTGTTTTTTTGGGGTACTCGACAACATAGTGGTAATTTTAGGATTTCTTGCAGATCGGAGCAAGAAGGTCGAGGTGTGGCCTTGAAGATAGCGTGTTTAGACGCGTGGTATGGTGTCGAGGTCGATGTTGACGACGAGCTTAGGGAGATTGGGTTTCGTGTTCGTTTACTTTTTCGGTGGTGCTTGCGAGCGGATCGCATCGAAGACTTCTTGAGGAGTTCGGAAGCCTAGGCACTTTCGTGGCATGTGATTGAGTTCTTGCGCTTCCTGTTCGAGGGCTTCTTGAGTCAGTTGTCGGAACGATTGTGTCTTTCGGAAGAACCGAAGTTACCGAACAGACCGGTTCAGAATTGGAGGAATGCAAGTTTAAATTTGCAGTGGTCGAGAATGGATACGTTGAAAATTTGGATACTGGATGTAAGACCAATGTTGCCGAGGCAAAGACTCCTTTTTACATTGCAGACATGCTCCCATTTGCATTCAAAAGAGGTAGCGTATCTGCTCAGAACAAGACTGATATCACGTTCCGCTTTCGTTGGAAAACGGAGCTCAGTCTGAAGAATACTCCGCAAGAAATCCTAGATGCTTGGTGCGCTCAAAAGAACATTCGCTGGGCAATGGAACTCACCATTGACAGAGACAATCGAACCCTCAAACACGCGTCGTTTTACCTTGAAAGACCGATACGCAAGTGGCCCCTCTACCGGGTCGACACTATTCGAATTACATGTGACTTTGAGTTCATTGAGGACTGCGGATGCGTCGGAGTTAGTGAGTCAAGTCTTGAAGTTTCAGGATCGGTAATTTTCGTTGGTAGACTCACTCAACGTACGAGTGAGACATACTCCGATGTCGAGTGTGCGGAACCAAAACGTTACTTACTCCCTGAGGGACACAGTTTTAAAAGCTCTGAACAGATGTATTGAGAATTTCTTGGAATTAAACGTTAGGGTTGAAAGCGAGAGTAAAAATGAACCTATTAGGACTCACTCTGTCGGGATCGTAGTACCGCTCTTGCTACTCGCACGGGTGCCGGATGAGCATAAATAGGGTGCTATTCTTTCTTAGGTTTTAATGCGCGATCACTATGTTTAGCGTGCTCTTTCTATTTGTCGTTTTTGTATTTGTTCTGCATGCTACTCCATTGAATGGAAAGAATGGACTAGGGTGAAGCTGCCTCAGTTTGATGGACACCTACAATTAGAAAATGTTGAGGAGTCCATATTATGGCAAGAAAACACTACTCTTTGGAGTATCGAGAACAGATTGTCGCGTTAGTGAAATCAGGGCGTTCGATCACGTCGGTGGCGCAGATATTTGGTCTAGCTGATCAGACGTTGCAGAATTGACGGAATCCCATGGAGTAAATCGCCCACATTGCCGAAGCGGTACCACCATTCCCGAAACCTGCTTTGGTTTCAGTACCAGGTTGTGATGCAAATGACGATCAAACTTGAAGTAGTCCGACAAATCGCAGACCTGTCTCACCGATATCTAGGGCAAGTAAAGATGTCGAGAAACACTTCCTTTCTCCCGGGTGTGCCAATCCCACTGTTTCAAAACAGATCCAAGAAGTACATACAATAAAATTGTTCAGTGCAAAGCACTGAATTTGCAAGGTGATTATGGAGTTTGGGTTCAAAATTCCGCAGTTAACCCGTTTTGGCATCTTGTTCGGTTTAGTCGATTCCAACGAGATTGCAAGGAGGCAGACATTATCAGACTGACAGAAGAACTTATGCTGTTGGTGCTCGATGAACAGAGTGGATTTATCGAGCTTTCCGATAGCTGGGATTTTGCTTGCGTAGTTGCGGGCTCAGTGATCGCTGATTTAGCCTTGGCCTACCGCATTGATACCGATTTAGAAAAACTGCAATTAATCGACGGTTCGCCGACAGGCGACTCAATTCTTGACGAAACGTTAAGTGAAATCGCGGCCGAAGAGCGAGTATTCAACACTCAATACTGGATCGAGAAAAACACACGCAGAACGGAAAGAGTCGTCGAAGAGCTGCTCGAACGATTAGTCGAGAACGACATTCTGCAGTATGAAATCGGTGGTTTTTGGGAGCTTTCCAGTTCGGTAGCAAGTAGTCGTTCTTATGAGAGCGAGGAAGGGGCGAGTCTCCAAGAAGCAAAGTCGAGAATCTTGAATGTTATCCTGAACGACGAAATTCCGACTCCTCGAGATGTTCTTTTGATTTCGTTGTTGCACAGCTGCCAATTTTTGAAGTTGCTACTCACTGAAGAAGACTATGAAGAGAAATTGGAGCGGATCGAACTTCTTGCGGATGCAGATTTGATTGGTCAATCCATCGCTAAATCCATACAACAGACTACACTTCTTCCCCGTCCTCGAGCAAAAATAGGAATGGCGGCCATTCCTAAAGTTAAATGGCGCGATCTCTTACGCGAGAAAGGCTTTCATAGAGGCAATCTTCCCTTAGGATTGTGCGGCGTGCATAAGAAATTCGGTCCAGTGATTCAGACCCCAGTGAAATTTGGAAAGTCGCGTGCGATATTGCTCACTGGACCAGAAGTAAATCGTTGGGTCAATAAATACGGCCGGCTCTACCTTAGGACAAGAGACTACATTACAGACTTTGCGGGAGTGTTTGGAGCTGCGCGCGTCATGCCAGGTATGGACGGGGCGGAACACTATCGTCTTAGGAAGTGTCTACGTGCTGCTTACTCTCGCAACGCATTGATTCAACTATTACCTGAATTGTGTCAATTAATTCGTGAGACATTGCCTTCTTGGGACAACAACCAAGCCCATGTTGCTGCTGAAAAGTTCTGCAATTACATGAGTGTGCAGGTTTCCAATCTGTTCATCGGTGTCGATTGTGCGTCGTATGTTGACGACTTATTGGCATATAAGGATCGAGCATTGACGGTGCATGTTCAAAAAGCACTACCCAAGTGGACGCTTGGTACTCCAAAAATGAAGCGTGCGCAGAAACTTGTACCGAAGCTCCTCAACTCTATAAAGTCCGCTCACACACCCGCGTTGCGTGAAGGAAAACCAATTGATATTGCTGACGCGTACATGGAACTCCATCGTCAAGATCCAGGGTATATGCCGGAGACTGACCTCGCGTTTCCTTTCGCGGCAGGTCTTGTCGCTAGCCTGTACATGGGCAATGCGTTGGCATTTGCGATGTACAACATGATCAAACATCCCGATGTTTACGCAAGAGTCGCAGAAGAAGGTGAAGCGTTGTTTGGAGATGGTCGAATCCCAGATGGGAAAGACTTTGATGGCGATAAGGTCGATGTAACTCGGCGAGTTTTTCTCGAATCAGAACGTCTCTATCCTGTGATTCCCGTGCAACTTCGGACGGTAATGAATCGATGCATCGTCGCAGGAGTTGAGCTAGAACCGAGGACTCTAGTTATGATTGGACACACTGGTACCCACTATATGGAGGAATATTTTGAGAATCCACTTGAATTCGATATTGACAGGTTCCTTCCAGGACGAGAGGAACACCTCCAACCTAGCGTCTATGTTCCTTACGGTCTGGGAACGCACCATTGTTTGGGGCACCGCTACCTTGAACTACAAGCGATCATAAATCTGCTCTTTCTTGCCTATCACTTTGAACTGGAGTTAGTTCCAGCAAACTACAAGATGAGAATCAATCCTTTGTCCAACTTGTCGCCAAGTAAGAAGATGAAGATTCGCGTCGCTAAGGTGAAGCATCCGATTCCGAAAATTTGAGAACTTTACGAGTTCCCAACGAAGTCAGAGCGTTGCAGGTCGCGAATAGTTAGAACCTTCGGTTCTATCGGGACTCTGGCTTTCTCGCAAGGAAACAGTACAGCGGCGTGTAAATGCTCGACTTACCACCAGCGACATAAGCATCGGCCTGTCTGTCAAGTAGCTCAATGACACGCCAACTGTCTTTCGGAAACATACCAACGACCTCAGCCAGACGAACTCCACCAGCAAGTGTGGATCGACCGCCTGGAACTCTGAGCCATGAACGAAGAGAGGAGGTGAGACCCTCCATGGGCTGATACCAAGACACACTAGAACCATTCTCCACTTCTTGATCGCCCGCTTCAACTATCTCAAATCCAACGGTTTCCAATGCGCGGTTCACCTCATCAAACTTGAAGATGTCGCTCAAAGCGAGAGTGAACTTAATCTCGTCTCTGATTGCGCAATGCTGCTCGTCTTCGAGCTCAAAAACGTTCGTTAGACACATCTCCTGACCCCAAAACAACGCTCCGGGTTTCAATACTCGAAAAATCTCTGCATAAGCACGTTCTTTATCGGGGGCATAGCAAGTTGATTCGATCGCGTATCCCGCATCGTAAGAACCAGCTTCAATAGAGCTCATGTCCATGAAATTGCATTCGCGATATTCGGTTAAGTGGTCGAGTCCTGCCTCAGTTGTCTTTAGTTTGGCTTTTTCTAGTTGTTGCTCGTTGTTATTAATGCCAAGTACTCTTGCACCTGATTCTTTTGCAACTCTTCGCAATGGGCCTCCCAACCCGCATCCTACATCAATGACGTTCATGCCTTCTCGAAGCTCTAACTTCTTGATCATGTGTCTTTGATGACGGACAATGGCTTCTTCTAACGTCTCATCTGGTGCAATAGGAGCGAAGTGCAAGGATTCGTTCCAACCGAATTGCATCAATTCGGTAAACAGATCGTAGTATTCGCTAACGGTCTCAGTGTGATCGTACTTGTCATCCTGTGTCTTGGCTTGTTCGCGACGTTCTAGCCAGCTTTCATATCGTTTCACACTGTCTGAAACGTTCAAATCCCCGTACGATTTACGCAGGTTCTTGGGAAGCTTTAGTAGGTCGGAGGGTTTCAAGGAATTGGTACTAATTAATCGACTAGATTTAACAAACTAAGGAAATATTTGGATTCTTCAGTGGTTACGAATCTATGTCGTCGAAGTTTTCGATCAGCCAATCCTTCATCTTGTGCAGGTTTCGGCCAAAGACGAAATAGTGTTCTGAGTCATCGGTAACGACTTCCGCCTGAGGGATTTTTTCGAGTACGCGTTCTGTTTCTCTCGGATATATGATCGTGTCGGTTGTCGAGTAGATAACTAAAATTTTGTCGGGAAGCGAGTCGAGTTTCTTTCGAGTGTCATACTTGTGTCGTACAACAAAACGTAGGGGGACCATTCGCAATACACTGCGATTCGCCACGTGCGCCAAGGAACGAAAGGGGCTAATGAGAATCATGCCAGCAATGTTCGAATCTACGATTCGTATAGCCACCGCACTTCCTAGACTATCGCCCATTAATACTATAGGACGATCTGGAAATCGATCTCGCACCATTTGAAGAGTGATCTCGGCATCGGCGATAGCGGTTTTCTCGGTCGGTCTGCCATCGCTTTTTCCGTGCCCGCGATAGTTTGGCAGTACGGCAGGTACCTTCAGTCGATCCAGCGCGTGAGTATAGCCCAAAGAATCCTCCATTCTGCCGGCGAAAAAGAGAATCACAGGACCTGGAGCAGACTCATTGACGATGTAGCCTCGAGACTTGATACCTCTTTTTTCATCAACAACAATCTCATACTCGACCGACGATCGGGCGGGTAATCTGTCTTCATCTGTAACGGGCCGGTATATGACAAGCCCTTGGATGCCCCACAAGACTGCACAGACCAGCAAATAAAGCTTACCCAAGGCTCGCCCCAACTGTCTCAGTTTGCGACCCATAGAACCTCACTTGTTGAATTGTGCGTTTTCACTATCACTTGGACTAAATTTGATGTCGTTTGTTTTAGGATTGATTGGTTTCCATTGATTCTAGGGATCGAAAGTAAAAATTTTTCTGTTGTGTCATAACTTGGTTTGTTTCACGATTGGGTTCATGGCAATCACTCGAATTAGCAAATGTGACGGAGTTTAAGCACTTGTTATGAAAGTACGGCACTTGAATAAAATAGCCAAATCGCCTACTGGATTCGCAGTCTTGAAAAAAACGATGTTGGGTAAGTTTGAGTTCTTGAATTGTGTACTCAACCTTGAAGACGAAGTAACCTAACGTTTCGAAGATAGACAGACGTCTTTGGGACGATTCAATTTTGATGGACAAGCTCGCGTCGTTGATGTTTAAAGTAGTGTTGAACTTCTGAGTTCGTTTTAGCGAGTTGATCTTCACGAACCGCCGCACCGAGAGAATATTCATCAGGATGTTGTGGGTATTCCGGTACCGTTCAGCAATGACTAGAACGAGACGTTCTTCAACGACGATCGCATCAGTAGATTTTGTATTGAGTCTAAATCGATCTCTTGTCCCCAACGCTTAGTGATTTCGATGATAAACAAACTGGAGTCGAGTGGATAGGAGCTGCGATTAGGTGGAGTCTTCGTCAACACCCGTTCTTGTAACGGGTTCATCTGGCCATGTGGGCGCAAATCTTGTGCGTCGGCTCATCCGGGACGGAACTAGTGTACGGGTCCTGTTGCGACGCGACTTCAGAAACGAGGCTTTGGAAGGACTTGACGTTGAACGAACTTATGGAGATATCCGAGACCTCGATTCGACACGACAAGCGATGGCCGGCTGCCAATCGATCTATCATTGTGCGGCGAAGATATCAACGATTGACGGGAATCTGGCTCACAAGCGAGAAATCTTTGAATGCAATGTTCTCGGGACCCGTAATGTGCTTCAAGCCGCGCGGGAAACCGATGCGGGTAGGGTGGTTGTGACCGGGTCCTTCAGTGCAGTTGGATACGACCTAGACGATCCCTCTGCCCCGAGCGACGAGACTATGCAGTTCTATCCCATGGAACGAACTATGCCTTACGAACGAAGCAAGGTGCTCGTAGAACATGAATGTCTAAAGGCGGTCGCTCTCGGTCAGGATGTCGTCATCGCGACATGTTGCGCGGTTGTAGGTGGGGCGGACTATCTACCATCAAGACTAGGCACGACGCTCTGCAAATACACCAGTGGTAAGGTCCGCGCGTACGTGGACGGGGGCTTTGCATTTGTTGCGGCTCGAGACATTGTCGAAGGACATGTGCTGTGCATGCAAAAAGGTCGTACCGGGCATAAATACATATTTGCATCAGAGTACAAAACTATCTCCGATATTTTGGATTTATACGAGGAGGTGTCGGGTATACCTCGACCACGCCGTCGCATTCCTACTCCTATAATGTATGTCTTTTCTGAAGTAGCTAGCTTCTATCTGAGCCGTTTTCACCCCAATTTTCAGCAACGCTTCACTCCAGGAGCAATACGTCTACTCAAAAAGAGAAGACACGCTAATATTGACAGAGCAAAACAGGAACTCGGCTATCAACCAACGAGTATTCGCGACGCGGTGCAGGAAGCATATGCATTTCATTACGCCCGCGGTTCCATTACGAACCCCCGCGCTAAGCGTCCCGTAGTTAGCCTCGAGTCCACGGATGAAATACGAACCAAGGATGGAAAACAGACTCCATGATTAACGGAAATAATCGTCCTCCACCCAAATTTGAAGACGCGACTCGATTACGCCAACAGGCGCGTGCCTCGGGTATGGACCCGAATTACTGGTTTGCAGTCGAGGAAGTACGTCGCATCAAACCAGGGTCCGTAGTAGAAATAGTCTTTTGGAAGCACTCTATCGCACTCTTTAGGACCAAAAACGGTGAGTTTCACGCCGTTGAGAATCGCTGTGCCCATCGCCAGATAAAGCTTTCACTAGGTAGCGTTGAAGATTGTCGCCTAGTTTGCGCGTACCACGGTTGGAAATATGACGGTAGTGGTCGATGCGTTGAAATTCCGCATGATCGATTTGGTCGAAGCTTTCCGAAGCTCACCCTGAAGACTTACCCTGTCAAGGTACGGTACGGTTTGATTTGGTTGTTTCCGGGAGATCCCGAGCTGGCAGAACAGCAACAGATTCCGGACATCCCCGAACTCGAAAGCCCGAAACCATGGACCTGCGTACCTTTGGCGTACACCTGGTCGGCTCATCACTCAATGGTAATTGACAATGTCAGTGACTTTACGCACGCGCACTTGCATAGACGTTATCGACCCTTTGATGGTGCCGATTTGACGCGATGCGAAAAGATTGACGACCGGGTTCACGTGGCTTACGATTCAAACGTCGGTCGCGGACGAATTTCGGGACGGTTTGTCGAACATGACAAGATTAATACCAGTCACATAGAGCTTTGCTACGAATATCCCTACCAATGGTCCAATACCGATGATTGGATCAAGCACTGGTTGTTCTTGCTCCCCATAGATGAAAGGACCACTCGATGTTTTTTCTTGTTCTACTTCAAATCCCTGAAGATACCACTACTGCCTTTACGGATTCCGCGCTTTGCGATGAAATTCGTTATGAAGACTTCAAATCACTTTCTGATCGGGCCACTCCTTGATCAGGATCGATTCGCGGTCGAAGCGGAGCAGATAGCATACGAGCAACATTGGGACGCGCCGCTAGTGGAACTGAATCCAGCAGTAATTGCTTTCCAGAAGCTCACTGTACAGAAGTGGCGCGATTGCCTAGAGCGAGAACAGAAGTCAGAACCAATCGTTCGATCCAGAGGCTAGTCATGGAGCTAACTAGCAGTTCAATGTTACAAGCGGTGTTAGCGGTCATCGGTTTCCTCGCTTTTCTCATTGTTGGATCCATACTACTTCCAGGGCGAAGAATTGAACGGGCGCAAGATGGAGGTGTTCCCCGCATCTTCAAATTGAATGGACTAGCGTTGTTTCTCACCACTGCGCTCGTAGTAGGTATCTGCCAGGCGATGGGTTGGTTTTCGTTATCGTTTCTGTACAACCACTTTATCGCGCTGCTCATTTGTGCAAACGTTCTTGCGTTTGCGCTCTCGGGTTGGTTATATTGGCGAGGTTCCCCTGATCCAGATGCTTCAAAGGGATTCCTGCGCGGATTTTTCTTTGGAAGAGAGCTCAATCCGGGAATACTCGGAGTGGACCTGAAGTTCTTCAGCTATCGTCCGTCATTGATCGCACTTGCGCTTTTCAATGTCTCGTTCGCTGTCGCACAGTACGAGATTTACGGCGAACTGTCGCTTGCGATGATTCTATATCAGATCTTCACCTTTGCATACGTATTCAATTACTTTCAGTTTGAGTATGGGATGGTCCATACTTGGGACATCGTGAGCGAACGATTCGGATGGATGTTGGTGTGGGGAAATTTTGTTCTCGTTCCGTTTTTCTATTGCATCGCTGGCTTGACATTGGTGCACGCCAAAGGAGATTTGCCGTTGCTCTTTGCGATCATTCTTGGCGTTTTGTTCGTATTCGGTTTCTGGTTATTCCGAGGGGCTAATGAGCAGAAACACCGCTTCAAACAGGATGAAAACACTAAGATTTGGGGACGTCCAGCCGAGACTTTGGACGGACGATTGCTCGTTTCGGGATTTTGGGGCATCGGTCGGCATCTCAACTACACAGGCGAGATTTGCGTTTATTTAGCATTTGTTCTTACAGTGGGATTCGAGTCTTGGATTCCCTATTTGTTGCTGGTCTGGTTAGTAGGATTGCTTTGGCATCGGTCGTGGCGCGACGAACGACGATGTCGTAAGAAGTACGGCGAACTCTGGGATCGATACGTAGAGCGAGCGCGCTTCTCGATGATTCCTTTCGTTCACTAAGACTCATCATGGTTGACCAGCTACAAGAAGCAAATTTCACCGGTCAATTTGACGGTGACGAAGTTCCCGAGCTTTCGGGCGGGTGGCCGATCCTTGGTCATTTAAGGGAATTTCAGAGAGACCCGGTTTCAATGCTCTTGCGCGGATGTCAGGAGCATGGTGACCTGTTTCGCTTTCGGATTGGTCCGGCCGAGTTCGTCTTATTCAGTGGGTTAGAAGCGCACGAGACATACTTCAAAGCACCGGACGATCAACTTGATGCCAACTCAGTCTATCAGTTTACCGTACCGATTTTTGGACGTGGAGTGGCTTACGACGTCGCGCCGGAAATCATGACGGAGCAACTGGGATTTCTTTTTCCTGCTCTTAGAGAGTCTGCCATGCGGAGCTACGTGGCGATCATGTATGACGAGGCGCGAGTCTTTGCGGATCACATGGGCGATGAAGGAACGTTGGATCTGCCTGTCGCGATGAACGAACTCACCGTGAATATCGCAAGTCGATGTTTCCTAGGGGAGGAGATTCGGCGCGAAGTGGATGCAGAATTCGCTGAGGCTTATCACGAACTTCAGAACGGCATCAACACTATAGGGTTCTTTTTCCCCAGAATCCCCATTCCTTCTCATCGGCGACGTGATCAAGCTAGGAAGAAAATCACGGAAATATTCACTCGCGTTCTGACGGAGCAAGAGCCAGTGGAAACGGAGTCCGAGAGCTTTATGCAGACGCTTGTGAAAGCTCGCTACAAGGATGGCCGGGAACTTACCGTCGATGAAATTACCGGCATTACGCTGACGGCACTCTTTGCTGGCCAGCACACTAGTGCAATCCTCGCAACATGGACCGGTCTAGAGTTAGCCAGAGACGAGAAGTACCTCAATCGAATTAGACGGGAAATGGGGGAAATCTACGAAAAAGACAGTAATCTCAGTCTCGAGGGTCTTAGACAGCAGCCAGTATTGGAGAACGCCGTGCGCGAGTGTGAACGATTGCATCCTCCTCTAATACTGCTCATCCGCAAAGTGATGAGACCCTTGAAGTATCGCAATATGGTCGTGCCGACAAATACGATGGCGGTTGTATCCCCCGCGGTGTCGCATCGACTTGAGCAATTGTTCTCGGAATCAAGTCAGTTCCGACCTGATCGATTCACTTCGCCGACAAACGAAGACACACAAGCACTCATTGGATTTGGTGGGGGTAAGCACCGGTGCATGGGCAAGAACTTCGCCATCTTGCAAATTAAAGCAATCTGGAACGTGCTGCTAGATCGGTTTGAAATTGAGCTTGACGCGCCCTTTCCTGCACCGAACTACGGGAGTTGGGTAACTGGCCCGAAAGCACCGTGCCTTCTACGTTATCGAAAGAGATCGCAACCGACCGTTTTTCATTGATTCATTGACCGACTCCACTAATTCGAGCTACGACGTTGCCATTGTCGGTGCGGGACCCGTCGGTAGCCTTTGCGCTCTAGCACATGCTCGAAAAGGTGCACGAGTTGCCCTGCTTGAAGCTAATCCCAAGGCTGCTGGTCGCCTAGCAGGGGAGTGGCTGCACCCTCCTGCTGTACGAATGTTGCAGGAGAACGGAATATCCTTAGATGCATGTCCGCATAGCAGCGAAGGCAATGGGTTCGTGGTTTTTCCGGATGATCGTTCCGAACCTATCGTTCTTCCTTATTCAAGCGGTGCCTTGGGCATGACCTGCGAACATTCTGAACTGGTATCCACGCTTCATGATGCTATGGAAGATAATTCACAAGTTCAGTTTTATCGGGGAGCAAGAGTTCAGAACATCGAGAATGGCAGGATCACTTACTCGATTGACGGTACGCAGAATTCACTCGCAACAGATAGGGTAATTGGCGCGGACGGCCGCGCCTCCATTGTGCGCAAATCCCTTGGTTTACCACCGGAACGCCTGACGTGTTCACGAATGATTGGCGTCGTCGCAGAAGGGATTGATCTGCCTCACGAAGGGTACGGACACGTGATTCTCGGTGGTCCTGGTCCCATTCTAATATTCCGTCTCGGCGATGAAACAGTTCGAATCATCGTCGACGTGCCTCTTGATCACTGGACTCCACGAGATCGTGTTGCGATGCTGACGGAGTCCTACGCCTATCTATTACCAGAATCGGTCCGTGAAGCATTTGTTCGAGCACTTGAGGCCGGCGAGTTTCAAGCTGCAGGCAACGAACTACAGCTTCGGGCTACCTACGGGACTTCTCGCCGTGTGCTTATTGGAGATGCTGCAGGACACTACCACCCTTTGACCGCGATCGGCCTTACGCTTGGGTTCAGTGATGCATTGACTCTCGCGGCACAACCAGATTTTCGCGTATTCACGGCTAAGCGGATAGAAGCAGTCCGTATGCCTGAACGACTGGCTCTTTGCCTTTACGAGACGTTCGCCGACTACAGAGCTGAAATCGTTGCTATCAGACAGGCAACTTACCGTCGATGGAGGTCAAGCTCCAAGGTTCGTGGTCAGACTATGAAACTCCTAGCCTGCGAAGACATGTCGCTTACTCGATTGGGACTCACTTCTTTTCGTATCGTGGTTAGGGCAATAGCGAGTACTTTACCGAAGTCCCTCAATTTAGATGCTTGGCGTCGTGCACGTGAAGTAACTAAAGCATTGCTATCTCGAGTTGGACACTTGCTGGTCGCGATTCGGAATTTAAGACTAACTTCGAAAGCACCCCTAGACAAGAACACTCGCCTTTGGACCAGTTGGTCCCGTTCTTTGTTGACTTCTGTACAGCCTCAGGAACGCGAGTCTCGAAAGACTAACACTGCAGACTCTATGACTCCCAGCAGTACAAGAGACGCGATGCGACGAGCAACGGATCGTCTCGTTGACATGCAGAGGGCAGACGGGAGCTGGGAAGGCGAGATGGCTTGGTGTCCAATGCTCACTGCGCAGTACGTGATTTTGAGCTTCATACTAGACGAAAAGCTCGATCCTCGACGAAGACTTCTAGTTCTGCGACAGTTCGAACACACCAGATTACCAGACGGATTGTGGGGACTTCATGAACACTCGCACCCATACCTGTTCGTTACTACGCTCGTGTACGTTGCTGCACGCTTGCTCGGTGTCGACAAGGACGACCCACTCATTGCTAAGGCTGGACAGTTTCTTCAAACTGAAGACTTACTAGGAATCCCAAGTTGGGGTAAATTTTGGCTAGCTCTTTTGAATCTCTACGATTGGAAGGGATTGAACCCCGTCCTCCCCGAGATGTGGCGTCTATCCAGTCGGATTCCACTACATCCATCGAACTGGTACTGCCATACGCGACTGATCTACATGGCGATGTCTGTTGTGTACTCGAGTCGATTTCAAGCACCGGTTACACCGTTGATCACAGCTCTCCGAACCGAGCTATTCGGGGATAACTTCAACCGAGTCAAGTTTGCTAAGGGGCGTACTCGCTTACGCAAAGAGGACGTCTTTAAACCACCTACGATTCGGCTTCGTTTTGGTTTTTTACTGGGACGAATCTTTGAAAAAATCCACGGCAAAAGTTTCCGAGCCGAGTGCGTCCAGACTCTTGTCGAGCAGATTCGCTGGGAATTACAAAATTCGGATCACACGAGCATCTCCCCAGTCAGTGGTTTTCTCAACATTCTCGCCTTGTGGCTACAAGATCCAGAGGACGAGAATTGTCGAAAGGCGTTAGCCCGCATCGAAGGCTGGATTTGGGAGGACGATGCCGAGGGTACGCGGATAACGGGAGCAAGAAGCGCTTCGTGGGATACAGGATTCGCGCTACAAGCGCTATCGGAATTACCAGACCGTACGGAAGTCAAGCATGCGGTCGATCTTGGTACCGAATTCTTAGCGAGTCAGCAAATACGCGAGAGTTTCGATGGATTTCAAACCGCGTACAGGAGCGACCCAAACGGCGGTTGGTGCTTCGCTGGCCGTTGGCACGGCTGGCCCGTATCAGATTGCACCGCGGAAGCCGTACTTGGACTACTTGAAACACGACCAAGTGCTCTCAACGATGAAGCGCTCCGAGAGTCGATTGAATTCATGCTTCGAAGCCAAAATAAAGATGGAGGATTTGGGAGTTATGAAGCACGACGCTCGACGTATGGCCTCGAATGGCTGAATCCTGCCGAAATGTTTGGCGAATCAATGACTGAGAAATCGTTCGTCGAGTGCACGGCCTCGTGCATGGCGGCACTCGCTTTGAGTAGGCAACGGTTGCCAAGCGACGTTGACGAAAAAGCACAGCTTGCAATTTCTCGAGGCGAGTCGTGGCTACGGAAAGCTCAACGAAGCGATGGTTCCTGGCGCGGGGTATGGGGAGTGCAATTTATATATGGAACGAGTGTGTCCTAAATTCCGTGTATGGGTTGGATAATTTAATCGTTAGTACCT
>VXUA01000023.1 GCA_009837185.1 Gammaproteobacteria bacterium | reverse complement strand
TCCTCTGGGGAGAGTATGGGAAATCTTCCCATACACGGAATTTAGGACACTCCCTATGGACTTTTCGGAATCAAGGGGCTTCGAGCCGCAGGGAGCGATCCAAGCGACCCGTCTATAAGACTCGCCTGCAGGTGGCTACTAGATCGTCAACGGGAGGATGGTGGTTGGGGGGAGCACTATAGCGGCTGTGTGAAAGGTTGCTATGTCCCCCACGACGACAGTCAAGTGATCCAGACTGCTTGGGCACTGATCGCGCTCCTCAAAGCGGGTGAGTCCAATTGGTCAGCAATTTCATGCGGCATCAAGTTCTTGGTCGACAACCAGCAGGAAGATGGAACGTGGAATCGACAGGACATGGTGGGTGTCTTTTTTCGTACAGCATTGTTGGACTACGAACTGTATAGACAATACTTTCCTTTGCATGCACTCAGTCTGTATGAGCAACGACGTATTACCCGCAGAAATGTACCCGCAACATCTGAAGGACTTTCTGAGGTAGCTGGAATTAAGGCGACGAGCCCCACCGCGGGAATTCGAACCGACGGCGAATCGGTTGTTCCTACGCCGGTTTTCGCACGTGAACCAGAAAACTTGGAGTAAAGATACCTAGCTTACCCGCTTCGACCAGCGCATCGGCTGCGTTATTGAGTAGACCGGACGCCTCAGAAGTCCCAGCAGGAGCCAATCTCAATCGTTCCAGAACTCGCGTGGTTCTTACAACTAACGCTCGTCCTACTGGAGTACGCGCAAATGAAGCCAGGGAAAAATCTCGACCCTGAAGAGCCATGTACCATGGCGTGCTTGGATTTCCTTCGTCGACTTGTTGGTCTTTAGCAAGGAGCACCTCAAAACCAGCAGATCGCACGGTCTTGACGTAGTTTCTTGTAGTGGCGAGTTCTGGTGTTGCATTGTTGATCTCGATCGACTTACGAATCTCGTCGTGTTGACTGTTGGACGGATCAAACTCATCTGTGAGAACCCAATCGATAAATGCTGCTTCGGCACCAGGTTTCAGCAACCGCAAGAGTTCAAGAAATACCAATTTTCTATTAGGTGCGTGGCACAACGCTTCAAATGAATACAACGCATCGAAGGTATCCTCTGCTAAAGGGACATTCATGAAGTCTGCATACAGAAAAGAGCAAGAGTCGCTCAATTCCGCGCGTTGCACTCTCTGGTTTCCAGATTGAATCTGGAGTTCGTTGAAATTGATACCCACAATCTTGGCACCGGTGGCCTTTGCGATAGTTATTAGAGGTCCACCAACCCCACAGCCAACGTCTGCAACCTTCATCCCAGGACGGAGTTTCAGCAGTGTTCCGATTCCCTCTTCATGTCGTCGTTGTGATGACTGCAGACTCTCCCGAGGTCGCCTTGGGGAGAAATGAAAACTAGCACCCCAACCGAATTCATAAAACGAAGTTACGGCATCGTAGAAGTTACTAACAAGCTTGGGTTGATCGCGGAGGCGGACATTGCTATCGCTTGGGAGTTCGCTGACCTTCCGAAATCGTCGGACATTCTTAATGGCCTCTTTCATGTTGTCTTGGGTCATTTGTTGCCTTGAATCGAATCAGCTCACAAAATCTATCAATGGATAGTAGGGCTTATTCACACGTGAGCTCTTCATCATTTTTTATTCTAGGTGTCCATCAAACTGAAGCAATTTCAATTGCTGACACGATGTTCGACTAGGAGGAGAGTTGGTAAGCCATTCACACGGTGCTCCTATCAAATTCGGAAATTACTAAAAAAAGTGCGAAAAACACTTGTAATAAAAGTTTAGCGCACTTTATAGTGTAGTTTTTCGAACAAACGAGATGAGTATGACTAGTAAAACTTCCACATGGGACCTTGAACGTGGTTCGAAGAAGTCCGCGGTGGACGCGTCCCGAAAAGATCAAACTGAAGCCGAGTACATTCTTCAAACTGGGCGCAGGATTAAGCCGTTTTTTCGTTGGACGACGATCAAGAAACGACTGATTAAATTTTTGGATGAACTATTGACGTTGAGTCTAATAGGTCTCTTTTTTGGGGGCATAGCAATTATCATGGGAGGAGCGGCTCTATTTGAAAGCACGATCTTGGGATTCCTATTTGGTTTAGCTCTCATGTTTGGTAGTATCGGTTTGTGCCACCTGTATGCAGATAGGTGTCCGAGGAAAGAAAACACTGAGGAGAGTTCAAACGTACCCGAACCCATTCCGACCTATAGTTGCTCAACGGATGATCCCAAGTACATCCAAGAACAAGAACTAAGACGGTGGAACCAAAGAATGGCTGATGCGCGTGCACGAGCACGTCGGCGAGTACCTAAGGGAACGAAACGAATGCGCCAGTTAAATGCACACATTTTCGACGTCACAGAATAAAAGAGTTTTGTTGATAGGTATATCACAGGGTGCCGAGAGAAAGCAAACTCACTATCAGCAATCTAAAACCAGATTGTTTTTGGCCACAGGTGCCGAGTTCTCTAGTGATTACATATAGTTAAACTGTATCTTCAGAGAACGATCTGTGTAGTCAATTTTCGCCGGTTAGCCTTGTCCCTGAGCGGCGTACTAACCCTTCGCGTCAATACAATCGTCATATAAGACCGCAAATGACGATAGCTATGACAACACACATCTTTCCTCGGGTACTGGATCTTTCCGCCATCTTGGAGGAAAAGTCTTACTTCCTTCTCGGACCTCGTCAAACCGGAAAATCTACATTGATCAGTCAGAGTAAATTCGATGGTCCGATCTTCGATCTCAACAACGAGGTCGACTTCTTTCGTATTGGTCAGAACCCGGAGAACTTGAGCAGTTTTATCACAGACGATGTCAAGGTGGTAGTGATCGATGAAATCCAGAGAGCATCAAATGTACTAAATCATGTTCATCACCTAATCGAAACACGGGGAGTTCACTTTCTTCTGACGGGATCCAGTGCCCGCAAGCTGAGGCAGGGAGGAGTTAATCTTCTCGGAGGGCGCGCTCGCATTCTGCACTTTCATCCACTGTTGAAGAGAGAATTAGGTGACTCCTTCAAACTAGAAAGAGCTTTGGAATTCGGCACGATCCCTTCAATCTATTCATCCTCCAACCCCCGCCTCGATTTGGAGGCTTATCTTGGCACCTATCTACGTCAAGAAATTTTAGCGGAGGGATTTGTGCGTAATCTCCAGCCTTTCCGGCGGGTTTTGGACATTGCCGCGCTGTGCAATGCAACCATCGTCAACTTCACTAATATCGCCAACGATGCACAGGTACCGCGAACAACGGTCTACGAATATTTCGATCTGCTCTGCGACACCCTTATCGTCTATGAATTGCCTGCATGGCGCAGAAGCCGATTTCGCAAACCCGTTGTCGCCTCTAAGTACTACTTTTTCGACATCGGTGTTGCAGGAGCGTTGCAGAGAAGCGTGGGAAGGGGATTCGCCTCTCTGGAACGTGGTCAGGCGTTCGAGACGTGGTTCCTACACGAGTTGCGAGCATGGATCGACTACAACCAACGCGACGAAACGCTGCACCATTGGCGTTCACAAACCGGTTTCGAAGTAGACGTTCTCCTTGGCGAACACACAGCGATCGAGCTCAAGGCGAAGAAATGGGTCACTGGAGCGGATCTGAAAGGATTGCAAGCCCTGCGAGAGGAGGAATCCTTCAAAAACTATTTGTGCGTATGTCTGGAAGAACGCCCCCGCCAGCTTGACGGAATCGAAATCCTTCCTTACGAAACGTTTCTTGATGCCTTGTGGCAATACCGCTATTGCGGCGACTAGAAATCGGGAATGTTGTTAAGTAGGATGCGGTAGGAAATGGGGATAGACAAGAGAACTTTTGAATTGATGAACTATGCTAATATACAATTGACGAAGACTCTAGAGTTGCATGGAATCTAATTTAGCAAAAGTCTTTCACGTTACCGCCACTCGTGTTGACGATAGGTGGTGCGTTTGGGAATCAGACATCAGGGGATTGTTCCTTGAAACCGATTCTTGGCTCGAAATGAAGGAAAGTATTGAGTCTATTACTCCGATGACTCTCATGGAGAATCACGATCTGAAAGAGACCGATTTGATTAATGTGGTCGTGCGAGTCAAAATCAGAAACGGCGAAGTAAAACCAATGCGATGGTCAGGGAAGGTAACTTTTGTATTTGAGCAAGACCAACAACTCACAGCGACGTAGGTCTCCCTAACCGGTCGTGTCAATGAAATCGTCATATAAGACCGCAAATGACGACAAAGTTGACATCACGCACAGTGCCGAGCGTAACGGATCGCTCCATCATCATGGAGGAATAGTCACATTTCTTCTCTGACCCGACACTTTCGAGGGGCCAGAATAACAAAGCAGTGGCTCATTCAAGATTTATGGGAAAATAGGGTTGGAGTGCGGAATAGCTAGGTTTACTGAGTTAAAGGTTGTCCAGCGAGTAACGAACGTGAGGCAGGTTTCGAAACCAGCTCTTGCACTTCTTGAACAATGTAATTTCCAATGCCGAATTCGTACCGGGCATAGCTTAGAGCTTCTTGCCTATCGTCAAAGACTTGGACGAGTTGTCCGTTGCGAAACACCACGGATTTTCCAGCGTGTGAATCGAGTAATTTGGGCAATTGCTTTTTGAATGACTGATAGTCAGCTCTTTGGTCATATGACATGTTTCGTTTGTCCTCTAAGTTGGCGTGTATCACTAACTTAGACCATCAAATTGGTTTCGATATCCAATTTTCCATTTTTCACGCTCGAGAAAACTACTAAATTTTCTCGCGAGTTAATGAAGCAAATTTTGCGTTGTGTAGTATCGATTCAATCGAACTTTGAAGCTGCCTCAGTTTGATGGACACCTACAATTAGAAAATGTTGAGGAGTCCA
>VXUA01000078.1 GCA_009837185.1 Gammaproteobacteria bacterium | reverse complement strand
AAAGCGCGGTAAGTACAAACCGAGAAAATCAAATTCAAAATGAGCCACTACCGAAATTTCAGTCCCGTCAACTAATTTGATGACACCTGTAAGTGTTACGCAATACCCGTTAGTTTCGTTCAAGCACTTTTTGTTCAGTGGAAATCTAAAGTCTTGGGTGATCTGAACTTGCAAATTATCATGTATGAGCGTCGTAGCACCGAAGCGTTGACCGTCAATCCAAGTATCCCTCCCTCCGAAGAACTCCGGAAAATTGAGAACACTGAAATATATTGAGGTAACCTTTTCGTCCCTGTCGATCACAGTAACTGGGGACTTGGCTAACGCGAGAGCACCGCTTGACGTACGGCTGGGAGAAATGGGATCGCTCAGCCTTGCAAGCACTACTAGAACGTCGCCTTTGTCTTCGACTGTAACTGTAAACCGCGATTCCATACGATGCTGGTTCAATCCGATTGGCAAATTTTCTGATTCTATTACGGTCCTAAGTGTCGGCGTAAAGTGTAAGACAACTCGGCCTACGCACGGTTCGTTCAAAAGATACCCGTTTATGTGAGTGATGAGAATATCCTCAAAGACAATGGGGGTATTGGGCGTGTGATTCTTAGACGATATGGTCATATTTGTCCTTCATTTCTCCGTATTAAATATTTAGATCGGCTATTCTGATGCTTAAACGACGAATATTTTCTCATTCACCAAATTTAGATTCTCGACCTATTTCCGTATGAATGCAACGCATATACAACACAAAAAACAACTCTCGGCGAATGAAACTTTCGCTTGCACGCTGGGTCGGGTTAAAGTGAGTAAGTGACTAAAAAAGTGTGCCAGTACCAGTACGTGTTAACTTGTCGAGGGTTAAGGAAACAGAAATCGGAGTACCGCAGTCTGTTACTACCATTTCTCATGTAAAGTATTAGCTAAATCAAATCCCTTCAATACCGACCGTGCACTCGAACGTGGACTCAAGAACCTATTGGTTGCTGGGGAGGATTATCAGGAATTCGGAGTGAAACTCGGATGTAAAGCTCTTTCGTCTCACTCTTTGTCGGCGGGTGGGCTAGCGTGAGCTGGCGCGAACACATGCCTCCACAGCGTCGTGAGCCCATGTAATTGAACGCTCTGCTGTAGAATCAATGGAATAAAGACTTGTTTCTTATTTCATAAATGTTGTTGGAAAAAGCGAAAGAGCAACTTATTGTTGGTTTCGTGCAAGTTCTGCAGAACAGTTCAGAACTGGGTGGTAATCCTTACTTAGCTCGCCTGCGTCCGATTGTGTGCGAAGTTTCACGAGAGGGAGATGAGCAAATCGCAAACTTGATTCAATCCATGCGGCGACTCCTCCAGGATGAAGATATGGGACTTGACGGTCAAAAAACCGAGACATTTATACAGAAACTAGGAGAAGCTCACTTTTATGTAGTGTGTAAGAAACGTGGAATTAGTCTAGAAAAGCTACCAGTCGGAAACAAACAGACAGCAGATTTTCGGTCAAAAAATGCGAATGATGTTTGCTTCGAGGTGAAAACCCCGTCTGTCAATCGGGGCATGTACAGGATTTGCGAGTCTATCGAGCAGTCCTTCTACGGAGCGGCTGACTTGGAACGACTACTAAACGAAGGGGAGAGAGTGGCAATAACTACACAAACGATCACTTCTTACAAAGAAATTGATTATTCAAAGAGACTCACTGGGGTTATTTGTGAGCTACACGCAAAGCTTAAACAAAACATAAAACTTGGCCAATTTTCAAAAAAACCAACGTATCTTGTGTGCAATCTGATGATGCTTCCAATTTACGGCAGTCCTCTCGACGTTCTCAGACCTGTATATCCGAGTAAATGCTGTTCTAATCACATGTGTTCTGTGTCTGGTCTGTTGTGGATGGTGGCATTTTCGAAACCGGGCATGATGGTTTTCTCGGAACCTGAATTTGAAGGAAAATCCGGTATTGAAGGGCAGATTGACATGAAAGGAATATTAGTAGATTCGGATTACAAAGACGTGTTTGGTTTAGTATTTGTCGTCTATGCATCAGACCAGAAGCCTTGTGTGGTTGCGCTTGTAAGGTCTGACGAGGACCTAGTTTCTCCGATCCGAAAGTTGGTTGATACACGTTGGAACGATAGTGGCGACACGAACGGTTATGCTATCCGATCTTAAGCACATAAATTCTCAAGCCACAACATCTGAGCATAGAGAATAAAGTGCTCGTACGAAAAGCTAGTAAAACCTTGCGAGTGCACGGATCATGTTGACATGGGCTCGGTTCAGGGCAAGAAATAGGACAAAATTTTGTTAATATTTTCACGTAAAACTGAAGTATGCACTAGCTAGTGGACACTCCAAACTATGAAGATACCTCAATTTGATGCACAACGACAATCCTTTCCAATGAACGCCAATTCCTACCCAATAACCGAAAGAGCATTCAATAAGCGGGTACAAGTTGCAACCTGTTGATCACAAGGTGACTATAACGTCGTCCCAGAAATAGTGCCGGGGATCCGGGTACTACATCACACCACTAATAAAGCACTATCGTAATGTAACTCTAATTGTGTAGAAAAGTATATAAGTCCCAAAAAATAAACGATCTAGTTTAGCAAGTATTTGCACATTTTTCAAACTCAGCGGTGAGTTTTACGTAGCGTTTGTCTAGAATTTGAACATCGTTTAGGACCTCTTCAATGTATTACGAAATATTCAGTAGTCCTGTTGGACCACTATTGCTGCAGGGTGCAGACTCAAAGCTACGACAACTCTCTTTTCTAAAAAATCGAACTACGAAACCTTTTGTCGATCCGGCGTGGATTCGACGGGCGGATTACTTCCAGGACATTAAGGATCAACTAGTCGAGTACTTTGATGGGCGACGCCGAAAATTTCACGTTGAGTTAGATTTTGGAGTCCCAGAGACTACATTTAGTGCTCGAGTCTGGCGCGAACTACAACAGATTCCTTATGGAGAGACGCGCTCCTATCGAGACGTTGCGCTAAATATCGGCCGCGCAAAGGCTTTTCGTGCAGTGGGTCAAGCCAATCATCGAAATCCGATTGCGATCATTGTGCCATGCCACCGGGTGATTGGAAGTGACGGAACGCTTACGGGTTTTGGAGGGGGACTCGATACCAAGAAATATCTCCTTGATCTGGAATCGCGAACATCTCAGGCAAAGATGGTCTCCGGTAGAAGCGATCGCGTAGAGCATTTCGTTAGTCCTTGATTAGAGTCGTTTGCTGGAACATTGCCGCTCAAAAACGGAGGGAGGTGTGGGATGCATGCTTTGGCATCGATGCTGACGTTGCATTGTTTCCGGAAGTAAAATCGCTCCCCGCAGACATTAGCCTTGGGTACTATGTTCAATGGGAGGAAAGAATGTTAAAGGAGCTAATCTATGAATAAAAAAGTCGTGATGATTCTGTTGACCCTATGGATATCATGGGGTATGATTGCGGAAGAATCTTCAGTGAAATTGTTGCCCGAGGACGGATACTCTAAATCAGATTGTAGCGGCTTCCACACACACGAGTTACTTGAGCCGTACACCGTGAAAATCGACACCTTCAAATCTTCGAAGAAATGGATAGATCCCAAGTATAAGAACAAATCTAACGAAAAGAAAATCTTACTGGCATACAAAGGAACAATCCAATTTGAGGAAATAATCGAAGAGATCCAAACGGCTCGGGAGATAACTCCGGATACTCAGACTGTAGAGAGTTAACAACAAAAACTCCAATATACCAAAAGCATTCAGCACATCCCTTCGACTTTCTCCAACGATACCGAGAAACCGAACTAGCAACTACCATTGAAAAGATAGAATTGGTCGTCAACAAGCAGGGTGTCCTCTATGATCTCCCGGCTCCCACAGGCGGTCAATTCGCCGGAAGGGCCGAAGGGGAAGCTATTTTTGAACTTGGAACTCAGAGAGTACGAACACAACCGGTTTCCCTTTGTATCACTTTTGATCTCACGAAGTTAGAAGAGCGTAAATCGTCCGCAACAAAGAAGTCTTATGCCTTCCAGCAGTTTGACGGTTATGGGAAGAAACCGAAACCTCAACCTGAGGAGACTGAAAATGAGTGAATCCAATTCTCCTCGACAAGAAGCTCTGCGCCGACTATCTCACGTTGTAGACCAACCAAACTATCTCAACCATCAACCATAAAAGTATCAGACAGGGAGCGCAAAACGTCAATCTGGGTAGAAGAAGATAAGAAGGACAAAGAGGACGTACTATCCGTATGAAAGAAACCATCGATTTTCTGAGAGGGGTTTGAGGATTGCCCAAGCCGCGCAAGTGTTAAATTGTTTTCCCCGAGCCTTATTTATTTCTACCCCAGTTTTTGAGCGTCCAAACATACGAAAATACAACTAGGGTCAGCGGGTAACAGTACAAGTTTGTACTAACACCACTTTTGAAGTCCCGAAAAGTAAGCGGTGATTTGTGCCTTTGAGAATGTTGCAGGCCCCCCCGAAACCATTTTCTATAAATTTGAAAACCAAAAAGCGGAGAGAGTGATGGGGTTTGGTGTTCCTAAGAATGATAGGTCGCTCGGACGTCTAGGTGTTTTCTACACTTTCTCCTAATGGATCCCCGACTCGTTTCCAGTTTCCTATCTCCGGTGGAATTGAGGAACCAGATCCGGTCTCCCCGCCCGGGATTAAAAAATATTTTGAGAGGAACAGAGAAAAGTTTGTTAAAATGCTTTCATTCAATTGTTCTAGGAACCCGATGGTCGGGTTTCCTGTGAATACAACAGCCTGACTCAAAGGGCAAGATACGCGGTCTTGTCTGGGTAAATAAGCAGGAAGTTTCTCCTAGAACGATTGAAAAAGCCCGGCATCAATTTCTCGGTAAATAAACAATCAACTAGGAGATTGAGAGATGAAAACTCTTCGCAAACTTTTGGCAGGGATGGTCTTAATCACGTTGACCGTGTTCGGACTGACTGCTCTGACTTCCTCTTCATCCGACCCCGTTGTTCCGGTTATTGCATTCCTCAATCAAACCTGTAGCAGCGAGTTGTATATGGAGCATGAGAGTATCCAAGATATGCTCGAATTCAAAGGCACGACGCGAAATGGTGTAGTCTGGGATTTTGAGTCATACCACCACATTGAAGATTTACAAACGCAGCTATATCCAGTGTGCTACCTCGTGTCTGCTATTGAAGAAGTTA
>VXUA01000008.1 GCA_009837185.1 Gammaproteobacteria bacterium | reverse complement strand
TTGATAAAGAAGCTGCCACTAAACATACACCGTACACCGGTAGTCATCTGTCAAATGGAGATCATACTGCGAACGTGATTCGAATCACCGGCGATGGCATACGAGATTTTTACAATCGAATTGAGTACCTTAGAGTTAGGAGTCCATAAGCCCTACTTCTTTGCAAAACTCATCAGTCATAAATAATATATCGGGAAAGAGACGGCTAAACGATCGCTGATGACGCAGGATCATCGGAGGAAAGTCCGGGCTCCGTAGGACAAAGTGCCAGGTAACTCCTGGGAAGTGTGAACTTACGGCAAGTGCCACAGAAAATAAACCGCCGAGTATTCGGTAAGGGTGAAAAGGTGTGGTAAGAGCGCACCGCAATCGCTGGTAACAGCATTGGCAAGGTCAACCCCACTTGGAGCAAGACCAAATAGAGATCGAAAGACATGGTCCGTGTCCGATCTGGGTAGGTCGCAAGCAGTACGCCTAGTCGTACTCAAGATGAATGATCGTTCTTGGACAGAACCCGGCTTATCGGCCGTCTCTTCCTCTCCTCCAATCGAAGAACTACGTTAGATGGTGCGCAATACCATGCTATTAGTTGATTCAAACACTCGCTCACTGCTCCGTTCTAAATGTGTAAAATGTCTATTAAGCAACTGGTTATTGCGTCACATTGAGGTAGAAGTATCGGTTCTTGAAAAAAATAACTAAAGTTCATTTTTTCTTCATTTTCTGTTTATAATTTGTTCAACATTGTGACACATTATCGTAGTACACACGAAACAGTTTTGAATCAAGTTCGGAATATCATGACCGATTGTTCTAGGCTGGTTCAATGCTTTCGGTTATTCTTGACCATAACAACACGTCAGACTGATCGGGTTGTTAAATTGAAGTCAGGACGTAACAGGTGTTGAGTATCTAACCTTTTTGGGAGGGATTCTAAGATGCAAAACAATAGTTCAACTGTGAACAAGAAAGGATTCCTATCCGAACTTTTACCCATGTGGGTAGCAATTTTCGGATTGGTCTTTGCAACGGGGTCTTTGGTGGCTCAGGAAACTGAGAGTTCTGAAGACTCGAAAAAAGTCGTCGAAGAAGATGAAGAGGAATCAGAATCGAATTCTGAAGAAACTTTAGATGAAGAAGCGGTCTCGGAAGACGAAGAAGCCGCTGAGGCGAGCAGTCTTTACGAAGACGAAAATATGGAAGAGGTAATCTCTACTGGTACCTACATGCCCATATCGGACCCGACCGCGCTGATTGTTCGTTACACCGCAGCAGAGATTAAAGGAATGGGCGTATCGGATCTATCCGACTTTTTCCGCAGAATTCCAGAACAATTCAACTCAACGACTCCCCAGACTTCAACTTCTTGGGCCACTGGCGATGAACTCGGAGGAGATTCAGGCGGGCTTTACTATAACTTCAACTTATCCACGGTGAATTTGCACGGCATGGGATCTGGTAACACGTTGGTGTTATTGGATGGTCGTCGCATCGCCGGTTTTGGCGGTTCCGAACGAGATATCGTCAATGTTCTGGGAATTCCGTTGGAAGCAATCGCTGCGGTTGAGATTCAGCTCGATGGTGGTTCGGCCGTGTATGGAGCAGATGCTCTTGGTGGTGTTGTGAATTTCATTACGAAGAAAAACTATAAAGGTATTTCTTTGAATATGAAGCAAGACAACAGTTACACCGGTGCGGACGACTATACCTCAGGTATGACGTTTGGCTTCAACTGGGCGAAGTTTCGAACGACGGTTTCATTGGAGACATCTGAACGCGAACCGATCATCAACGCGAAGACGGGACACCACACGCTAGACTTTCGCCATCTATTCGGACCTGAGTACGATTATCGGAACTACAGTTATGCACAACCTGGAATCGTGAGAGAATGGAATGGTAGTTCTCGTTACCCCGGCCCGTATTACTCGGATTGGTACATCAACGGTAGTTTCACCATCGACTGGGAAAAGCGTAATTTCATTGCGCAACTGCCCTTGGAGCACACAGGTTTGAATGCTACTCCAGAGGATTTCAATTATGGTAGGGAAAACATCACCCCATACAACCGGATTGAGCCTGTAAACGGTGCGCATTCCAGTCGAGACGGTGCAGTGATGAATATTTACTACGATCTCAACGATAACGTTGAAATCTTTATGAATTCGCGTTATTCAACGGATAATTCTTACCAACAGAACTGGAGTATTTATTCCTTGTCGATGCGCCTCGTGGTACCGGCAGAAAACGCCTACAACCCATTCGGTCGTCCGATGCATGTAACTTACGTACCTGGAAACGAGCAGGACACTGGAGTTTTGCCCATACCTTTCCGCAAGGCCGAAGGTGTTAATAAGAACGTAACGGTTGGTGTGAACTGGAAATGGGCCGGCGAAAATAAGTTGTCGTTTTCGGTTTCCGAGGGACGGTCCTCAAACACTCAGCTTTCTTTCCAAAGCAGTACTCGTCGTGAGCGTTACGCTCCTGGAACCGATGAGTTCTATCGACGGCTCTCTAGTCCGGATCCTGACGTCGCGTTCAACTTGTTTGGGAATGGTACCGTAGGGGGAGCTCCCTTTAAAGATTTTCTGGGCAATACCTCACGACGTATCGGGACTAATCGCGTAACTAACATGACATTGCTGGCGAGTGGATTCTGGTTCGAGCTGAACGGCGAGCGAATCAGCTATTCACTGCGATATTCGCAACAGGCGATTCGATATACGAACCGCTATCAGTATTTCGCTGGTCTGACAGCTTATGAGTTTGATTACAACGCAGTTTGGAACGGTTTCTCGGAACCTGTTTCTCGCAGCAACAGCTTTGGCATGGAGGTTTGGCTCCCAGTATTCAGCCATGAAGAAGCGAAGTTGTGGGGCAAGGAGTTGCAGGTGACTATCAAGAATAATCGAACGGGTAACTTCAACTGGGGCGTTGTTGATGGATTTGATTTCCAATTCGAACGCGTTACAGTTTGGGTTTGGAATCCAGCCACACTCTCTTGGCAACCAGATTTGGGATACGCTTACGAGTACGGCATCGACCGCAGCGAAGCTGAATTTATCAAGTTTGAACAATACGACAACGCGCCAGCGCTTGGTTTGTACTATGAACCAATGAGGGATCTAACGGTAACCGTGAACTATACGAAGAACGTAGAGCCACCGCTGACCTCTCAACTGTATGACTCATACGAGAGTAGTGAATGGTTCATATACGATGTTGTTGATCCGTGTCATGGCAGACTTCCCGGCGATCCATCCAACAACCCTAAAGACTTTGAAGAGACCTTTTACGACCGAACGCCATACAGGTATTCATGGGCAAATCCCAATTTAAAGTCTGAGGTGTCGCAAAACTGGTCGATTCGCATGAGATGGGATCCAGAGTTCCTCCAAAATTTCAATTTGAATGTTACCTATGCGGATCGTTCGCACAGAGACAAGGTTGAACGCGGAATTTCTTATCGAGATGAACCTACGGCATTGTGCTATGACGAGTTGGCGACGCGAAACAACGAAGGTGTTTTGGAGTTCATCAACTACGATTACTTCAACGCGTATGAAAATAGCACGACGACCTTCACTGCAAATGTCTCATATCGTATGCAGTTTGAGTCCATCGGGATGATTGAAACTCGATTGTCTTACAACACTTACTTGGAACGCCAGCGCGAGCCATTGAAGGGACTTATCTTTTCAGCGTTGGGAACGATGCGAGATCCAGATAAATACTCCGGAAACCTCCAAGTATTTTGGGATAGAGGCCGCATGAATGCGAACATGTCCGTCCGATATACTCCAGGGTATTTGAACGATCGAGCGCACTACTGCAGCTATCTACAAATCATCGCTGAAGTGGGACAATGCTATGAACTGTATGGTCCTTGGGGTGCTAACGGAAGGTATCGCAGTGGTTATCTGTCGATGGAAGTTGGCTCGCTAGCGACGGTTGACGCTTCATTCGCCTATAGATTCAGTCCAGAGTTTAGTTTGCGCTTCAGCAGCCAAAACTTGTTCAACAGGTCTGCGCCGCTGACAATTCGCGACAGAAAGCCCTACGACGCAAGCCGTTGGGACGCTCGTGGCCGAGTCCTTTCGATGAGTTTCAGCTACACGCCTTCGTTCTACTAAATGATGAATCTGAGTTCTGCTTAGGAGGTCTGACTCCCCAGAATTCAGCAGATTTAACAATCGAAAAAAAAAACGCCCTTTTGGGCGTTTTTTTTGGTCTAAGTTTGATGCAAATATCAAGCTTTTGTCCTCGCCTCATTCAAGAAACACTCGAACGAGTTTGGTTTGTAGTGGGAAGATCCACTCGTTCCACCGTAATTAATCTAGTTCATCGTAAATACCTGCACTAGCCAACTGTGTTCACAAAGCTGAAAGCGATCGGATAATTTAGTCAGCCTAATTTTCAATACATTACGTCATGGAATATGAATCAACAATCGTCATGGTATATGTCTAGGTCTTGCTATAGTAGTTAGCGCGAAAAATCAAAATAGAGAGTTTTCGTATCTCTTGGGCATGCTGCGAGACTCTGTCCGTTGGTTCTTTCCAGTTATTCCTCGAGTTTCGTTTGGGCGGCTTTTGCCCATCCCTGCCATTGCGGAATGATGATGGTGTGACCCTGCTCATAGACTTCGGCTGGAGTCCACGGATCCTCATTTTCCGTCGACCGTAAAGCCCAATGCGGGCGCACCTGGTTATATAGCGATGGCGGAACTCTTCCAGACACTGTCGAGCATGATTGGGATGCTCATAGATACGAAAGTACACTTCTTCTTTTTTTAAGGTCCCATGAAAGCGCTCTAATAGCCCCAGCTGTTGCGGGGTCCGGTACTGGATGCGCACATGTCGAAATCGATGCCGCAAAACATCCTGAAATCGCCGTGCCAGAAAGCACGAGCCATTGTCCGTCACCAGGATCGGTGCGTGTTGCAGTGGACCATGCAACCGCGCCGATTCCTGAATCGCGAGTTCGAGAGCTTGAGACACTGCGGTCGCATTCTGAAACGGCGTCAAGAAACACGTCAACAGATACCGCGAGTAGTAATCAATGACCGACACAATGTACCACCAGCGTCCTTGTGGCAAATGCAGGTAAGTGACATCCATTTGCCAGAGTTCATTCGGCCTCGTGGGTAGCAACTCAAACAGTTGCCGACTCTGATGCAACTCGGCCTGGTGTCGCACGCGCCGTTGCAGCAATCCGAGATCCCTCATGATCCGATAGGAGTGTGTCCTAAATTCCGTGTATGGGTTGGATAATTTAATCGTTAGTACCTG
>VXUA01000039.1 GCA_009837185.1 Gammaproteobacteria bacterium | reverse complement strand
CAATATAAGTGCATACGGTTTCGCATCTGGGTTTTTGTACAAATCGTCGATATGATTTCTATATTCCATTTCATTGTTTGATTCAGAACCAGATACACGTCTATAATCCGCTTCTATTGAAGCTATAGTTTCAATACCCTCTTTAAGTTGGCTTTTGGCTTGATATAGGAGATCTTCGATTACAACCATACTGCGCATTCTTGAAGCCGTGTCGAAAGACAAAACTTTCAAACACCAAACCTCGAATCTAAGGTACTCTCGGAAGCTATATTCGCTATATGGATCTTCGATCAGTTTAATCTTAAACAGCTCTCTAGCTTCATCCACATACGGTTGTATTACACTTGTTGAAATATGTTGCTCGTACAGTACCGTGGCGAGTCTGTGGTTAAGGACTGCCCTCCTATGTGTTAGTCTGTTGTTCCGACGATCTAGATATCCTTCAGCCTGGATAATCCTCTCAATTCCTCGCTCTAAATCTTTTTGTGATCCCCGGTATTGTAGGTTTATGGCGTAATGAAGATTAAAATGAGGGTCAAATGAAAACTCATTCGCACATGAATCATACAACTGGTTAATTTTGGCAGGTGTAAACTCCTCTGTTATACGTATTGCCTTCAATATATCCACTACTAAACGAGAACTATGCGGGGTATAGGTGATCCTTCTTAGTATCGTCTGATACTGCGAAAACCGAGTGTCCGAGGCACCTAGATACATTTTGACAAGTAGATCCGATATCACCGGATGGCGAGTACGAAAGTAGAGATCTGGATCGTCGCCAGATACATTCCTTTCCTCCTGAACTAATATGCCTTTTGCGTCGTACTCGATAACATCCCGCTTGAATTCGCTCCAGTCTTTTGAAACTAGCCTCATTAGTAAACTAGACGGCATCAGGATTTTGAATCTATACAATAACGAGGTATACAAGAATGATTCTCGTGCTTTTACAGATAGTTGCAAGTATGCGCTACGTAATATCGAGTCGTGGTGCCCATTCGTTACCATCGATAGTAACGACACAAATGGGTCGCCCCTATACTCTTTAACGACCTTGGATACTAGGTCTTGTCTCTTGATTTCATCTCTTATTTCAACGATCTTTGAGTCCTCTAACTTTGATATGAGATCAGCTGCCTCGGTCGTGTTAAAAGTAGCATCGATCTCAAGTTTGTATAGGTGAGGATACGTCAAGTTATTAGTCAGTTTCTGCAGAATGTTCTCTCTTATTGGGACTAGCATAACTATGTTCGGACCTGAAAGTTGTTGAATGTTAAGACTTGATCGTAGTTCAATCATCGCTTTAAAAAAACTGTCGACTTCACATTCGTCGAAAAGTAGGATAACATTCTCTGTATCAATAACACTAATCAGTTCCCTCAAGTCTACTTCTCGTATGTCCTGAGGACGAAGTACTTCGAAAACAGCAACATCTAAATCTGAATTTAGGATACTATCGGCTAACCGATAACAGAACGTGGTCTTACCTACGCCGTACGAACCCGTTAGTGCAACTATTGGCACTATAGATTCCTCGCTACTAAAAACCGATTCTAGTTCTTTAATTACTCTTTGCTGACAATCTGATCTAATCACATCATAGTTCTGCTTGATCACAAAAAAAGACGGCCTTTCGCCTGCATAAAACCGGTCTGGTGTAATGAAGTCATATCTAAAATCGGAATGTAGCTGGGAGAGGTTGTTTCCAAGTCTGTTTGTTACTCTATGTGGCAAATTGATTGGGGAATTATCACTTTTTCGAAAACGCTGACTCGTTTTTCTCTGTGTTAATTCTTCGTTTGATTTTTCCCATTCCTCATACTCGTGCATGAACTCCGAAGTCGTGCAGTTCACCACCCTGATGTTGTTGCTTTCGAGATATGGTAACATTGCTTCCTGCACGGTGGGTTCAACCAGTGTGATTTCTTTCTTGTTCCGAAAACTACTACTGTCAAATCGATCTAGAAGCTGTTTTGCAAATGGATCCCCAAATGAGTATCCAATCACAAGAAACTGTATACGAGGTGACATGTTTTCTACCGTCTGCAGCACGATTTTATAAAACTGTCGAACTGTTTCGAAGTCTTTCGAAGAGAATACAAAAGGATACTTCGATCTGTCACTGATACAGCCATTCAACTTAACGTATTTGATTTCATCCACTGCCGGATTGTAACGAAACTCGCTAGTGGTCCGTGCAACTTTCAGGATCTTGTTCTCGTCGGAAGTTCCACGAGTTCGATCAAATGCCTTTTCCAGCACGGTGTCCATATTCGTGGTTATGATTTCTTTCCAAGGTAGACGAGCAATTGTAGTGTGAAACTCGTCGGGTTCTAGATTCCTTAGGCATCTTTCTACTAAATCATCGAATTTAGTACGGTCGAATCCTGGGTTTTTACTAAGTACATCTACGTAATCAATAATGTTGTCTGTTTCGTAGTTGGATCCGGTTTCCGCTTTATGTAGGTCCATCAGTTCACTGCTCAGGTAGTTATTGTGCTCTGTAATTGATGCACCCGCACCCAATAACAGAATCGTGTTGCCGGAATTGACGTTACTGAATACATCATTAAGAATCGCTCTACTTCCCTGACCTTGTATCTCAGTTATGTGGAACATCATTCATCCTCAAAGACGATCTACTTGTGAATGTCGTATCTCGATTTAAAGGTTGAAAACACTACGTCTTGTTATTCAGAACATACCAATAAATGTATAGGGAACTCTCATCACCTCACCATCTCCAATTTCTTGTACGCTGGGTATGAGCATTGACTAGGGATTACAAATCCAGTTCTCCATCACCCATTTGTTTCTCAAATGACTGACGCACAAGACCCATTACGTAAGGGATCTGATCTGAATCGTCAAAGTCGACTTCCACATCACCATTACCCCATCGACCAATGTTAGTTACATCCTTACAAATCTGCTTGGGGTCGTTTAGTTCATGAAATCTCATATTAAGCGCTATTCGTAACCGGTTTTTCTGAGGTATAACGTCAACGAAATTCGTCTCAGCTTTGTATGCTACATATAGCTTTCGGACTTCCTCGGTAACACAAGGGTCAAGAGCCATCACTTCTTTTTGAAACGCATCGAATAATGGGCGTATTGGACTACCCGGAAGAAGAGGTACATGATCCTCTAAGGTGTAATTTACCTTAAGGTTACCTGTAAGGTGCACCGCTTCTAAAATGTCATTGTCTACATCGGGTACTGACCATACCCCAACGGCCATGTCTGCGAGTTTCTTTGCACGATTACCGATTTGGCCTTCGTTCCACTCTTCCAGTTCGCCAAGACCAGCATTGAGTTTCAGCGGACTTTCTTTGAATCCACCTTCGGTGTCTCGTTTGTAGACGAATGACCGGTCTCCATATTCGGGATTGTATCCTGTAAGTGTGATATTACCTAAAGTGTGCACCCACGTTTCCTGAACTCTTTGCCAGTCTGGTCCAAGTGCTTCTTGCCATTCGCCGGAAAGGTTCTCATTCTGTGGCACTATGTGCTCAATTGTATATTCGTCAAGATAGACACGTTCCTTTCGGCCATGGTTTTCTAATCGACGTAACCAGTAGCTACGCCGTTGAAAGTTGTAAAGATCACGATTGGAAAGCTCATTCTTGAATTCTTCATCGCGCGGGAATCGTCTGTATGAGCGTAGATTCAGAAAATGTATGGAAACTGTTTCGACGTACCTGTCCTTTTCAATCGCCTGTCCGAAGGTTGCGAACGTTCTGTTGAGCGAGTTGGTAGGTATAGCGCATACCGCTCGTCGAAATACGTATGCTTCAACTAACCTTAAAACTTCAACGAACTCTTCTTTAGACAGTATACCGATGTCATAGTCGTGATAAAGTTCAAGAAGTAGCGGGAAGGCGACTTCGACCTTCAGTTCTCGAAGGTCTGAAAACGCTTGTGCCAAATCCTTGTTTTCTTCCTTCCCAAAGGCCATCGCACAGTAGTATTTGGCAAAGACATGTATATCGGCAACGAGGTTGTCAATACCGTCGGTTATGATTTCTGGTTTGTTTGAGTGTGCTTTGAAGGCCTCGTAAACCGCCCGGATTTTTGGAATCTCTCCGTTTGACTTTAAAGTAAGATAGTGGCGCATAAAGTCGTCGAAATACTCGCCATAGGCTTCCTGGCCGAAGGCAATCTCGATCGGACGCCAGTGGTCTTCGTACAGTTTGGTTTGGTGCGTTGGTTCTAAACCCATTAGCACGTAATTTCTAATCAGATCAGCCTGGCTCAGTTCACGGCCAGTTGAATTCATACTTTCAAATATCAACTGGGGATTGTCTTGGCTTCGATTGAGGGAAATGTCCACGACTATGAGCTTATCCAATCCGTTACACAAAGAACCCAGATCGTTTCCGAGTTTCCGGATTTGCTCTTTAAAAAACGTGAAGTTCTGCTCAATTCTAACCGATGGTTCTTCCGGTAACGGTTTCTGTTGCATCAAATTGAGTAGGCTAGTCTTGTCGGTTTGTGTTAATAGAAGCTTGTATCTGTCCTCGCCATCCTCCAGTGAATTTAGGAGATGGTAATTACGTAGCTTCTTTGCGGAGAATCCCCTCACTGGTTCATCGTCACCCAGTCTACGGGCCAATGCTTCAAGAATCAGCATAACGGTGGTTAGTCGTTGTTGCCCGTCTATGACTAAAAGTGACGAAAGCGTAGTAACGTGGAAATCCCCACCTTCAATGTATACGATCGATCCCAGGAAGTGAGCCGGTATGTCATCGTCACTACCCGTTCGAAGTATGTCATCCCAAAGCTGACGACACTCACGTTCGCTCCAACTGTAAGTCCTTTGATAGATGGGAATTACGAACTGTGGAGAATTCCTGAGAAACCCAAGTAGGCTGGTTGCTTTTGCTAACATGTCTTTAATCTCCGATAATCTGTCCGAAAAACCTCTTCATCGCCTCGGTATCCAGCAATTACCTAATTGTGTCCTCCAAGACCGAATTCAGTCAGCGAATCACGTCCATGGGAGGATCACGTCACGGTACTTTCCGCTTACGTATAAGTCGCGTAGTACGTCGTCTGCAATTCCCCAGATGCAGTTGGTGATCAGTTAAAATCGCCATTCACAATATTGGAGTTCAATGGGCTGGGATTCCGTCGTTTTCACGTGGGTTAGATGACTGTGTCGTTAAAGCAAACATTTCGAGCAAGGGACTGCAAAAAAAGAAGAATCGCCGAAATACAGTTGGCGATTCTTGTTAAACAGAAAAACCGAACAAACGTGTTCCTCGGATTTTATATGAATTAGTCCAGTCGAACGTGATTGTCAAGAAAATACAACTGTTGCTAGTTTTAAAGTATGCTCATG
>VXUA01000067.1 GCA_009837185.1 Gammaproteobacteria bacterium | reverse complement strand
GTCTCCAAACTGCTGAACGCCGGCCGCTCTGCCTATTCCAACCTGGCCATCCTCCCGGACGGAACTATCGGCTGTCTCTACGAGCGGGGAAAGACGATCCCTTACGAGACGATTACATTCTCGCGGTTCACGATGGATTGGTTGTTGTGGGGGAACGGAGATTTTCGCCCCTGATCAACGTTAGAACACAATTAAGGGCGGTCGAACGAAGGGCGACTGACTGAGAGGGCTAAGAATTGGGGAGGGCGGATGATTGCTGTCACTGTACACATGGAACAAATTATTCGCAGCAGTTTGTGTTGGTTGAGCAGTCCTTGTGGGGAGCCAAGCGCAATTTGCCTAACCTTCTACGGACTGCATGAATCCGCGTTAGATACTCGAACTCAAAACTCACTAAACGCCTTCAACAATTTCATCGTGGCCGGCATGTTGAGTTCGTCGCCCTCATAGCGGCATTCATACAGGCCTTGGAGATTGGAGGGGAGTGTCACTCCTTCTTCAACCAGCAGGACAAATTTGTCTTTATAGAGCGCCATGGCTGCGCCGATTTCGATGAGGACGTTTTGGTTAATTTGCGGAACCTCGTCGCCGTTCTGTTCGTACAGTACCCGCTCGGCGCTTACGTGAAGCACGGCGGCCTTGCATGTCCTCATATCGTCCATAACCTTCTTCGGAACAGGCTTGGCGGCGGTTTCGTGCTCCATGGCTACCACAGGTTCGAATTTCCCGTATGCAACAAGCTCCTTCACCTGATTCAGAATCTTTCGGTTTCTTCCATGCGTGATGAATACACGGTTGCCACCTGCTACAGCATCAGCCGTACGATGACCATACTCGTGATTGCGGTCAGCTTCCTCTGGTAGGTCAGATACCGAGGACTCATCAGACTGCGGTAGTTCATGCTGCGAGTTTGTGCTACGTCCATCTACGAACGCTTGTGCGGCGTCGGCGGCAAAGTCAAAACGAGTTGGCATGCCTTTGCGTCCGATAGTGATCGTTCCAAGATCAGCGCCTTGTGCGATCTGAAAAAAGCAAACCGCTTGGTCATTGAGAATTTTCTCTGAGTCAGCGACATCGCTCCTAAAGTGCTCGTGCCAGTGCGCTGCCACATCAGTTGCCGTAAATGTTTCCTCGCGGCGGTGGGCCGCTCGCTCAACTATACCCAAATATGGCGGCACTTGCCTGACCACCTCGCGTAGCGCTTCGCTTTGATGGGCGGACGAGTCTTTCATGCATTGTCGTCCCAGGTTAGTTATCTTCATCTTGTTTTCGTCGTCCTCAATGAGACCCCAAAACTTCAATGCGCTGATCTTACGTCCGTCGAGACGTTTTTTGTCCAGTACCACCTTGGCTTCGGCGACCGTAGCTCCAATGGGCTTGGTCACCAGATAGCCACAGACGGCCTGTATGTCATCTAGAGTGGTGCGTATTGGAAGAGACATTATTCTTACCCCCATTACCCTTGAGTCCTGCCCTCATTGCCTATCCCCTTATTATATGAGGCATACGTTTGAATGTCAAAACTGTGCGTCGATTCCGTGGTGCAAGAGCTCAGGAAATGGGAGCTCAGGAAATGGATGAATGGACTATCTCAACCTCCGACTCACCGGTGGGCGGTACAGCTCATAGTTCACAGAGTAAATGGAAGTGCGCTATTTGATGGAATATTTGGAAAGCAAGTCGTGGTTTAAACAAATGCCCAGAACATTGAGCTGTCTACAGAATCAACTAACGATATTGAGGTTACGGCCGCCTTGATGAGGTTGACAATGCTTTTAAGGATTCGGCGAGAGCTATGGTAGCTATGTGGTTTGACGAAGCTTTGCATGAAGCTTGGGAGAATGGAATCCTTCCAGCGATTGTGCTCTGTTTATAGCAATCTTCATAATGCCTGCCACCCAAGCACGAGTACGCAACCGTTCATGCTCACACTCGCCGACAATCGTGATGTCGCTTAGATGATTGCTCAACTCCATGTTTCTAGATTGCACATACTGTTCAGCATCACTCTTAATACGTGCCACCCTCTCCTCAATAAACTGTTTCATTGCATGATGGGTGAGTTGATCGTTGTCAAGGGCTGACGAGCATCACTCTGCATCCCCTTTGCGAGAAGAACGTGTCCCGTATTTCGAGTCTGAACCACTAGCAGGAAGGCGCTTTGCTAGCGGCGGTCACCAAGTCGATCAAACCGGCCCACAATAGATTCCGCTAACATTCCGATTGTTTTTCGGCCTTGTCCAAGAAAAACTTGAAAATTCTGAAATTTTCGGCTTTGAGTTCGATCACTCTTGCTCTAGAGTATTGCGTGAGGGGCATCACATAGCGTGTCCGTGCGTGTTTGACGTGTGCTCCGAATCGGCAATTCACCTCTTTTTTTAGAGAGGTCGCGGAACAAGGCCGGAGGTTCGATAATCGTTGGCAAGTCGCTGCCAGCCATGAGCGAAAGCCGATTGTCGTGCCATTTGAGATGAATACGATCTAGTTCATCTCGCGACAGGGTTAGTAAAACGATCCATTAGATGCTACCCAACATTGATTTTGGTGTGGAGGTAGGCGCCTACCTCCACACAAGCCTTTCATGTCGCGAGGTGAGAAATGTCTGCATCAGTCCAAGACGTTGCTGAAAAAATAGCAACGCTCATCCAGCAATCCCCCACCAAAACACTTCTGGGAAGTAGTTTAATCCCCATACTCCGCCTCTCGTTCCCTGGGTTTAAACCGGTTGACTACGGTTCCGCAAATCTAAGGCACTTCGTTCGTGCGAATGTGCCCACTGTACGCGAGGTTAGCCTGCAGGGAGTAGACATAGTGTACGGGCTGCAATCGACTCCAAACACTACGAGCGCTCCCCTTTCAGTCGAAGAGGAGAACTCTAGCAAATCAAACAAGGCCCGCAGGGGATTACAAATAGCTCCCAGAGTTTGGAAAACATTTGCCAGTCCTTCCGAGCGATATCAACTCTTTGGAAATCAGCTATCTGGTGAATTACGCGTCGTGGAACAGGGAGAATTAAGCCCAGGTTCTCCATGGACAAGAATCCCTTCCTGTTCGCCGGAAGAACATCTCGGAATCGCCAAAGATTTCATATCGGTTCTACAAGACGAAGAGCACAAGAATTCGCTCCTATCCACCCTGGACAAACCAGGATGGTGGAATATTTTCCTTTTCACTGCTCAGAGGCTAGGTCTCGCCACCCGATGGCATGAGCATCGTCAGCGACGTCTTCACGAGCAATTCTTGAATACGATACAGAGGAAGGGCATACCTCTCCCGAAGCAAAGAGGCCGTACCGCAGCCTCCTCCCCAGTTGATAAATCGTCAAGCACTGTTTCCCATGCAAACAGCGCTCACATCTACGGACCCGGTGAATCACTTCGACGCATCGTGATCGGAGCAATAAATAGGATGTCTGTTTCCGAGTTGCGGTCGTTGAATATCCCTATCGGCCACATCATCGATGAACTCAAGGCAGACTAAACAAGGCATGTCACGTGAAAGTCGCCTTTGTACTTGGATTCTTCAAACCGGTTCATGACGACTTGCACGACAACTATCAGGATCTTGTAAACCATCAAAATCTAATATCTCTTCCGCGTCAACGTCGGGCAGACCTTCAATCCATTCCGGGAAAATTCAAGTCACGCCTTTTCCAGGTACTAGATGGCGAAGCCAAAGAGGTACTAGTAGTCCTTGCACTGCCACGTGACGCCGGTTGGATAGAGCATGTAGTAGAATCTACTATTGAGGGCGCGATTAGCTGTTTTCCGACTGCAAGAGTTCAACTTAGAACAAGCACAGACGCACGTGCAATCGAAAGGGTAATCGATGAACTGGTTAACTTTGGCATTGAAACTCAGAACACGATACCAAGGAGTGAATTGGAAAAGAAGTTAGGCCAAAGACGAGTCCTCTTTATTTGGCGAGAAGGTAGGACCCCACCTTCAGTGGCGTTGCACAGATGTGGATTCACTGAGTCCGACATCCGAGATTTCTTCGAAGAACTCGCGATTCCACCCGGTAAGAACTCTAACCTGATCCGGTTGCTGGCAAACAAAGCACAACAGTACGACCACCTGCTCTACGCGTGGAGAGGTCTGCGCACACTTCCACCCGAGGTAAAACGCCGCTTCAAAGCCGTAGCCATAGAAGCCTCTGACACCACAAAGGTTTCTAATATGTTCGTCCGTTGGCTACGGGATTAGCCACGATAACACCCACACACTAACAAACAAATTTCTTGCCAAACCAGACTTCTTCCGCCTTCTTCCGATATGGGCAACCCGTTTCATGTCGCTTGACGTCCTCCTTGACGGGCGCAAGCCAACGTCACATCTGCAGGTCATCCAAAAACTCCGACGCAGGGGCGACTCCCGATATCATCAAGTAATCCCGGGCACGGGTGCAGGCGACGTAGAGCAAGTGTCTCTCCGTGTTGTAGACCTCTTCGAGATCCGCATCGTCCGCGACGGTTTCAATCCTCTCCTGTAGAGGAATTACCTCGTCGTCACAAGCCATGACGGCAACGGCGCGGAATTCCAATCCCTTCGCCAGGTGCATGGTGCTGATCGATACGGTGTCTTTGTTCGTCTCCGCGCCTTCATCCAGAACCTGGAACGACAACCCGGCGTCGCGGACCGCTCGGCGCGCTCGGTCCAGTTCCGTCCGCGAGCGCACGAATATCGCCACTTCCCGGAACCCCACGCCGTTGTCTCGGCGTTCCCGCAACCATGAGGCGACAGTCGCACCTTCTTCCTGCTCGGTCTCGAATAGTTGAATTGCCGGACGTTCGCCATTGAAGGCTGAGACAGTTCCCCGCCTATCCTCTACGTTGCCATCGACATCGGCAAGTTCGGGACCGAGCAATCGATCTGCCTGCATCCGGATTTGATGGGGGGTTCGATAGTTGAGTTTGAGTGTCTGAGATCTTCCCCGAACATCGACCCCCAGCGCTTTCCAGGAGAACGGCGTTTGAAAGATTCGTTGCCCTAAATCGCCTGCAAAAAAGAGGCCGTTTGGCCTGTGGGCACCCAATGCCGCCAGAAAACGCAGTTGGGCGACGTTGATGTCCTGTGCCTCATCCACGATGACGAAGTCGAATGGTGGGTTCCGTCGATCCTTGAGGGTCGCCACCAGCAAGCTGAACAGTTCGGCCCGGGTACGCAGACCACGGTCCCGAAGTTCAGCCTTGACCCGTGCAAAGATGGACCAAAGCGTCAAGCGCTGTTCTACAGGCAAGCGCGTCTTGCGTCCAAGCCGCTTCACGTCGCGGTAGGCTTCCCAATGATCCAACTGCCAGGCGTCAACGACGTTTTCCCACTCGCTCAGCAGGAATCGGGGACTGAACTGGTGCGGCGTTTCTGCCTCGCCGGAGGCGCTCGTCAGTAAGTTCCGAACCGTTTCCCGGTTGGCGATATCTGGGGCGCCAATCTGAGTACGAAGGAGCCGCTCGCCAATCCTGTCGATGG
>VXUA01000053.1 GCA_009837185.1 Gammaproteobacteria bacterium | reverse complement strand
CGCGCCATGATCAAAATGTGTTTAAGAACCTGTCCCCCAATACGTGCTCAGACCCTTTCGAGAACTGACTTTCAGATAGACTCTCTTGAAAAATGTGATATCGATCATCGCGATATTGCTGAATCTCGGTTTCGGTGAGAGTCGTGGTACCCGATATCGAAGAATCAAGAGTTGGCACCGCATCCGAAAACACCTCACTATTGGCATTGAGGACAAGACCAACAAGCAAACATGCCAAGCAATATTTGCTCGCATCCAATTGAACCATATGCAACCTCTGCGTTATCTCTCGGACTCCGTTGTGCTTTCAGCAATCGGTGCCTGTTTCTGGCGACCAAATCTCGATTTAGAAAACATTCCCCTATAGTTAATCGGTACCCAGAGTACTGGAGTTTTAAGGGATTCCCACCAAGCTCGCATCCACTTTAACAACGTGAAGACTAACCACATCACCCAAGCAAGAATTAGTACAAGATAGACCCACATTGGGACGGACAATATCCACGGCGACGGTACCTCACCAGTTATTTCATCCGAGAACCAAGTAAACCAATCGTTGTAGTATTTTGCGCCCACGATGTACATGTTCGGATCATTGGTCAACGCAGTCACAATCGTGTTCACGAGGACATACAAAACGAGAAGCGTAATTCCGGTCAGTACCAACTGCTCTAAACGGTACAACCATGGGCGGACAATTTCTTCTTTGGTTCGGGATTTGAACCAAATTGCTAAGAACCAAATGCCCACGACTACGAGCATTTTCAAATCTACTAAAGAAGCTCCCGCTGCAAGAATCACTGCGTCTCGGGTCGATAAGGCGAAACTAGGGATTTTTGATACGACAACGGCGGCAAGGAGAACACCGACTAAGACCGACCAAAATGCCACGGTGCTGCCGAACGACGATCCAGCCAGCCACAGTATCCAACGATTCTCAGGCAGTTGAATATCCGTACTAGTATTCACCGCGGGTTGACTTAACGATGCAGAAGGTGGACTATATGCGAGGGACATTCCACGATCGGTTTTCCAATTTAAAGTGTAAAGATGATTCCCAGGTTGCACAGGTACTAGTACAACGTTATTGCTAGGTAACGACTGAAATTCTTCTCCGAACATAAGACTCTCAATGTCCGCGTTCTCTGGTAGTGTTATTTCTATGTCCCCCGGTTGGGAGGCAAGAATAAACAACTCTAAGTCAGTGGAAGTGGACTGGGAACCGACTTCGTGAAACGCATTGACGCTACTGATCGTAATAGACTCTCCCGGCACTGGTTGTGTTTGTTGAACATCGACTTGCAATACTTCATTGGATCGTGGGACGAACATAGTGTGATTGTCGCCTTCGTCAATCGGGACAATGCCTTCATAGTCATAACTCCAAAAGTCTGATCCGACGATGGACCAACGTTCGGTTCTTTCAGCAATTGATGGCGCGGACAGAGTGATCGTGGAGTCCACTATTAACTTGCTCTCCCACGTTATCGATCCTTGATTCGCTCTCAGATTGACTACCATGTGCTCATCTTCGACCGACATGCTCGCAGTGGTAACCTGTTCGTTCGGTAGCAACGGAATACGTACGGTGAACTCATCCGAATAGGGCGCGACTCTAGCTACACGCGTAATGATTGTGGGTTCATACGATAAAACTATCTGACGTAACACTGACACATAAGGTGTTATTTCCAAAGGTGCGAAGTTCGTTGTGATCTCGCTGGTGCTGACGATCTGCTCGTCGGAGTTCTCACGATAGAACGTAAGCTTTCGGTCATCTACCTGACCACGAATAAGACCTTCGATTCGCCAATTAGGTGCGTCAATGGCCAAATGTCCTGGAATGAGTTCGAATGCAACGTCAAACTGGTCGAGACCGGTTATGTTGGCAGTCAAAACTATGTTGTGCACGCCTTCGTGGAGTAGCGTGTAGAGTCTTGATCGTTCTCTCAGAAGCGGTAGCTGATTCGTACCTTGGCGCAGATCGATCAGGTTCCACGTGTTGTTTTCACCGGGTAGTGGAATAGCAACACGATCCTCAGCATGAATTTGCATTGCTATGGTTAGGACACCATCTGTCAAAGTCACTTTGGCCTCTTCCAGATATGCGCACTCGTTCAAACAATCGGGGAGGGCTAGCAAGCGACTCTCCAACTCCTTCAAAAGATCTGCATCGGGTATATCAGCTTGAGCGTCCTGGGGGTTGAACAGCAGTGCTAGAAAAACTAATGAAGCAACACCTGATGTTCCCGGTAGAACTGTCTTAACACAATTTTTTACACCGGGAACTTTTAGGTATAGGAAGTAAGCGAGTACAAGCAGTGTCGCAATAGCTGAAAGTAGATAGAGTAATCGAGTGAACCAAGGACTCATTAATACCAGAGTCATTTTTTGATCATGCGCTACCGGACCATCCCAATTTAACGTAACTGTCTGCCACTGCCAATTGGGTCTCCCGGGACCTGTTTGGATCGCAATGGGTAGAGTAGGATCATATGTTCTAGGTTCGGCGGCCAACAATCCTAAATAACTGTCCGAGTCTTCACCCAAGTTCGTTCGTGAGCCTGTTGCAACGACGTTGGGAGTTTGCGAAATTAGAGCTGTCGGATCGGATGTGGGCAAATACGTGCCGGTGGAAATAACTTCTTCCATCTCTTCATCATCTGTAGCAAACGAAGTCGAAGTCTGGGGAGTGGTGGATTTGAATTGTTCAGGTATCCTTCTAAAGAAATCGCTCAGATTTGATATTCCCATTTGCTCAATTTCTTCAGCTGTATATCTACGTTCCAGAGCAGAAACAACCTGTTGTTCAAAGGTAGGACTCTCAGCGGCAAGCTGTGGGTGTATTGCATTGCGCATTGATATAGTCGCGTGATAAACACAAGCAGCCGATACCACTAAGAATACAACCCAGAAGCTCACGGTTACTATCTGGTTTAGTCTCACGTGTTTAATTGCTTTCAGCGCATAACAGACTCCCGCTAGTACGACCCATCCAAAGGTTGGCGCGTTATCCAGTTGATAACTGATGAGTACCGTGCCAGCCAAGATCGCTGTCCATTTCCATCCACCTAAACCCCACACCAAGCAAAGCAGTAGCAACACAATGAAGACATCCCAGATTCCCCATTTTGAAAGCCACGAACCTTCGACCTCATCTACGCCGTTTGACCACAACATCATCCAACCGGGAGGCAGATGCAATCTAGCGTTGAGACTCTCAGCTTCGACGCTCCAAGTATTCGGAGGTAAGGGTTCTGCCCGAGAAACTTTTGAAATTGACGACAAATATTCGTCCTCCGGCTTGAGATATATGCTTGTCAACTGATCTTCAGAAGAGTCGTCATAAACGATCAAGCGCGCACTTCCGTTGACCCGCACCTCTCCCAGCGGGATCGTTGAAGCCACTTGTTGAGCTGATGCAATATCAGTACGAATCGAGTCTGCTACCGTGTAGAAGTCGCCGTTGAAGTTCAACCAGATGTCTCGCGAAATTCCAAACATCGAAGAGTATGGCTGTACGCTTCCCCTTTGTTCTTCAATCAACTCCAATTCGTCATCTTCAGCTAGTACAAATCCAGACGTTCGATGCATTCGGCTCGGTGCGTTTACCTGAGAAAGATCGGTACGTGGTGCACCTTCCATTCGAATAATTCGAAGGTGGTGCATTGGCTGTATTCCCCAATATTCCAAGTCTGGCCAAATGGGTGAAATCTTCTCGTAACTAAATGAACTCAATTGGTCAGTCGCACGTGCGTTTATTTGAATGTCGTTCGAGCCTGGGCTCACCTGAACAACCAAGTTGCCGTCGCTCGACAAGATCGCGGGCCATCGTGAAGAGAGATTGGTAATTTCATACTGATCGGAAATTACTTTACCAAAATCCAACGTTCTTGGATTACCAGTGATCGTGACTCTAATGTAGGTAGTCTGTGTCTGTGGTATATCGTCAATGAAGTGTCGAAAGACGCGAACCAATTCGGTGTCGGGTGTTGTAGTTGTTGTTGGTGTATCAGTGATTTCATTCGAAAACCATAGTCTGCTACCACCACCCTGAAGTGAAGGGTGCGCGACCTGTTCGCCCTCGATTGATAACCGCACGATCCCTGATCGCGTTATCTCTAAATATCTAGGTTCAGATTCTTCTTTCCAGACCAAGTCACCGACGAGAGTGTGCGATCCGATTGGGACAAGGATTTCTGGGGCAGAATTTCCACCTCCTAACGCGATTTCTTGTCCATTCAGTCTAACGTTTTGTGGTTTGAAGGATTGACTGAACGGAAGTTGTAGCGAAGACTCTGCGAATGCGTGTACTTTGAGTTCGAACTTCGCGCCGAAAGTTTGACCACGCAATACGTCAATGTTGGTTTCTCGAACCCAGATGCAGTTCAGACGTACGCCGTCTGTGGCACGAACCGGACAAGCGAAAAAAGGGTTGTCGTCTAGAACCCAGTCGACCCAAGGTTCTAAACTTTCTGGAATATAGATGTCGTTTTCAGCGTGTGCTAAGGATATCCAAAACACCACCGAAAGAACAGTGATAAATGGGCGAAGTCGTCGCGACATGATAGCTCCTCTCGCATCTTCGATTTAGCTATTATGCTACGATTAGACGTTTTTGAAACAGAAACGCTACGTTGAGAATTTCAGTGGTCTGTTATTCGTTGAAAAGAGCTTCAAATGCGGCTTGAATTTCAGTTCGATCGAGCGTTTCGTCGTCGTTAGTGTCCCAAGAAACGAAATCCTTACTCAAACTTTCTGGAAGTTCGTCAAGAGCAATTGGCGTATCTAAGGCTCGGGATTGATCAAAATTCCACAGTTCTAAAGCAACATCTGCTAGTTCCTGAGCCACCGTTGTCTGATCATCACTTTCTACCTCAAGAGTGTGAAGAACGCCTTCTGTGGGTACTGGTTCGCGTTCGATTCGATGGGTCTCAAGTTCCTTAATAAAGTCCAGAGCAATTTGCGTTGTCTGGTCTCCAGTAGTACCGAAGTCTCGATCGACCGAACGAATACTGTGATAGTCCATCGCATTCACCAAGTCAACTCTGACATTATTTTCTCGCAGTTTGTCAGCATAGTGCTCAATCGCAGCCCAGCGATTGGTTTTAAGCTGGTTTAGGTGTTTCGCAGACGGCCACCCCACTGGACACGCGGCGACGATAAGGTGAGGGACGATCGGAAAATCTTCGCGAATGTGAAAATAGGGCGACGCATCTTGCCAGACTTCGAGGTTTTCTCCAAATGCTGCTTCGTGATATCTCTTGCGCAAATCGGACGATTCCATGATTGCTACGAGATCAAGCGCAAGTGGTTCCAGCAAGACAACACCCTTTATATCGACGGGACGAACACCCGCATCCATTAAACGTGAATGATCAGTAGTGAGTAAAGCTGCTAAATGTGCGCCAGCCCCGTACCCTACGACATAAATTGCGCGTGGGTTACCACTTCGATAACGAATATTATCGCTGATCCAACCAACCGCATCTGCAACATCCTCAATTTGCCCGGGATGCTGGTTTTTACCATCGTCACTCAAACGGTAGTTGGTACTTACCACAACAAAACCTTCGTCTATGAAGCGATCGACCATCGGGGATAGGTCAATGTCTTTATCGCCGGTCATCCAGCGACCACCGTGGACATAAAGAATGACTGGGAGGTTTGAAGGTGCCGCTTCTTCTTCGTCGGCAAGTGGTCGGAAATAATCTAAGCTCTGCTGTGAAGCTTCGATACCGGGGAGCTCGCGAAAGCGAATGTCGGTCGTCGTATCGTAGTCCGCCAGAATGTTGCATGCGAACAATGTAACCAGCAAAGATGACCAGATAATTGCACATTTCCTGTTTTTAAGTGTAGTCATTGAGAACACTCCTGTGGTCAAAATTCTAATATGTTTAAACTGTCGTCGGTTATTTAGTTAATTCTACGTTCAACTGAAGTCAAGAGCTCCCAAAGCTAAAACCCTTCACTATTGAAAATCAAATTGACAATTCGACGAATTCGAACCGGTGAAAGTGTTCATCTTAAGACTCAGAACGAGGGTAAATCTGATTGAATGGTGCTAAAGTACGCCGCATTGTGCAGTCTCGGTAATAATTAAGCAAGTATCACCCCAACCACGATTCAAGCTAAATGGACTTTATAGGGCACCCGACAATGCGTGATCTGACGCAGTAAACTCTTCATCTCGGTCTGCGGATCGTAAAGAGGTAATAAAACGACACTTGGAAAACACCTCTAGGGCGGCAGAATCTATCTAAGCAACTCTTGCATCCTGTTATTACTAGCAAAGAGTCTGAATGAACAGCGCTATGGTCGATGACACTGGGCTATCTGCTGATTTTCGGTAATCCCGTTTGCTTGAGAATTTTATTTGCGGTGTGCCGTTTCCGAATTTTGTGAGGAACCGAAACTATTCTTCCTACTTCATTGCTCCAAATTTCGTGGCTACCTCGTTGACGTACCCATTTGTATCCTGCTATTTTCAGTTTTTTCTTTACAGTTCTGGCGAAATCGGTCATGAAGCAGACTATGCTGCAACCAGACGCTCATCAGTTTTTTCGACTAAGATTCGAGGTCCCTTTCTTGTCCCCGCATTCTCGTAAGTTAGATAAACGTGAAGAATCACATTATCGAATTCTTCAGGCGAAATTTTCAGATTGCTTTCTAGGAGTTCGGGAGCAATCGCGAGCAAGGTTTCTACGAGTTCGTCAAAACACTCAGTTTCCAATACTAGTCCTGGAATATCAGAAAATTTGGTGATGTAGATTCCATCGGTGCAACGCTCAAACTCTACTTTGAACTCCCTTTTCTCAGTGCTTGTCAATAAAAAGTACCTCCTTTGCTGATCCTTAGGACTGCTTACGCATTGTCGAGGATGTTACGGTCAGGATTTAAAAGCGTCAAACCGGTGTTCCGACAGCTGTTTGTAATCGCAAGCATCTCTCCTACCACCATGCATCCGCCTCTTTCCTAAAGATTATACTGTAATTATATATATTAAAAATTACACTACCAATCCTGAGACTGTGAATTCGTATTAAATTTTTACTTCCTATGCTGCACTTCAATTCGGAACGCCCTGAACTTGAAATCTCATTTGTCGTATTCATTGGGTTTTAGTGGTTGCAGGATGAATCTTGAGAAGAATTCAATCCATTTGGTGTCTGTATTCAAACAGGGTAATAATTGCAACTTCTCACCTCCGAGGCTCAGAAATATGTCGCGTGCTCGTATGCCGATTTCCTCCAAGGTTTCCAAGTTATCGACCACAAACGCCGGACATGTCACAGCGATTCGTTTCACACCTTTTTTTGCCATGTGGGAAATGACATCTACAGTTGAAGGTTCTAACCAAGGAAGTCGTCCTAAGCGGGACTGATAGCCTATGGAATAGGGTAGCCCAAGAGCATTGCCTAAATGCGTTGCTGTCATTTGACACTGATGTTTATAGCATGTCTCATGAGCAATCGATTCAACATCACAACACTCAGCGAATTTGAGACAGTGGGATTTTGTAGGGTCAGCTTTGAGTATGTGCCGAATCGGTAAGCTATGAAAACTGATCACCACCTGTTCAATGTCATCATCTATTGATTCTTTAGTACATCTGACTAGTGCGTTTAGGTATTCTTTTTCTTGGTAATACACCGGTACTATACGAATCGATTTATCACTACAAACCTTTTGCAGATAGCGAATAGTGGTTGTGCGCGTAGAGTCTGCGTGTTGTGGATATAGCATGGCAAGAACAATCGTTTGACAATCGCTCAATTCATCAAGAGCATGATCGATGGATGGTTGCCCGTAACGCATACCAACTACAGTTTGTATTCCGGTGTTTTCCTGAATCGTTTCGGCGACTTCGGAGGTGATCCGTCGCAGTGGTCCTTCGGGTGAATCCCAAATGGATGCATAAGCTTCGGAGGAGGGTTTACTTCTCGGTATGGCGATAATTCCTCTTGCCAGAAATTGCCGTATTGGCGTCGGCAGGTCGACGACGTAAGGGTCGGACAGAAAGTCACCAAGAAACTTCGCCACATCTTTGCGAGCAGGCGAAGCTGGAGAACCTAAATTCGCAACGATTATGCCAACAGACTGCATCAAGTACAAAGAAAGGAAGCTTCTTTAGGAAGAAAAAATTTTAGAAGGATTTGCTTAGGCAATATTTAGAGAGGATTAAGTGAAAGCGATACAGATTGAGAATGATACTCTGTGTTGGGAAGAAACGGCAGTTCCTTCTCTGCGACGGGGAGAAGTGCTCATTGAAGTGCAGGCGACCGCGGTTAACCGCGCGGACCTGTCCCAGCGAGCAGGTAAATACCCACCCCCGCCAGGCGAAAGTGAAATTCTTGGTCTGGAGTGTGCTGGCGTCGTCGCTGAAATTGGAGAAGGGGTTCCGCCTTCCAAACTGGGAAACAGAGTTTGCGCATTACTTTCGGGTGGCGGGTATGCCGAATATGTGGCCGTACCCGCCTCGCAGGCTGTCCGAATTCCTCACGGATTGGATTTCTCTCAAGCGACAGCGCTGCCGGAAGTGTTCGCGACAGCATACCTTAATCTGTTCCTCGAAGCAAAGTTATCAGCAGGGGAGTGTGTACTTCTCCACGCAGGTGCGAGTGGTGTTGGTACCGCGGCGATTCAGTTGTGTCGAGTATTCAAGAATACCTGTTACGTAACCGCAAGCTCCGAAGAGAAAATAGAGTATTGTCTTTCGCTCGGTGCAGAGAATGGGTGTGTTCGCACACAGACCAACTTTGCTGACAGCGTTTTAGAGTGGACCGACGGGCGAGGAGTTGATGTAATTTTGGATCCAGTCGGCGGTTCCTATCTTGAAGACAACTTGCGCTGTCTCGCAACCGACGGTAGGTTGGTTGTTATTGGACTAATGGGAGGAGGGTCAGCAACGGTACCACTGCGTCCACTCATGGTGAAGCGACAGCGCATCATCGGATCTACACTACGCGCTCGAACGATTGCTAAGAAGGCAAAAATTTTGACGGAACTTGAACGAAAAGTTTGGCCGCTGATCGACGCTGGGTCCATAAAGCCAGTTATACATTGTGTGTATTCCATTAGCGACGTTGACCAGGCCCATGAACTAATTGCATCTAACACTACGATTGGCAAAGTCGTGCTTCAAGTCCGGGACTGAATTGACTTTTGTGCCGCCTACGATACTTCGTAATCAGTGATCACTATTGGTTCGCGAGTATGCGATGTAGTGCTGAATTGAACACACCCTTCGAAGGAATAGCGCACTAACTAGTATTCATCGCGTCAGAAATCTGCTCTAATTGTTGCTCCAAGACCTGTTTTTTGTGATTCGATTCTTGAGCTTTTTTACGTTGTGTCTCTACGACGTGTTCTGGAGCTCGCGCAGTAAAGTTGGGATTGTTTAGCTTTTGATTTATGCCGTCTAGTTCCTTTGTTGTACGCGTCAATTCCTTTTCAAGTCGGGCGTGTTCTGCACGCATTTCCTGTTTGTCGACGAACGGTACGTGTATGTTCAAACCATCGATTACTTGCATTGAACCGTATGGACTCTGACTGGGGTCATCTAGCCATTCAGTTGTAGAAATCTTTGCTAGTTTGCACAGTAGGACATGATTTTCATGTTCCAGCTCCCGTTCTTGAGTGCTTCCTTCGCTAAATAACACGGTAACTTCTTTGTTAGGTGGAATTTGCCGTTCACCTCTAATATTGCGCACTGCGCCGATGACGCCTTTGAGCCAATTGATCGCGATTTCGGCGGCTTGGTCTTTCGTTAAATCGTTGCTCTTGGGATACGGTTCCAACATGATGGAGGCGGATTCTCTTCCAAGCAGTCGTGCAACAGTTTGCCAAAGTTCTTCAGTGATAAAGGGCATCGCTGGGTGTAAGAGTCGAAGGATGATTTCAGCCACTTCGAGGAGCGTGTATTTGGTACCATTCAAACGTGCTTTTTCTGTATCTGGGTCATACATGACTGGTTTGGTAAATTCCAGGTACCAATCGCAGAATTCGTGCCAAACAAATTCATAAGAACACTGAGCGAAGAGGTCGAAGCGGTAGGTCTCAAGATGCTGACGACACTCTTGTACTAACACTCCTAATGACGACCGAATCCACCGGTCTGCTAGTGAGAACTCGCGCGGTGCATCGAGGTCTACATCTTCTGTCTGTGAGATGGTAAATCGAAGTGCATTCCACAACTTGTTACAAAAGAAGTGATAGCCTTCAACTCGTGCTATATCAAAGTTGTAGCTACTCGTGGGAGAAGCAATAGCGCAAAACGTGAATCGCAATGCATCTGTACCAAACGCTTGAATACCGTTTGGAAAGTCGCGGCGCGTGTGTTTTTCGATTTGTGCTTTGAGACGCTGTTGCGTCAAATTGCTGGTGCGCTTGGCGAGTAAGTCTTCCAGTGAAATTCCGTCTACAAGGTCAAGAGGGTCCAATCCATTACCTTTGGTCTTGGACATCTTTTGACCCTCAGCGTCGCGAATTAGGCCCGTTATGTACACCGTGCGAAATGGGATCTCTTTTGTGAAATGTAACGTAAGTATGATCATGCGCGCTACCCAGAAGAAAATGATGTCGTGGCCAGTAATTAAAACGTCAGTAGGGTGGAATGTGCACAAATCTTCAGTTTCATCGGGCCACCCTAACGTCCCAAACGTCCAAAGTGCGCTCGAGAACCAAGTGTCTAAGACATCGGGATCGCGTGTAAGAGGAACCGAAGTCGCGAGCCCAGCTTTGGCGCGCGCTTCCTCCTCATCGCGACCAACATAGACATTACCTTCTTCGTCATACCAAGCAGGAATCTGGTGCCCCCACCACTGTTGCCGACTGATGCACCAATCTCGTAGGTCACGCATCCAACTGAAGTAAACGTTTTCCCATCGCTTTGGTTGAAACTTAATTGAACCATCTTGGACTTTCTTGAGCGCGGGTTCTGATAACGGTTTGATATCGACCCACCACTGTTCGGTTATTAAGGGTTCGACGATTTCTCCAGATCTCTCTCCTCGAGGTACTTGAACTTCGTACGGTTCGATTCTGTCCAGAAGATTCTGCTGTTCCAGAGATGCGACAATTTGAGCGCGCGCTTCAAATCGATCAAGACCGCGAAATTCTTCTGGAACGTTTTCACTCATCGTACCCTGTTTTGTGAGTACGCTAATTTTTTCAAGATTGTGCCTGCTACCAATTTCGTAATCATTGAAATCGTGTGCTGGAGTGATTTTGAGACAACCGGTGCCAAACTCCATGTCGACGTGTTCGTCCCCAATGATGGGTATTTTTCGGTTGGCTAGCGGCAGTCGAACAGAGTATCCGATTAGATTCTTGAAACGATCATCTTTGGGATTAACGGCAACGGCTGTGTCTCCGAGCATCGTCTCAGGTCGAGTCGTGGCGACGACTAGGTATCCTTCACCGGATTGAGTTCGCAGTCCGTCTTCTAATGGGTATCGAAGATACCATAGTGAACCCGCTTCGGGTTCTGTGATCACTTCGAGATCTGATAACGCAGTCTGGAGGGTTGGATCCCAGTTGACCAGACGATGGCCCTTGTATATGAGACCTTCTTCGTAGAGTCGAACAAAAACTTCAATCACCGCGCGTGAGAAGCCTTCGTCCATGGTAAATCGTTCTCGAGCCCAATCGACCGAAGTCCCCAAGCGACGCATTTGCTGAGTAATGATCCCACCAGATTCTTCTTTCCACTGCCAAACGCGTTCAATGAATGCTTCGCGACCAACCTCTACCGGAGTTGTGCCTTCTTCGCGAAGCTTTTCGGTAACGACCACCTGTGTCGAGATCGCCGCATGATCCGTTCCGGTTTGCCAGAGTGTGTTGTAACTTGCCATCCGTCGATAGCGTATGACCGCGTCCATCAACGATTGTTGGAAGGCATGGCCAACATGTAAAGTTCCCGTTACATTCGGGGGAGGAATCGCAATGGAAAATGCAGGACCATGTCCCGACGGAGCAAAATATCCGCTGCGTTCCCATTTCTCGTAGAGCCGCGTTTCAATGGCACCCGCATCAAATGCTTTAGCTAGCTGTTCGGACTCACTCATGGTATCAACCACGCACACCAGTCACAGATCTAGAATGGGTCTGTTTTCCCAGTCCGATATATTTACAAAGGAAGGATTGCCGTACTTTTTGCGGTAGCTTGCAAACTTACTCCGAGCTTGTTGTTTCATTTCCTGTTGTTGTAAAACGAACTCACACACAATGTCGAATTGCTCAACACAACTCGGAATATCGTTTGTGTGATTAATTAACACAGAGCCACTCCCTTCGAATGTAGGTGTGCAATCCAACGTAACTCGGCATTTTTCTTGTGTTGCGGAGGCTCGCAGATGAGGTATAAAACTGTTTCTCGGGTAACTCCACAAGGTTTCATCTAAAAAAGTTAGCTCACTCTCATTCGCAGTGAGTACATGCACGTTGGTGTTTGCTCGATAATATTCGCATATAAGTTTGCAGATCGCGCGGACAAGCATTGTCGGATCTTTATCCGGAATTTCATAAAAAACTACCTGTGGGTTCGACATGACTTTGCGATCGTGTAAATGGAATTAGCACAAGGTTCTTTGTCTAATAGACTAGAACATACTCTTCGAGACGTGCTTTGGACAAGGAATTTTAAGAGAGATTCGCGGTGACGGTAGCTTATCGCTACATTATCAAAGAATTGATCATCGTACTAGGTACGGTATTTGTCCTTCTTATGCTCGTAAGTGTTGCCGCTAGGTTTACCGGCTACTTGCAGGAAGCCGCTGCCGGAAAGTTCACAGGCGAAGTACTTTGGACGCTCATGTCTTTGCGTTTGCCAGAATTTGTGCAACTTGCTCTTCCATTTTCACTCGTTATCGCGGTGATAGTCACGTTCGGTCGACTACACGCAGATCAAGAATTTGTGGTATTAGTCATGGGCGGAACTTCCATACTACGCTTAGTTGGATGGTTGTGCAGCGTCGTTGTACCTGTCGCCGTATTAGTGGGAGTTCTGAGCTTAGTCGTGACGCCCGCGTCACGTCAAACTTTCGTAGATTTGTTGGCGAATATCGCAGTTTCACACGAATTCGATCTCGTTCGACCCGGTGAATTTCGCAATTTCTCGAATGACACAAGAACGATTTACGTTGATGAGGTAGACCGCGATGCTCGAATTTTAAAGGGAGTCTTCCTCTTCGAAACTCGAGAGACTACAGATGTAACTGTCATGGCACAATCGGCGACCTTTCTAATCGATTCCGATACCGGACATCGTTTGCTACAGTTACGAGACGGGGTAAGGTACGACGGGACACCAGGACAAACGAACTATCAAATCCTGTCTTTTGAAGAACTATCTTTGCGGATAGACCTGTCGCAGCAACTTGACATCCCTATTGAAGTAGAAGCTTTACCAACAGTTTCTCTAGACCGTTCAATTGGAGAGCACGCCCAGCAATTAGACTGGCGAATTTCGTTGCCAATCATGACGTTCGTTAGTGGATTGTTGGCATTCGCGCTGTCGCGAACTCGACCTCGATCAGGTAGATTTGGACAAGTGATCCCTGGGGTTCTGGCATTTGTGTGTTATTACTTATTACTTGTGCTCGTTCAACAAGGATTGAGTGATTCGAGTGGGTTGAGTTCAGGCATACTCTATTCTTGTCATGTTCTGGTATTTGCAACTGCAGCGACTTTGATACATCGGCAGTTAAAACCACGATGATGCTACGTAGATTCGACATGTACATCATAAAAACGCTGCTACTCAGCATGGTCGTGGTGTTTCTATGCATCGGGCTGTTGATAGCGATGTTTGGAGTTATTGACGAATCCCGGGGCGCGGACGAGACGCGATCGTTTGGGACGATTGTGTTGATTGTGCTGTTTGATTTGCCCAACGTACTCAGTGCTATCACGAGCTACATTGTTTTGATGGGTGGATTGATTGGACTGGGCACACTGAGTCAGAACTCTGAGATAACTGCGCTGCGTGCAGCCGGGGTTTCACCAACGCGGTTGTGCGTTCCAGTCGCGATCGCGTCGCTTTTGTTTTACGCTGGAGTCTTTTTGGTCGCAGAATTCATAGGCCCGCAACTCCAGTCCATCGCACTTTCATCAACCACAGACCAAGACGAATCTGGAAGTTTTGGTACCCTGTGGTACAAAGAAGGCAATACCTACACGCAACTGCAAGTTGTCGACTCGAATTTAAACATTCACGGTCTACGACAATTTCAAGTAACTCCAGACAGCAAACTTCGTCGAGCGAGATTCGCTGCTAATGCGATCCCGGACAGTCAGGACAACACATATGAACTGAAAGATGTGAAAGAAACACTCTTTGCTGAAAACAGGCTAGAAGTCTCAGAGCTAACAGAAGACACTTGGAGCCTACAGAGTGAGTTGAAGTCTTTACCACAGCGTATTAAATACGAACCCGCGAACTTGAGCTTTCGAGAACTTCGTCAGCATGTTGAATACCTACGTCAAGAACAACGAGATCCAACAGAATTTGAAGTGGAATTTTGGTCAAGAATTGCTCGACCTTTTTCTATTATTGGATTGGTGCTGCTAACGGTAGGATTTGTAGTTGGTCCATTACGCGAGACTGGAATGGGAACTAGAATCGGCGTCGGTCTGGTTGTAGGCATCATGTTGGAATACTTCCAACGGATGTTGATACCCTTTGCTTCGCTTTACGCAATCCCCGCGGTGGTAGTGGTTGTGATACCCGTATTGGTTGTATTTACGGTCGGCGTCTTGCTATTGCGACGAATTAATTAGCACTCACTCTCTTACTATATCGCACGACTCGACTTCCTGAAAGTAAGTCCGACCAACTGCGTCGATCTCTATCGATCCAAATCCAAAAGTATCCAAGTCCTACTGTCACGATCGATAGTAACTCTCCACAGAATCGTAATAGAGCTTTACGTAATGTAAACACGCCGTGCGTTTCTAATCGCAATCGCCAAGCCAGCATCCCGATAGTCTGTCCCTTGTACATCCAGAAGAAACAGAAGAACGTGAATGCCTCAAGAAAACACAACGTTTGGCTCCAGGCTCCCGTGAATTCTCTACCACTCACTGTGACTATGATGACGATAGAAAACACCCAGATACCACACAGGACGATGGTATCGTAGATAAACGCACCTAGGCGATACCGGAAAGCAGCTCCTTGCTCGGTATCAAATGTCTGATTGCCACTCTCTAAAAGAGTGCGTTCTTCGCGACGAATCTTAACGGTCCGATACGTCGCGAAGTTGATGGGTCAATTAAGAGGCGTTAGCGTCCAAGTAACTTACAAGGTCGCGTAAGCTGTTGAAATTTGCGAAGTCGTCCGCTGGAATATCGCAATTAAACTCGCTCCCTACAGCTTTTGCGAACGCCATGGCATCCATTGATGATATGGCAGATTCACTAAAACTCGCATCAAAGTTCGGCTCTCTCACTGGATCCAAAAATCTCCTAGCTAGTGAAGCGACTCTATCATGAGTGTTTGACATATTTGTTGTTCCCGTAAATTACTTGAAAAAGATGAAAGACGGAAATTATATCGAGACTTCAATTCGGGCTAATCTTGTTAGATTTGTTCGGCATGATAGACACTCAAGAACTTTCGTAACATACTTTCTTCGAGCCACACCAAACTCACTTGAGATGTGAGGATTTCCGCGAGGAAGGAACTGATCGAACTAGCACAAAACAGCAAAACCACCTGTTGGTGGCACACAATCTATCAAACGCTCGATAGCCAAGTCGTTCATGTCGATTTGTCAAACAATTTTGAAAACGAGTCCATCGCCTATGACACCTTGGATAAACAGGAACGGAAGAGGGCACAAGCTTTTCACTCCGAAACTAATCGCCGACAATTTGTTCTCTGTCGTGCCGCGTTGCGAGCGAATCTCTGCCTCCAACACAGTCTCGACAATTCCAAATTGCAAGTGTTCGCAGAGCGGAACGAAAAGCCTGTAGCGGTAATAGCGGGAAAGACTTTGATGATTGAGTTTAACGTGAGTCATACCGAGGATCACGGTTTGTTGGCGTTTGCGAGACAAGGTCGGATAGGAGTGGATGTAGAAAATCGTGAAAGTAGACCAGTTATTGATGAAATTCTGTTTTCAGTGTTTTCCCCGAAGGAACAAAGGCTACTTCGACAGACGCCGGAACCTGCCAGACGGCAAATATTCTTTCGTCTTTGGACCTATAAAGAAGCTCTGATAAAGGCGACTGGAGAGGGGTTTCGTCGGGACACCTCAGCATTTTCGATTCCCGATTCTTTATTGGGTCACGCTCGCGCTGCAAGTATGTCACTACACGATATTCCCGGGGTAGTGTGGAAAATAGTTAATCTTGAAACTGATCAATTCGCGGCAGCGATCGCACACGAACTTGTCGAGTCGTGAAACTGGTAATTTAACGACCTAGACGGAAGCTAGCAACATGCATTGGACGGTACCAAAACCACACTCAGAGTGTAAAGTTGTACTTGACGATGGTACCTACATCGTGGTCCGCCAACATGGCAACCTCAGCGGTCCGAGATTGCTCATGTGTCACGGTAATGGTCTTGCGATTGATCTCTACTATCCATTTTGGTCTCATTTTGAAAGCGACTACGAAGTCTTGGTTTATGATCTCAGAAATCACGGTTGGAACGAAAGAACTCACGAAAATGACCACAACATCGTTTCGATGGTTTGCGATGTAGATGCAATTTTGGATGAAACGTCCAAGAAATTTGGTGCAAAACCAACCTTTGGTATTTATCACTCACTGTCCGCGTTAATCGCGCTTCTGTATTCGTCGCAGATATTCAGCACTATCCTAACTCGACAAAATAGTGGGTTCGATGGCCTTATCTTGTTTGATCCGCCGGTATATCCTTCAGGTCCTGGCGAGAGTAGTGAGGAATTTGATCACGCAGTCCAGACTGCGACAGCGCGGACAAAAAAACGTACAGAACACTTTGAATCGCATGCACAGTTTGTAGAACTCATGAACTTTCTGCCGGCTTTTTCGAGACTTGTACCAGGCGCAACAGAACTGATGGCTCAGAGTATCTTGAGAAAATGCAAAGATGGTGGTTACCAATTACGGTGTCCCAGAGAATATGAAGCACGACTTACTCGATTCGCACGCACATTTGCTGGACAAATAAATTTTGATGAACCGCCACATCCCATTAAAGTAGTCGGAGCCGATCCAGTATTGCCTTCCTCTTATCTGCTGACTGTCGATTTATCTGACATGATTAGCGTAGATTTTGACTTTGTCGCGGATGCCACGCACTACATGCAAATTGAAAAACCTGAGCTATGCGCGTGGTATGCCGATGATTTCATCACGAAAGTAAGCTCCGCGAATCACTAGAGGCACCGACTCACGGAATCTTTGATGAATTAGACTTGAGCATGGAATCACGTACATTTATCGTTATAGAAGGCTAAACAGAAAAACGTAACACAAACAAATGGAAAAGAATTTGGGATCAGTTGAACCTATTGCGGTCGTCGGCATGGCTTGTCGTTTTCCCGGTGCGCCAGATATACCTTCTTTTTGGAGACTCCTCGAAAATGGAGATAACGCGGTTTTGGATGGGTTGCCAGAATCGGGACCAAACAGGTTGGAAAAACTATTTGAAAACCGTGGACACCTACAAGATGCCTGTCGATACTGCGCTTATGTAGATGCGATAGATCAGTTCGACGCCGGCTTCTTCCGGATCTCTCCAGTAGAGGCAGAGTTACTTGATCCTCAGCAGCGAATGATGCTTGAGACAAGTTGGCAAGCTCTAGAGGATGCGGGGATGGATCCCGATCGACTGAAGGAAAGCTTAACCGGAGTCTACAGTGGTATCAGTAACGATGAATATCGAATGCTCGTCGTTGAATCGGAGGGCTCGGGAGAAGCAGCCGAATCTCTTTACGCATTGAGTGGCACCAACTTGAACGGCACCAGTGGCCGTGTTTCTTTCGTATTGGGTGTCATGGGGCCGGCAAAAGCGGTGGATGCAGCCTGTGCATCGTCGCTCGTGTCTGTACACGATGCGGTCGCAGACCTCCAGCAGGGCAAGGCGGACCTAGCGCTTGCGGGTGGTGTACAAGCGATATTGAATAGCCGAATCTTCGAACTACGGGCTGATTCGCAGATGTTGTCCCCCGACGGACAGTGCAAGGCATTTGACGAGTCCGCTAATGGTTATGTCCGCGGTGAAGGTTGTGGTGTGGTGGTGCTCAAACGTCTAAGCGACGCAGAAGCTGATGGCGACCGAATATGGGCAGTCGTTCGCGGTGCTGCGGTCAACCATGGTGGCGCTAGCGTTGGCTTGACGGTTCCACATGAACCCGCGCTTGAACGCGTGATCGAAACCGCACTAGCACAAGCTGGCGTCACAGCCTGCGACGTCGACTACCTCGAGGCACACGGTACTGGAACTGCTGTTGGTGATCCCATAGAAATCAACGCAGTATCCAGAGTTTACAGTAAGAACCGATCAAGTGATCAACCACTACTCGTTGGCTCGGTCAAAACAAACCTTGGACACTTGGAATCAGCGGCAGGGATCGCAGGCTTTATCAAGGCCGTGCTCGTGCTGCAACGTGGTGTGATTCCAAAACATTTGCATTTCAACAATCCGAACCCAAGTATCGACTGGGATTCGATTCCCTTGACTGTCACTTCGTCGCAGATGGATTTGCCTGATCGTAACGGTAGACCTCGCGTAGCAGGTGTGAACTCTTTTGGCATATCTGGTACCAACGCCCACATCGTGGTTGAAGAGTATCCGGTAGCAGAAACGACTTCCTATCCTCGAGACAGAGTAGTAGGACTCGGTCAAACTGTAACCGTTCCTTCCTCAACTGACGATAAAGACGCCTCAGAAGTTGAGGAAGACTTCTGCGAGCGCGAGATTCGACTATTACCTATTTCAGCAAAGAACGAACTAGCTACAAAAGAACTTGCTTCACAATATTTATCGTGGCTCGATGAACACGCTCAAGAACCTCCCAAAGACGACGAACAAAATGGATCATTGCTTTCGGACGCGGCGTGGACCGCGGGTATTGGACGCTGCCACTTCGATTGGCGCGCAGGGCTTTTATTCAGCAGCACTAGTGAATTACGCGCGAGACTCACAACGTTAGCAGAGTCGGATATACAGCAACCGAGTACGGCCAAGAAAGTAGCGTTTGCTTATACGGGCCAGGGAAGCCAATGGGCTGGAATGGGTCAGGACTTGTACGAGCAAGAACCCGTAGTTCGCCGTGTACTGGACCGATGCGAACAAGTTTTCCTAAAGGAGCGAGGCACATCTTTGTTGGATGTGATGTTTGGTCGCGGTGGTAATGGACAACTCGGTGATACTGCTTGGGAGCAACCCGCTCTTTATGCACTTGAATGTGCGATAACTGCTTTATGGGCTAGCGTCGGAGTTTGTCCAGATGTGGTCCTAGGGCATAGTGTTGGAGAAATCGCAGCAGCCCAAGCGGCAAACGTGTTCAGTTTAGAAGACGGAATGAGGTTTGTTTGCCGGCGTGGCGAACTCCTTGGAGCAACCGAGCCGGGTGCAATGGCTGCAATATTTGCTCCACCCGAACACGTTCAGTCCGCTGTCGACGCAATAAATGCCGACGCTGCAGGAGAGACAATTAACATCTCCGCCGACAACGGTCTGCATCAAGTCGTCAGTGGAACAGTGGATGCCGTTGAAACTCTTTCAAAAACATTTGAAAGTGATGGTATCCGAGTACGTAGGTTGAACACGACTAAAGCATTCCATAGTGCACTTGTAGAACCTGCTCTTGACGAACTTCAAGCGTCACTCGATGAAGTAACCATCCAACATCCGACGGTGCCTTTAGTTAGCAATCTGACAGGTCACGTGTTGGAGGAAGAACAACGACTAGACGGAGATTATTGGCGTCGCCATGCGAGGAATCCGGTCGCGTTCGCTACCGGTGCGCGCACTCTTGCGGACCTCGGAGTGGATCTACTTCTCGAAATCGGTCCGCGCTCGGTACTCGCTCCAATGGCAGCCTCGGCATGGCCAGATTCCGCGGCACCGCCAGTTGTGTTATCAAGCATTCGACCAAGGCCGGATGACTCTCCAGCCGGAACTGGGAGCTTTATCGAAGCGGTTGCAGAAGCGTATCAAGCGGGACTTAGTGTCCGATTCGAAGGGCTATTTGTTGGCGAGACTCGACGACGCATCTCGATTCCTGGCTATCCCTTTCAGCGCGAAACCTATTGGTTGCGCGAGCCGAAGCAAAAACGTTCCGTTCAAGGACATCCTTTGCTTGGCTTGTGTCGCGAGTCAGCCAGTGGTGAGATCACATACGAAACCGAACTATTTCCATCCGACCCAGAATGGTTAGCGGACCATCGCGTCTATGAACGCGTCATCGCGCCGGGAGCACTCTACGGAGCGATGGCAGCAGCGTTGTCTCAATCGAGAGCATCAACTCCGGTCATTGTTGCCAACATGCAATTGCACAATGCCCTCGTTTTCCCCGTTGACGACGGCAAGAACGAGAACGAGGAGAACTGCCGCACCGTGCAAGCGGTGTTGGGAGGATCGGGTCAGGAGCAATCAGATCTCCTTCAGATTCTCAGCAAGGGACCTGCAGATGTTGATTGGATACTTCACGCGGAGTGTCAAGTGTCATCCGAAACAACTCTACCGAGTGCAGAACCGCAAGTGGATCTTGAAAGTTTGAAAAAAGAGCTGACGCCGGTGGATACATCAACACTGTACCAAGCACGGGCGGCATCGGGTATTGAACTTGGTCCTAGCTTCCGCACCTTGGGGAACGTTTGGGCTCGACCGGGCGAAGCACTAGGCGAAGTATCTTTGTCGGATATGCCAAGTCGATCCTCTTTAGTTGTTCATCCGCTTGTACTGGATGGTTGCTTTCAGGTCGTTGCAGCAGCACGCATTCAGGGCTCAGAAACCGACGAAACTACGTACCTGCCGTTTGGTTGGGATCAACTGTGGCTGTCGTCCGATAGTTTGCACGATCAGGTAGTGTGTCATGTTCGAATGATCGATACTGCTGATACGTCAAACACTGATTCTGACTCAGCTCCAGAAGTACAAAGAGCAGAATTGCGTATTTACGATTTCGATGGTCGTTTATTGGGAGGACTTGACGGGTACACCATCAAACGCGCGACTCGCGCTGCACTATTTTCGGCACTCGAGAATGTAAATGACCTTTTGTACGAGGTCGTTTGGCGAGAGAGACCCTTGGTACCAGCGATTGTCGCAGCCGATTTCCTACCACTTCCGAATTCGGTCGCACAGGACTTCAAGCCACTCGCAGATTACCTCGAGGAAGAGGGTGTCCCACGGGCGAACCGGGCTGCGCTGCTAACAGATCTCGAAAACTGGTCCCTGTCTCGTGCGTGCTGGACGCTCGAAACGTTAGGTTGGAAGCGTGTTGTCGGTCAAGTTGTGCAACCGGAAGAACTTCGCAATGAACTAGGGGTAGACGATGTGCACAAACGAGTATTCCGTCGTTTGTTGGAAATGTTGGCTCGGTGTGGTGTGGTAGAAGAAGGCGACGACGGATTTACGGTGAAGTTGGGCGAAGAAGACCCACTACCAGATGAAATCCCGCCAGATCCCGATACCGTCGCCGATAAACTAGCCGAAAAACATCCACACGGAGCGACCGAGGTTGGACTGTTTGGACGTTGTGGAAAATCTTTGCCCGAGGTGCTTCGAGGACAAGCTGATCCTCTCACTTTGTTGTTTAGCAGTGGCTACCCAACGCCGGCCGATCTGTATGTTAGAGCGCCAATCGCGCTCGCAGCGAACAGGTTATTAAGAGACGCAGTGCGAGCACTTTTAGCCAATTTACCTAGTGGAAGACATCTCAGGATCGTTGAAGTCGGCGCTGGAACGGGCTCGGCAACCGCTTCGGTATTGCCAGAGCTTCCAGAGGGACGCTTTGAGTACGTGTACACGGACATTTCTGCTGGTTTCTTCGCAGAAGCAGAGTCTCGTTTTGGTGATGCTGGTGGTTGTATTGAATATCGACCTTTAGACATTGAGAAAGATCCTGTCGAACAGGGCTTTAACGCTTATGCCTATGACCTCATCATCGCATCGAACGTGCTCCATGCCACGCGTTCTCTCAATGAAACTCTGGGTCATTGTTTGAAGTTGCTTGCACCGTCTGGACAGATGGTGGCACTCGAAAACCTGCGTGGTCAGGGTTGGATGGACTTGACGTTCGGACAGCTCGACGGCTGGTGGCGTTTCGCTGACGATTACCGGCCACATCATGCTTTAGCTGGACCAGAAGTTTGGGAAAGAGCTCTACTCGACTCAGGATTTGAGGCAGTAGAAGTCTTAGGTTTGGATTCGTCTAAGCCCGATGAAAAACCGGATCGAGGCGTGATCATTGCGAAGGGGCCTGACGAGGTGTTAGAAGCCCAGGGATTCTGGGTTCTTTTAGCAGACGAACGGGGTTTTGCGAAAGAAATCGCCACCCGTCTTGCGAATCGGAATCAATCTGTCATGGTCGTTTCCGGCGACGCTTCAGACGTGGTGAGTGTTGAATCTGAGCATAGCGGTGTATTGCATGCAAGAGCAGATATCGAATGTCGAGAGTCTTGGCAAACCCTCTTTGAGAAAATACCTGATGACATGGACCTTAGTGGCGTCGGTCACTTTGCCTCGCTCGACGGTCACGGTGCCACGGCGACTACACCAGACATTGAACACGACGTGCAACATGCGGTTGCGAGTGCTCTTGCCCTCGTTCAAAGCATGGTCGATTCCAATCTAACTCCCGAAAAAGGTGTTTGGTTCATCACAAGCGGGGCACAAGTACTTGAGCGAGAGACCCAGGGATCTTTGGTTGGAGCGACATTGTGGGGATTCGGTAAGGGTGTCGCACGGGAAGCTGCGTATCTCAATCCTCGAATGGTCGATCTTGACCCGACCGTCGACGAACAGGTATTTGATCTCGTTGACGAGCTAATGTATCCCGATTTCGAAAACCATATCGCTTGGCGTGGGCAGAGCCGTCAAGTCGCACGTCTGGTTCGCACTGAAGACGGACCGGAGCGGTTGGACTTGCCTGAAAACTCTTCCTGGGTGCTGACGCCGGATCCTGCCGGGGTGTTTGAAACACCATGTGCTATAGACCTACCCTCGAGACCCCTTGATGCACGAGAGGTAAAGATCGCGGTCGAAGCCGCTGGGCTTAACTTTTGGGACGTGTTCCGTTCACTTGGCTTCATCGAAGAAGGAAATCTTGGACGGGAAATGTGCGGATATGTCCTGGGCGTCGGTTCCGAAGTATCTAATGTTTCCGTGGGTGACCACGTCGTTGGATTGGGCTTTGGGGCGTTCGCGGCGGAAATGATTACCCACGAAGAATTGGTTGCGCACGCACCTCCCGATATTCCAGTGTCTGGATTGGCCACTATACCCAGTGCGTTTGTCTCTGCAGCTCTTTCCTATGAGCTATCTGGATTAGAAGCAGATGATCGAGTGTTGATTCATGCTGGTGCTGGAGGAGTGGGGTTGGCTGCGATTCAACTAGCACAAGCCGCGGGCGCGGAAGTCTTTACGACAGCGAGTGCACCGAAACAGAACTATCTCCGTTCGTTGGGCGTGAAACACGTCTTCGACAGTCGCCAAACTAAGTTTGGTGAAGAGATTCTGGAAGCTACGGATGGAGCAGGGGTAACCGTGGTTTTGAACAGTCTCACTAGTGAAGGATTCATCGATGCGAGTCTGTCCTGCTTGGCACAGGGCGGTCGGTTCGTGGAATTAGCTCGGCGCGACATTCTGAGCCCGGAGGAGATGGCTGAAGTGCGAGCTGATGTAGCCTATGACATACTTGAGCTCGATGTCTTGAAGAAAACAGATCCAGAGTGGGTAGGACGGGTCTTGCGCGAGCTGATGGAACGAGTCGCAACTGGTGAACTCACACCCATAGTCCACAGTCGGTGGCCACTAGCAGAAGCAGGTGCTGCGTTGATGTTCATGCGCTCGGCTCGGCACCTCGGAAAAATCGTCGTCACGACTCAGCCTCTCGTCTCCGGTCGACTGAAACAGGACCGAACGTATTTAGTTACCGGCGGATTGGGTGGAATAGGTCTCGCAGTGGCTGAATGGTTGGTGGAGCACGGTGCAGGTACTGTTCTGTTAAACGGTCGACGTCCGCCCAACGAGGAAGCAAAGGAGACTATTCGCGAACTCGAGGAACGAGGTGCAACGATTCGAGTCGAACTAGCCGACGTTTCCGATTCTGAAGCATTGGATGGCATGCTCGAGCGAGTAGACCAGGATTTACCTCCTCTTGCAGGTGTCATTCACAGCGTTGGTGTGCTGTCAGATGGCGCACTCACGAACCAGAGTTGGGACCGGTTTGAAACGGTACTGTGGCCTAAAGTTCTAGGAGCTTGGCACCTACATCGTGCCACAGCAGACCGAGATTTAGATCTCTTCATTCTGTTTTCAAGTCGCGTAGGTGTCATGGGCAATCCCGGTCAGACAAACCACGCGGCAGCTAATGCGTTTTTGGACCAACTTGCAGGGCACCGCCGCGCGCTTGGACTCCCGGGACAAGCAATTGCCTGGGGAGCATGGTCAGAAATTGGAGAAGCGGCAGAACAAAAGGACCGTATTGAGCGGCAACGATCTGCTTTAGGCGGTCGCTGGTTTACTCCTCAACAGGGCATTCGCGCCCTGAACAGACTTGTCCGACAAGACGTTACCAATTCAGTAGTGATGGCAATGGACTGGTCCGTTTTCGAAGAAGCAGTAGACGACCGACCTGCGTTCCTAGACGAATTGCTCTCGTCAGAGGACGATGAGGCAATCGATGGTGCGATCTCGACGGAAGATGTACTGACTCAGCTTGCGAGCGCTAATGTTTCTGAACGTGAAAACTTGCTTGTATCCTTTATACAACAAGAATTACAAGCGGTGTTGCGCATGCCGTCCGAACCGGCACGTTCGGTCGGTTTCTTCGACCTTGGGATGGACTCGCTAATGGCCGTAGAGTTTCGTAATCGACTAAACCGCGCGTTATCTGGTGCATGTACTGTCTCGAACACGGTCGTCTTTGACTTTCCAAATATTGAATTGCTCGCCTGTCATTTAAACGGTGAACTGGGTGAGATTGAACCTACGTCTGTGTCTCAGTCAAAACAGAAAGAGGATGACTCTGCAACAAGGATGCAGGCAGCACTCCCAGACCAATCGGCGACTCTGCAAGTTGAGACTGCACCTCAGATCCAACCCACGGTTCAAGATCAGCCGAAACCTGAACTGAACATAGAGTCGCGGTCCGATGAGGATCAAATAGCCATTGTTGGGATGGCTTGTCGGTTCCCCGGAGCACCTGACTTAGAGAGTTATTGGAAACAGCTTGAAGCAGGAGCTGATCTAGTGACCGACGGGCGGCATGATTCAGGTCCATGGAATGGAATCATTGGAGATCCGTCTGCCGAAGAGTCTGAGTACCGCGTCGGAGGATTTGTTGATGGACTCGACCAATTTGACGCTAGCTTTTTTGGAATACGACCGATAGAAGCAAACATGATGGATCCGCGTCAAAGAATGTTGCTCGAGACAAGTTGGCACGCATTGGAGGACGCCGGAATAGATCCGGTGTCGCTCAAGGGTGGTCGTGCCGGAGTTTTTGCTGGCATAGGCAGTAGTGAATATCGTGATTTAATAACTGCTGCTGGCCGAGATGATAGTTATCTCGGAACCGCGGGGAGCGTCGCTCTTGGGAGAATTGCCTTTGCATTGGGTCTGATGGGACCTGCGATCCCACTCGATATGACCTGCGCGTCGTCGTTGGTGGCAGTGCATCAAGCGGCTGCCAGTCTTCGACAGAGTGAAGTAGACGTGGCTTTGGCTGGAGGCGTGCACATCATCCTTTCTCGTCCTGTGATGCGATTCATGAGGGATTACGGGATGCTGTCGCGAACAGGCAAGTGTAAAACCTTCGACGCAGCAGCCGACGGCTTCGTACGGGGTGAAGGGTGTGGCATGGTAGTCCTAAAGCGTCTGAGCGACGCCGAAGCTCAGGGCGACCGAATTTGGGGAGTCCTCAAGGGCTCAGCAATCAATCAGAATGGTGCTGCTGCGGCACTCACAGTGCCTAATGGAACAGCTCAAGAACAGCTGTTTGCAGAGACTCTGTCTCAGACTGGACTGGCTCCGTCCGACTTGGACTACATTGAAGTTCATGGAACAGGATCAGAATTGGGCGATCCTATCGAAGTGCGTGCTGCTGCTGCTGTCTACGGACGGAATCGAGAATCTGATAAACCGCTTCTGCTCGGTACGGTAAAGACGAATATCGGCCACTTAGAAGCAGCCGCGGGCGTTGCCGGTCTCATCAAAGTCCTGTTGTCAATGCACCATGAGATCATTCCAAAACAGCTACACTTTAAGAATCCCAGTCCGCACGTCGAATGGGACAAACTACCGGTAAAAGTTACATCAGAACAGACGGTGTGGCCCCAGAGGTCAAATCGTTCTCCAGTCGCAGGGGTCAGTGCATTCGGTATTTCCGGCACGAACGCGCACGTTATCGTCGAACGTTCTCCTGCACGAGATGACCAACAAGTTGTAGATGGTCAAGAGGGCTTCGTTGTCGGTACTTCACAACGTATACCTGTTGTGCTTGCGGATTTGATTCAAGACAAAGCACAGATGGAAACTTCGGCAAGTCGCAGAACAAGGCTTTTACCTCTATCGGGTAAGACTCACGACGCACTCAAGGATCTAGCGGGCCGTTATCTCGATTGGCTGGACGGGCGACAAGAAGCATTGTCTAGTGTGGAAGATGCTGAGTCTACGCTATTAGCGGACATGGCATGGACTGCGTGTGTCGGTCGAAGTCACTTTGAGCATCGGGCAGGCATCACATTCAACGACTGTGTTTCTTTACGAGAAGGTTTATTGAGTGTCGCACGACAGGAAGTTGAACCTGAACGCAAACCAATTGGGAAGTTGGCTTTCACTTTCAATGGCGATTACAAGCAGTGGATCGAAAACGTAGATGAACTGTGTAACAGTGAACCGGTGCTACAAGCTGTGTTGAATCAATGCGACCAAGCATTTCGCGATGAATACGATGACTCATTGCTTGAAATCTTAAATGGAGATTCCAAGAATTGGGAGAAGTCCGCATGGACACTACCCGCTGTTTATTCGTTGGAGTGTGCAATCACTGCATTGTGGAACAGCTTAGGAATTCACCCAAGCGTGGTCGTTGGGTATGGTGTTGGTGAACTCGCTGCTGCTCAGGCGGCTGGCTTGTTTAGCCTAGAGGACGGTTTTCAACTCGCCGCATTGTACGGCGAACGCGTAGGTAAAAGTGAAGAGGAAGATCGCTCCCAAGATTTGGAAGCTTGCTTGAAAGAATTTTCTCTCTCGCCACTCCGTTTACCCTTTGTGAACGGTACTACAGCTCAAATGGTAGATATCGGCGAGACTCCGGACCTGACATCATGGTTCGCGCCGAACACTAAAACTGGTCACGTCTCGCGCCACGAGGCAGCATTAACGAACCTGGGCGTCGACTCTGAGATTGAAATCAATTCGACTACAGAGATTGTAGAAGTAGTCGCTCGATTGTATGAGGCAGGGTGCGAGTTAGACTTCGGCGGACTCTTCGCCGGAGAGACACGGCGACGTATTTCGCTACCAAATTATCCTTTCCAGCATCAATCGTATTGGTTCAGGCACTAAATGTGAACGACTTGTCAATTCTGTGCATAGGATATTCGTGTTGTGGAGAGCAGAATGTGAAAGTGAATCACCGATCTACTCGGAGGCGACATTTAGAAATGTAGCACGGAAATTTACAACCTGTTATCACCCTGCTACACGATAAAAATCGTAAAAAGTATTTACGCCGTACTAAAAGAGTGGGTGTCAAGTACTTTTCGAAGAGGAGAACTTTGAAAATTTGTCGGTAATTAAAAATATCTTTCAACTACTCCATCTTCGACACGTGCTTTTTGGGAATAGTGTGATACCATCCTTTCGGACTTCCAACCACCAGCGAGTGCAACAGATTCTGTGCTAGTGCCTCGGGTGATTAGTTCTCTCGCGAAACCTATCCGTCCAGAGTGTGCCGTGAGATTTCCTCTCAAATTCGCGTGTTTGCAACATGCTTGAAACCGATTTGCTATTTGTCGACAAGTCAAAGGGATGACGAGCTCGTCTGTCAACGGTTGGCGCGCCTCCCACAGTTTTCGTACTGCATCCGCAGCGCTCGTTTTCAACAATCTATAGTCAGAAGATCCTTCTTGAATGGATTTCGAACGTCGAACTTTGACGATTAACCTATTCTTGTTGGTTCTATCTTGAATGTCGCCCCAACGTAAGATTGCTACCTCTGAACGTCTCATCCGGGCCATGAACAGCATTGAAATGATGACTCTATCGACTAGTGCCCGTTCTTTCGCCTGAGCTGTCGTCTCATACTTTTTCGCATATTTTCTGGGCTGATCGCAAGTGATTAGCAGCGTGACAAAATCTTCGTAGGTCAAAGGGGTGTTCTGACCGCGTCCGCGTTCCTTCCCAATTCTGCGAATACCAGCTAACGTCTCCGTGGAGAAGTTCCAAACGCTCGGAATTCCCCGGTGCTTAGCCAATCTCTTTATTGCGCTAAATGCTAAATTGATACTCGCGGGTGCGAGACGACGAGAAACATGAAGATAGGAAAGGTATTGCGCAACATGTTGGTCCTGGAAGGGATTAGAACGCGTGTTCTAACTTGAAAATTGCTTAAGTGCGGATCGATAGGCTTTGACTGTGTTGCGACTGATCAATGCGTTGATGAGCTTAGCTGTCTCAACATCAAATCGCGAAGACAGTGCCGCAGATTGTTCCAACATAGCTTGTAGTTGTTGGTCTGCGTCTGTTGCGGGAGATTTTTTGATTCTGAATTTGTCATCCTTGACACTCCAAATATTTTCCGATCACAGTAGGTGCGCTGGCGGTTGGAGCTCCTACGAGATTTTGCGAGGTTCGATTCTTGAGTTCGATATCACTCCTTAAAGAAGCTCATATAAACAGTCGTCATTCCACTGATAAACCGTGATACTGGGATCGGCTTTAATCCCAGTCTCGTCGCCCGTGTAAACACTCAAACCATCTACAGGTTCCAAGCACTGCAGTATGTGTTCATTTGTTACCGAGTCAGGAATTCCATTAATCTTGCGCTGAGATTGAATCAGGGATTCAAGGTTCTCTCTATCCTTGAAGGGGATGATTTGGTTGAATTCTTCCGAATAAATGTGTAATGGATACTCAAACATGGGAATGTACTCCTCTTCCGATAACTGTAATTATAGGAAGTGAAAGACAACAGATATTTTGGACGAATTTCCGGATAGAATAACTTGAAAGAATGATTAATCTCAACTGGAGGCGACATCATGATTTTTCGATACTTCGTAGCAATCCTTGCTCTATTTTCCGTACCCCTCATGGCAGCAGGTCAATCTGACGAATTCCCGCTGACGAACGATACCTCGAACATCGATCTTGAACCGAACGACGTCGAAACCCGAAATGGGATTGACTTTTCTGATTGGATCGAGTCTACGTTTAAAGGTGTTTCGGACAATCCCGTTCGTGAACACGCGAACAAACCGATCATTCGGTTAGCCAGTGCTCCCGATTCCACTTTGGTACGACAGCCTTGGCGATCGATAGAGGATCCTGAACGAGCGGGCGTGTTTCCAATTCAACCTGTCATTATCAATCCCCGGTTAAAAAACCCTAAGTTTACAAACCCAGAAATTGTGTTGAATTCAAATCATGAATGCACGTCTCCAAACCCTATTTGGATGGTTCCAGGGTAGCGGCACACTATGACGCGGACTGTGAAATGCCCGGGTCTGAAGAAGCTAATAAAGACGTGAAGTGGACTGTCATACTTAAAATGATACCACCTGCAAACTCTGATCAGACCACGAAATTCTATCAATGGGGGAAGTATGCCGATTTTGATGCAACCAACGCACAAGCCGTCCTCATGTGTGCAACCGGAAAGTGGAAAGTTAGGGCTGAGTTTTGGGTTAAGGTGAAGAAGGGTGACTGGTGGGGCACTCGGATTTATTTAAACACTCGCTCTGCTGACATTACTTGTCCTGATTGACATTACGTGGAATATGCAGATTTCGGAGATTCATCGGTACCGATGTAACTGGATGTTGATACGTGCCGTAATCTGAAAGAAAGCCTAGCTTTGGACTCACGATGTTAGGCGTAATGATGGGTAAGATGGTCCGTGAGCATTTAGCATGGATAGTGCTCGCGCGTAACGAAATTCGCGTTTGTACTCGATTGAGTCGAACGAAATTTATACTGGCGGTCGCGTTTGTGATTTGCCTGTGGTACTTCGTGATCCTTACGATGT